>NZ_PBSH01000035.1 GCF_002726155.1 Alcanivorax sp. | reverse complement strand
GATCCAGTTCCAGCACCCAGTGACAGAGGATGGAAAGACGTTGTTCATCACCCATCCCGTCCAGTTTGTCCCAACGTAGCCAGAGTCTTCCGCCCACGGGCTCATCAAACAGCTTGGTGTTCAGGCCACGGCCACGGGCATAGCCTTTCCAGTCGATCTTGCGCAGGGAATCACCCGGAACATAACGGCGCAGCCCCTGAAACTCGTCGTTTCCAGGCTGGCCACTGCTGAATGCTCTCTGGTTATGCTTGCCACCGTCGGCGGGACAATCCGCGCTTTCCTGCGGACGAGGCCAGGCCAGGCAATAATGATCGAGAGTCGCGTAGGACCAGGTCCGCAGCAGACCCAGTGGGAAGCGGCTTTCCACTTTCAGCCGTGGTGCCGTCACTTTTCCCCTGCTAGCCAACGGCAAATTCAGCCACAGGCTCTCCTCCTCGCCTGCCAGAACACTCACCTGTTGTGCGTCCTGCCCTGGCCAGCGCAACCAGATGCAATGGTGGGCTCGCTGTTCAGCGAACAGCACCACTTCCAGTGCCCCTTCTTCACCACTGAAACCGGATTCCGCCGTGCCATTGCGCAGGCCCAGGGCGGATAAATTGCGGAAGGTATGCAGAATGGCGACCAGAAACAGGCTTGCCATCAGAAACGACAGCGCCAGAATCAGGTTGTTTTCATAATTGATGCCACCGATAAACAGCAGAGCGGCCACTAACAGATAGAAGAACCCGTAGCCGGTAGGGAAAATAAAAATACGTTTCTGGTTGAAAACGATCTGACTGGCTGCCGGCAAACGGCGTGCCAACCATCGCTCGTACAGCCGGCGCGGTCCTTGAGGAAGCCTCACGATGCCGCCCTAGCGCCGTACCACAGGCACGGACTGGAGCAATGACTGGCTAATGGCAGCCACGCTGCCCCCTTGCCGAGCACTCAGGCGATGCTCTGCCACCGAGGCCCAGACCGCCTGCACGTCTTCTGGCAGCACATAGTCACGGCCGGTAATCAGCGCCCAGGCCCGTGCGGCACGTAACAGCCCCAAACCCGCACGGGGTGACAGCCCCGCCACAAAGCGGTCATCGGAGCGCGTAGCGTCAAGCAGTCGCTGTACATAGTCGAGCAGCTCGCGGGTCACCCGGATTTTGCCCACTACCTGGGCCAGCTTCATCAGCCCTTCGCCATTAATTACCGCTTTCAACTCGCGCACCTGCTGGCGCAAATCACCGCCCGCGAGCAGTTCCAGCTCCACATCCGGAGCCGGATAGCCCAGGGAGATACGCATCAGAAAACGGTCCAGCTGGGATTCCGGCAGCACGAAAGTACCGGCTTGATCCACGGGATTCTGCGTCGCCACCACAAAAAATGGCGCGGGCAATGGCCGGGTCACCCCATCCAGGGTGACTTGCCGTTCTTCCATGGCTTCCAGCAAGGCGCTCTGGGTTTTCGGCGTGGCACGATTGATTTCATCAGCCAGCAGCAGCTGGGTGAATACCGGGCCTTCGCGGAGGGAGAATTGCTGGGTGTTGGGATCGAATACGGACACACCAAGGATATCCGCCGGCAGCATATCGCTGGTGAACTGCACCCGCCGGTAATCCAGCTGGAACACGCGGGCCAGCGCATGGGCCAACGTGGTTTTACCCATGCCCGGCAGGTCTTCGATTAGCAGATGGCCATTGGCCAGCATGCAAGTGAGCGCCAGTTTCAGTTGTTCTTCTTTGCCCAGTACAACACGGCCTACCTGGGCCAGAGCTTTATCCAGTGCCTGCATGCGTCCCCTTTATGCATTCATTGCCAATACGGACAGCGAGGCGGGAAATCAGGCGTTGGCCAGCGCCTTCAGACCGCGGCTCAGGTCTGCCTGCAGATCCTCAACCGCCTCCAGGCCAATGGCCAGACGAATCAAGTTCTCTGTCACACCGGCTCGCTGCTTTTCTTCTTCGTTGACTCGCCCATGGGTAGTCGTCGCCGGGTGAGTCACGGTTGTTTTAACATCGCCAAGGTTGGCCGTAATGGAAATCAGGCGAGTGGCATCAATAAAGCGCCAGGCTGCCTGACGATCACGATTACCCGCAGCATCTTCCACTTCAATGGACATCACTGCGCCATAGGCCGACTGTTGCTTGCCCGCCAGTTCATGCTGTGGATGACTTTTCAGGCCAGCATAATGTACACGTGCAATGCCCGGCTGCGATTCCAGCCACTCAGCCAACACCATAGCCCGTTCGCTTTGCGCCTTCATTCGCAGGCTCAGCGTTTCCAGCCCCTTGATAAAGACCCAGGCATTGAACGGGCTCATACAAGAACCGGCAGAACGCACAAACCCGAGGACGTCATTCATGGGTTCTTTAGGGCCAACCACGGCACCACCGAGGCAACGCCCCTGCCCGTCCAGGTATTTGGTGGCGCTATGGATAATCAGGTCAGCACCCAGCTCAATAGGTTTTTGCAGGGCCGGGGTGCAGAAACAGTTATCCACCACCAGCAACGCCCCGTTGTCATGGGCCAGCTTGGCCAAAGCGGCAATATCGCCTACTTCCGCGAGAGGATTCGACGGTGTTTCCAGAAACAGCATCTTGGTTTCCGGACGAATCGCCGCTTGCCACTGGGACAGGTCGCTCATGTCCACCAGCGTGGTGTCGATACCAAATTTCTTCAGGTAACGATCGTAGATCACGTTGGTCGTTCCGAACACGCTGCGAGAACTGACGATGTGATCGCCTGGCGCCAGCAAAGCGAAAAACGTGCCGCTGATCGCCGCCATCCCGGACGCGAAAGCCACACAGGCCTCGCCGCCTTCCAGAGCCGCAAGCCGCTGCTCAAAGGCGCGTACGGTAGGGTTGGTAAAACGGGAGTAGATGTTGCCGGGCTCTTCCCCACTAAATCGCGCCGCTGCTTGCGCCGCGTTTTCGTAGACGAAGCTGGAGGTCATGAAGATGGGATCCGAATGCGCCATTTCATCCGTGCGCAATTGCGCCGTTCGAATGGCCAGGGTTTCCACACTCAAGGTTGTCGGATCCAGATCATCACTCATGGTTTATTCTCGCTTTCATGCCGCACGCGACAGACAACAACGCGTCAGAGATTTGTGCTCATTCGCAGCGACGGATTCATGCATCTGTCAGCACTGCCTTGTTGCCTGTGGCGTGCTGCGTGCCCGCATTAATTAGCATTATGCAGGTCGATAATTTCGTTATCCGCCAGGGCCTGGGTTTTCTCGCTGTTACCTTTAGCCGCGTCGTTGCGCCGCGCTTCCAGGTTGGCCAGATAGTCCGGGGTGATATTGCCGGCCAGATACTCGCCATTGAACACGGAGCAATCAAAGGACGCCACATTCGGGTTGCCCTCTTGGCAGGTTTCCACCAAATCATCCAGATCCTGGTAGATCAACCGGTCAGCGCCGATCAGTTCACCAATTTCATCGGTGGTACGGCCGTGGGCAATCAGTTCCTGGGCCACCGGCATATCAATGCCATAGACGTTCGGGTATTTCACCGCAGGCGCCGCTGAGGCGAAATACACTTTGCGCGCGCCGGCTTCCCGAGCCATCTGGATAATTTCGTTGCAGGTGGTACCGCGCACGATGGAATCATCCACCAGCAATACATTCTTGCCCTGGAATTCCAGCTCAATGGCATTGAGTTTCTGGCGCACCGATTTCTTACGTTGCTGCTGGCCCGGCATAATGAAGGTACGACCGATATAACGGTTCTTGATAAAGCCTTCACGGTATTTCACGCCCAGATGGTTGGCCATCTGCAAGGCGGACGTTCGGCTGGTATCAGGAATCGGGATGACCACATCGATATCGTGGTCCGGCCATTCACGTTCCACTTTCTCGGCCAGTTTTTCCCCCATGCGCAGGCGCGCCTTGTACACGGAGATACCATCAATGATGGAATCCGGTCGTGCCAGATAAACCTGCTCGAAAATACACGGATGCAGGCTCGGGGATTGCGCGCACTGACGGGTATGCATCTCACCATCAGCGGTGATGTAAATCGCTTCGCCCGGGGCCAGATCACGCTCCACATGGAAACCCAGGGAAGACAAAGCCACAGACTCGGAAGCCACCATATATTCGGGTCCGTTCGGGGTGTCCTTGCGGCCAAAGCACACCGGGCGAATACCATGGGGGTCGCGGAAAGCCAGGATGCCGTAGCCAGTGATCATGGCCACCACGGCGTAGGCCCCTTCCACCCGTTGATGGACTGCAGCCACCGCATCAAAGATGTCTTCAGGTTCTGGCTGCAATTTGCCGCGGCTTTGCAGCTCGTGGGCAAACACGTTCAGCAGAACTTCGGAATCGGAGGTGGTATTGATGTGGCGCAGGTCGGCACGAAAGATATGCTCGGCCAGCGCTTCCGCATTCGTCAGGTTGCCGTTGTGGGCCAGCGTAATGCCGTAGGGAGAGTTTACATAGAACGGCTGGGCTTCCGCCGAACTGGAGCTGCCTGCCGTGGGATAGCGTACATGGCCAATCCCCATGTTACCGACCAACCGACGCATATGGCGGGTGCGGAAAACATCGCGCACCATGCCGTTATCCTTGCGCAGGTAGAGACGATCACCGTCACAGGTCACGATACCAGCCGCATCCTGGCCACGATGCTGGAGAACGGTCAGGGCATCGTAGATCCCCTGGTTCACATGGCTATGACCGACAATACCCACAATGCCGCACATGGTACTTACCTCTAGCTGCCGCTTACATTCATGATAAAGGCGAGAAGACTCTCGCCAACGTCCCGGGTCCACGCTTCCATCATCACCAGATGCGGCACCAGGGTAGATTCGTGCCACCAGGGGTCAGCGGCAAACAGATGCCGACCCAGGGCAACCAGTACGACCATCAGCAAGACCCCACGCAGGGCGCCGAACACCATACCCATCAATCGATCTGTACTACTCAGGCCGGTGACGCGGATCAGCTCACCGAGCAAATGGTTGATGAGGGCTCCCACCGCCAACGTCAAGGCGAACAGGCTGCCGAAAGCGACAGCGGCCCGCAGGCTGGGGGGGGAGATCTGCTCCTGGAGAAGGAGATCCAGGGCCGGGCTGAACAGGCGCGCGATAATAAAGGCCGCTACCCATGTGAGCAACGAAAAGGCTTCGCGGGTAAATCCACGGCGCACACTCAGAAGTGCGGAGACTGCGATAACAAACAGAATGATGCCGTCTGCCAGATTCATGTAAAGCGTGCTCTCGCCGGCGGGTTAGGGCTGAAAAAGGGCAATGCCGGACCAGGAAAAGGCAGACATGGCACCCTGTAAATACAGACGGCGCAGTTTATCAGAGGCGAACCCGCTTGCCCATGCATGCCCGGTTTTCCCACTGCACGAAACAGGGACACAACCACACGGGCTGCCATCCGTCAGGGTACGTAAATCCGCACCAGCCCCTTAAGCTTGAAACGCTCGTCGTCGGCCAGCTTCTGCCGGGTGGATTCAGCATCGTCCTTGCGAATTTCCGGCCCGACCATCACCCGATGCACCACTTTCCCTTCATGGCTGTCGGTCTGTATGTATGCCCGATAGCCTGCGGCCTTGAGTTTATCGACCATGCCGCTGGCATTATCCGCATCGGAATAACTGCCCGTCTGGACCACAAAACCGGCCAGCACAGGGCCATCGGCGGGATCGACCTGCTGCGGCGTCACAGGATTTTCCGGCGGAGGTACTGGCGCATCGTCCTCCACTGGCGCGACCGGTTCCGGCTGTTGCGGAACGGTTTGCGTGTCCTCGTCGCCATCTTGGTCACCGAGCTGTTGCTCAGCAGCGTCTTGAATCGCCTCACGATCAGCCTCGATACGCTCGTCCGCCGTGTCCAGACGCTCCTGCGGCACTACAGGTTCAACCAGTACGGTTTTGTGTTCCGGCGGCTCGGGAATACGCATATCCAACGCATTGCGCACCTGCTCAGGGGTACGGAACAGGAACGGTGCCAGTGCGCCGGCCAGAATCAGTAACAGTACAATACCCACAATGCGCTGACGCGCTCGATTATCCACCGGTTTCTCCATTCAGCATTCGCTAGCGCTGCCGTTACTGCGCCTGCTCCCGAGCTTCTGCCACAGTATAAAAGGAACCAAAGACGACCACCTGATCTTCACCACCAGCCGCATCCAGCGCGGCGCGAGCGGCCGCCGCCACACTGGCATACTCCTGGTACTGCGCCGTGTCAGGTAGCCCCTCTCGCAGTCTTGCCGTCGGTGCCGCACGGGGAATCTGTGGTGCGGCCAGATACCATCGGGCAGCCATGCCGTCGAATAGCCCAATCACTGCATCAACGGGTTTATCGGCCATCATACCGAACACCAGATGCCGGGTCCCGGCACAGGCCGGAAGCTGCTGCAGAAAACGCTGTACCGCCGGCAGATTGTGGCCCACATCAAACCAACAGGATACCCCGCCGATATGCTGCTGCTCGCAACGCCCAAACAGGCCCAGTTTAGCCACCGCCGCCACATCCGCATCGCCGCACTCTACACCCGCCAGAGATAACGCCTGGCAGGCCGTGGCCAGATTGTCTGCCCCCAGGCGCACCTGCGCGGGCAAACACAACTGTCGGTCACCTGACAAAACCAGCGCCTCGTCCTGGGCATGAAAATCCCGGCCGGCAAACACCGGCCTCGCACCCAGCGTTGCGACCAGCGAAACAAGGTTGTCTGGCCAGTTCATTTCGCCAAACACCAGCGGCTTGTCCACCCGGCCAATGCCACACTTCTCGGCAGCGATGGCCTCGCGGGTATCGCCCAGCCAGTCCTGGTGATCAAGTCCTACGGACGTCACTACAGACACGTCGGGTTCCACAATATTCACCGCATCCAACCGGCCACCCAGCCCCACTTCCAGCAATATCAGATCCGCCTCGCTGGCCTTGAATAACCAGAGCGCAGCCAGCGTAGTGAATTCAAAATAGGTAAGCGGCACCTGGCCCCTCGCCTGCTCCACCTGGGCAAACGCGGCACATAACTGCGCATCACCGGCCAGACCTTCAGGCAGGCGGACCCGCTCGTTGAACAGGTGAAGATGGGGAGAGGTATACAAACAGACTTTGCGGCCCTGGCGTTCAGCCAAGGCCGTCATCAGTCGCAGCGTAGAGCCCTTGCCATTGGTACCGGCAACGGTAATCACAGGAACAGAGAAATGCGCCACCGCCAGGCGGGCAGCAACGCCATGGAGCCGATCCAGGCCCAGTTCAATCTCTGCCGGGTGCATGGCCTCGATGCGGCGCAGCCACCCGGCCAAGGAATCAGGCAAGGAAGTATCAGTCATTCAGCGCCAGTGGTGACCAGCCCATCATGTTGGCCAGTAAACGGTGAAGGGTGTCACGCATATCATGCCGGGACACGATCATGTCGATGGCGCCATGATCCAGCAGGAATTCGCTACGCTGGAAGCCTTCCGGCAATTTCTGCCGCACGGTCTGTTCAATGACCCTCGGGCCCGCAAAACCGATCAAGGCATTGGGCTCTGCCACATTGACATCCCCCAGCATGGCCAGTGATGCAGAAACGCCACCATAAACCGGATCCGTCAGCACGGAAATAAACGGCAAACCGGCCTGGCGCATCTTCTCCAACGCGGCACTGGTTTTTGCCATCTGCATGAGCGAGAACAGGGCTTCCTGCATACGCGCCCCGCCACTAGCCGCGAAACACACCAGAGGTAGTTTCTGCTCCAGGCAGACATTCACGGCACGAACAAAACGCTCCCCCACCACGGACCCCATAGAGCCGCCCATGAAATTAAACTCAAAGGCACAGGCCACCAGCGGTTCGCCATGTAACGCCCCTTTCAGCACCACCAAGGCATCTTTTTCATCGGTGGTTTTCTGGGCTGCCACCAAACGGTCCTTGTACTTCTTCGAGTCCTTGAACTTGAGACGATCCACCGGCGCCAGCTCAGCACCAATTTCCGTCTGAGCACCTTCATCGAGAAACAGTTTCAGGCGTCGACGGGCATCAATACGCAAATGGTGATCGCACTTGGGACACACATCCATGTTGCGATCCAGTTCCGGCCGATAAACCACCCCTTCGCAACGCGGGCACTTTCGCCACAACCCTTCAGGAATATTATTGCGCCGACTTTCCTGGGGGCGACGTACGGCGGGGAGGATTTTCTCCAGCCAGTTGCTATTGCTCATGCAAAGGTCCCGTTATTGATCCATGGCGTTACGCATAGCGCTGAGAATACCGCCAACCGCGTCGTTAATCGCGTCCGGGGTATCCTTGTTTTCAGCAATTTGATTCACCAGGGCACTGCCGACGACCACACCATCGGCTACCCGGCTCACCGCCTGCGCAGATTCAGCGTCTTTGATACCAAAGCCGACACCAATGGGCAATTGAGCAAGGTTGCGAATTGTTTCAACCCGGCTCGCCACTTCATCCACGTTGAGGGTTGCGGAGCCGGTGACGCCCTTCAGAGAAACGTAATAGAGATAGCCTGAGCCGGCTTTGCCAATCAGCTTGATACGGGCATCCGAGGTAGTGGGCGCGACCAGGAAAATCATGTCCAGGCCCTGGGCATCCATTACCGGTTTCACTTCCAGTGCTTCTTCCGGCGGCAAATCCACCAGCAACACCCCATCCACACCGGCATCCGCTGCGGCTTTGGCAAAGGCCTCGTAGCCCATGACTTCCACCGGGTTCAGGTAACCCATCAGGACCACAGGGGTATCCGTATTGGTTTCGCGGAATGCCTTCACCATGCCGAGAATATCGCGGGTGGAAGTGTTGTGCGCCAGTGCGCGCTCACAGGCCAGCTGGATCACTGGCCCGTCTGCCATGGGGTCGGAAAACGGCACGCCCAATTCAATGATATCCGCGCCAGCGTCTACCATGGCGTGCATCAGCGGCACCGTCACTTCTTTTACCGGATCACCCGCGGTTACAAAAGGAATCAGGGCCTTGCGGTTCTGACCGGCGAGGCGCTGGAAGCAACTTTCAATACGACGCATTTCTGCTCCTTAAAACAGGTAGTGGAAACGCCCCGCGGGGCCTTTCCAGATTGCAGCCATGGCGCTGGGCAATGGCAACAACCTCACTAATAAGCCAGCCGGCAATCACAGAATCAGACATCGATCCCGTCGATGGCAGCTACGGTCAGAATATCCTTGTCCCCCCGTCCGGAGAGATTCACCACGATGTTCTGGTCCGGCGACATGGTAGGTGCCAGCTTGCGGGCGTAGGCCAAGGCATGGGCCGATTCCAGCGCGGGCATGATGCCTTCCACCAGGGTCAACTCACGAAATGCCGAGAGCGCCTCCTGATCATCCGCGGCCACATATTTCACCCGGCCCAGATCTTTCAGCCAGGAATGCTCAGGCCCCACACCGGGGTAATCCAGGCCGGCTGATACCGAGTGCGTCTCGATAATCTGACCATTGTCGTCTTCCATCAGGTAGGTACGATTGCCGTGCAGAACCCCGGGGCGGCCCGCATTGAGCGGTGCGGCATGGCGACCGGTTTCAATACCGTCGCCCGCCGCTTCCACGCCATACATGGCCACATCGTCATCGTTAAGGAACGGATGGAACAGGCCAATGGCGTTGGAGCCACCGCCCACGCAGGCCACCAGGGCATCCGGCAGCTGCCCCGCCTGCTTGAGGCTCTGCTCGCGGGCTTCACGACCGATAATGCACTGGAAATCACGCACCAGCTGCGGATAAGGATGCGGGCCAGCAACCGTACCGATGATGTAGAAGGTATCATCCACGTTGGTAACCCAGTCACGCATGGCTTCGTTCATGGCGTCTTTCAGGGTCCGCGACCCCGAGGTCACCGGAATCACTTCTGCACCCAGCAGCTTCATCCGATAGACGTTGAGCTTTTGACGCTCCACGTCTTCAGCCCCCATGTAGACCTGACACGTCAGGCCCAGGCGAGCCGCGACAGTGGCGGTCGCTACACCGTGCTGGCCAGCTCCGGTTTCCGCGATGACCCGCGGTTTGCCCATGTGCTTGGCCAGCAGCGCCTGACCGATGGTGTTATTCACCTTGTGCGCGCCGGTATGGTTGAGATCCTCACGCTTGAGCCAGATTTTTGCGCCACCGAGCTGCTTCGACCATCGCTCCGCCAGATACAGCGGAGACGGGCGGCCAACATAATGGGCCAGGTCGTAGTCGAAATCCGCGCGGAACTGCGGATCGTCCTTGAGACGCGCATACATGGCCGTCAGTTCGTCCAAAGCCCCCATCAGGGTCTCGGAAACGAAGCTGCCACCAAACTGGCCAAAGTGGCCACGCGCGTCAGGAAAAGCAGAAAAATCAGGGCGTTCAGACACCAGCTACTCCTCGTGTTTTGACACTATTGATAAAGGCGCGAATGGCGGAGGCATCCTTAATGCCGCCGCTGCGACGACCCTGAACATTCTTCTGCTCAACGCCACCACTGACATCCACAGCCCATGGCCGAACCTGTGTCACGGCTTCCGCCACATTTTCCGGGTGCAGGCCACCAGCCAGCACCACGGGCAAGGGCAGGTCCTTCGGAACCCTGCCCCAGTTGAAAACTTCGCCGGTGCCGCCTGGCAGCCCCGGCACATAGCTATCTACCAGTAACCCCGACGCGTTGTGGTACACCTGCGCGTACTCATGCAAGTCCACATCGTCCTTCATCCGTACCGCCTTGATCCAGGGGCGCCCGAAACTATCACAGTACTGCGGGTCTTCATTACCATGGAACTGCAGCACATCCACCGGCACGGTGGTCAGCACCCGGTTGATCTGGTCACGGGGGGCATCCACAAACAGCGCCACCGTGGTAACAAACGGGGGCAGGCTGGCGCAGATCTGCGCCGCGCGGGCCTCAGTCACTACGCGGGGGCTAGGCCCATAGAAAACCAGACCAATTGCATCGGCACCGGACTTCGCCGCCGCCAAGGCATCTTCAATTCGGGTAATACCGCAGATTTTGACCCGGGGTATGGTCATGGGTTCTCCAGTGTAACAAAAACCAGGGGTTTTAGCGTGGGGCATGAGGCGTGCCGCATATCGCAATTAATCATTATGCCTGAAGGTCATCCGGTAACCACAGTGGTCCCAAAGCATCTTGAGGCAGCGCAAAATGGTCAGGATATTCGATTTCCACCAGGTACAAGCCAAATGGCGGTGCTGTGGCAGCGCCTTTCCGGCGATCACGCCCCTCCAGCACCTCCCTGGCCCAGGTGGCGGGTTTCTTTCCCGCCCCCACGCTCATCAGCACCCCGGCTATATTACGCACCATATGCATCAAGAACGCGTTAGCGTGTGCCTCAAGTACCAACACCTTGCCGTGCTCATAGAGTGTCAGGCTGTGCATCGTCTTCAATGGTGATTTCGCCTGGCAGTGCACGCTTCGGTAGGCAGTGAAGTCATGCTCACCGACCAGATACGCAGCCGCTTCACGCATGGCGGCCACATCCAGCGGTCGATAATTCCAGGTCACATGGTTGCGATACAGGGCCGGCGGGCGGGCATGGTTGTAGATGACATAACGATAACGGCGACTCACTGCGGAAAAGCGCGCATGAAAGGCATCATCCACCGGCGTTGCCCACCGCACGGTCACGTCCCGCGGCAGATTGGTATTGGCCCCCATGATCCAGCTTTTCATTTCACGGGGGGCCGCTGAGTCAAAATGAACCACCTGACCGGTACCGTGTACGCCCGCATCCGTTCGCCCCGCACAGACAACGGCCACTGGGTGGTTGGCCACTTTGGATAACGCCGCTTCCAGGCATTCCTGCACCGTGCGCACACCGGGTTGCTGCGTCTGCCAACCACGAAAGTCGGTGCCATCGTACTCAATACCCAGCGCAATACGTGTCATGGAACCCTCGGAGATGAGTTGAGTGACGCGTTGAACATTCAACGCAGGAACGCGATCTGAACCTCAGGCGGCCGGGAACACCCTTCGCTATTCCAGAGCCCCTCGCGTTACCGCTTTTCACTTTCGACTAAAACAAAAAAAGGGGCGATACCATAAGGCATCGCCCCCTTTTTGCCTAGCGAGGGAGAGTTTAACCCACCTGACTAAGCAGCTCTCGGGCTTCGGACTGTTGCTGGTCATTACCCTCAGAAATCACTTCGTTGAGGATATCCTTGGCGCCTTCGTTATCACCCATATCGATATAGGCTTTGGCCAGATCCAGCTTGGTCGCGTTCTCGTCGGTTTCACCCAGGAAGTCGAAGTCATCTTCATCAGCCAGCACATCAGCGCTGGATGGAGCCGGCGTCTCATCCACCGGAGCGGCGGGCGCAACAGTCGGCTCGATGGACACAGTCTCCTCCTGCGGCTGCGCATCGCTGACGTCAGCGTCGGCAGCTTCAGGGGCATCGAAAGACAGGGTCTGGTCGTCATCCAGATTCAGCTCGTCATCACCCAGAAGATCTTCCAGCGAGCCGTCATCTGCGGCGGCCACTTCGTCCGCGTCGATCTGTGTGTCTGCCACCGGCGCAGCCTCTTCCAACGGTGCGTCCAGATCCAGCGCGGTGATATCGTCCAGTGACTCTTCTGCCTGGGTGCTACCACTCAGGGACTTCTCGGCTTCGTCCAGCTCCAGATCGATATCCAGGTCTGACAGGGTATCGTCATCTGACGACTGCGGTGCGCTGCCCGTTTCATCAGACAGGTCCAGATCATCCAGCGACAGATCCAGCTCTTCGTCTGCTGCCGGCTCGGCAGACAGATCATCGAACTCTGCATTCATGTCATCCAGATTCAGCTCACCGAATTCGGTGTCATCTTGCAGAGTCGCACTGCCCACATCATCCAGTTCCAACAGCGAATCAGCAGACATTGACTGCTTGTCTGCGTCAGACATTTCCGGTTCTTTTACCGCGTCATCCTCGCTGTCGAAATCCAGGCTGAAATCATCATCCTGCGCATTAGCAGAAGAAGACGATGTTTCGCTGTCCGCATTCAGCATGACGGTAGCGTCTTCGTTGTCTGCCTCGGCAGAATCCAGCTCAAAATCGAAATCCGCCAACTCGTCCGTGCTTTCCGTTTCCGGTTCCAGAGACGGCGCTTCCGCCTCAATGGTCGGCGCGCTGTCAGACCCATTCCCCAGATCAGAAGACAGGCCCATCTCCAGATCATCCAGAGACAGTTCGTCATCATCCTGGGCCGCTGCCGGCGCTGCCGCACCACCCAAACGGGCAATGGCCGCATCCACATCGGCACCGGTGCCGGCGTAGGTGGTTGCCTGCTGCTGGAATGCCGCGTCGTCCCCCATTTCTTTCAGCAGTTCCAGCAGACGCACTTTCAGGTCGGCCCGCTCTGGTGATTTATTGATTTCATTGCGCAGGAAGTCAACCGCTTGCGGATAGCGGCCGTAGGCCACATACACTTCCACATCTTCCAGCGGATCCTGGCTACCGCCCTGGCCTTGTACCGGGGCCGCATCGTCAGCGTTATCATCAACGGCAGCAACGGTCGGTGCGCTATCATCGTCCAGATTCAGGCCAAATTCATCGTCCTGCTGGTCGTCAACATCATCAAACAGCGGACCATCCAGATCTTCATTGTCATTTTTCTTCTTGCCGCGCAGCAGCAGGGCAATCAGCAGCAAAATGGCCAGCAAGCCCAGCGCAATGTACAGCAGGTTTTCCATGATCAGATCGACAATGCCGCCACTCTGGGCAACCGGCGGCTGTGCAGGCGCCACTGGCTCAGGCTTGGACACCGGCTCTACCGGTTTAACTGCACTGTCCGCCTCAGCCTCTTTGTTACCGGCACTGTCAGCCGCACTCTGTGGACCTTCGGCATCAGCGGCATCGGTTACACCACTCTGCTCCGCTGCTTGTTCGTCGGAGCCTTCCAGAACAGCAACGTCATCGTCAGCGGTCTGCTCGCCGTCTTCCTGAGCGGAATCAGCAGCGGCGATAGACTCATTCGCCTCATCATCACCCGCCGCATCGTCAGCGTCCGCAGAGAGCGCTGGCTCAGCGGGCTCTTCCATCAACGGGTCATTGTCCGGGGAGGCCACGCCCTGCTCTTCGCGCAATTGGCGCAGTTCTTCCTGCAACTGGGTAATCTGGTCATTACGCAGCTTCAACAGCTCTTCGCTGGTGGAGTTCTGCGCTTCCAGATCGCTCAGCCGGGATTTCAGTTCGGAATTTTCACGGTCCAGACGATCCAGGCTTTCATCGCGAATCGCCAGCTCGTTCTCGAGCACCGCGGTATTCGCGTTACCTTGCTCGTCAGAACCCGTGCTGTCGCCATCATCCACACCGGCAGTGGATTCCGGAGCCACCAGCTTCACTTCACCACGGGTTGGTGCCTCAGCCTCATCATCGCTGTCAGCCACCTGGCGGGAGCCATCAATCTGGGCGCGCTGTGGGGTTTGGATGCCACGCTTTTCCAGCATGTCACGCCATTGGCGGTTCTGGTCTGCCACTTCCACAATAGCGGAACGGGTGGAGATGTTACGCACTTCCTGCTCGTTAGGAATACGCAGAACCGTGCCTTCACGCACCAGGTTCACGTTGTTGTTGATGAAGGCATCAGGATTCATTTCCTGAATCGCCACCAGCATCTGTTGCACTGATACACTGTTTGAGGGGCGATTGTTCAGGGCAATCTGCCACATGGTGTCGCTGGAACGTACGGTATAACGGCTGCGGGGACCGCTATCGGCCACGGCCGGGGCAGACTGGGCCTGCTGAGGTTCCGATTCGATGGCGGGCTCAGGGGTACTCTCAGGCTGGGGGGTTGGCGTTGCCGCAGGCGCGGGTGCCGATGCGGGGGTCGGTTCGCTGCGCGTCACCGGCTGGGGCACACGACTGATGGTCGGCGCAGCGGTCACGGCGCTATCGGCAAAGCTGGGCGGGTCCAGCAATACCGTGTATTCACGCATCAATCGACCCGTGGGCCACAGGAATTCAACCAGGAAGTTCAGGTAAGGCTCACGCACCGGCTGGTCCGTAGAAATATGCAGCTGGGCTTTGTCGCCCTCCTGAAGTTCTACAGAAAATGCCAGTCGATTAAGGAAATAGCTGCGATCAACGCCAGCAGCATCGAACTCTGACTGGGGCGCCAGATTCACCAGAATTTCTTCTGCAGTCAGGTCGCCGACCTCGTGCAGAGAGACATCCATATCCAGGGGCTGGTTCAAATAGGAATTAAGCTGGTATTCCCCTACCCCCAATGCTGCCGCTACGCCAGGCGCCATCATCGCCACAGCTGTTAAGCCAAACCCAAGTTTTCGAAGCATGGTCGAACCCTTTATTTATTATGTTTCCCGCGCTCAGCCCGATCCCGCGGGCCTTACGGATGTACCCGTGGCGGCAAGCTGTCCTATATGACGCCGTTCACACATTCTGCCTCAGGCCAGAGACAAAACCTAGAAACCGCGTCACATAATGTCAGTAAGTATCCATTACAGATAGTCTTTTAGCAACTTCTCGACTATTTTCACCGCGTTCAACGCAGCCCCCCAACGGACATTATCGGCAACGCTAAAATAGCTCAACGCCCCGCCCGCTTCCATCTCTTCACGGACCCGGGAAAGTCGCATTACAGGCTCTCCTTCCACCATCGCCACTGGGGACATGGCTTGCGGATCATCACTGTCCTGCACCGACATATCGCCACCGTCATCCCACAGGGCATGGCATTGCGCTGCCGACAGCCCTTGCATGCTACGTACGGTGACACTCTGCCCGTATCCATAAAAAACCGGTACTCGCACCGTGGTGACCTGGATGGACAGGGGCTGATCCGCCAGAATACGGCGGGTTTCCAGCATCAATTTCAGCTCTTCGCTGGTGAAACCGTTTTCCTGAATCTGACCACTCACCGGCAGCACATTGAAGGCGATCTGGGCCTGAGCCGCCTCACTGGGAGACAGGCCATTGAGCAGACGCACGCTTTGCTGGGCCAGCTGATCCACGCCGGCCTTGCCGGTGGCGGACGCCGCCTGGAACTGGGTCACCACCACGTCCTGCAGGGGGCCCAGTTCGGTCAGCGGTTTCAAGGCGCGCAGCAACTGAACCGTGGACGCATCAGCGCAGGCCACCAGGTTTTGCTCCCGGGCATGGGCCAGCATCTCGTCGTTCACATCGGCCACGACCAGCGGAATGTCCGCCTCATAACGGTAGGCCGGTGACAGATCCACCACCACCGCGCCGGACTCTGCCGCAGCCGGCGCCAGGGCCTGGCTCACCGACGCTCCCGCTGCAAACAGCGCCACTTCCACCTGAGAGAAATCAAAATCCTCGGCGGGGCGCACTGTCAGGGTTTTGCCGGCAAACGCGATCTTGCTGCCGGCGCCATTTTCGGAAGCCAAAACAAAAAGCTCGCCGACCGGAAATTTCCGATCAGCGAGCAGTTTGATGATGGCCTCTCCGACCAGGCCGGTTGCACCGACGATGGCCAGATTGATAGACCGATCCATCACTTACCTCTATTTGGCGCTTAGCGCTCGAGAAGAATTCGCAGCATACGGCGCAGCGGTTCAGCCGCACCCCACAGTAGCTGGTCACCCACGGTAAAGGCATTGAGGAACTCGCCGCCCATGTTCAGCTTGCGCAGACGGCCCACAGGAATCCCCAGCGTACCGGTCACGGCAGTGGGTGTGAGATCCCGCAGCGTGTCTTCCTTGGTGTTCGGCACCACTTTCACCCAGTCGTTGGACTTGGCAATGATGTCGTTCACTTCGTCCATGGGCACATCGCGGTTTAGCTTCACGGTAAGCGCCTGGGCATGACAACGCATGGCACCAATACGGACACAGGTGCCATCCAGGGCAATCGGATTGCCGCTACGACCGAGAATCTTGTTGGTTTCCGCCTGGGCTTTCCACTCTTCCTTGCTCTGACCGTTCTCCATTTCCTTGTCGATCCAGGGCAACAGGGAGCCGGCCAACGGGAAGCCGAAATGTTCACGAGGCATGGCATCACTGCGCATGCTTGCCGCCACCTGGCGATCGATATCCAGAATGGCACTGGCCGGATCGGCCAATTTATCGGAAACATCGCCGTGGATCTTGCCCATCTGGGCAATCAGCTCACGCATGTTCTGTGCACCAGAACCGGACGCAGCCTGGTAGGTCTGGGCACTGGCCCATTCCACCAGCCCTTCATTGAACAGACCGCCCAACGCCATCAACATCAGGCTCACTGTGCAGTTGCCGCCAACAAAGTCCTTTGTGCCACTATCCAGAGCAGAATCCACCACGGAACGGTTCACCGGGTCCAGCACAATGACGCTGTTGTCCTGCATCCGCAGCGTGGATGCTGCATCAATCCAATAGCCATCCCAGCCCGCTTCACGCAGCTTGGGGTAGACCTCGCTGGTGTAATCGCCACCCTGACAGGTCACGATCACGTCCAGCGCTTTCAATTCATCAATATTCTTGGCATCGCCCAGGGCCGGAATATCCTTGCCCACGTCCGGGCCTGCCTGTCCAACCTGGGAGGTCGAGAAAAAGACCGGTTCGATATCTGCAAAATCATTTTCGGCAGTCATGCGCTCCATCAATACGGAACCCACCATGCCACGCCAGCCGACAAAACCGACTTTCTTCATTAGAAACTGTCTCCTGAAAGGGTTGCCCTTTCTATCAGTGAATCAATGCGCGTGTTGCGCCTGTGCGTCATGCCTCAGTCATGCTTGTGACAAAGCATCAGCAACGGCGCTGCCCATTTCTTCGGTGCCCACTTTGCGAGTGCCCTCGGTGTAGATATCCGCAGTACGTAGCCCCTGATCAAGAACACGCTCTACAGCGGCTTCAATGGCATCAGCCACATCACCACGCTCCAGGCTGTAACGCATCAGCATGGCCAGCGACATAATGGTCGCCAGCGGGTTGGCGATGCCCTGGCCGGCAATGTCCGGTGCCGAGCCGTGGCAGGGTTCGTACAAGCCCTTGCGGTTTTCATCCAGCGACGCGGAGGGCAACATCCCGATGGAGCCGGTGAGCATGGCGGCTTCATCGGAGAGAATGTCACCAAACAAATTGCCGGTGACAATCACATCAAACTGTTTCGGCGCACGCACCAGCTGCATGGCCGCGTTGTCGACATACATGTGTGACAACTCGATCTCCGGGTAGGCCTTTGCCTCCTCGGTGACCACTTCTTTCCAGAGTTCGGTGACTTCCAGCACGTTGGCCTTGTCCACCGACAACACGCGCTTGTCACGTTTCATGGCCAATTCAAAGGCCACTTTCGCGATCCGGCGCATTTCCGACTCGGTGTAGACATAGGTATTGAAGCCCACACGCTCGCCGTTTTCTTCCTTGATACCGCGAGGCTGACCGAAATAGATGCCGCCGGTCAGCTCGCGCACAATCAGGATATCCAGCCCGGATACCACTTCCGGTTTCAGGCTGGAGGCATCCGCCAGTTGCGGAAACAGAATCGCCGGGCGCAGGTTGGCAAACAGCTCCAGTGACGAGCGCAAACGCAACAGGCCACGCTCGGGGCGCTTGTCGCGTTCAATGGTGTCCCATTTCGGACCACCAATGGAGCCGAACAAAATAGCGTCGGCGGCACGGGCTTTTTCCAGCGTACCTTCCGGAAGCGGGTCATTTTCCGCATCCACCGCTGCGCCCCCGACCAGGGCTTCATCCAGCTCCACCTCGAGCCCGAACTTCTGCTTGGCCACGCTCAGCACCTTGACCGCTTCTTTCACGATCTCCGGGCCAATACCGTCACCGGGCAACACCAACACCTTGCTCATTACTGCTTCCTGTCTACTACTGCCCTTGCGGGCGATTAAAAGTCTTTGGTTACCAGAACATCATCGGGCGCGGACGCCTTTACCAGCTCCAGGGTGTAATCTTTCTTGCCCTCAGCGGCACTGATGCGAACCTGATAGATGCCACCTTGTGCGAAGTTGTGGCGGAACTTGCCGAAACGAAGAATGCCCGCCTGGTCGGCAAACACTTCCACCGAATGCTTACCGGCTTCAATCTGCACACTCTGTGCACCCGCTTGCTCAGCAATGCGCTCGCCATCCACCTTGAACAGGGATGCCTTGGCTTCACTACTGGTGGGCATTTGCCAGCCGGCGTCTTCGCCCTGCGCTGTCGGGGCCGACAGCTGGTTATCCACGCTCAACGTGGCCGCCTGCTCTCCGGTGGGGGCGTCGTACATGCCCGTGGAAGCACAGCCAGCCAGCATCAATACCGAAACCAGTGACAGCGAAAGTAAACGCAACATACAACCTCCTTGGTTATTCTTTTAATGGTCGGCAAAAACCCAGGGTTCGCGCTCCATGCGACCTTTCTCGTAAGCACGAATCGCATCCGCTTCATTCAGGGTCAGGCCAATTTCGTCCAGACCGTTGAGCAAACAGTGCTTGCGGAACTCATCAATCTCGAAAGGCAGCGCCGCCCCGGATTCGGGAATCACCTGCTGGCCTTCCAGATCAATAGTGAGCCGGTAGCCTTCCTTGCCGTTAACAGCCTGAAACAGGGCTTCCACGTTATCTTCCGACAAGACAATGGGCAATAAGCCGTTCTTGAAGCAGTTATTGTAGAAGATATCGGCAAAGCTCGGAGCAATGATCGCCTTGAAGCCGAAATCCATCAACGCCCAGGGCGCATGTTCACGGCTGGAGCCACAACCAAAGTTGCGACGGGTAATCAGAACACTGGCTCCCTGAAAGGCAGGCAAATTGAGCACAAAGTCTTTATTTACCGGGCGAACACTGTTGTCCTGGCCAGGGGAGCCTTCGTCCAGATAACGCCACTCATCAAACAAATTAGGCCCGAAACCGGTCCGTTTGATGGACTTGAGAAATTGCTTGGGAATGATCTGGTCGGTGTCCACATTGGCACGATCAAGCGGGGCAACCAGGCCATCATGACGCACAAACTTTTCCATGGTGTTGCTCCTTATGCCTGATCGAGTTCGCGAATATCAACGAAATGGCCTGCCACCGCTGCTGCTGCTGCCATGGCCGGGCTCACCAGATGCGTGCGGCCGCCGTTACCCTGGCGCCCTTCGAAGTTACGGTTCGAGGTGGAGGCGCAGTGTTCGCCGGCTTCCAGTCGATCCGGGTTCATAGCCAGACACATGGAACAGCCCGGTTCACGCCATTCAAAACCGGCCTCAACAAAGACCTTGTCCAGGCCTTCTTTCTCCGCCTGCTGCTTGACCAAGCCGGAGCCCGGCACTACCAATACCTGCTTGACGCTACCGGCCTTCTGACGGCCCTTGGCCACTTCCGCCGCGGCGCGCAAATCTTCGATGCGCGAATTCGTGCAAGACCCGATAAAGACCCGGTCCACCTTGATATCCGTCACCGGCATGCCTGGCGTCAGGCCCATGTACTCATAAGCACGGGTCATGCCGGAGCGTTTGACTTCATCGCTCTCCGCCGCCGGGTCCGGCAAGTTGGCATCCACCGGCACCACCATTTCCGGGCTGGTGCCCCAGGACACTTGGGGCTTGATGTCCGCCGCATCAATGTTGACCTCCTCATCGAAGCGGGCATCGGCATCAGAGACCAGCGTACGCCAGTACGCTTCCGCCTTGTCCCAATCTGCACCCTGGGGTGCAAACGGGCGGCCTTTCACATAATCGATGGTCACATCATCCACCGCCACCATGCCCGCACGGGCGCCGGCTTCGATGGCCATGTTGCAGACCGTCATGCGCCCTTCCATGCTCAAGCTGCGCATGGCACTGCCCGCAAACTCAAGCGCGTACCCGGTGCCGCCAGCGGTACCAATGACGCCAATGATGTGCAGCACCACGTCTTTCGCTGTCACGCCCGCGCCAAGCTCACCCTCAACCGAGACGCGCATGTTGTTCATTTTCTTGGCCACCAAGGTCTGGGTCGCCAACACATGCTCTACCTCACTGGTACCAATACCGTGGGCCAGGCAGGCCAAGGCACCGTTGGTAGAGGTGTGGGAGTCACCACAGACGACGGTCATGCCGGGCACGACGGCCCCCTGTTCCGGCGCCATCACGTGCACGATCCCCTGGCGCACATCACCAATTCCGAATTCAGTAATACCGAATTCACGGGTGTTGTCTTGCAGTGTCTGCACCTGAATCCGCGAGGTATCGTCAGCAATATCGGCGGCACTCTTGAACGGCGTCGTCGGCACATTGTGATCAATGGTCGCCACACTGGCACTGGTACGCCACGGCTGACGGCCCGCCAGACGCAGGCCCTCAAACGCCTGCGGCGAGGTCACCTCATGGATGATCTGGCGATCAATATAGATCAGCGCAGAGCCATCTTCGCGCTGGGTAACGAGGTGGGCTTCCCACAATTTGTCATAGAGGGTCTTGCCTGCCATGCCTTTCTCCTGAAGCGTAGCGTAGTGCCGCAGCGTATTGTCACAACTATAGGCGGGTTTATCACTGGGGCTGGTTTCTCACTGGTAATTAATGTAGAACTACGCCATCAATAAATCCAATTCATATTTTTCATTTTTAAGATAACCAATTATTATCCCCCGTACCGACACTGTGGATGCCCCGGGAATGATCGACACCCCAACGCTAACCGCCTTTATGGCCGTTGCCGAAACCGGCTCATTTTCTGCCGCGGCTGAGCGCCTCTACATCACTCAGCCCGCCATCAGCAAGCGGATTGCCCTGCTGGAGCAACAGCTTGAGGCCCGCCTGTTTGACCGCGTAGGTCGCCAGATTCAGTTGACCGAAGCCGGCCGTTCGCTCCTGCCACGGGCACGCCAGGTACTGATGGACGTGGAAGACATGGCCCGCGCCATCCACGATCTGTCCGGGGAAGTGGGGGGCAAACTGCGAATCGGCACCAGCCACCATATTGGACTGCACAGACTGCCGCCGGTTCTACGCCAGTTTTCCCGGGATTACCCGCTGGTGAAACTGGATATCCATTTCATTGATTCCGAAGAAGCCTGGGAAGGCGTATTGCACGGGGAGCTGGAAATGGGGGTGGTCACCCTGCCACCACAACCGGATGAGCGCCTGCACAGCGAGGTGATCTGGAACGATCCACTGGTGTTCATGTGCGCCCCGGAGCACCCACTGGCCAAGCAGGAAAACCTGACCCTGGAAGCCTTCACCGATCACAGTGCCATCCTGCCTTCACCAGTCACCTTTACCCGCGGTATCGTGGAGCGGCTGTTTGATGAGCACAACCTGAAGCTGGATATCGCCATGTCCACCAACTACCTGGAGACCATTCACATGATGGTGTCCATCGGTCTGGGCTGGAGCGTATTGCCCGCCACCATGGTAGATCGAGGCATGGTGCAGCTACCCGTGGACGCTCCGCTGCCACAGCGCCAACTCGGCGTCGTCACGCATCCGGCCCGCAGCCAGTCCAACGCGGCGAAAGCCTTCCTGCGCGCCCTGCGCAGCCAGATTGCCTGAACAAAAGGCAGGCGGCTGACCCCAGCCGCCTACCGTGGCGACCGGGTAGCACCGCCGGCAATCAAAAGCGAAGCCGCTACCGCCGCCACCGCCGACGCCACAAAAAACAGCAGCACGCCCCATTGCTCCCACAGCAACCCCGACAAGCCAGCTCCGGCAGCCCAACCGGCCCCAAAGCCCAGGCTGGAGTACAACGCTTGCCCCTGACCCGCCAGCGCTTCCCCAAACTGACGGTGCACCCAGGCAATACTGGCTGCATGGAAGCTACCAAAACTGGCCGCATGCAGCAGCTGGGCCAGCGCCAGCAGCCACAGGGAATCGCCAGCGACACCAATCATCAGCCAGCGCAGCGATGCCAACAGCAAACTGGCAACCAGAAGCCAGGGAATATGAAAGCGTGCCAGCAGGCGATGCATGACCAGGAACAACCCTACTTCCGCCACGACACCCAGGGACCACAACAAACCGACAATAAATTTGCTGAAGCCCAGAGCCTCCAGATAGATGCTGTAAAAGGTGTAATACGGCCCGTGGGACAGCTGCATCAGGAAAGCCGCCACCAGAAACAGACTGACCGCCGGGCGACACAGAATCTGCCACACCGATTCCCCCTGCTCCCCGGCTTGCGCTCGCGGGGCATTGCCCGCGGGCAGGGTCAGCGTTCCCAGCCAGAGTAGCCACAACAGGCCGCTGAGCACCCAGGGCAGCACTCCCGTGCCCACCCGGTCGAGGACTTCGCCGAGCACCAGCACCGCCACGATAAAGCCCACCGAGCCCCACAGCCGCACATGGCTGTAGCGGTGTGACTGGCGCCCCAGAGATTGCAGTGTGAGCACTTCGAACTGCGCCAATACCGCATTCCAGAAGAAGCTGAAAGACACCAGTAACGCGGCCATGGACCAGAATGTGTCCACCCAGAACACGGGCAGAAATACGATGGCCGCCAGCAGGTTACCGGCACGAATGATACGCAGGCGCTGACCGCTACGATCAGCAAGCCAACCCCACAGATTCGGAGCGCCGATTTTGGTGAGCTGGGGAATGGCCATCAGACCGCCGATGGCGGCCGCACTGAAGCCCAGGTCTTTCAGGTACAGAGACCAATACGGCACCAGGGTGCCGAGCAGGCCGAAGTAAAAAAAGTAGAAGCCGGAAAGGCGCCAGTAATAGGGCATGAAAGAGGAACCTTGCTCTTGGCTGAAAGCCTGACGCCTGACTCCAATCAGTGTAAGTGCGCAGCTAAGTCACCAGGCACGAAGCTTTATCTTTGTCAGGCATCCAGCATCTGGCGTCAGGCGTTACTTACCCCGGAATCGGTGCAAACGGCGGCACCACGTCCCCATTCTGACCACGATGGCGCAGATAATGATCCATCAGCACGATAGCCAGCATGGCTTCAGCAATGGGCGTGGCGCGAACCCCGACACAAGGATCGTGGCGACCCTTGGTCACTACCTCGGCGGGCTCACCGTCCAGCCCGATGCTCTTGCCGGGAATCAGAATACTGGAAGTGGGCTTGAGCGCCATGGCCACGCGAACAGTCTGCCCGGAACTGATGCCGCCCAGTACGCCACCAGCGTGGTTACTCAAAAAACCGTCCGGGGTCATTTCATCGCGATGCTGTTCGCCGCGTTGATTCACCACCGCAAAGCCGTCACCGACTTCCACCCCCTTCACCGCATTGATGGACATCATTGCCTTGGCCAGATCCGCGTCAATGCGATCAAAAACCGGCTCGCCCCAGCCGGGCGGCACGCCATCGGCAAACACTTCCACGCGGGCGCCGATGGAAGAGCCGTCTTTGCGCAGTGCATTGATCAGGTCTTCCAGGGCCGGCACCTTGCTTTCATCCGGGAAGAAGAACGGGTTCTTGTTCACCACCGACCAGTCACAGGACTCGGCCTTCACATCACCAATCTGGGTACAGCCACCATAGATACGGATGCCCAGGCGCTGCTCCAGGAATTTGCGGGCAATGGCGCCGCCGGCCACGCGCATGGCCGTTTCCCGGGCAGAGGAACGTCCGCCGCCGCGGTAATCGCGGAAACCGTACTTCTGGGTGTAGGTGTAATCCGCATGGCCAGGACGGAAAGTGCCAGCGATGTTGGAGTAATCCTTGGATTTCTGGTCGGTATTCTCGATCAGCAAGCCAATGGACGTGCCGGTGGTCTTGCCTTCGAACACCCCGGAGAGAATCTTCACCTGGTCCGGTTCACGCCGTTGGGTGGTGTAGCGGCTGGTGCCCGGCTTACGACGGTCCAGTTCAACCTGCAGGTCCGCTTCACTGATTTCCAGGCCCGGGGGGCAGCCGTCCACGATAGCGCCCAGGGCGGGACCATGACTTTCACCGAAAGTGGTAATGCGAAAACGCTCACCGAAACTGTTACCGGACATGCTGCCCCTCTTGAAAAATTAATAAAATCAATCTATTACCAAAAAAACCGCCAAATCGCTTCAGGCTGACAAAGGTTCTTGCCGCATCGCTGACTCAATCAGCCAGAAGATCATCTCGGTATTCTAGCAGCTGCGCGCGGGTAAGCATGAACACCCCGTGCCCGCCTCGCTCGAATTCAAACCAGAAGAACGGCACCTGGGGCCAAGTCTGCAACATGGCTTCCCAACTGTTGCCCACTTCCACGATCAATACACCCTCTTCAGTAAGCTGATCCGGTGCATCCAGTAACAGTTTGCGCGTGAAATCGAGGCCGTCATCACCGGATGCCAACGCCAGCTCTGGCTCATGGCGGTACTCGTCCGGCAAACTTGCCATATCCTGGGCATCCACATAGGGCGGATTGGAGACGATCAGGTCATAGGGGCCATCCACCGCGGCCAGCCCATCGGATTGTAGCGCCCGTACCTGTTCCGCAAGCCCGTGGCGCTGGATGTTTTCCTCGCATACCGCCAATGCCTCAGCACTGATATCACTGCCATCCACCTGCGCATGCTCAAACGCGTAGGCACAGGCGATCGCGATACAACCACTGCCGGTACACAGATCCAGCACCCGATGCACTCGGTCAGGATCGACCCAGGGCGTAAAAGATTGCTCAATCAGCTCAGCCAACGGCGAGCGCGGTATCAGCACCCGCTCATCTACATAGAAAGGCAGGCCGCAGAACCAGGCTTCATGGGTCAGATAAGGAACCGGCACGCGGTCATTCACCCGCTTGACCAACTGACTCACATAGCCACTGATTTCAGAGGGCAGTAAACGGGCATCGAGAATCCGCGGATCACTCTGCAGCGGCAACGCCAGCTGGTGCATCAACAGGGCCAGGGCTTCGTCCCACGGGTCGTCATTACCGTGACCATAGAACACCCCGCCACTGCGCAACATGCTTTCCCCAAAGCGCAGACAGTCACGGACTGTTTGCAGGGTGGCCATGGCCTCATTCTGTTGTTGCGAACTGATCACGCATCCACCTCCACCGGCACTCCGCCGACAACACGCTGCTGACAACTGCGCCGATCACCCTTGATCCTGCACCGTTGACGCACACCCGTAAAAAGAAGCGCTGAAGATTAGCACAGAATCGGTTATAAAAGCCTGTCACGCTTGCAGTAAAAGGACAGTAATGAGTGCGGTTACGGTAACGCAGGAGGGCCCCTTCGCCCTGGTCGAGCTAAAGAAAGGCACCCAGGTGGACATGCGCGTTCAATTGTCCATTTACCGCCAACGGCTGCGTTTGTTCAATCAGCACCAGCAGCGTAAACAGCTCACCATTTACGTCGGCCATATCAAAGGACTCGATTACACCGCCGCCCGCTACTCCTGTGGTGAGGATTTTGCGCAAATTACCGAAGCCAAGGCCATGGTGCTGGAAAGCGTACTCAACCGGACCTATGCCAATATGATGCTGAAGCTTAACAAACCGGCCTTTCCCGTTTACATTTGTGGCAGCATCAGCCAGGCCAAGGAGTGCCTTCTCAAACATCACCCACAGGAGTGAGCACTATCTGGTTATTAAAGACAGAACCGGATGCCTTCAGCATCGATGATCTGCGCAACAGCAAGAATGCCACCAGCGGCTGGGATGGCGTGCGCAATTACCAGGCTCGCAATCGCCTGCGTGACGAGATGAAAGCCGGCGATACCGTACTGATTTATCATTCCAGCTGTGCGGTTCCCGCCATTGTTGGCGAAGCCCGCGTCACCAGCGCCCCCTACCCCGACCCGACCCAGTTCGACCCCGATGCGGATGGCTATGATCCACGCAGCACTCGCGAAATGCCCCGCTGGTATCAGGCCGATATACAGTTCGTCTGCCACTACCCGCAGCCCTTGACGCTAAAACAGATCAAACACCATCCCGAATTTGCCGACATGGAGCTTGTGGTGCGGCCTCGCCTGTCGGTACAGAAAGTGTCCGAGCGGCAGCTCCAGCTCATCCGGCAGATGGGCCAGCCCGTGGACGCCACCGCATAGGGCACGTTGCGCACCACAAAAAACCCCAGCACCACAACAGGGCACTCGTTAAGACAAAAGAACTACAAAACCCCTGATTCCGTCGGCCTTACGCACTGGCACAGCGGTTGCAATCCCCTCTCATAATCAATAACGAATGGGATTCACCGCTATGCTGTTGCGACGCTATCACTGGCTTTCTCTGCTGATTCTTCCCGGGTTCGCTCACGCCGATACCCTGACTGCCACCGATACCGTCTGGATTGCCATCGCCGCGGCGCTGGTGTTTTTCATGCAGGCGGGCTTTGCACTGCTTGAGAGCGGCCTTAGCCGGGCAAAGAACTCGCTGAACGTGGTCATGAAGAACTACATGGACCTGTGTGTTGGCACCCTGGTGTTCTGGGCCGTGGGCTTCGGGCTGATGTTCGGCACCAGCACCAATGGCTGGTTCGGGCAGGATCAATTCATGCTCAACCAGGCCGATGACAGCACCTGGGTCATACTCCTGTTCCAGATCATGTTCGCGGCTACTGCCGCCACCATTGCCTCCGGCGCCATGGCGGAACGCACCCGCTACGTGGGGTATTTGTGCGGCGCCGTGGTAATTACCGGCCTTATCTACCCGTTATTCGGCAACTGGGCCTGGAACAGCAATGGCTGGCTGGCCCAGATGGGCTTTATCGATTTCGCCGGCTCCACAGTGGTCCACAGCATCGGTGGCTGGTGCGCACTGGCCGGTATTATGGTGGTAGGCCCGCGCTTGGGTCGTTTCGATAGCCAGGGCAACCCGCGCACTATTCCCGGCCATAACCTTTCCTATGTGGCATTGGGCGGCTTCATACTCTGGTTCGGCTGGTTTGGCTTCAACGGGGGCTCCACCCTCTCTGCCAGCGTGGATATCGCCAAGGTGAATCTGAATACCCAGCTGGCCGCCGCGGCCGGTGCCGTAGGCAGCGTCATCTATCGGATGGTAAGTCGTCGCCCGATACTGCTGACAGAAACCGTGAATGGCAGCCTGGCGGGGCTGGTGGCGGTGACCGCCGGCTGCGCCGTCATGGCACCCGGTTTTGCCGTCATCACCGGCCTGGTGGCCGGCGCGCTGGCGGCCTTCGGCGCCCGCATTCTGCTCGCCTTCCGCCTTGATGACGTGGTCGGCGCCGTTCCTGTGCATGCCTTCGCTGGTGCCTGGGGCACCCTGGCTGCCGGTCTGTTCTACGACGGCGACCTGTTCAACGGCCAGCGCGTGATGGTGCAACTGCTGGGCATAATAGTGGCATTCGGCTGGGCATTCTTCACCGCACTGATCATGTACATGCTGGTATCCATTCTGGCAGGCCTGCGGGCGCCGGCGCTGCACGAACAACGGGGTCTGGACCTCAGCGAGCACGCGGAAACCGGCTATCCGGAATTCCCTCAGAACACGCTCTACAACAGTGATACCTACAACGCAGACAAAGCCCGCGGGCAGGAGCTGCGTCCATGAGCCCGGCAGCTATTAACCAAAGCCTCCAACGTCGGCGACGCGCTATCGTCACCGGCCTGGCGCCCTACATGAATGAGCCGGTACTGCTGGAGGCGATCAGCCACTGGCAGCTGCATTACGCGGAACGACCGAGCTTTTCCCTGCAAGGCTTTGTCAGCGATCTATGCCGGCTGTTCGACCTGGCCGAGCGGCGCCACCAGATTCACATGAGTTTGGTACAAGCGATGACGCTGTCCGACAGCGAACTTGCCGCCGATCCATTGGCCAACAGCAATGACAACCACACCGAAGCGCACCCGTGCACCCATGCGTTTCAGTGCCTGCTGCAGGCCCTGTGGCAGAGACTTGGCAAACGGGCAGCTACCCAGTTACAGCTTGATCTGGGGGCACAACTGCGCCATGCCAGTGTTAGTGCCGAAACCCGACTGACCATGGAATACTGGCTGCAATCACCGGACAAATCACTAAGCCCCCTGCCCCTGGCCAGCTTGCGTGACCAACTGAACCGCACCTATGTCCTGTTATGCGAACAGCTGGGGCCTGTCGAAGCGGATCGGCAACTCAAGGCTGCTTACCAGGCAACTCTGGCCCTGCTGGATGACAAGGAGGCCCTGCAATCCCTGATGTAGCACTGCCCCGCTGTGCACAGAGACAGGATCAGGTACTCTCAGGAATGGAATGAGTAAAGGCACGGGTAACCATTGATGGTCACCAGGGGGGAGACAGTGAAATTACACCACCAGATATTCATTGCCATGCTCGCCGGCGCACTGGCAGGCAGTTTCACCGCCGAATCCAGCACCCTGTTCGGGCTACCAGTGCTCGGTGGCTACGATCTGGTGGGAACCCTGTTTATCAATGCCCTGAAAATGGTCGTCATCCCGCTGATTGTGACGGCCATTATCAACGGCATGGTGGGCGTCGGTGATGGGCAGAATCTGGGCCGGATGGGCCTGAAAACCGTTGCCCTGTACATGACCACCACCCTGGTAGCCGTGCTGATCGGCCTCACTGTGGTCAATCTGTTCAGCCCCGGCATTATCAATGATCAGCCCGCCCGGGAGTTACTCGGCCTGGCCACGGAAACCGAGGATGCGCTGGCTAAAATTGAAGGCCGCGGGGCCGGTGATTTCACCGACATCCTCCGCCAGATGCTGCCACCCAACCTGATAGCGGCGGCAGCCAACGGGCAAATGCTGGGGCTGATCGTCTTTTCACTACTGTTCGGCTTTTTCCTGCGTACCGAGCGCTCGCCCTCCGGCCAAAGCCTGCGCAATATTATCGACGGCATTTACCAGGTAGTGATGAAAATCACCATGCTGGTCATCCGCTTCACCCCGCTGGGCGTCTTTGCCCTGATCGCCGCGACCGTAACCCGCACCGGCATGGATGCCATCGAGCCACTCGCCTGGTTCTTCCTCACCGTACTGGTAGCACTGGGCCTACATGCTTTTGTTTTCATGCCGATCCTGATTGCCCTGGCAACCAAGCGCTCACCGCTTCGCCATATCCAGGCCATGATGCCCGCGCTACTCACCGCATTCTCCTCTGCCAGTTCGGCCGCAACGCTGCCTCTGACCATGGAATGTGTGCAGAAACGCTCCGGGGTATCGACACGCACCAGCAGCTTCGTGCTGCCGTTGGGCGCCACCGTCAACATGGATGGAACCGCCCTGTATGAGTGTGTAGCGGCCATGTTCATCGCTCAGGCCTACGGCATGGACCTGTCGCTGACCACCCAGTTCATGATCGTGATCACCGCTCTGCTCACCTCCATCGGCGTGGCCAGCATTCCCGCTGCGTCACTGGTGGCGATTACGGTGATTCTTGGCGCCATCGGCCTGCCGGCGGAAGCCATCGGGCTGATTCTGGTCACCGACCGCGTACTGGATATGTGCCGCACGGCGGTCAACGTCTGGGGCGATAGCGTGGTCACCGTGGTGCTGGCACGGAGTGAAGGGGAAGAACAGGTGTTGTCGCTACCGGTCTCCGAGATGGAAACGGTAACGACAACCGCCGGACATACGGACCGAGATGCAACCGTCAGTGAACAGCCTTAAAATGCGTGTGCAGACCCGCTATTATCCCAGTCGCGCTTGATGGCAACAGCAGCACTGCCAATCACAGGCACCATGAAGGCAAACGCCAGCATTGCGGAAAACAGGTTTTCACCGTTGTTTTCAAGGCCTGAAACGAGCAAAACCGTTACGGCAACCGCAATCATCAGGGCCAGGGTATCTTTGAACAAACGTGAGAATAAAGTCATAACAATTGCTCCCTTTAATGCTTTATGTGAACACATGTTAACTTTATAATTCACCAAGTCAACACCTGTTCACAACATTATTTTTGCTTCGCTTCTCGCCTATGGAGGCACGTTGAAACAATCGCCCACCCTCCTTATTACCCACGGCTGCAGTCCACTCGGCCAGGCCTTGGCCCGTGCTGCCGCCGGCCACTACCGGGTTGCCATCGCCAGTGACGACACACGCACCGGCAGTGCGCTGTGCCGCAGCCTGCATGAAGACGGCCATGAAGCCCTCTTCATCGAGACAACCACGGGGAATGCTCAGGATATTCAACGGGGTATAAATCGGGTTCTGCGCCGCTGGCAGCAGTTGGATGTGATCATTAACCTGCCTGGAAACCTGCTGGTAGGGCCTTTTGAAGCCACCCAGGAACAACAGTGGCAAACGCTGGCCAGCGAGCAGAACATGCACGTCGTGCACAACTGCCAAAGTGCCCTGACGGCCATGAAGAAGCAGGGAAACGGAAGAATTATTAATGTGGTGCCCGATTGCGGTTTACTGGCCGGACCGCTGACATCCGCAAGCAGCAGCACCTACGCAGGTATTGTCGCCCTCACCGAAAGCCTGAACAGCGAACTGGCCAGCGGCCCGGTCAACGCCACCCTCATCGCACTGCCCCTTTACCGGGAGCTGTCTGAACAGCTGGATGCCACGGACCCGCTCAGCCAGGCCCGCTTTGAACGCAAGATCCGTGACAGCCTGGATACTGCGCAGTCCCTGAGTGCCGATATCATGGCAATGCTGGACAAAGCCGAGAGCGCAGCAACCCTGCACCTTCCCTCAGCGCCTACCCGGGCGCACTGGCGCCTTAAACGCTGGTTCAGAAAACGCTGGGATAACAAAATGCAGCAACGCGGACAGCGCTATCGCCGCAGGGAGCCCGAACCGTAAACCGGGGCTGGCGCAGGCTGCTCAAGAACGCATTGGCACCGCGATAACAGACTAGGCAAAGGTCTCCACATAGCGCAGCGTATGCCGGTAATCCCCCGCCAGAGCATCATCAATTTTCGGTGCGACCAGCGATACCAGTTTTTTGCCCACCAGCGGCACCGAACTGCTTATTTCCACTTCGGTATGCTGAACCGCTTCCTTGTCGTCCCCGGTGAGTACCATGACACCACTGATTTTCATGGGAACATTGCCCAACTCAAACCGGTACTCGGCCTGATAGCGGCCGGCCTGTGTGGTGGGCGTCCAGAGAAATTCTGTCAGCAAATCCGCGCTTTCCGGCAAGAAACGACGTGCCATGGACGGCACCTTGTCTGTGCGTATTTCGATGGGCTGGATCAGCTGAATCAACTTTCCCCGCGACGTATCCTCAAAGGCGCCAAAACGGTAATTGTCCACCTTGCTCCATTCGTAGCGTGTCTCATAAAACGCTTTGCTCGTCAGGATTTCGTAAAGCCGGTCCACACCGATGGGGTACTGGCGGTCAACCATTACTTTCATACTGTCTCCTGCCCTGAGGCCACCCGCTTCATTAACTGTAACAGCGGTGTCAGCTGGCGTTTCAAATCCGGCAAGGCACTGACAACGGGACGGGATTTCCCCGCACGCAACAGCGCCAATGCCTGTTCAATCGTTAATATGGGGGCCGCGTCATCCACCGACAAGGTGGTGTCAGCATCATCACTGAGTACCGCACCCGGCCCCAGGTTGCGGGCCTGTTTCAACTGTTCATCCAGCGTCAGCTGTACCTGACGCGGCGTCAATCCCGCATGAGCAGCCGGGGTCTGAATAATCACAGTCAGAGGCAAACGCTGCACCTTGCCCCGAAACTGAAAGGCCAGCTTTTCGCTGACTTTCAACGCTCGTTCCACAAACCGTTTGGCGCCCGCCGGCCCGGCACTAGGCAGGAGCACAGTAAATTGCGCCACGCTGCTACGCGCCAGAGAATCTTCCTTGCGGATCACTCCCCGCAGTGATTGCGCCAACTTCAACAACACCATATCCGTTCGCTTTTTACCAAGCTGTACGAAAAGTTGATTGAATTGGTAAATCTCCAGTTGCACGACTGATAGCTTGTACTGCTGGCGCGCGGCCAATGCCAGCTCCTGGCGCAAGCGGTGCTCCAGATAACGGCGGTTGCCAAGCCGGGTCAGCGGGTCAATCATTGCCTGCTTGGCCAGCTCCTTGCGCTCGTTCTGGTAATTGGCATGGGCTCTGGCCCGGGCCAGCAAATCCGTGGAATTAAACGGCTTGCTGATAAAATCCGTTCCTCCCAGGCGCAGCGCTTCTGCCCGGGCCTCTTCATCATTTTCCGCACCGGTAACAATGATGACCGGCAACCCAGCGATACCTTCATCCTCACTGGTGCGAATTTTTTTCAGCAATGCAAAGCCATCCATCTCCGGCATGGCCAGGTCAGAAAACACCACACTGATGGACGGGTTGTTGGTAATCATGGTCCAGGCCTGGAGGCCATTTTCAGCCACTTCGACACGAAACTCGCCACCGAGCATCTTGTCTGCCGCCAGGCGCATTACCTTGGAGTCATCCACAAACAGTAGTAAGGGTTTAGGCGCCTTATCCATGATTGCCGGTTTCCTTTTTCAAAAGCGCCAGCGCCCCCTGCGGCCCGGGCTCACGCCCGCGCACATAACCATAAAGCCGTGACCGGCGCTGACAGAAGTCCCCCCGCGCAATAGCAGGCAAATAGTGTTCGTTGAGAAGATGTCCAGGCCGTGCTGCCATGCAGTAAACCGTACCTGCGGTGCTATCAAGATGGGAAAGAATGCCCAATTGGGCGAGGTAATCGCGTCCGTTGGCAAAGTGCTCCACATACGGCACCGGGTGCCCTGCTGCCAGAGTCAGTTGCGGATCGATATCCAGGCTGTCGGCCACGCCGCCGATGCAATACAGCTCCAGCTTCTTGACCAGAGGGCGGGTACTGGGATGGCGCAACAGTTTGCGAACGATGTAGCTGGCAACAATGGAACCTTGAGAGTGGCACACCAGCACAACGCGATCATTGTTTTCCAGTGCATCCACCAGAATGTGCATTGCTGGCCGTGACAGCTTGCCATCCTTGCGCAAGGTTCTGGCCGTAATCGATTCCGCCACATCGCGCAGCAATCCCCAGGTTGGGGTATGAATCAGATGCACCGGACGCCCAAACAAGCGGGCAATTTCTGACGCATTCAGTAACGCCACCGGCCCCGCTGTGCCCATGCCATTAATGAAGAACCAGCGGCTGCGCGTGTTCTCACGTATTGCCCTGGGCGGGTGACACACCAGCGTACCCTGGCTGATGGATTCCCGGGTAGCGGGAACCAGCAGTTGCAGCAAGGAAAACAGGGCTTCACCGCGACTGGAATAGGACGACCAGGAAAGTTCGGAACGAATACCTGGCTCATCCCCTGCCGGCATGACCATGCGGGGAATGTCGGTGAGGTGATTCAGGCTAAGGCGCAGATCCCGACGGATGGCGGAACGGTTATCTACGATGTGGCGTAACCACTGCCGGGGACGGTGCAACATCTTCCTGCCCTGCCTTTCTATTCTGTTTTTCTTATGTACCGAGCGTGTGTGTTTGCGCTCATGTCGGAGAATGCGCCTGGGGAGGCACTAACGCCGTCGACACACCACAATACGACACAGTACGACGAAATCAGCAGATCAAGAATAACAGGAAATCACCAAAGAGAGATCACAGAAGTGCAAAGCCGGGAAAAAATCCAGTGAACCGTCAATGCTTTTGCTTCACCGCCCCCTGCGTAAAACTGCCCGCGGCCCGTCGTTTACACAAACCGCAGGCAAAGCCGGTCAAACGAAATACATCAGCAACCATTCAGCGGCCAGCGCAGGTTTGTCTTCACCTTCAATATCGACCGTAAAGGCAAACTTGAGTAACCACTGCCCTTCCCGTTTCTCGGCAGTTTCCAGCAAAGTGGCACGTGCGCGAATACGCTTGCCTTCTTTCACCGGGGCCATGAATCTCAGCTTGTCGAAGCCATAATTCATCGCCATTTTCATGCCTTTGGGCATCAGGAAATCGTCGATGGAGGCCTGCAGATACGGTAGCAAAGACAAGGTCAGGTAACCGTGGGCGATGGTGGTGCCAAACGGTGTACTGCGGGCTTGCTCCGGGTCCACGTGGATGAACTGGTGATCCAGAGTGGCATCAGCAAAGGCATTGATGCGCTCCTGATCGATCTGAAACCAGTCTGAAGCACCCAATTCCTTGCCAACGTAATCAGCCAATCCTGCCGCTTCAACCACTTTCATTATACTGCTCTCCTGACGGAATCTGTCTCGATTTCTTCCGAGGATAACCGCACAGCTTCACAGCACCATGACCGATTAAAACCGGATCAATGCATACCCTGGTGGTTTTGGTCAGTCTTCAATGATTGCATCCGTGGCGCAAAGAAAATCGTTAATGCTGGCGGCTACGCTTTCCGGTGCTTCCATGTGCAAATGATGGCGCCCTGGCAATCGCACAATCGAAGCCCCCTCCAGCCAGCCCAACCGGTGATCGAACATGCCATTCCCACCCATGCCCTGCTCGCCAATGATCAGGCAGGTAGGCGCCTTGATGGCTCGTATAAAGCCTTCGACCTGTTCTTCAGTGAGGCGCAAAAAGGAGGTGAGCCGCAGGCGACTATCCGCCCGCCAGGTCCACCCCCCTTCCACCGGCATCAAGCCTCGCTCGCTCAGGAGCGCAGACGCTTCATGGTTCAATCCACCAAACCCTTTGGTACGCGCCTCAATCGCATCCTCTACACGGGCATACACCGGCTTGCGCTTTCCGGCCAGGGAAGCAGAATCATCCAGCGCTTTACGCAGGTTGGTAGCCACATCTTTGCCATCCGTACTCGGCGGCCCCAACCCTTCGATCAGCACTAGTCGGGATACCCGTTCCGGGCAGGCCGCCGCGAACAGGCAGGCAATCCCCGCCCCCATGGAGTGACCCATCAGGGTAAAACGCTCCCAGCCCAACTGATCCACCACGGCCAGCACATCACGAACATGATCCACCAAATGGGTGACCACACCATCGGGACGGTGGTCGGAATGACCATGGCCGGATACGTCCAGCGCCAGCAGCGGCCGTTTCATATACGTCGATAGAGGCGAAAATGAAGCCGCGTTATCCAGCCAGCCATGCAAGGCCAGCACTGGCTCAGCAGTTTCACCGTCGTCACGGCCCGTCCATTCGAGCGCGCTGAGCGTCTGGCCGTAGACACTGAATTTTCGTTCGATGGCGTCCATGCTTCAGACTCCCTTTGGTTGCAATTCATCCAGCAATTCCCGAAACAGCACCAAGGTCTGCTCAGGTTTTTCCAGCGGATACATGTGCGAGCCCTCCGCAATGCGATGCAGCATGCGATGGCGTTTCACGTGGCGCTTGGCACTGTCATGGAAGGGTGACGGGGAATCCTTGCCGGTTACGATAGCGCCCGGCACTTTCAGCCGCGGTAACCGGGTTGCGTTTGTCGGGGTATGGCGGAAAATTTCCACTTCCACTTCCGGCCGAAAACGTAGACGCCAGCCGTCTTGCCAGGGTTCCACACCGGCTTTCAGGTAATCGGACAAACAACGGGGATCGAACGCCTTGAACAGCCCGCGGGAAGAAAAATAGCTGACCACGGAATCCCAGTCAGGCCAGTAATCCAGGCGCCCACGGCTTTTACCTGCCGGGGTCACTTTATCGATTTGCCCCGTCAGTTTTGCTGCGTGCATCAAGGCCCCATGCAAACCATTCATCATCGGTGGGTCGAGCATGATCAGGCAGGAAAACCAGTCCGGATGGCGCTGGGCCACCAGGTACATCAATACCGACCCCAGCGAATGCCCCGCCCCCACGATGGGTTTAGGCAGCGGCGCCAGCTGAGCCTCCAGTTCCAGACTAAGGCTGTGCCAGCCATCATCCACCGGGAAGGCAGGATCATGGCCGACTCGATCCAGCACCAGCAACTCGTAGTCATCAGCAAGCGGCTCAAGAAAAGTGTCGTAACTGTGGCCAGGTATGCCATTGGCGTGTGCAAAGGCAAGCACCTGCCGCTGGCCTGATTGTTCAGGCATGAACTCTCCCTGGGGCCAGGGTGTCCGGCCCAAACAAAAGGCACATCATAGCGGTACTGGCAACAGCGACACCATGGCCGATAACGCCATACATCCTGGCGAGGCATATGCGGCCGGTGCTTTTCAGGTAGTGTACAATGCCGGCACGAAGGAGGCGCTATGACCCTGATTTCATTCAACATCAACGGTATCCGTGCTCGTCTGCATCAGCTCCAGGCGGTGATCGACAAGTACCAGCCCGCACTGATCGGCCTGCAGGAAACCAAAGTCCACGACCCGGAATTCCCGGAGCAGGCGGTTCGGGATATGGGCTATCACCCCTATTTTTTTGGCCAGAAAGGCCACTACGGGGTGGCATTGATTACTCGTGAACCACTGGAATCCGTGCAGTACGGTTTTCCCACTGACGAGGAAGATGCCCAGCGACGCATGATCATCGGCACCCTGAAACATAGCGACGGCAGCCTGATCACCGTACTCAATGGTTATTTCCCGCAAGGGGAAAACCGCGAACACCCGACAAAATTTCCGGCCAAGAAAAAATTCTACGAAGATCTGCAGCATTATTTGATCAATCATCACCAGCCCAGCGATCAGGTCGCGGTGATGGGTGATTTCAATATTTCCTCCACCGATCTGGATATCGGGATCGGCGAAGCCAACCGCAAGCGCTGGCTGCGCGAAGGCAAAACCAGCTTCCTGCCGGAAGAGAGGGAATGGTGGGAGCGACTAGTGGGCTGGGGGCTGACCGACACTTACCGTCATCAGAACCCCTCCATCGATGATGTGTTCTCCTGGTTCGACTACCGTTCCAAAGGCTTTGACCGCGAACCCCGTCGTGGGCTGCGTATCGACACCGTGCTGGCCACCCAGCCGCTCATGGCCAAGCTGGATACCACCGGTGTGGATTACGATATGCGTGGCATGGAAAAACCATCGGACCATTGCCCGGTATGGGCACGTTTCAACGGCTGAACAGGGGCTTCCCATGAAGATCAGGCTGCACCCAGAGAAGCTGAAAGCCAACCTGGATACCGTTGGCTTTATCATCGACCTGGGCATGATTGTGTTGGTCATCGCCAATCTGGGCCTGATCCTGTTCGACTGGTTGTTTCAGGTGCCTCCCGTTCAGGAACTGCTGGCGTCACTGACGCCGGCATTCCATGACTTTTACCGGGACACCATTCACAACGATTTCCTGTTCTACGACCTCTGCTTCGTGGCGGTCTACCTCACCGAGTTCACTATTCGCTGGATCGTCGCCATCGCCCGTCGCACGTACCATCGCTGGTTCTTCTACCCCTTTGCGCACTGGTACGACCTACTTGGCTGCATCCCCGTGGGCAGCTTCCGCTGGTTGCGTATTCTGCGCGTCATCAGCCTGCTGTTCCGGCTGCAGCGCATGGGTATCGTCGACCTGTCGCAAACCTGGCTGGGGCAAACGATCCTCAAGTACTACGGCATCGTTGTGGAAGAAATCTCCGACCGAGTGGTGGTCAATGTGCTCAGTGGCGCTCAGCGAGAAATTGGTGGTGGCAGCCCCCTGCTCCATCGTATCGAATCCCAGGTCCTGGCTCCGCGCAAGGAGCAACTGGTGAGCTTTGCCGCCGCCCGCATCGCCAACGCCACCCAGAAAAGCCATGGCCAGTATCGCGATCAACTGGCCGAGTACTTTTCTCACCTGACCGACGAATCCCTGGTGCGCACCCAGGCAGGACGGCGCCTGGCCGCCATCCCTGTTGCTGGTCCCCGAGCCATCGCCCTGCTGGGCGATGCCGTGCGTGAAACCGGCAGCGCCTTCGTGGACCAACTGGTGGATGACCTGGCCTCCCCCGCCAATCGCCCGCAACTGGAACAGCTGCTACACGACCTGATCAACGCCGCCGGCGGTGAAGGGGAGCAACTGGATGCGTTGGTTCGCGACACCCTGCTGGACGTCCTCGAGCAGGTAAAAAGCCAGGTTGCCGTTCAGCAGTGGAAGCTTGAAGAAGGAGACGAATCAGTAAAAAGTTGATACGCTCGTGTCAGCTTAAAGTATCAACTCAGGCACGGTACGGACCACAGCATGAACAGCATCTCCCCCACTGGTGACGACGACCTCCAGCTCCCCGCTTCCCGGGTGCTTCTGGTGGACGACACCCCACAGAACCTAGTCGCCCTGGAAGTGGTGCTCGAGGACCTGGATTGCCAGGTGGATAGCGTTAGCAGTGGCAACGAAGCCTTGTCCAAACTGCTCAAGGAAGACTACGCCCTGGTCCTGCTGGATGTGCAGATGCCCGAAATGGATGGCTTTGAAGTCGCGGGTATCATGCGTTCTCACAAGCGCACCCAGAACGTGCCCATCATCTTTGTTACCGCGATCTCCAAGGAAACCCGCTTTGTGCAACAGGGCTACCGCAGTGGCGCGGTGGATTATCTGTTCAAGCCCATCGATCCCCAGCTCTTACAAAGCAAGGTGTCGTTTTTCCTTGGTCTTGATCAGCAGAAAAAACGGCTGGAAGCCAAATTAGCGCGCGCACGCCGATCAGAGGCAGAAATGAATGCCCTGTACGGTGAGCAACCGGAATAGCCCCCGGCTATACTGCGACGGTCAGGACGACCTATAAAAAATATCATGGCCATTTCAATTCCCGGATACAGATTGACCAGCCGGCTGGGCAAAGGCGGCATGTCCCATGTGTTCCTTGCCACCCAGCACTCCTTTGAGCGGCAGGTTGCCATCAAGATTTTGACGCCGACGTTGGCGCTGGAACCTCGCTTTGCCGAGCGCTTCATGCAGGAAGCGCGCACCGTTGCCAGCCTCAACCACCCCCATATCGTGCCGGTTTACGACGTGGGGGAACATCAGGGCTACTATTACCTCACCATGGAATACGTGACCGGTGGCAGCCTCAAACAGCGCCTCGCCGACGACGCACTTGATGAGGGGCATGCCGTGAGCATACTGCGCCAGCTGGCCGGCGCGCTGAACTATGCCGGCGAACACGGTTTTATCCATCGCGATGTCAAACCCGATAATGTGCTGTTCCGCGCCGATGGTTCCGCTCTGCTGGTGGATTTCGGTATCGCCTCCAACGTGCTGCGCGACACCAGCGTGACCCAGTCCAATGCCATCATGGGCACGCCCAAGTACATGAGCCCCGAGCAACATCGCTCCCAGCCGCTCACGCTACAATCGGATCTCTATTCCCTGGGCTGCGTGTTCTACGAAATGCTGGCGGGCAAGCCCCCGTTTAGCGCCCCCGACGCACGCAGCATGGGCTTGGCCCACCTGCGCGACCCCATCCCCCTGCTGCCAGTGGCATTACGCCGCTATCAGCCATTGATCCGTCAGCTACTGGCCAAAGACGCGGCAGACCGCCCGGAAAGCGGCAATGCGCTGATTGCCCAACTGGATAATCTGGAGCCCGGCCCGGGGCACTATACCGTAGATCGCTCCCGCTACCGGCCCCAGGAACAGGGCACAACAACGCCACTGGCCCCACGATTGCGCCTGAAAGAGTCCAAGCTGGGCCTGAGCTGGCGAGGCAACCTGTACCAATACGACATCTACCTGGTAGCTGATGATTTTGAGCAGTTCCAGGCTCACTTTCCGGTCATGCGGTCCGCATTGATGGACTGGTTCCAGCAACGGGGCGCGCGGGGCAAGGCCGTCACCATCAAGGCGACACTGCACCCCTGGATCAGCGGCCGGGTTAAGCAATATCTGAAAGAATTAAGAAAAACAGAAGGGCTGGAATTTCTGGCCCGTATTCCCATGGCCATCAACCTGGTGGGTTCCGATGGCGACCCCATCGAAAAACTGGCCTGGGGCCCTATAGAAAACAGCGCCGCGAATACGCAGCAGCCCTGAACCACCCCGTAGAAAACAGACAGTAACGATTCAGATCCCGGACCGCTGAACGGCATAAAAAAAGCACCAACCGATAGTTGGTGCTTAATTCGACCTAAGCCTCACGGTGCAAGGAGACACCATGATTTCCCCCCTCAGGTGTGGTTCCGGTGACACGGTTCAGGAGTCTGCCATGCGTTCGTTGTGTCACCAGATTCAGGCTACGACGCCAATCTCTCGTTGCAAAGACCGGATCGGTGAACGGTGCACAGGGGGCTATCAAGGGTGGTGAATCACCGATTAACGGCTGGTGAGCTCCTCGCCAGGACTGCATAACCATAGCAATTGCGCCCCGTCGGCGGCGGTTACATCCACATCGAAACAGGCAACCGTCCCCACATTGAAGCCCACCCGCTCTGGCACTCCGGTCCATTTGGCGGTCAATTGCGACACCAGCGGCATATGGCTGACCAGCACCGTATTCGGCGCTGGCGGGTTAGCCAGCAGCCAGTCAAACAGGGCCTGGGGGTGGCTATCCGGCGTCAGGTAGGGACACTCCTGCCGGGATAAACCGCTATATACCTGGGCAATACAATCTGCGGTCTGCTGGGCACGCAGGTACGGGCTCACGATCAGGCCATTGATCTGGACGCCACGGCCTTGCAAGGATTGCCAATGCGATAGCAGTGCCGCCCGCCCGGCTTCCGTTAACGGCCGCAGGGCATCCGTGGCCGCCTGGGAAACGGCCTGCCCGTGGCGGCTAAGGTAGAGTTTCATGAGCTGAATGCACCCAGCTGAAATTCCACATCGTGTTTATACTCACCACTCATCAGATTCTGGATGACCAGTTCCAGCGGCTTGCCGTGATAGACAACCTTGTACAACGCGGTGGCCAGAGGCATGTAAACATCCAGCTCTGCTGCCTTGTCAGCCACCAGTTTGATGGTATTGATCCCTTCGGCGGTCTGCCCAAGGTGCGCAATCGCTTCCTCCAGGCTTTTGCCTTCGCCGAGTTGGAAACCCACCTGGTAATTGCGTGACAGCGACGAGGTACAGGTAGCAATCAGATCCCCCACTCCGGACAGGCCCAGGAAGGTCATGGGATTAGCGCCAAGCTCCACCGCGAAGCGGCTCATTTCTGCCAGCGCACGGGTAATCAGGAAACTGCGACTGTTCTCGCCCACCCCGATAGCAGCGGCCATGCCTGATGCCACCGCATAAATATTCTTTAGTGCCCCGCCAAGTTCGACACCATAAATATCCGGGTTGTCATACACGCGGAAATAGTCGCAGCTCAGCGCGTCCTGCACGGTCTGTCGCAGCTGCTCATCGGGGCTGGCGATCACCGTACCGGTGAATTTCTGCTCCACCACTTCCTTGGCCAGATTGGGGCCACTGAGCACACCAATACGGGTATGCGGCCAATATTGATGCAGCAGCTCGCTCATCAGCAGGAAACCCTCCGCATAGATCCCCTTGGTACAACTGATCACCAGGGTATCGTCCGGCACCCACTGACGGGCCTGCTCCAGCACCTCGGCAAACGCCTTGCTGGGAATCGCCACGAAGACCATGGAGGCGTGCGTTAAGGCTTCTTCCAGGTTGTCAGTGGCCGTCACCCCTTCCGGTAATTCGGCACCGGGAAGGTAGCGGCTGTTCTCGCGGTCAATATTGATTGCCGCCGCGGTTTCCGGATCGCGCACCCACAGGTTCACGCTGTGGCCGTTGGCGGCAAGGATGCTGGCCATGGCAGTACCGAAACTGCCCCCGCCGAGAATGGCGGCATTATGTTTGTTCTGCGTCATAGGAACGCCTTGTTTACGCTTTCGGGCATCATAAGCGCCCATCGAAATCGAAACAACGAAAGTGACTACCAAGCCAGTTAATGGCACGAGAATGTAGGAGTGCCTCTTGAGGCGCGAACCGAGCCTCAGCGGGGAAACCGCCGGCTGCTGATCAAGTCTTTCAAGAATTGGCAGGTACACATAGGAAGGGCAGAGGCAAACCCACCTCTGCCCTCACTACGCTCGGTTCGCACCTCGAGAGGTGCTCCTACACAGCATTTACAAGCATCTCATGCATTCTGCGCGCGGTTGCCGCCGGGTCCTTTGGCAGCTGGCCTTCCGCCAACATAGCCTGATCCAGCAACAGTGCAGCCAGATCATCAAAGCGCTCCCCCGCATCGATGCTGCTCAGTTTGGCCAACAGATCGTGGCTCAGGTTTACCTCCAGTACCGGCTTGTTCTCCGGCACAGGCTGGCCGGCAGCTTCCAGCATACGGCGCATCTGCGGGCCAAGCTGGTCTTCTGCCAGAACCAGGCAGGCCGGGGAATCCACCAGACGCGTCGTCGCACGCACCGCTTCCACATGCTCGCTCAAGCTGCCAGACAGACGTTGAATCAGCGGATCATCGTTATTCGCCTGTTCATCATCGCCCAGGTCCAGTTCACCACGGGCAGCATTGACCAGCTTCACATCCTTGTAGCTTTCCAGATAGCCCACCATCCACTCATCAACCGGATCACTGAGCAGCAAGACTTCAATGCCCTTTTTGCGGAACACTTCCAGGTGCGGGCTTTGTCGCGCGGCTGACGGGGTGTCCGCCAGCAGGTAGTAGATGCTGTCCTGCTCTGCAGGTTTGTTATCCAGATATTGATCCAGTGAGGTAGTCACCGAATCCGGGCTACTACTTGTGGCAAAGCGCAGCAAGGCAGCAATGGCCTGCTGGTTGTCACGATCTTCGGCCACCCCTTCCTTGATCACCTGGCCAAACTGCGCCCAGAAGGTGGCGTACTGTTCATCATCATTGCTGAGTTTCTTCAACATCTGCAGCACACGCTTGGTCAGCGCGGCTCGAATCTTCTGTACCGGGCCATAATCCTGCAGCAACTCGCGGCTCACATTCAGGGGCAGATCCGGGGCATCAATCACCCCCTTGATGAAGCGCAGGTACTGGGGCAGGAATTGTTCCGCATCATCCATGATGAAAACGCGCTGGACGTACAATTTCAGGCCCCGATTGGCTTCACGCTGGTACAGATCAAACGGCGCCCGGGCCGGAATATAAAGCAGGCTGGTGTACTCCAGCTTGCCTTCCACCTTGTTATGACTCCAGGTCAGTGCGTCCTGAAAGTCATGGCTGATGTGCTTGTAAAAGTTCTGGTATTCCTCATCCGTGACTTCGCTTCGCGGCCGCTGCCAAAGCGCGGTGGCGGAATTCAGCGTTTCCTCTTTGGCCTCGTCGTCACCGTCCTGGGCTGTCACCAACACAATCGGGAAAGCCACGTGGTCTGAATACTGACCAATCACCTGGCGAATTTTAAAATCGTCAAGAAAATCCCGGGCGTCGTCACGCAGATGCAGAATCACCGCTGTGCCAGATTCATCACGGGTTAGCGACTCCACGGAAAACTCACCTTTCCCGTCACTTTCCCAACGCACCCCGTCGGCCGCCGCTTCTCCGGCCTTGCGGGTTTCCACGGTGACGGTGTCAGCCACGATAAACGCCGAATAAAACCCCACACCGAATTGACCGATCAGCTGAGCGTCTTTCTTCTGATCACCGCTCAAGTTGGCGAGGAATTTTTCCGTCCCGGAACGGGCAATCGTGCCCAGGTTATCCACTACCTCATCCTGGCCCATGCCAATGCCGTTGTCGGTAATGGTCAGCGTGCCCGCATCCTTGTCCACTTGCAGGGTAATACGGGGTTCATCACCCTGCTCCAGCAGCGCAGGATTATCCAGCGCCTGGAAACGTAACTTGTCGCACGCATCCGACGCATTGGATATCAACTCCCGCAAAAAGATTTCACGGTTGCTGTAAAGGGAATGAATCATCAAGTGAAGAAGGCGGGAGACTTCCGCCTGAAACCCATGGGTCTGTTTTTCTGCTGACACGATTAACTCCTGAACCTTCGGGTAATGTTGAGGTACAGATAGGGGCAAACCGTTTTTTTTTCAAGGGGGGCATGCCCGGGCTATCTGCCCGGTTACCTGCCTGAAACTATACAGATAACCGGCGGGCCGGCTTGCGTCAGATCAACGCCTGACTAGATGAGACAGGGCGGAGTCCAGGTCCGGAAATCGGAAAATGAAGCCCTGCTGCTCCAGACGGCGGGGATAAACCCGCTGCCCGCCGATCAGCATGGCAGATTGCTCGCCTAAGCCCGCCTTGAGGGCAGCGGATGGCACACGCAGCAGTGCCGGGCGCTTCACTTTTCGGGCAAGGCTGTGGTGGAACTCGCGCTGAGTCACCGGCGCCGGCGCACAGGCGTTAAACACACCGTCCACGCCCGGGGTTTCCAGCGCCCGCACCAGCACCGCCACCATGTCGTCAATATGCACCCAGCTCAGCCACTGGTTACCATCACCGAGCATGGCGCCAAGCCCAAGCCGATACACCGGGAGCAACTTGCTCAACATGCCGCCATCGCTACCCAGCACGATACCCGTGCGCACCAGGCATAACCTTACTCCCTGGCGCGATACCGGCCTGGCGGCCTGCTCCCAGGCGTCACAAAGCAAATAACCGAAATCACGCCTGCGCGCCGGGCTTTCTTCAGACAGTTCAGCGTTGTCCGCGTTGCCATAAAACCCAACCGCTGATCCGGAAACCAGCACCGCCGGTTTACGATCCAGCCGGGACACCAGCCCCACCACGTTTTCAGTGACGCCGACCCGCGAGGCAAACAGCGTTTTCTTGCGCCGTTCAGTCCAGCGGCCGGCAAACAGGCTTTCGCCAGCCAGGTTCACGATGCCGTCAATCGCTGCATCGTTCTCTATGTCATCCAGAGAGGTAACCAAGCGCGCCCCTTCCGGCAGCACGCGCGCGGCTTTGCGGGGTTTTCGGGTGAGAACGGTCAGCTCGTGGCCGTGGGCAGCCAGTCGCCGGCAAAGATGCTGGCCAATGAACCCACTGCCACCGGTTATCAGTACCTTCAACGGGCAGCCTCTATGTGGCGAATACTGTCGATATCGTAGAAGTACTCCATATTGCCCGCGCCCAACGGGACACTCAAGGTCAGGTGATCGTCGGCCACTGCCTGTAAAATTCCGGTGCGCCGAGGCCCCTCATTGGCCTCAATCGTCACGTTTTTCCCTACCAGTGCCTTGAGTTCACTGCTCGCAGCCGGAGTTTGTTCAGCTGGCACCGTCTCTGCGGTATGGCTCGGGGCAGGCGCAGGCTCTGCCGGCTCAATCTCAGCGGCCTCCGGCTGATCACCCTCAGGCGCCGTCAGCACCACTTTCTGACCGGAGGACAGAATCAGGGACTGTAATTCATCCGCCCCCACGCTGCGCTCCACATTGCCGCTACCCACATTCATTACCAGCCACAGGCGATCGCCACCCACCTTGCGCAAGACGCCCTCAAGAGTCCGCCCTCCGATGGTTTCCAGCACCACCGACCGGTTTTCGTACGCCACCAGTTCCGGGAACGTCTGCGTAATCGGTTCTGGCCCAGCCCGTTCTGGTTCAGCCGGCTTCTCGGCGCTCGGCGTCACCAGCTCCAGCCCACCCTCTTTTGCTGCGCTGGTAACACGGGTTTCCATGGAGCCAGCAACCACAGCCCAGCCCACATCACTCTTCTCCAGGCGTACCGTGCGTTCCTGCACAGCACCATTACTCAATTCCACCAAGGCCATGACCTGGCCGCTGTTTTCCGTTCGGCGCAGGGTCACATGTCGGGCCTCAATCGTGCTCACGGCGCCTTCTGGAAACTGGGTTCGCAGAAATTCCTCCGCCACATGGGCCAGGGTATCTTCGTGATCAAAGTACAGGTCGACCTGGCCGTTACGGTAACGCAGATGATTGGTATGGGCGGTGAAGTCCCCGGTCAAATAACTTTTGAAACTGTCCGGCATGACCAACACAAAGGAACCGGAAAGCTGCCCGGTATCCAGCGGTGCCAGCGCCAGCTCCATACGATAACCGCCGTCGAAAATCCGGGTCTCAGGGTAATCCTGACTCTCCGGCTTCCAGGACAGATGCACCACAGGGCCATCCTCATCAGACGGGCCCACAATCAACGTTCTGCGCTCGCTAATGTCTTCCGGGTTCCAGCCCAGCAGAACGCGTACTTCCAGATCGGCCAGAAAGCCTTCGCCCTGGCTCAGGGTTAATACCCCATCAATGAGAGCAACACGGTCGTAGCGGAATGTCTCACCGTGCAAACGCCCGGTCAGGCGCTTACCCTGCCCTGCGACGACCAGCAGAGCGGACTCTTCCGAAGAAACAAAAGCCGTGCTGCTGGCTTTTTTCTCACCACGCAGTACCTGACCGCTCTGGCTGGAGACCGGCTGCGCAGAAACGTCGCCTGCCAGGCTCCCGCCTGTGACCACGAACAGGCCTATGCCCACCGCAGTGGTCAGCACCGCTGCCACACGGCCCAGCGCCCACCAGCGATAATATTCCCAATGGCTTTGCACCTGCCCCAGGCTTACCAGCGGCACCAGAAAAAAAAGCGAGCTGTGGCCCCGGCTACCGGCTTCATGCATCAGCCCCAGCGTGGTGATGATGAGTGCGCTTACCCCAACAATAATCAGCAGTTCTGCCATATTCTTATTCTCTCCATGGGTCGTCGCCCTACCGATAACCGGCGAACATCCCCCACTTTACAAAGCCTTTTACGGGCATTCCAGCACTTAAGTTACTGATTTTTCTATTAGAGTGAAGGGCATGATATGCATCACATTTAGCCTTCCTCAACCGCCCGCTGCAAGCGGTTATTCATCATTACGCAGACCTTCTACCTGGACATTCAGCGCCACTCATCATTGAAAATAAAAAAAAACTTGTAAGGCTGAAAGTCAGAGGATATACAGGCGCTGAGGACATCGGGAAACCGGGAATCCGGACCTGATGGGCCCTTGTAACAGGTTGTTTAAGGAGGTCAGAAAGGAGGCCACCATGAGTAACCATCGTAATGAGCAAGACCTTGATTCGGAAGATCTGCTGATGAACGAAGATTTCGATATCCTGGATGACAATGTGGATGAGGAAGAGCAGGAAGAGCGTAGTGCTCGCAGCCGCTCCTTCAATATGGACATGCGCCATCGCATCGAAGATCGGCTGGAAGAGCGCCGCCTGAAAAAGGAACTCAATGAATACGAGTCCTTTGACCTGGACGACGACCTCCTCCACTAAGCCCACAAAAAAGGCCGGCAAATGCCGGCCTTTTTTGTATCGCTAACGGCGGCTTTACCAGCCAGTCGCTTCTTTCACGGCTTTGCCGATTTCTGCCGGGTTGCGCACGGTCTTCACACCCGCCGCTTCCAGAACCGCAAACTTTTCATCTGCTGTCCCTTTACCGCCGGCAATGATGGCGCCAGCGTGCCCCATGCGTTTGCCCGCCGGAGCCGTTACGCCCGCGATGTAGCTCACCACCGGCTTGGTGACGTTCTCCTTGATATAAGCCGCGGCTTCATCTTCTGCGGTACCGCCGATCTCACCCACCATCACGATGGCTTCGGTCTGCGGGTCATTCTGGAACAATTCCAGCGCATCAATGAATGTCATGCCCGGAATCGGGTCTCCACCGATACCAATACAGGAAGACTGGCCAAAGCCCAACTTGGTGGTTTGGTTAACCGCTTCATAGGTCAGGGTACCGGAACGAGACACGATGCCTACCTTGCCAGGCTTGTGGATATGGCCCGGCATGATGCCGATCTTGCACTCACCCGGGGTAATTACCCCCGGGCAGTTCGGACCGATCAGACGAACACCGTCCATGCGGGAGATATACTCTTTGACGAAAAGCATATCCAGTGCAGGAACCCCTTCGGTAATGCAGACGATCAGCTCAATGCCGGCGTCTGCGGCTTCCAGAATGGAATCCTTGCAGAACGGTGCGGGTACATAAATCACGCTGGCGGTGGCGCCGGTTTCAGCCACGGCTTCTGCCACGGTGTTGAATACCGGCAGGCCCAGGTGCGTCTGGCCGCCTTTACCCGGAGTGACACCGCCCACCATCTGAGTACCGTACTCAATGGCCTGTTCAGAGTGGAGTGTGCCCTGGCTGCCGGTGAAGCCCTGGCAGATAACCTTGGTGTTTTTGTCGATCAATACGCTCATGCGGCACCTCCCACTGCTTTCACTACCTGTTCGGCAGCATCATCAAAACTTTGTGCGGCAATGATGTTCATGCCGCTTTCTGCCAGCTTCTGGGAACCTAGCTCCGCATTGTTACCTTCCAGACGAACCACAACCGGGACGGTCACGCCTACTTCTTCCACGGCACCAATAATGCCTTCGGCAATCAGGTCGCAACGGACAATACCGCCGAAGATGTTCACCAGAACGCCCTTCACCTGATCATCAGAAAGGATGATCTTGAACGCTTCAGTAACGCGCTCTTTGGTAGCACCACCGCCCACGTCGAGGAAGTTGGCCGGCGCACCGCCTTTCAGCTTCACCAGGTCCATGGTGCCCATGGCCAGGCCCGCACCGTTCACCATGCAACCGATGTTGCCGTCCAGCGCCACGTAGTTCAGGTCCCACTCGGCAGCACGGCGTTCACGCTCATCTTCCTGACTGGGATCGTCCAGAGCCTTGATGTCCGGATGACGATACAGGGCGGAGCCATCCACGTTGATCTTGGCATCCAGGCAGTGCAGATCGCCCTCATCGGTAATCACCAGCGGGTTCACTTCAATCAGCGCCAGATCCTTGTCGATGAACAGCTTGGCCAAGCCCACAAAGATCTTGGCAAACTGATTGACCTGCTTGCCTTCCAGGCCCAGCTGGAACGCAATCTCACGAGCCTGATAGGGCTGTGCGCCCACCAGTGGGTCGATTTCCGCCTTGAGAATTTTTTCCGGGGTTTCTTCTGCGACCGTTTCGATGTCCACGCCACCTTCGGTGGAGGCCATGAAGACAACACGGCGGCTGGCACGATCCAGTACCGCACTCAGATACAGCTCTTTAGCAATATCGGTGCAGGTTTCCACCAGGATTTTTGATACCGGCTGGCCGTGTTCATCGGTCTGGAACGTCACCAGGTTCTTGCCCAGCCACTGCTTTGCAAACGCCGCCGCGTCTTCCGGGCTATCCACCAGCTTCACACCACCGGCTTTACCGCGACCGCCAGCGTGTACCTGGGCCTTCACGACCCACTTGTCACCACCGATCTCTTTCGCCTTTGCTGCTACCTCTTCCGGGGTATCACAGGCAAAGCCGGTAGAGACTGGCAACCCATAATCAGCAAAAAGCTGTTTTGACTGATACTCATGGAGATTCATGCCAATACTTCCATCATCAATGAATTAGTGGCGCCCTGTTCAAGCGCCGTTATCGCTGCCGTTCAAATGTCGCTATTTCTTGCGACGACGCTGCGCCACATGGATTGCTTTAAAGTCCGTGGCCAAGGCTGCTTCATGAACGGTTTCTGACAGGCTTGGGTGACCAAACACCATCAGCTGCAAATCTTCCACGGTAGCCCCAAACTCCATGGCTATAACGCCTTGCTGAATCAGCTCGGACGCCTGCGGGCCTACTACGTGCATTCCCAGAATACGGTCGGTCTTTTCGTCGGCTACAAACTTCACCATGCCACCGGTTTCACCGGCCGCCATGGCTCGCCCATTGGCCGCAAAGGGTACGGCTCCGGTCTTGTAAGCATCACCGGAATCCTTCACCTCTTCTTCGGTCTTGCCGACCCAGGCCACTTCCGGGTGGGTATAAATCACCCCGGGAACGGCGTCGTAGTTCACCTGGGTGCTTTCGCCCATGATCACTTCCGCCACCATGACACCTTCCTCGATGGCCTTGTGGGCCAACGCCGGACCACGCACCAGGTCACCAATGGCGTAAACGCCAGGGACATCGGTACGGCACTGGCTGTCCACGTAAATATAATTACGTTCATCCAGGCTGACACCGGCATCCTGACTAAGCAGGCCTTCGGTATAAGGACGACGGCCCACCGCCACAATCAAGCGATCAAAGGTTTCTTCCTGTTCGCCATCCTTGTCAGTGAAGTTCACCACGACCTGATCCTTCTTCACTTCAGAACCGGTCACGCGGGCGCCCAAGCGAATATCCAGCCCCTGTTTGGTGAACTGCTTCTGGGCATCCTTGGCAATCTGCTTGTCCACCGCAGGCAGGAAGTCATCCACCGCCTCCAGCACAACAACCTCACTGCCCAGACGGCCCCATACACTGCCCAACTCCAAGCCGATCACGCCGGCACCAATAACACCAAGGCGCTTGGGTACCTTGTCAAAATCCAGTGCCCCGGTGGAATCCACAATCACTTTTTGGTCGACGGACGCCACGGGAATATCCACCGGCACAGAACCGGCAGCCAGAATGACGTGCTCGGCCTGCAAGGTCTGTGTGTCGCCTTCCAGAGGCTGGAATTCCACCTGCTTGCCGCTTTTCAGCTGGCCTGTACCCTGCAGCCAGGTCACCTTGTTGGCCTTGAACAGCTGGGCAATACCACCGGTAAGGTTCTTGACGATGGTGTCCTTGCGCTTGAGCATGGTTTCAAGGTCCAGGTCTGCACCCTTGATCTTGATGCCATGGTCTGCCAGAGCGGACTCGGTTTCGTGGTACTTCCATGAAGAATCCAGCAGCGCCTTGGACGGAATACAGCCCACATTCAAACAGGTGCCGCCCAGAGCAGGCTCATCCTGTTTGTTGATGCGCTTTTCAATACACGCAGTATTCAGACCCAACTGGGCGCAACGGATTGCAGCCACATAGCCACCGGGCCCACCACCAATGATGATGACGTCGTAATTGTCACTCATGCTTAATTCCTTCTATCGCTGGCACGCTTCACGCAACACGCTGGCACGCCATTCGCGTGCGCGTGCGCGTGCCAGCATGAAGCGTGCAGGCGTACATTCAGATATCCAGCAACAGGCGCGCCGGATCCTCGATAAAGTTCTTCACTGCAACCAGGAACTGCACCGCTTCCTTGCCATCGATAAGGCGATGGTCATAGGACAGAGCCAGATACATCATTGGCAGGATTTCCACTTTGCCATCCACTGCCATGGGCCGTTCCTGGATCTTGTGCATACCCAGAATCGCCGTTTGCGGCGGGTTCAGAATCGGCGTGGAAATCAGCGAACCGAACACCCCGCCGTTGGAAATGGTGAAGGTACCGCCGGTCATCTCTTCAATGGACAGCTTGCCCTTCTGGGCTTTCTGGCCGTACTCGATAATCTGCGATTCCACTTCCGCCAGGCCTTTCTGGTCCGCATCGCGAAGCACAGGCACAACCAGTCCCCGCTCGGTGGAGACAGCCACACCGACGTCGTAATAACCGTGATAAACGATGTCTTCACCGTCGATGGAGGCATTCACCGCCGGGAAGCGTTTCAGGGCTTCCACACAGGCACGGGTAAAGAACCCCATAAAGCCGAGACGCACGTTATGGGCTTTCTCGAATTCTGGCTGGTAGTGCTTGCGCATATCCATGATCGGTTTCATGTTGACCTCGTTGAAGGTGGTCAACATGGCCGAATCCTGCTGGGCCGACACCAAGCGCTCGGCAATCCGCTTGCGCAAGCGGGTCATTGGCACCCGACGCTCTTCACGCTCGCCCGGTGCTCCCGGTACGTCCAGAGTCGCGGGTTGTTGCGGCGCAGGCTGGCTGGCACGTTTCTCTGCCTTCTCAGTGATGGCCTTTTCCACATCACCCTTGGTAATGCGGCCACCACGGCCTGTGCCTTTCACCTGATCTGCGGCGATACCATGCTCACTCATCAGCTTGCGGGCCGCCGGGCCCGCCTGATCGCCGGCACTGTCATCGTCGTCAGCTGGCTCGGACTTGGCGTCCGCTTTCTCTTCCTGCTTGTCGTCCTTTTTGTCCGCAGAGCCATCATCGCTCTCTGCCTTTGCCGGCTTCTCATCGCTCTTGCCGGCACTACCGCTGGCCCCTTCGTCGAAGGTGCCCAATACCTGCTGGCTCTCTACGGTTTCACCCTCGGCCGCCATGATCTTGCTGACCACGCCATCGGCCGGTGCCACCACTTCAAGCACAACCTTGTCGGTTTCAATATCGACCAGCAGCTCATCACGCTTCACCGCTTCACCTTCCTGCTTGTGCCAGGTGGCTACGGTGCCGTCTGCTACTGATTCCGGGAACTGCGGGGCTTTGATATCAGTCGCCATGCCTAATCCTTAACTGTTACTTAATCTCGAAGGCGTCCTGAACCAGACGCTGCTGTTGTTCCACGTGCAGTGACATTGAACCTGCCGCCGGGGCGGCCGCCATATCGCGGCCAGCGTAATGCACAGGCCCCACGCCAGCTTTTGTTGCTACACGGTACATATGATGCTGAGAGCAATACCAGGCGCCCTGATTCATGGGCTCTTCCTGACACCAGACCAGATGTTCCAGGTTCGGATAGCTCTCAAGAATCTCCTGCAAGCGCTGTTCCGGGAACGGGTACAACTGCTCAATGCGTACCAGCGCGGTATCGCTCAGATCATCGCCATCGCGCTTTTCCAGCAGGTCGTAGTAGACCTTGCCGGAACACATCACCACACGCTTGATCTTCTTGCGATCCAGATCAGCCAGGTCATCCAGCACCGAATGGAAAGTGCCATGGGCCAGATCTTCCAGTGCGGATGTGGCCTTTTTATGGCGCAACAGGCTCTTCGGGCTCATGATCACCAGCGGTTTACGCAGTGGTCTTACAGCCTGACGGCGCAGCAGGTGATAAATCTGACCGGGAGTGCTCGGCACACAGACCTGCATGTTGTGCTCAGCGCACAGCTGCAGGAAACGTTCCAGCCGTGCAGAAGAGTGCTCCGGCCCCTGCCCTTCATAACCGTGGGGAAGCAGCATAGTCAGGCCACACAAACGGCCCCACTTGGCCTCGCCGGAAGAAATGAACTGGTCAATCACCACCTGCGCACCGTTGGCGAAATCACCAAACTGGGCTTCCCAGATCACCAGGGATTTGGGTGTGGTGGTCGCGTAGCCATATTCGTAGCCCAACACCGCTTCTTCAGACAGCAACGAGTCGTAGATGTCGAAGCGCGGCTGCCCCTCGTAGAGGTGTTGAAGCGGCACATACTGCTCACCGTCTTTCTGGTTGTGCAGCACCGCATGGCGGTGTGAGAACGTGCCGCGGCCACTATCCTGGCCGGTCAAGCGAATGGCAAAACCCTGATCAAGCAGCGTCGCATAGGCCATGGTTTCCCCGTAACCCCAGTTCAGGGGCAAGGCACCAGCGGTCATTTTGCGACGGTCTTCCAGTATTTTCTTCACCTGACGCTGAACGACCACCCCTTCCGGTGGTGTTTCCAGGCGGGTAGCCAGATCCTGCAATTTCTTCAGCGGGTACGACGTATCCCAGTCATCTTCCACCTTATGGCCGATGTAGGGAGACCAATCCACGAACAGTGCCTTGTTTGGCTCACGCACCAGGGATTTCACCACATGGTTACCGGCGTCCAGCATGTCGCGGTAGTCATCGGCGGTTTTCTGGGCTTCCTGTTCACTGATCACTTTTTCGTTGATCAGCTGCTCGGCATACAGGGTTCGGGTGGTCGGGTGGCTTTTGATCTTTTTGTACATCATCGGCTGGGTCGAGGACGGCTCGTCCGCCTCGTTATGCCCCGAACGGCGATAACAGATCAGATCAATCACCACGTCTTTCTTGAACTGCATGCGGTAATCCACCGCAAGCTGGGTGACGAAATATACTGCTTCCGGATCATCCGCATTCACGTGGAAGATCGGCGCCTGCACCATTTTTGCCACATCCGTGCAGTACTCAGTAGAGCGGGCATCATCACGCCGGCTGGTGGTAAAGCCCACCTGGTTGTTGATGATCACATGCAGGGTGCCACCGGTATGGAAACCCCGGGTCTGGGACATCTGGAATGTCTCCATGACCACGCCCTGCCCGGCAAAGGCCGCATCACCGTGCAATATGATCGGAACAACCTGCTCGCCACCTTCGTCATCACGGCGATCCTGACGGGCACGTACTGACCCTTCCACCACCGGAGAAACGATCTCCAGGTGTGAGGGGTTAAAGGCCATGGCCAGATGCACTTCACCGCCAGACGTTTGTACGTTGGACGAGAAGCCCTGGTGATACTTCACATCACCGGAACCACTTTCGTTGAAGCTCTTGCCATCGAATTCTTCAAACAGATCTTTCGGGCTTTTGCCCAGGGTGTTGACCAGCACATTCAAACGGCCACGGTGGGCCATGCCGATCACCAGCTCCTTGGCGCCATAACTGCCCACGCGCTGGATGATTTCGTCCATCAACGGAATCAGCGATTCGCCGCCTTCCAGGCCGAAACGCTTGGTGCCGGGGTATTTACTGCCCAGATATTTTTCCAGGCCCTCGGCGGCGGACAGACGCTCAAGAATATGCTTCTTGATGTCCGTACCGTATTCCGGGTGACAGCGCACGCCTTCCATGCGCTGCTGCAACCAGCGTTTTTCCGCCGTGTTGACCATGTGCATGTATTCCGCACCCACGCTGGAGCAATAGGTACTGGTCAGGCAGTCAACGATATCGCGGAGGGAGGTCTCGGGCTTACCAATAAACAGGTTGCCCGTTTGAAATACGGTATCCAGATCAGCCGTGCTGAGACCGTGATGCGCCAGTTCCAGGTCTGGAACGGCTTCGCGCTCCATAATCCCCAGCGGGTCCAGCTTGGCCACCTGGTGGCCACGGTTTCGGTAGGCTGCAATCAAGTGCAGCACACGGACCTGACGACGCTCATGCTCCGTGCTGACCGCACCGGCACCAAACTTCTGCACACGCGAGCGATTCTTCGCCTGCAACAGGAAGTATTCACGCACGGCGGCGTGGGGCACGTCGGATTCGACGGCGGTATCAACACTGGGGAGTTTTTCGAAATAAACGCGCCAGTCTTCCGGCACGGAATTAGGATCGGTCAGGTAGGATTCGTACAGTTCATCGACATAGGCAGCGTTGGCTCCCCCGATATGGGAGGACTGCCATTGCCGCTGCATGGAACTGTCTTGCATGTTAGCTCGTTCCTTCGGCGGGAGGTTGTCACACTCTGTGGTATGAGTAACTGCGACCACAGGGGGGCGACCCTGTTCCCGTACGCTCGTATTTTTCGGAACAACGCCTTTTAAGCCCTGTTCCACCCATGAGATGCACCATGCTATCTCGCCCATACCGGGTCGGGTCTGGGTAGAAGCTTGCTACCTCTCGTCGAGGGATTACCTCGAACTGCTATCTAGTGTAGCCCTTTTAATTCGGTTTTGTTAGGCACCGAATTCATAAAGTAACTTATGACTCTTTCCGAATGTTTCTGCCATTGGCAAAACGTCGAATAGACAGCACAAAACGCCATCGTCGACGTTATTAGATACAAAAAAGGCGGCCATCAGGCCGCCTTTTTCGTTTCGGGTCAGATGCCCCGCTCCAACAGCATGGAACGGATATGGCCGATGGCCCGGGTCGGGTTCAACCCTTTCGGGCAAACGCTGACGCAGTTCATGATGCCGTGGCAGCGGAACAGGCTGAAGGGGTCGTCCAGTTTGGACAACCGCTCTTCGGTCACTGTGTCACGGCTATCCGCCAGGAAGCGGTAGCTCTGCAACAGGGCTGCCGGACCCAGGAACTTATCCGGGTTCCACCAGAAGCTCGGACAACTGGTTGAACAGCAGGCACAGAGAATACACTCGTACAAACCATCCAGCTTTTCACGCTCTTCCGGGCTCTGCAGGCGCTCGATGGCCGGAGCCGGCGAGCTGTTTTGCAGGTATGGCTGCACTTTTTCGTACTGGTTGTAGAACATACCCATGTCCACCACCAGATCGCGAATGACCGGCAGACCCGGTAGCGGGCGCAGGATCAGCGGCTTCTTGCCTTCCAGTACACCCGGGGCCACCTGGGACAGCGGAGTGATACAGGCCAGGCCGTTCTTGCCGTTCATGTTCATGCCATCGGAACCGCAAACACCTTCACGGCAGGAGCGACGGTAGGACATGGATTCGTCCTGCTCTTTCACCAGAGCGAGAATGTCCAGCACCATGAGGTCTTTACCCTGGGTATCGACCTCATACTCCTTCATGCTCGGCTCGCGATCCGTTTCCGGATTGTAGCGATAGATACTGACTTTCATCGTTAGCTCCCCTTAGTAGGTCCGCGCCTTGGGCTGGAAGGTGTCAACGGTCTTCGGCTTGAAGTTCACGTCACGCTTGCCCAGCTTCTTGGCTTTGGGGTCGAAGATGGAGTGGCACAGCCAGTTCTCATCGTCACGATCCGGGTAATCGTAGCGGGAATGCGCGCCGCGACTCTCGGTACGGCCCTCGGCCGCGATGGCGGTGGCTTCCGCCACTTCCAGCAGGTTGTCCAGCTCCAGCGCTTCAATACGCGCGGTGTTGAACGGCTTGCTCTTGTCATCCAGGTGCGCCTTGGCAATCCGCTCACGCAGATCCGCCAGTTTGGCCACACCTTCTGCCATCAGGTCACCCTTGCGGAACACCCCGAAATGGTTCTGCATCACGCTCTGCAGCTCTTTGCGCAGTGCGGAAACAGACTCACCGCCCTTGGAGTCGTCCCAGCGACGAACGCGGGACAGGGCTTCGTCGATGTCAGAATCACGAGGCTCGTACTGTGTCATACCCTGACGCAGGGCATCTTCAATGTACAAACCAGCCGCACGACCGAATACCACCAAGTCCAGCAGTGAGTTACCACCCAGACGGTTGGCACCGTGCACGGATACACAGGCCACTTCACCCACGGCGAACAGACCGTTCACAAACTGCTCTTCGCCTTCATGGCCGCCGGTCAGTTTGAGTGCCTGACCGTGAACATTGGTGGGGATACCGCCCATCATGTAGTGACAGGTAGGCACAACCGGGATCGGCTCTTTCACCGGATCGGTCTGCGCGAAGGTAATGGCCAGTTCACAGATACCCGGCAGGCGGCTGTGCAGCACTTCTTCACCCAGATGATCGAGTTTCAGGTAAACGTGGTCACCATCCGGGCCGTCGCCACGACCATCCAGGATTTCCATCATCATGGAACGGGCAACAACGTCGCGGGACGCCAGATCTTTGGCGTTCGGCGCGTAACGCTCCATGAAGCGCTCACCATCCTTATTGATGAGATAGCCACCCTCGCCCCGGCACCCTTCGGTTACCAGTACACCGGCGCCAGCAATGCCGGTGGGGTGGAACTGCCACATTTCGATGTCCTGGACCGGCAGGCCGGCACGCAGAGCCATGCCCACGCCGTCACCGGTGTTGATCAGGGCATTGGTTGTGGAGGCGTAGATGCGGCCAGAACCACCGGTGGCGAAGACGGTTGCCTTGGCTTTGAAGAACACGGTTTCACCGGATTCGATGTCGATGGCAATCACACCACAAACATTGCCATCGGCGTCTTTCACCAGTTCTGCGGCGTACCATTCATTGTAGAACTGGGTGCCGTTCTTCAGATTTTGCTGATACAGCGTATGCAGCAGCGCGTGGCCAGTACGGTCAGCGGCCGCACAAGTACGGGCCGCCTGACCGCCTTCACCGAAATTTTTGGACTGACCACCGAACGGACGCTGGTAAATACGGCCTTCTTCGGTACGGGAAAACGGCAGGCCCATGTGGTCCAGCTCGTAAACCGCTTCGGGTCCAACATTACACATGTATTCAATCGCATCCTGGTCACCGATGTAATCGGAGCCTTTTACGGTGTCGTACATGTGCCAGCGCCAATCATCGTTGGGATCGGCAGACGCGATCGCACAGGTAATACCGCCCTGAGCGGATACGGTGTGCGAGCGGGTCGGGAAGACTTTGGAAATCAGCGCAGTCTTGAAACCAGACTGGGCCATTTGCAGTGAGGCGCGCATACCGGCACCACCACCACCTACGACGATAGCGTCAAACGTAATAGTGCGAATGGACATGGATTACGCCCCT
>NZ_PBSH01000034.1 GCF_002726155.1 Alcanivorax sp. | reverse complement strand
GCAGCACCAACCCTATGGGTTGGTGCTGCCGGGCCTGACATTGGCACCGGATACCGGTGATGTGCATCGCTGGCGCTTGCTGGATGCGTTGGCCTGTTACCCGGAGTTCTGATGGCGCGTATTTACCAGGTTCCTTCTCATACCCGGCTTTGGCTGACGCTTGCGGTAACGTTCTGTGCGCTGCCTCAGTTACTCAAAGGCCCGCTTTGGCAGGGTGGTCTGTTTGCGTTGGTGATCGCGATCCGTGCCCTGGTCAACCGTCAGCGGATGGCGCTTCCCGGGCGTGTTATTCGCAGCATGTTTCTTATGGGGGCGGTGGCGCTCACCTTTTACAGCTTTGGTCGCCTGTACGGTCCGGAAGCGGGGGTGGCCTTGTTGGTCTCCCTGTTTGGGCTCAAGTATCTGGAAGTGGTCAGTCAGCGTGATGCCTACGTCTTGCTGGTGCTGGGCTTTTTTGTTTGCGCGACCTCGTTACTGTTCTCGCAAAGTCCGTTGATGTTTTTGTATGTGCTGCTGTGCATGGTGTTGCTAACGACCTGTCTGGCGGGCATCAACCATAGCGACACTCGTGCCAGCGGCATGCAGCACCTTAAACGCGCCGGCATCATCATGGCCCAGGCGGTCCCCTTGATGCTGATTCTGTTTGTGCTGGTGCCCAGGGTGGCGCCACTGTGGAACATGCAGGTGGGCAACGGTAAAGCGCGCACCGGAATGACCGACAGCATGACCCCCGGACAGATCAGCGAACTGTCAGAGTCGTCTGCGCTGGCGTTCCGTGTCGCTTTTGACGGCGATATGCCGCCGCCGGCAGAGCGCTACTGGCGCGGCCTGACATTGAGCCATTTTGATGGCCGGGCCTGGCAGCAGGCCATTCCCCGCGGCATGGATGAGGCTAACTACCTGTACAGCGGTCGTGGGCCGGCACCGGACTGGGTCGATGCCTTGACGGCCGGGCGGAGTGACGGCACCAGCTATGCGTATCAGGTCATTGTCGAGCCCACCCAGCGGCGCTGGTTGTTTGCCATGCCGGTACCCTTTGTCAGTGAGGGAGGCATCAGCCTGGCCCGGGACATGCGGCTGGTGGCCAACAACCCGGTGAGCCAACGGCAGAGCTATCAGGTGGTCAGTGTGCCGGCGGCAACCCGGCAGTTGCCATTGGCTGAGGAAGAGAAGGCGCTGATGCTGTCGATTCCTGAGGAGAGTGGTCGTCGTGCCCGTGGCCTCGCTCAGCAGTGGCGACTGGAGAGCCAGTCTGATGCGGCAGTGGTGCAGCAGGCGTTGAGGTACTTTCGCCAACAGCCTTTTCACTACACGCTGCGCCCGCCTAAGCTGGTAGCCGACCCCATCGACGATTTCCTGTTCCGTTCGCGCAAGGGCTTCTGCGAGCATTATGCCTCCAGCTTTACCTTCCTGATGCGCGCTGCCGGTATTCCTGCCCGGGTTGTGGTGGGCTATCAGGGGGGGGAGCAGAATAGCCTGGGTTCCCACTTGCTGGTGCGTCAATACGACGCCCATGCCTGGAGCGAGGTGTGGATTGAGGGACAGGGCTGGGTGCGGGTAGACCCCACCGGAGCGGTGGCGCCTGAGCGCGTGGAGCGAGGGTTGCGGGCTGCCCTTGAGGAGGCCGACTCCGGTGATGCGCTGGGCGGTATCCAACTCGATGGCTTTGCCGGCAGCGGCTTGCTGGGGGCCATGCGCGAGTGGGCGGATTATGTGGATTTCCGCTGGCAGACCTGGGTGTTAGGGTATGACAGCCAGCTGCAATTGTCGGTGCTGAGCAAGCTGCTAGGCCAGGTGACACCGTTGCGTGTAGCGGTAACCCTGATGGTGTCTGTGGCATTGCTGTTGGGGCTGTATGGCCTGTATCTGTTCTGGCGTAACCCGGTCCATAGCCAGTCGCCCATGGAGAAGGAATTCTGGCGGTTACACCAGCGTGTACAGGGTTGTGGGCTGGCATTGCCCCCGGGGGTGACCCCTTCACAGTTGGCAGAGGCCATTGCAGGGCGCTGGCCCCGGGCCGCGAGTCCGGCCCGTGACTGGGCCCGTTATTACCAGCGTGCTCTGTACGATCCACGGCAAAAAGCCAGTAAACCGCAAATGCGTCATTTACGTGGCCTGCGAAATCGCTTATACAAATTATTGGACTAGTGTACTAGCCGGGAGGCGGGTACGCTGGTGTTCGCTGCATTGATTTGCTTTGGGTTGTTATGGAGAACGACGAATGCGTGCCGCAAATTACAAGAAAGCGTTGGAGCTGACAGAGCACACCCCCTGGGCCCAGCAGTTCTGGGATGATCTGGTGCCCCTCAAGAACAAGGTCGTCAACCACCCGGTATTCGCGGAGATGGCCAGTGGCCAGCTGAGCCTGCCGCGTTTCCGTTGTGCGTTATTGAATTTCTATCCGCTGGTGGAAAACTTTCCCAAGTACATGGGCCTGAACCTGGCGAAAACCCTGCCGGGCCGCTTTCCGGGCCATGAGCAGGCAAAGAACTGGCTGATCGGCAACATTAAGATTGAGCAGCGCCACGCCTATTGGTACCAGGACTGGGCGATGGGGTTTGGGCTGACACTGGAAGACCTTGAGTTTGTTGAGCCTCCCGCGGCTATGGATGCGGTGAATAATTTTCTCTGGACCATGGGCCGGCAAGGTAGCCTGGAAGAAGGGATCGCCGCGACCAATCTGGCCATTGAGTGGGCAACTGGTGAGTGGAGCCAGAGTGTGGTCAAGGGTATGAAGGCGTATCAGGAAGACGGCATCGCCACGATTAATCGTCACTCCATGGCCTGGCTTCGGGCTCATGCCTCTTACGATGACGATCACCCCCATGAAGCCATGGAGCTGGTGAAACTGATTTGTGTGGATCAGGCAAGTCGCGAACGCGCTTTCAAGGCGGCCCAGAGGGGGTTGGAGTATTACATTCAGGCGCTGGATTATTGCTATCAAACGCCGGAAGCTTGAAGCCGGATGCCTGACGCTCGCGCCTGACCTTTACCGTTAGGCGTCCTGCGTCAGGCCTCGGGCGTTCCTACATATACACCTTCAGCTTGTCGCGAATCACTTTCTGAATGGCCTTGATCTCCATGGGGGAGCGGTCCACCAGCTTGGACGGTTGGATGCGGTGCAAGTGCAGGCAGGGAAAATCCTTGCGGAAGGCGCGCAAGTCACCTTTGGTGATGACCGGCAGAAAGGGTACTTCCTTCGTTTCTTTTTTCATCAGCGCCCACAGACCCACTTTCAGCGGCACTGGCTTGATGACACGCTTGCCGTACTTGAGCAGGCGCAAGGTCAAAAACAACCCCTCCTTACCGAACAGGTCGCCGGGAACGATGTACATGCCGCTGGCATGCACACTGTGGTCACCGATGCTATTGAACGTATCGTGGTACGCATAGGGATTAGGCAGAATAATCATTGAGCGATCATCGTCATCGGGCAACGAGATGTCGTAGTTGGTATAGAGCTGCTGTACGGGCGCACTGTAAACGCACAGTGTTTCCTGGAACTGCTTGATAAAATTGACTGCCCGCTTGTGGTTGTCAAACTGGTCCAGTTTCCAGATTAGATGCTCAGGAATCCCCAAATCATTCAGCATAAATCACTATCTGACGTAGTTATTAATTATTAGCTATATGGGCAGAATATAGCATAGGTTTGCTCGTCACGAGCATTAGTGTGCGATGAAAAGTGGCAGCGTGACGGTGGTCACGGCGAAACGGCGACGGACGTAACGAATGGCAACAGTTTTTCCAGTGGACCAGGCGATTCCCCCGCTTTTTCAGGCGTTAAAGGCGCACGGGCGTGCCATTCTCGAGGCCCCGCCGGGGGCGGGGAAGTCCACCCGTGTACCACTGGCGCTGCTGGACAGTGAGTGGGGCCAACGCGGGAAAATCCTGATGCTGGAGCCACGGCGTGTGGCGGCCCGGTCGGTGGCCACGTTTATGGCCTCGCAACGGGGAGAGCCCGTGGGGCAATCGGTAGGCTACCGCACCCGTACCGATACTCGAGTCAGTGCACAGACGCGTCTGGAAGTGGTGACCGAAGGCGTGCTGACTCGCATGTTGCTCAACGATCCGGAACTCCCCGGTGTGAGCCTGGTGATCTTCGATGAGTTCCATGAACGCTCGTTGAACGCGGACCTTGGCCTGGCCCTGATTCTGGAGGCGAGTGAGGTTTTTCGTCCTGACCTCGGCCTGCTGGTGATGTCCGCCACGTTGGACTGCGGCCCGCTGGAAACCCTTCTGCAGGCGCCGGTGGTGAGTAGCGCAGGGCAGAGCTACCCGGTGTCCGTTGCCTATGCGCCGGTGCCCGCCCGCCAGGACTGGCGCAACCATTGCGCGGAACAGGTGATGAGACTGAGCGGCGACGCCGGGGTGATGCTGGTCTTCCTGCCCGGGCAGAGCGATATGCGTCGTATTGCCAGTCAACTGGATCAGCGGGGCTGCCCGGTGCCGGTGGTCACGCTGCATGGTGGCTTGTCTCTGGACAAGCAGCAGAGTGTGATTGCACTGGCAGCCAGTGAGCCGCAGCTGATCGTGTTGACGACCAATGTGGCAGAAACCAGCCTGACCATCGAAGGGGTGACCCACGTGGTCGACAGTGGCTTTGCCCGCGAACCGGTCTATGATGCTGCCCGGCACCGTACCCGGTTGGTGACCCGCCGCATCAGTGAGGCCAACGCCCGGCAACGTAGCGGGCGGGCAGGGCGCCTGGGCCCAGGCCATAGCCTGCGATTGTGGGGGGAAGCGGATGTGCTGGCGCGATATCAATTACCGGAAATCCAGCGTGTGGGGCTGGACCGTCTGGTACTGGATCTGGCCCGCTGGGGCTGTCGTGAGCCGCAACAGATGCCGTGGTTGGATGCGCCGCCGCAGGGCGCCTGGGACAGTGCGCTAGAGCGTCTGCAGCGTGGTGGTGCACTGGATCACAGCGGATCGCTGACGGCACGGGGCGACGCCATTGCTCGTTTGCCGGTGGATCCAGCGCTTGCCCTTCTGTTGATTGTTGCCAGAGAAGCCGGGCTCGCTGAGCCGGCGGCACGGCTTGTCGCGGTGCTCTCCGAGCGGGATATTCTGCCCGGTGAGGGGGTGGATTTACGGCGGCGTTTAGAGGCGCTGGACAACCAGCCGCAACGCTTTGGGGCGGTGCTCGCCGAGGCCAAGCGCCTTGGTGCAGGAGCCAATCAGAGATCATCAGCCTGGCGCGACGCTATGGGCGGGTTGCTGGCCTCGGTTTTTCCGTTGCAGATAAGCAGACTGCGTAGCGGTAGCCAGGGGCGTTACCAGATGGCCGATGGCCCGGGCCTGTTCCTGCATGACAGTGATAGCCTGCAGGGAACGGAGTGGTTATTGGTCATGGATACGGATGGTCAGCCCCGGGATGCGCGTATCCGTCTTGCCTGGCCGCTCACCGGCCCAGAGGTCGAATCTGCCCAGGAGAAGCATGGTCGTTGGCGGGAACAGATTGGCTGGGACGCAGATAAACAGCGGGTGACAGGGCGGCGCGAGCGGGTGCTGGGAAATCTGGTGCTGCAAAGCCAGACACTGGCCTCATTGAGCAATGAGCAGCAGGTATCCGGCCTGCTGGCTGGCATCCGTAGTCTGGGGCTTGCGGTGTTGCCGTGGGAAGACAATTGGCGGCAATGGCAGGCGCGTATTCAGCGCCTGGCTGCCGTGCAACCGGATGCGGATTGGCCGGCTGTAAGTGATGCGGCGTTGTTGCTGAACCTGGAGCAGTGGTTGGCGCCATATCTGGCCGGGATGCGCTGTGTGGCTGATTTGAAAAAGCTGCCACTGGGTGCGGCGTTGTCGGGATTATTGTCGGTAGACCAGCAGCGTCAGTTGCAACAATTGATGCCGGAAACGGTGACGATTCCCACTGGCCGTGTTGTACGTCTGGATTACACTGGCGAGCATGTGGTGTTGGCGGCGAAGCTGCAGGAACTGTTCGGTTTGCAGGCGCTGCCTCCTCTGGCCGGTGGCGCGCTGGCAATCACCGTTCACCTGTTGACCCCGGCCGGGCGGCCGGCAGCCATTACCGATAATCTGGCGCGGTTCTGGGCAGAGAATTATGCGGCAGTGCGTAAGGACCTGCGCGGGCGTTATCCCAAGCATCCCTGGCCGGAAGATCCTTTGCAGGCGAGAGCCACGGCAGTGACAAAAAAGCGCCAGGCCCGCAATGATGCGTCTTGACCGTACGTGGTCGATAAGCTGGATAAGGTGGGCGGCAGCCGGCCTTGTTTCCCAAGGCGCCAGCCGGCTGCCAGCCCGAAAAAGAGCTATAACTGATAGAGGAAGGTGGGCCCGGGAAACTCTCCGCCGTTGTCCTCGCCAATTTCATGGTCAATCAGCGCATTGGTCTTCTCATTCATGCTCAGTAGTAGCGCTTTGTGCTGTTGCGGCTTTGCGGCCAGATTGTCCAGTTCATCCGGGTCCTTGTGAGTGTCATACAGTTCCAGATCGTTGTTCTGCGTCAACGTTGCCCAGTCTGCCGGGCGGTGATGGCTGTCTGGGCTGAAGTAGCGGACAAATTTATAACGCCCGTCGAAACAGCCGCGATGCAGCCCCCGGTTGTTCAGTGCGGGGCCCAGCTTCAATTGGCTAAAGGCTTCTGTCATCAGTCGCATGGGGGTGATCTCGTCACCTTTTTCAACCAGGGCCCGGGTGATCTCCGGGTCGGTGTACAGTGTTACCCCATACGCGAACAGGTGGCCTTTGATGTCTCTGTCTGAGGGGCGCCCTTCTAGTGCTGCTGACAAATCGGTGCCGGGAGTTTGTGTTTCGACCTTACCCCCGGTTGCCAGGCTTAGCAGTGTCGGTACCAAATCCACGGAAGAACCAATATTGTCCACGTCCCGTTGTTGGCGCGCGTCCGGGTGGCTGATGATTAATGGAACCCGGCTGTTCTCCTTGTAGGCGAAGGGCCCTTTCTGTCGAAGGCCATGGGCTCCGGCCATTTCACCATGATCGGCGGTGTAGACAATGATGGTGTTATCCGCCTGGCCGCTTTGCTCCAGGGCCTGCAGTACCTGGTCGACCTGTCGCGACACGTCGCGCAGGCAATTGAAGTAGTAACTCTGGTTGGCCAGCCAAGCGGCTTCGTTATTTTTATCGATGTGACCATAAACGCTGTCTATCAGTTTGGCGTAGGCTTGCTGGCACCAAGGTTTGTTGTCCAGTGACGCCCGAAAAGACCCAGGAAGAGAAATGTGGGACCAGTCTTTTGCGTATACCGGGTCATGGGGCGCAGGACGAAGTGGTGCCATGAACTGCGGATTGGTGCGTGAGCGTGATTGTTTTTCGCCGGTAGAGAAAAACATGATGTCATGGGGATTGACGAAATTGACCGCCAGGAACCAGGGTTTTTCTTCTGTCTGGCCTTTACTCATGAGCCAGCGACACGCTTCGGCGGTAACCATTCTGTCAGCAATGTAGCCCTGCCAGACACTGCCGTGAACATCTCCCGTGAGGTTGTAGTCACTGAAACCATGTGGCTCCAGCGCACGGTTCCTGCTTGGATAGTTGCCATAAAGCAGGCCGGGGCCGTCCTCGATATCGGATAGGTGCCATTTTCCCTTATAGGCTGTGTAGTAGCCCTGATCGCGAAAATGATGGCCCAGGGTTTTCAGCTTGTCGTTGAGCGCGGGAAAGGGGGGCGCATGGAGATTGGCTGTCATGTGGGTGTGCATGGTGTGTTGACCGGTGTACATGACAGATCGGGATGGTGAGCACGGTGAGGTGTTGACGTGGTAGTGGTTGAAGCTGGTGCCCCGCTGGCGCAGCCTCTCGTGGCCGGGAAGATCCAGGGAGCCTGGAAGGTCCAGGCCTGAACGTTCCTGATCGGAAACCAGCAACAAGACATTGGGGCGTCGGTTTTTACGCAAGCCCGGAGCCCCTTTAACCGGGTTGGCAACGGCCAGGGCGGTGGCGCCAAGGCCAAGTTGCTTCAGTGCCGTACGGCGATTTATTTTTGTCATCTGTCTCTCCCGTGGTGACCCGAACAGGGCAGCGTGGACAGAGTATGGTCGGCTTTGCTATAAGCATGGTTTATATATCCATGCGTAAAGGTAATGCCATGTGGCAATTACAGCAGCTCCGCCATTTCGTGGCGATCTATGAACAGGGCAGTGTGTCGGCGGCAGCCCGGCAACTGGGGCTGTCGCAACCGGCATTGAGCCGCAGCATGCAGCGGCTGGAGGAGGCGGTTGGGTTGGTGTTGTTTCAGCGCGACACGCATCACCTGCGGCCGACAGACTTTGCGCAATCGCTTTACCGGCAGGCAAACCGGATTCTGCAGGAAAGTGCGGGTCTGGATCGTATGGTAGGCCGCCACCGTGAAGGCAAGGCCGGGGTCATCAGTATCGGTTGTGGGCCCTTTGTCCCCGATATTCTGATGCAGATGCTGTCCGGGCCAAACGTGCTGGCGCAGGGCCAGCGCCTTGATATTCAGGTGGGTGAATTTCATGCCCTGCAAAAAGGGCTGTATGCCTACCGCCATGATTTCATGGTCTACGACCTGCGTTTGCGGCAACGATTGCCTGACCAGGATGATCTGGTTACGCACCCGTTATTGGCGTTGCCATTACGGGTGGTCGCGTCACCTAAGATCATGGCGGCAAGTACTGTCGCAGGAACTGATGAGCAGGGGTTGAAGGCGCTGGCTTGTGAGCATCGCTGGGCGCTGCCGAGAGTGTCACGAAACTACCGCCGGGAAACGGCAACCTGGCTGACGGCGTTGATGAATGAACGGGGAGGCCCGGATTACCAGCTGGACACGATCAGTTCGTGTCTGGCGCTTTGCCGGGAAGGAAAGGCCCTGACCCTGGCGCCGGATTCCATGATCGCGGGCGATGTGGCGTCAGGGGCTTTGTGTGTATTGCCGCTGGATGCCGGGGTCGATGCGCAGCCAAGCATGTACCGTCTTCGTTCGCACCCCTTGTCGGAACCTGCCGCGCGGGTGTGGCAATTTCTTGCGTCCAGCGAGACTTAAGCCGATCCATCGAGTGATAAGCGAAGGAGGGGGTAAGCTCACGGTTCAATCCAGTAAGCGGTCGCAAGCGTATTGTTTATTCTTGACCCCCGATGAACCAAAAAAGCCCCGCATTTGCGGGGCTTTTTGGTGAAGCAATTACCGAGCCTTAGACAGACTGGGCAACCGGGATCTTCACGGTGTCTGCCACTTCCTGGTACTCGGCCATCTGGTCGAAGTTCAGGTAGCGGTAGATTTCGGAGGACATGGAGTCGATGGTGTTCGCATACTCCATGTACTCTTCCTTGCTCGGCAGCTTGCCGAGGATGGACGCCACAGACGCCAGCTCAGCCGATGCCAGGTACACATCCGCACCCTGACCCAGACGGTTCGGGAAGTTACGGGTGGAG
>NZ_PBSH01000033.1 GCF_002726155.1 Alcanivorax sp. | reverse complement strand
CGCCCCACTGCCAGAGTGGTGGAATTGGTAGACACGACGGATTCAAAATCCGTTGCCTTCACGGGCGTGCCGGTTCAAGTCCGGCCTCTGGTACCAAACAATAAAAGAGCCCGCTTCCAGCGGGCTTTTTTATGTCGGGCGTCTCCGGGCTCCCGATAGCTCAACTCGTCTGTCCAGGAAAGTGATCATGACCGAATATGCCCCGCCCGCCGGTTTGCTTAAGCGCTTGATGGCGCTGGTCTATGATGGCTTTCTGGTACTCGCCTTGTGGTTTGTGACTACGGGTATCTTTGTGCTGGTCTACCCCAAAACCGGGTTGCCGATGGAAGATATTAATGGCGTCACCCGTGCTGCGCCGGATTACCTGAAGGGGATTCTGCTGCCGCTGTTGCTGGTGGAAACCTGGTTGTTCTACGCCTGGTTCTGGATGCGTGGCGGCCAGACCCTTGGCATGCGTGCCTGGCGGTTGCAGGTGCGGGATTATCGCGGTGGGCCGGTTAGGCTCTGGCAGACCCTGGCTCGCTTCCTGGGTGCCTGCGTGTCCTGGGGCCTGTTCGGGGCCGGCTATCTGGTGGTGCTGATCGCGCCGCATCAAACGCTTCACGATCGCCTGTCCGCTACGGCGACGGTGCAGCTGTCGAAGAAACCCAAGGCGCCCTGAATCGCGCCTCGCTCCCTGGCGTACCGGCGACGTAGACCGCTTGGTGTGAGGGGGTTTAGCAGGTATCCTTGGCGCCCCTTGAACTTCCGTGCCGGTACAGTACGTGAACGTCGACGATTTTGATTTTGAGCTCCCCGATGGGTTGATTGCCCGCCATCCGCCTGCCGAGCGCCGTGATGCGCGTCTGTTGGCGCTTACCCGCGATGCGCTGCTGCATCAGCAGTTTCCTGATCTGCTTTCCCATGTGCATCCCGGTGATTTGCTGATCTTCAACGATACCCGCGTCATTCCTGCCCGGCTGTTTGGCCAGAAGGAAAGCGGTGGCAAGGTTGAAGTGCTGATCGAGCGGGTGGTGGATGACCACGAGGCGCTCGCCCACGTGCGCGCCTCCAAGTCACCGAAACCGGGAAGTTGGCTGGAATTTGATGAGGGTATTCGTGCCCAGGTAACGGGGCGCCGTGGCGCCCTGTTTGTCTTGCAGTTCTCGCTGCCGGGCCAAGGTTGCGACACTCTGCTGGCGGCCCTGGAGAAAATCGGCCATGTGCCGTTGCCGCCGTATATCGACCGCCCGGATGAGGATGGTGATATGGAGCGCTACCAAACGGTCTATGCCCGCGAACCCGGCGCCGTGGCGGCCCCGACCGCCGGCCTGCATTTTGACGATGCGATGCTGACGGCCCTGGAGCAGCACGGGGTTGATATCGGTTTTGTCACCCTCCATGTAGGAGCAGGGACGTTCCAGCCGGTGCGCGTGGACAAGGTGGAAGACCATCACATGCACAGTGAGCGCTACCAGATACCTGACTCCCTGGTTGAACAGGTGGCCCAGGCCCATGCCCGGGGTGGCCGGGTGGTGGCGGTTGGAACGACCGCGCTGCGGGCGCTGGAAGCGGCCAGCCAGTCTGGTGGTTTGCAAACCGGGCAGGGCGAGACGGATATCTTTATCTATCCGGGTTACCGGTTCCGGCTGGTGGATGCTCTGGTGACCAACTTCCACCTGCCAAAATCGACGCTGCTGATGTTGATCAGTGCCTTTGCGGGCCGTGATCGGGTGATGAACGCCTATCAGGCGGCCATTGAGGCCCAGTACCGTTTTTTCAGCTACGGCGATGCCATGTTTATTGAAGGAACGCAGCATGCATCACGCGACACGCAACACGCGGGTGGAGCTGACGAATGATCCTGTGTTTCCCGTTTTTTGGCATGCTGCGTGAAGCATGCCGCGTGCAAGCGAGCTCTTACCCATGTCCCGAATGACCTTCCAGCTCAACGCCACCGATGGCGCCGCCCGCCGGGGTGAGATCACGTTCCCCCGGGGCTCCATCCAGACGCCGGCGTTCATGCCGGTGGGGACCTACGGGACGGTAAAAAGCATGTTACCCAGAGATCTGGCCGAGACCGGCGCCGAGATCTGTCTGGGCAACACCTTCCATCTGATGCTGCGCCCGGGTACGGAGGTCATCGAAGCCCATGGGTCTCTGCACGGCTTTATGCAGTGGGACAAGCCGATTCTCACCGACTCCGGCGGTTTTCAGGTATTCAGCCTGGGCGATATGCGCAAGATTTCCGAGCAGGGGGTGGTGTTCAAGAACCCGATCAATGGCGACAAGGTGGAGTTGAGCCCGGAAAAGGCCATGCAGGTGCAGCGCTCACTGGGCAGCGATATCTGTATGATTTTTGACGAGTGCACGCCGTTTCCGGCCACCGAGAAACAGGCCCGTGACTCCATGGAACTGTCACTGCGCTGGGCAAAACGCTCTAAAGACGCTCACGAAGGCAATGATGCGGCTTGCTTCGGCATCGTTCAGGGCGGCATGTACGACGATTTGCGCCGCGAGTCCCTGGCCGGGCTGGTAGATATCGGTTTCGACGGCTACGCCGTGGGCGGTCTCAGCGTGGGCGAGCCCCAGGAGGAAATGTTGCGCACCCTGGGCAACCTGACACCGCATATGCCCGAGGATCGCCCCCGTTACCTGATGGGCGTGGGCAAGCCGGACGACATCGTTGAAGCGGTGCGTCGCGGGGTGGATATGTTCGATTGCGTGATGCCCACCCGCAATGCCCGCAACGGCCACCTGTTCATCGCCGAAGGGGTGGTGAAAATCCGAAATGCCCGACACCGTCATGATCTGGCTCCCCTGGAGGCGGATTGTGACTGTTATACCTGCCAGCATTTCTCCCGCAGCTATCTGCATCATCTGGATCGCTGCAACGAAATGCTGGGCTCCCAGCTCAATACCATCCATAACCTGCGTTACTATCAGCGGCTGATGGCTGGATTGCGGGGGGCCATTGAAGGGGGTACATTGTCCGCCTTTGTGGACGACTTCTATGCGGCGCGTGGCCAGACTACGCCAGCGCTGTAGCTATCTATCGATTGGAGTATTCAATGAACATCGCAATGCGTTCCCTGCTGGCCCTGTTGGCCACTGTCATGGCTTCTCCGGCGTTTGCAGCCCCCGCTGCCCCTGCCGGTCCGGGCGGTGTAGAGCTGATCATGCTGGTGGTGATGATGGTGGTTTTCTATTTCTTCCTGATTCGCCCGCAGCAGAAGCGTGCCAAGGAACACAAAAACCTGGTCCAGAGCCTGAGCAAGGGTGATGAAGTGGTCACCAGCGGTGGCATTCTGGGTAAGGTGGCGAAAGTGACTGATGACTTTGTGGTGGTGGAAATCAGCAACAACCTGGAAATCAAACTGCAGAAAAGCAGCGTCCAGGCCACTCTGCCCAAAGGCACCATCAAGTCCATCTAAAAGAATAGCAGCCCCGTCTAGAGCGGGGCTTTTGCTGTGGCGGTAACGCCAGCAAAACCCAATGTATCGAGCGGTTGATTAATCGTGCATGCCGGCCGCCTTTTTTCGGCGCTCGACGCACTGTCGCACTATTAAAAAACCGGCACTACCGGAAAGAACTATGACCCGCTATCCACGCTGGAAATTTTTCCTGCTTTTGGCTGCCCTCGTTGTTTGTGGCCTTTATGCGCTCCCCAATTTGTACCCGGATGCCCCTGCTATCCAGGTCAGCCATTCCGAGGCGGGGGGTGAAGTCTCTGATGTGGCCAGGCAGCGCGTGCTTGGCGCCCTGGATGATGCTGGCCTGAGCCACGGTGACGGCGAAATCGTGGGGAGCTCACTGCTGGTGCGCATGGGCGATACGGAAGCTCAGTTGCGTGCCAAGGATATTGCTGCGGCGACGCTGGGCGATAATTATGTGGTGGCCCTTAACCTGGCGGCGACCACGCCCCAGTGGTTGCGGGATATCGGTGCGAGTCCCATGAATCTGGGTCTGGATCTGCGTGGCGGGGTACATTTCCTGCTGCAGGTCGACATGGATTCGGTGGTGAAGAGCCGCATGGAAGCCTGGGAAGGCACCGCAAAGTTGACCTTGCGTGATGCGGGTGTGCGTTACCGCGCGGTGTCTGTGGATGGCACCACCCTGACCGCCACCTTTGGCGACCAGGTGGCTGCGGACGCAGCCCGTGCGCCGTTGCGTCAGGCGCTGGACAAGCTGGCCATGCAGCCGGCCGGTGATAGCCCGAAAATTGTCATGACGCTGAACGAAACGGCCCTGAAGGAAATGCAGGATTACGCCGTGGACCAGAACCGTACCGCGCTGAACAAGCGAGTGAACGAACTGGGTGTGGCGGAAGCTGTGGTGCAGCGTCAGGGGGCTGACCGTATCGTGGTGCAGCTGCCGGGGATTCAGGATGCGGCCACCGCCCGCCGGATTCTGGGCCGCACCGCGACCCTGGAGTTCCGCCTGGTAGACAACAGTGTGTCTTCTGCCCGCCTGCGTTCCGGCATGGCGCCTCCCGGTCTGGAGTTCTTCCCGTTCAAGGGACAAGAGGGCCGTATCGTTGCGTTGAATAAATCCAGCATTGCCACCGGTGATCAGGTGATCGATGCCAAGATGGGCTTTGATCAGCAGAATGGTCAGCCGGAAGTAAACGTGACGCTGGATTCAGATGGCGCGCGCCGCATGCAGCGTGTTACCGGCAAGAACGTGGGTAACCCCATGGGCGTGCTGTTCATCGAAACCAAGACCGACGTGAAAAAGGTTATCGATGAAGACGGCAATAGCGTTGATCAGATGACCAGCAGTACGGACAAGTACGTGATCAATGTGGCGACTATCCAGAGCACTCTGGGTAGCCGCTTCCGGATTACCGGGCTGGATAATCCGGCGGAAGCCTCCGAGCTGGCCTTGCTGCTGCGGGCGGGCTCTCTGGCTGCGCCAGTGAGTATTGTGGAAGAGCGCACCGTGGGCCCGAGCCTGGGGGCGGAAAACATCGAAGCCGGTCTCAAGTCCATGGCGCTGGGTCTGTCGCTGGTGCTGGTCTTCATGATCGTCTGGTACAAAGTCTTCGGCCTGATTGCCAATGTGGCATTGCTTGGCAACCTGGTGATCATCGTCGGCGTCATGTCGTTGATCCCCGGTGCCACCATGACCTTGCCGGGTATTGCCGGTATCGTGCTGACCGTGGGCATGGCGGTGGATGCCAATGTGCTGATCTTCGAACGTATTCGTGAAGATTTGCGCCGAGGGCTCAGTCCGCGCCAGGCCATTGAAGAAGGCTACGCTCGCGCATTTACCACCATTCTCGATGCCAACATTACCACCCTGATTGTGGCGGTGATTCTGTTCGCCGCGGGTACCGGTTCGGTGCAGGGTTTTGCGGTTACATTGTTCATTGGCATCCTCACCTCCATGTTCACGGCGATTATCGGTACCCGTGCCATGGCAGAAATGATTTACGGTCGAGGCGCCCGCGCCCCGAGCAAACTGAGCATCTGAGGCGGTTATGAGCAAAGCACCCATGAACATCAATTTTATGGCCGCCCGCAAACCGCTGGGTATTCTGTCGCTGGCACTAGTGGTTATTTCCGTGGCGCTGCTGCTGACCCGGGGGCTTAACCTGGGGCTGGACTTCACCGGGGGCACTACCGTGGTGGTGAAAAGTCCGGTGGATGTGGAGTTGTCTCAGGCGCGCGATGATCTTACTGAGGCGGGTTTCGGTGATGCCGTTGTGCAACATTACGGCTCGCCCAAGGAAGTGAATATCCGTGTGGCCCCCAAGGACGATGCGGATGCGGACAAGGTCGGCCAGAACGTCTTCAATGTGCTTAAGGAGCACAATGCGGATCTGGAACTGCTGAAAGTGGAATTTGTTGGCCCCCAGGTGGGTGACGAACTCCGCGATGAATCCGGCACCGCCATGTTGCTGGCCCTTGGCCTGATGATGCTGTACGTGTGGTTTCGGTTCTCCAACAAGTTTGGCGTGGCGACCGTGCTCGCCCTGTTTCACGATGTGATCATCGTGTTGGGGCTGTTTGCGCTGATTCAGTGGCCTTTCGATCTGACGGTGCTGGCGGCGGTGCTGGCGCTGATCGGTTACTCGCTTAACGACTCCATTGTGGTGGCTGACCGGATTCGGGAAGATTTCCGCAGTACCCGACAGACCGATCCGGTCGCGATTATCAATGGCGCGGTGAACCAGACCTTTACCCGGACCATCAACACTTCTGTGACTACTTTGCTGGTATTAGTGGCGTTGTACTTCTTTGGTGGAGAAGTCATGCGTTCCTTCTCGGAGGCTTTGCTGGTTGGGGTTGCAGTGGGTACCTACTCATCGATTTATGTGGTCAGTAATATTCTCTTCATGATGAAGGTCAGCAAGGAAGACTTCATGGTTCCGGAACCGGAAGAGGTGGATGAAATGCCATAACGGCAATTGATCATTGATGGTGGTTAATTGATAGTAAAAGGCCGTGATTCGTCACGGCCTTTTTGCTTTTCAGGCTGGCGGTGTTGGCACCGCAATGTTGGAGATAATCATGAAAAAAATACTGATCGTACTGTTGCTGTCTTTCCTGTCGGTAACCGCACAGGCATCGGAACAGGCGGACAAGACGGCTGCCGCCAAAGAGGTGCTGGAAGCCAGTAATGCCAAAGCCATTTTCAGTGAAGCCCGGCGACAGATTGAAGGCATGACCGATCAGGCTCTGACGCAGACCATCCCAGCTGATAACACGGCCATGATGGAGCGCTATACCGCACGGGTGCAGACCATTCTTGAGGAGGGGCTGGACTGGGGCGCCATGGAAGAGCAGATGCTGGCGATTTATCAGCGTACCTTTTCCCTGCAGGAGCTGCGGGACATGGCCGAGTTTTATCAGTCGAAAAGTGGGCGGGCGATCATGAAAAAAATGCCCCAGGTAATGGCTGAATCGGTACAGATTTCCCAGCGTCAGATGCAGCATGTGATGCCGTCCCTGCAGCAGATGTTTTCCGATATGGAAGCGGAACTGGCCCAGGCAGATGCACAAAAAGATGCGCAGAAACCGTAATCGAAAAAGCCGGTATGGGGCCGAATCAGGTGTAGTCGTAATCCGGCATTGGACTCAGGACGATCGCGGGCCGGTTGGGTGCTGATACGCCCAAGCCGGCCTGCTTTTTTAGTGGCTATTCTTAACTGAAGTTTTGTTTCTCCATCCAGGGAATGATCCGTTTGAAGGCTTCTTCGATCTGATCCAGCGAGGTGGAGTAGCTGATACGCAGGGCATTGCGCCCGGCGTCCCCAAAGGTATCGCCGGAAATGGTGCAGACGCCGGTTTCGCGTAACAGTTTCAGGGCCACGTTAGCCCCGTCGACACCTTCCGGTAATGAGGGAAACAGATAGAAAGCGCCGTCCGGTTTGTAGCCGGTGAGGTGAGGCGTCTGTTCCACCAATTCCACCAGCCGGTCCCGTCGGCGTTGATACTCTTCCACCATGTTATCGATAAACTGATTGCTGCCACGCAGCGCCGCTACGCCGGCCCATTGGCAGGGTGTATTGGCGACCGTGGTGGTGAACATGTGGTAGCGCCGCAGTTTTTTGATGGCTCCTTGGCTACCAATTAGCCAGCCGACACGCATGCCGGCCATGGAGAAGGTTTTCGAGAAGCTGCTGATCACCATGACGTGGTCCAGATCCGGGCAGCTGGACAGTACGCTGGGGTAATGTTTTCCGTCGTAGATCAGGTGGTCATAGACCTCGTCGCTGATCACATGGATGCCGCGGTAGGCCGCCTCCTCGACGATTGCCTCGATGGTCTCCCGTGGGTAAATGGTGCCCGTGGGGTTGCTGGGCGAGTTAAGGATCACCGCAAAGGTGTTTGGCCCCATGGCATCAATCACTTCCTGGGGATCCAGTTGATGATTGTTCTCTGCGCGGGTGGCAATGCTGCGCACAATGCCACCATTCATGCGAATCAGCGGCCCGTAAAGCATGAAAGACGGGTCCGGCACGATGAACTCCCGGCCGGGCGCCGAGGTCGCTGTTAGCGCCAGATACAGGGCTTCGGTGGCACCGGTGGTCACCATGAAATTTTCCGGCACGAGGGTGCGTTGGTAGCGCTTGCTGTAATACTCCGCCAATGATTCCAGCAGTTCCGGCAAACCGGCATCCATGGTGTAACCGGTCTGGCCGGCGTAGAGCGCATCCACCCCAGCCTGAATGACGTGTTCCGGCGGCTTGAAGTCCGGCTGGCCGATGGACAGGTGAATGACATCGTCCAGATCCGCAGCCAGATTCACCATGCGGCGGATGCCCGGCACCGGAATGGTCAGCAAGGCCGGGTTCCAGATCGGGTCTTCGCTTTCGTAGAAATCCGTGTCCAGATTGCTGTTTCCCATTATCTGCTCCTTATCAAAGGCCGGATGCCAGGCGCTGGACGCCTGACACTAAGCGATAGTCCTGTACGCACCGCCGAGCGCCTAGTTGTGCAGCATCGGTGGTAACTGGGTAAACGGCTGGGCCTGTTCAAAGGCGTGGCCGGCGGCAAGTACCCGGGCATCGTCGAAACGGGCGCCGACAATTTGTAGCGCCATGGGCAAGCCGTTGCTGCTGAGTCCCAGCGGCACAGACAGTGCCGGCTGGCCGGTCAGGTTGAAGGGATAAGTGAACGGCGTCCACGTTGGCCAGCGGGTGCTGGGCCAGTCCACTGGCACTTCCCGGTTGGTGTCGAAGGCTTCGATGGGCAGGCAGGGGGTGATCAGCAAGTCGTATTTCGTATGGAATACCGCCATGCGCTCGCTCACTGCCATGCGTTCGTTCATGGCGCCCAGATAATCCAGCATACTCAGCTTTTCTGCCTTGGTGGCCACTTCGACCAGGGCCGGGTCCATCAGGCTACGCTGGCGCTCGCCCAGGTCGCGCATGGCATTGGCCGCCCCGCTATAGAACAGGTGGCTGAAGGCGGCCAGCGGGTTGCTGAATCCCGGGTCGACTTCACTGACGGTGGCGCCCAGTGACTCGAAAACCCGGGCGGCTTCGCGGGTGGCTTTCTCGATTTCCGGATTCACATCGGCATAACCCAGGGTGGTGCTCAGGGCGATGCGCAGGCCTTTGATGGGCTGCTGCAGGGCGGCCACATAATCAATGCCACGGCGTGGCGCGGCCAGGCTGTCGCGGGCATCGGCTTCGCTCATGACAGTCATCATCAGTGCGGCGTCGGCCACGGTGCGAGTCATGGGCCCGGCGTGGGCCAGGGTGCCGAAGGGGCTGGCTGGCCAGTGGGGGACTTCGCTGAACGTGGGCTTGTGGCCGACGATGCCGCAAAACCCGGCGGGAATGCGGATGGAGCCGCCCGCATCGGTGCCCAGCGCCATGGGCGCCATGCCGGCAGACACCGCGGCCGCGCTGCCACCACTGCTGCCCCCGGCGGTTTTGCTCGGATCCCAGGGGTTGTTGGTGGGGCCACACAGGGGACTGTCGGTAATCCCTTTCCAGCCAAATTCGGGGGTGGTGGTCTTGCCCAGAGGCACATACCCGTGGCGCTCCAGCGCGGCGACGGCCGGGGAGCGTTTCTCCAGGGTGCTGGCGGGATCGATGGTTTTCGATCCTTTCAGGGTGGGCCACATGGGGGTAAGGAAGACGTCTTTGACTGCCACCGGCACGCCATCGAGCAAGCCGTTAGCGTTGCCGTTCTGGTATCGCTGTTCGGCTTCACGGGCCCATTGCAGGGTGGTATCACGGTCGATCAGACACCAGGCGTTGAGTGCCTCATCATGACGTTCAACATGGTCCAGCAGGGTGTTACACACCTCCACAGGTGACAGGGCGCCGGTCTGGTAAGCGGCTTTCAGCGCCTGAGCGCTCATGGTCAGTAATTCCTTACTCATCGACGATCCTCCTGGGGTGGCCCGTCGCGGCGGGCTCACCGGTTGGTTACATAGCCGTGTTCCTTGCTGACCGGGTTGTCCAGTGGCTGACCCCGGCGCCAGCGGTGGAAGTTATCGACAAATTGCTGGCCCAGTGCCTGGCGCCAGCCAATGAAGTCCCCGGCCATGTGGGCCGAGATCATCACCTTGGGGTGATTCCATAATGGGTGATTGGCGAGCAGCGGTTCCTCCTCGAACACATCCAGAGCCGCGCCAGCCAGCCGGCCCTGTTGTAGGGCTTGCACCAGGGCGTCGGTGCGCACGATGGGGCCGCGCCCCACGTTTACCAGGGCGGCCCCGGGCTTCATCTGCCGGAAGGTGGTGGCGTCGAACAGCCCGTCAGTGTCCGGCGTCAGCGGTGCAGTGATCACCACATAGTCGGCATCGCCGAGCAGGGCGGGCAAATCCTGTTGCCTGTGGACCCGGTCAAAGGCGCTGTCCTGGCGCGCATGGCGGGCGGTGCCGATTACGTTCATGCCCATGGCGCTGAGTATCGTGGCTACTTCCCGGCCAATAGAGCCGGCGCCCACGATCAATGCATTGGCGCCGCGCAACATGCGGGTTTCGCTGTGTTGCCAGCGGTGTTGTTCCTTCAGTGCCAGGTTGCCCAGTGTGTCCTTGGCAAACATCAGCAAGGCGCCCAGTACATATTCGGCAATGCCGCGATCGAAAATACCGCGGGCATTGGTGACCACGATGTCACTGTGCTTGATCGGATCGATCATCAGCGCATCCACGCCCGCACTGGTGGCATGGACCCAGCGTACCGGGCAGTTATCCGGCCACACTTCTTCCAGCAGGCCGGTGCGGAAATCGGTGACCACCAGAATGTCGGTTTCCGGTAGCGCGCTTTTTAACTGCGCCGGTGTCCGTGCTTCCTGAACCCGTGCCAGGCCGTCCAGGGATCCCAGACCGGGCAGGGCGGGTTCGTCTTCGGCCAGCAGGACGGTGATGCTGGTGTCGGTCATCGGGTCTCCTTATGAGTTGAAAGTGAAAAGTTCAAAGTTAAAAAGCGCGGGCTAGTTTGTCGTAAAACCCAGGCTCTGCCCGCGTGCACTTACAAAGTATAAGCGCGACCGCTCTGGGTTCTGTTAGACCCCCTTACCTCGGTCGCGTTTTAACTTTCATCTTTTAACTCAAGTCTCTTTCAGTGCGGCATCAAACAGTTCTACCGCTTTTTCGATTTCCGCTTCGGTGACGGTGAGCGGTGGCAACCAGCGTACCACTTGCCCCTGAGTGCCGCAGCGCAGCATCAGCATGCCGTTATTTTCGCAATGCTTGAGCAGCTTGCCAGCACGCTCGCCATCGGGAGTGTGCGGGGCGCTGACAATTTCCAGGCCAAGCATGAGTCCCATGCCGCGAATTTCATCGATACAGTCATGCTGCTTTTGCAGGCCCTGTAAGTGGGTGAGCAGCTGCTGGCCGAGCTTGTCGGCGCGAGGCACCAGTTGCTCTTCCTCAATGACGTCCAGTGTGGCCAGGGCCGCCGCGCAGGCCACCGCGTTGGCGCCGTAGGTGCCGCCCTGTGAGCCGGGATAGCCATGGGTCATCAGGTCACGGCTGGCGGCGATGGCGGAGAGCGGGTAGCCGCTGGCCAGCCCCTTGGCGGTGACAATGATGTCGGGTTTTACATCGAAATGTTCGTGGCTCCAGAACTTGCCCGTGCGCCCGAAACCGGCCTGGATTTCATCGGCAATCAGCAGGATGCCATGTTTGTCACAGCGCTCACGCAGCCCCTTCATGAAGGCGGCAGAGGCAGGGTAGTAGCCGTACTCACCCTGTACCGGCTCGATGATCATGGCGGCAGTGTCGGCCGGGTTGCACTCGGTGGCGAAGATATGATCCAGCTCGTTGAGGCAGTCGGTGACACACTGATCCATGTCTTGCTTATAGCGGTAAGCATGGGGAAATGGCGCAATGCTGACCCCGGCCATGAGCGGCTGCCAACCCGTCCGTACCTTGCTGGTAGAGGTGGTTAGCGAGGCGGCGGCCAGGGTGCGGCCGTGGAAGCCGCCGCGAAAGGCGATGAGGTTGGTGCGGCCGGTGGCCTGTCGCGCCAGGCGAATGGCCGCTTCCACGGACTCACTGCCGGAGTTGGAGAAGGCCACCGCATCAAGCCCCTTGGGCAGGTGCTCATAGAGCCGGTCGGTGAGGGCCAGCATGTTGGGGTGGGTGACGGTGGCGTATTGGGCATGGACCAGTTTGCCCACCTGGGCCTGGGTTGCGGCGACCACTTTGGGGTGGCAATGGCCGGTGGAGGTCACGCCGATGCCGGAGGTGAAGTCCAGCCAGCGGTTGCCTTTTTCATCATAGAGCCAGCTACCTTCGCCACGCTCTGCGCAAATCCCGCTGGACTGTACCAGTAAGGGGGACAAATGACTCATGGTGCCTCCTTTCTCATTGCTCATTGCCGTCGTTGCCTGCTGCGGGTGGCTGGTTTTGTCGCCCACCTTTGCAGCGCTGTGCCCGCGGGACGTGGGAATACGCCTCGCTGGTGAATTGACGTTACTGGCTGATGCTACGGGGCCAGCAATGCATAAAGCCGTTGTCCTGTTTCCCGGGTGCCACTCTTTTGCGAATGCTGTGCCGGTGTGTTTCCTTCTTTCGCCAGGTCTGCCTTTACGGTGTCATGCAGATGTTGTGCCGCATTGCCCAGAGCCGGGTGGTGAGGGGCGAGCCATTCCAGGGTCATGGCGAGGCTGAGCAGGGTGGCGCGGGGGTCGGCCAGGTTTTGTCCGGCGATGTCCGGGGCACTGCCGTGGACCGGTTCGAATAACGCCGGGATGTCGCTGTCGGCCGGGTTCAGGTTGGCGGACGGGGCCAACCCGGGGCCGCCGCAGAGCACTGCAGCCAGATCGGTGAGAATGTCGCCGTGCAGGTTGCTGGCCACCACCACATCGAAGCGCCATGGGCACTGCACGAATTTCATGCAGGCGGCGTCGACCAGTTCATGATGGGTATCCACGTCCGGGTATTCCCGAGCCAGGCGCAGGAAAGTTTCGGTGTACAGGTCGCCCCAGAAAGGTTGCGCGTTGCGCTTGGTGATCAGGCATACCTGGGCGTTTTTTTCGTCTTTGAACTGACGCGGCAGATCGCGCTGGGCGGCCCGTTGGCGGGCTCGTTCAAAGGCATGGCGAATGAGCCGTTCGGTGGCGGTGGCAGTGAACACTTCTACCTGGGTGGCTACCTCGTGGGGTGTGCCAGCCCGCAGGCGGCCGCCCTGATTGCTATACTCACCTTCGCTGTTTTCGCGAATCACCAGCATGTCCACATCGTTGGCGCGTGGATCACTGAGGTATTGGGGCGCGCCGGTTTGCCAGCGGGCTGGCCGCTCACAGGCCCACAGGTCCAGTTGTTTGCGCAGCGCCAGTAATGGCGAGAGAGAAATGCTGTCGGGCAGCACAAAACGGTCCGGATCATCCAGTGGCCCCGGGTCGCCGAGTGCCCCCAACAAAATAGCGTCAAAAGCGCGTAGCTGGTCGACGCCATCATCCGGCATCATCTGCCCGTGTTGTTGATGCCAGGCGTGGGACGGCCAAGGGAAGGAGGTGTAGGACAGCGGCAACTGAAAGCGATCAATCAGCAGCGTCAGTGCTTGCTCGGCCACGGCTATGACTTCAGGGCCGATGCCGTCGCCGGGGAGCAGGGCGATGTTTAGCCGTTTCGTCATCCTTAACTCCTTTAACGCAGCATGCTCCACGCTGCACGCAACAACGCGCCTTGCGTGTGGTGTTGGCTTCACGTCTTGTCTCCGCGGGCTCGCGTTGATGCGCGAAGCTCGAGGGTATGCGTTATTACAGGCATTGCCTCGTGTTGTTGCGTGAAGCGTGTTGCATGCAGCGTCTCAACTTCCCATGCACAGGTATTTCGTTTCCAGGTATTCTTCCATGCCCTGGTGAGAGCCTTCGCGGCCCAGACCGGATTCCTTGACCCCGCCAAACGGTGCGGTGGCGTTGGATATCAGGCCTTCATTGACGCCGACCATGCCGCTTTCCAGTGCTTCTGCCACGCGCCAGCAGCGGTGGATGTTGTCGCTGTAGAAGTACGCTGCCAGCCCATAGGGGGTGTCGTTGGCGATGCGGATGGCGTCTTCTTCCGTTTTAAAGGGAATGATGGCCGCTAGCGGACCAAAGGTTTCGTCCTGACAGAGCTGGGCATCGGTGGAGACGTCGGTGATCAATGTCGGCTGCACAAAGCTGCCGCCCCGTTCGTGGCGCTGGCCGCCGGTGATGACTCGGGCGCCTTTGCCCAATGCATCTTCCAGATGTTCCATGACTTTGTCGGAGGCGCCCCGGTTGATCAGCGCGGCCTGGGACACGCCTTCGTCAAAGCCATCGCCTACTTTCATGGCTTCAATGGCGACCTTGAATTTCTCCACAAAGGCATCGTGGATGCTTTCCTGTACCAGGAAACGGTTCACGCACACGCAGGTCTGGCCGGTGTTGCGAAACTTGCTGGCCATGGCGCCTTCCACGGCTTTATCCAGGTTGGCGTCGTCGAACACCAGGAAGGGGGCATTGCCACCCAGCTCCAGTGAGACTTTCTGAATGTGTTTGGCGCACTGGGCCATCAGTTGGCTGCCCACTTCGGTGGAGCCGGTGAAGCTCAGCTTGCGGACGACAGGGGAGTCGGTAATCGCGGTGGAAATAGCTCCGGCACTGCCGGTGATCACGTTGAAAACACCGGCGGGAATCCCGGCCCGCTCTGCCAGCTCAGCCAGTGCCAGAGCGGAATACGGGGTGGCGCTGGCGGGTTTGACTACCATGGTGCAGCCTGCGGCCAATGCAGCCCCGGCTTTACGGGTAATCATCGAGGAGGGAAAGTTCCAGGGCGTGATCGCGGCGGTGACCCCGATGGGCTGCTTGATCACCACGATCTGCTGGCCGGGTTTGGAAGCGGGAATGGTGTCGCCATAGGCCCGGCGCGCTTCTTCCGCGAACCATTTCAGGAAAGACGCTGAATAGGCGATTTCCCCTTTGGCTTCAGGGAGCGGTTTGCCTTGCTCCAGGGTCATCAGGCGCCCCAGATCTTCCTGGTGCTCCATCATCAGGTCGTGCCAGGCCATCAGCAGGTTGGCGCGTTCGGCGGCGGTCTTGTCGCGCCAGCCGGGGAACGCCTGATGGGCGGCGTCGATGGCGCGGCGGGTCTCGGCCTCGCCCATGCGGGGGGAGGTACCGATGTCTTCGCCGTTGGCCGGGTTATCGACCGTAAAAGTGGCGCCGTCGTCAGCATCACACCACTGGCCATTGATGTAGCACTGTTGGCGGAACAGGGCGTTGTCCGTGAGAGAAACCGTTGCCATGAAGCGTCTCCTTGCTGAACCGTTATACCTGACACGCTAGCAAAGCGTGCCGAGATGTCCATGCTACAGGCAGCACTTTCGTATTGAAGTCTAAGGAGTTTTTACAAAACAGGGCGGGAAATAAGGTAAGGAAAACCCTTTCCCCGCTGAGGAGGAAAGGGCGCAAAGCAAGGCGGGGCGGGTGTTTAGCGTTTCAGTTTATCATTCAGGTGAGGTTTGATTTTTTGCAGCAAGCCCTTAAAGACTTTCGGGCTGCCGGCTACGATACCGCCGCTTTCCAGGTACTTGTGGCCACCGCTCAGGTCGCCAACCAGGCCGCCAGCTTCGGTAATTAGCAGTACGCCTGCGGCCATGTCCCATTCTGCCAGGCCGAATTCAAAGAAGCCGTCCAGCCGTCCGGCGGCCAGCCAGGCCAGGTCCAGGGCAGCAGAGCCGGGACGGCGCAGGCCGGCGGTGGACGCGGCGATATCGGCGAACATACCCAGATAGGCGTCCATGTGTGGGGCCTGGTCCTTGCGGAAAGGGAAGCCGGTGCCAATCAGACAGCCATCCAGACCTGCTCGGTTGGTGCAGCGAATACGGCGGCCATTGAGGGCGGCGCCACGGCCACGGCTGGCGGTGAATTCTTCGTCGCGGTTGGGATCGTAAATGACTGCATGCTCGATCTTGCCTTTGAATTTGAGGGCAATGGAGACGCAGTACTGGGGGAAACCATGGATGAAGTTGGTAGTGCCGTCCAATGGGTCGATAATCCACTGGTAGTCTTTACCGTCGCCACTGCCTTCGATAACACCGGATTCCTCAGCCAGAATGCTGTGGTCCGGGTAGGCCTTGCGAATCACATCGATGATGCGCGCTTCCGCAGCGCGATCCACTTCGGTGACGAAGTCGTTCATGCCCTTTTTCGTGACAGACACGGGATCACTGCTTTCAGCAGCTCTGCGAATCAGATTTCCCGCCTGACGGGCGGCTCGCAGGGCGATATTCACTTGCGGCGCATGCATGGCATCTATCCTCAATATGACGTGTGGCGTAACGGTGTTAAAGAGCGCGGGGCGGGGAAACGCGGGGTTCCCGTTCCGGGGCGCGGATTGTAGCAGAGCCCGCGCGATCAGGGCAGCCGCCGTGTTAAGATTAGCGCCTTTTTTAATGAGAGGCCTCCCATGTTGGAAAATGTGCGCATTGTGATGGTGGAAACCTCCCACCCCGGCAATATCGGCGCGGCTGCCCGGGCCATGAAAACCATGGGCCTATCGGATCTGCGTCTGGTGCAGCCGCAGGCCTACCCCAGTGTGGAGGCGACGGCGCGCGCCTCTGGTGCCGGCGATGTGCTGGAGGCTGCACAGGTATGCAATAGCGTGGACGAGGCCCTGGAAGGCGCCACCCTGGTGATTGGCACCAGCGCCCGTCAGCGGCGTATCCCGTGGCCTTGCCTGACACCACGCCAGCTGGCTGCACAGCTGTCTCATGATTTAGCCAATGCGCCGCAGGATACTCGCATCGCGGTGTTGTTCGGTCGTGAAGATCGGGGCCTGACCAACGACGAGCTGCGCCGCTGCAATCTTCATGTGAGCGTGCCCACGAACCCCGAGTATGGGGTCTTGAATGTGGCGTCGGCGGTCCAATTAATCAGCTACGAGCTGCGCTTGGCGTTGCTGGGGGACGATTTTGAGCTGCAGGAATCCCGTTCCCGTCGCGAGGTGATGCCGTTGCCGGAAATGTTCTGGGATGAGCCGCCGGCCACCAACGAAGCGGTATCGGGTTTTCTGGACCATCTGGAAAAGGTGATGGCACAGAGTGGATTCCTCAATCCGGAACAGCCCGGGCAGGTGATGACACGCATGCGCCGTTTGTTTATGCGCGCCCGACCGGACAAAATGGAAATGAGCATTTTGCGGGGCGTATTGGTGGCGTTGGAGAAAAAAATGCCGCGAGATGATGGCTGATGCGCCGTAACAAACGGTTGTTGGCGTCATCCTAACGGGCCCAGGCCCAAGGCTTCGAAGTTGAGGTAGTTATGTTTGATCAAGTGCGCGAGGACATCCGGTCGGTCTTTCACCGGGACCCGGCGGCCCGCAATACGCTGGAAGTGTTGCTCAACTATCCCGGTTTGCACGCGGTGCTTTTTCATCGGTTGGCGCATGGGTTATGGACGCGCAACTTCAAGCAACTGGCGCGGCTGCTATCCACGTTTTCGCGCTGGCTTACTGGTATTGAAATTCACCCCGGTGCCAAAATTGGCCGTCGTTTCTTTATCGATCACGGCATGGGTGTGGTGATTGGTGAAACCGCAGAAATCGGTGATGACGTGACGTTGTATCACGCGGTTACTCTGGGTGGTACCAGCTGGAGCAAGGGCAAACGCCACCCGACTCTGGAAGATGGTGTGGTGGTCGGCGCAGGCGCGAAAGTGCTGGGGCCGTTTACGGTGCACAAGAATGCCAAGATCGGCTCCAATTCCGTGGTGACTAAGGAAGTGCCGGAAGGGGCGACGGTGGTGGGAATCCCGGGCCGGGTGATTAGCCATCCGTTGACCGAGAAAGAAAAGACTCGCCAGGAAATGGCCGAGAAAATCGGCTTCCAGGCCTATGGTGTCAGCAACGACATGCCCGACCCGGTGGCCGAAGCGATTCACCTTTTGCTGGATCATATGCACGCAGTGGACAACAAGCTGGATAGGGTCTGCACCAACCTGAAAAAGCAGGGTATTCAGGGTTGTGATGAGAAGTTGCCGGAATTGAAAGATGAAGATTTTGAGCCGGTGAATGCGGGCGGTACGGACTAAAAGGGCAATGAATAGTTAACAGTTAATAATTAATAGCTAAATAAAAAGGCCGCCCTGGAAGGGCGGCCTTTTTTGTTCGCGTGTTGCATGAAGCGTGGTGCGCGCAGCGTTCTTATACGTTGAAACGGAAGTGCACCACGTCACCATCCTTGACGATGTATTCCTTGCCTTCCAGGCGCCACTTGCCGGCTTCCTTGGCACCCTGCTCGCCGTTGTTGTCGATGTAATCATCGTAGCCGGTGACTTCGGCACGGATGAAGCCTTTCTCGAAATCCGTATGAATCACGCCGGCAGCCTGGGGCGCGGTGGCGCCGACCTTGACCGTCCAGGCGCGGACTTCTTTCACACCAGCGGTGAAATAGGTTTGCAGGCCGAGAAGGTTAAAGCCGGCACGGATGACCCGGTTCAGGCCGGGCTCTTCCATGCCCAGGTCGGCGAGGAAGTCGGCTTTTTCTTCGTCGTCCAGTTCGGCAATTTCGGATTCGATCTTGGCGCAGATGGGGACTACGGAAGAGTTTTCCGTTTCGGCCAGCTCGCGCACGGCGTCCAGCAGCGCGTTGTCCTCAAAGCCGCCTTCGTCCACGTTGGCAATGTACATGGTGGGCTTCAAGGTCAGCAAGTTCAGGCTCTTGATGGCTTTGCGTTCATCGTCATTCAGGTCTACGGAACGGGCCGGGTTGCCTTCGTTCAGGGCGGGCAGCACCTTGTCCAGTACCGGCAGCAAGCCTTTGGCATCTTTGTCCTGGCCCTTGGCGGCCTTGGTGGCGCGCAGGTGGGCTTTTTCCACCGTGTCCAGGTCGGCCAGGGCCAGCTCGGTGTTGATCACGGCGATATCGTCCAGGGGGGAGACCTTGCCAGATACGTGGATCACGTTTTCATCGTCGAAACAGCGCACCACGTGAGCGATGGCGTCGGTTTCACGGATGTTGGCCAGGAATTTATTGCCCAGGCCTTCGCCTTTGGAGGCGCCAGCGACCAGGCCGGCAATGTCCACGAATTCCATGGTGGCGGGCATGACCCGCTCCGGGCTGACGATGGCGGAGAGTTTGTCCAGACGGGGGTCTGGCACCGGTACCACGCCGGTGTTGGGCTCAATGGTGCAGAACGGGAAGTTCTCGGCATCAATACCCGCTTTGGTCAGCGCGTTGAACAGGGTGGATTTACCCACGTTGGGCAGACCGACGATACCGCATTTGAAACCCATGACAGACCTCCATTTTTCGAGGCCGCAATGCTACATGAGCGGCAAGCGACAAGCTACAACGCGGGATGGGGTGGTGTGGGCTGGAAGGTGGCAGGCCGCGGCCAGGTTGCAGCGCGGGGCAGAAGCATGGCCATGAAGAGAGGCTAAGCTTCGTGTTGTTGCGTGAAGCGTCTCTCTACGCCTTGAAGCCGTTGAGGTGGTTCATGGCGCCGTTCAGGTCGCCGCGGAGTATATCCGCGGTGTGGTGGACAGCTTCGTCGATGGCGCGATCGATCAGGTCCCGATCGGCTTTGGAGGGTTTGTTCAGCACGTGGGGGGTAACCCGGTCGGCAGAGCCGGGGTGGCCGATGCCAAGCCGTAGCCGGTAAAAGTCGCGGCTGTTGCCATGTCGGCTGATGATGTCGCGCAGACCATTGTGGCCTCCGTGGCCGCCGCCTTGCTTGAAGCGGGCACAGCCGGGTGGCAGGTCGAGCTCGTCGTGAGCAACCAGTATCTGCGTAACGGGAATCTTGAAGAAATTTGCCAGTGCGGCGGTGGCCTGACCACTGCGGTTCATGAAGGTGGTCGGAACCAGCAGGCGGATTGTTTCGCCTTCAAAGGAGAAGGTGGCGGTAAGGCCGAAATATTTCTTGTCTTCGGTAAGGAAGACGCCCTGGCGTCGGGCCAGGGCGTCTACATACCAGACGCCGGCATTGTGGCGGGTGTCTTCGTATTCGTGGCCCGGATTGCCCAGGCCCACGATCAGTCGAACAGGTTCCGCCACGGTGCGTCTTATTCCTCGCCTGAGGCTTCTTCGCCTGCCGCTTCGTCAGCATCGTCATCAGCGGACGCACGAACTTTCGGCTGGTGAACCGCAGCTACCGGCTGGTCGTGGTCGTCGCCCAGAGCAAGCTGGGTCAGTTCCACGCCTTTCGGCAGTTTCAGATCGGACAGGTGAATAACGGTCTCCAGCTCAGCGTTAGCCATGTCCACTTCGATGAACTCTGGCAGGTCCTGGGGCAGACAGCTCACTTCCACTTCCGCGTAGTTGTGCTGAATCTCGCCGCCTTGCTTCTTCACGCCGATAGAGCTTTCTTCGTTGATGAAGTGCAGGGGAACGTTCATGGTGATTTTGTGGGTCTTGTCGACGCGCAGCAGATCCACGTGCAGCGGGTGGCCCTTGGCCGGATGACGCTGCATGTCACGCAGTACGGCCTGCACACTGGCACCGTCCAGCTTCAGTGTCAGGATGTGGCTGTAGAACGCTTCGTTTTCCAGGGCTTTTTTCAGCTCGCGCAGTTCAACGCTGATCATCTGCGGCTCGGCTTCGCCACCGTAGAGGATGCCGGGAACACGTTCTTGCAGACGACGCAGGCGGCGGCTCGCACCTTTCCCTGTATCGCTGCGGCTTTCTGCATTCAGCAGGAATTCATTGGACATGGTCTGTCTCCAGTATGCTCTCGGGCTTCCCGCGACCAGGTCGGCCAGAGAGGTTGATAAAGCCACGGAGGATTCCGCGGGGGCGCGATTATGGCTGGTTAGACGCTGTCAAGCAACACGCCCCACGCAACAACGCGATGAAAGGATGGTCTGGTCCTGAAACGCAAGAGGCCGCGCCCATCACTGGTGCGCGGCCTCAAAACGAGCAGGGCAAGATTGGTCTGGCTCGTGGTGTCGCATGCAGCGTGAAGCGTGCTGCGTTTCTTTATACCAGCTCCAACCGGTCGAACATGGCGCTCAGGGACTCTTCGTTGTTCACCCGGCGTACCGTTTCGGCCAGCATGGGGGCCAGGCTGAGGACGCGGATGTTGGCGCAGGCGCGGCCGGCGTCGGACAGGGGAATGGTGTCGGTGACTACCAGTTCGTCCAGAGCGCTGCTGGCGATATTGTCGATGGCCGGGCCGGACAGGATCGGGTGGGTGATGTAGGCAATCACCTTGGCGGCACCGTGATCCTTCAGGGCCTGGGCGGCTTTGCACAGGGTGCCGGCAGTGTCGACCATGTCATCCACCAGCACGCAGGTGCGGCCTTCTACTTCACCGATAATGTGCATTACCTGGGACACATTGGCCTTGGGGCGGCGCTTGTCGATGATGGCCAGGTCGGCGTCGTTGAGCTGTTTGGCCAGGGCGCGGGCGCGCACTACGCCGCCCACGTCCGGGGAGACAACCATCAGGTCGTCATGGTTCTGGCGTTCGATGTCCGCCACGATCAGCGGGGTGGCGTAGACGTTATCCACTGGAATATCGAAGAAGCCCTGAATCTGGTCGGCGTGCAGGTCCACGGTGACCACGCGATCAATACCTACGGCGGTGATCATGTCGGCGACTACTTTGGCGGTAATCGGCACGCGGGCGGAGCGCACGCGGCGATCCTGGCGGGCATAACCAAAGTAGGGCATGACGGCGGTGATACGGCCTGCGGAGGAGCGACGCAGGGCGTCGGCCATGACCAGCAATTCCATCAGGTTGTTGTTGGTCGGGCTGCAGGTGGATTGCACGATAAAGACGTCTTTGCCGCGCACGTTTTCCTGGATCTCCACGGCAACTTCGCCATCGCTGAACGTGCCCACATCGGCGTTGCCGATCGGCAGGTTCAGGTTGTTGACCATGGCTTTGGCCAGTTCGGGATTTGCGTTACCGGTGAAAACGACGAGCTTGGACACTGGCGCCCCCTGGGGTCTTGCGTCGTGAATTTGGGAACCGCTAAGGGGAAGGGTAAGAGGTTCCTCAGAAGAAAATGGCTGGGGTACCAGGACTCGAACCTGGGAATAACGGGATCAAAACCCGCTGCCTTACCAACTTGGCTATACCCCAACACTCGGTCTCAGGCCCGCTTAGGCGGGTTTGCCTGAATTCTTTGTCTCTCGAAACTTCGCCAGTGTCTCTCCCAGAATCTGGTGGAGAGGAGAAGTATTACAGCTTCGAGCGACGAAACCTGTCCAGTGTTGTGGCAACTG
>NZ_PBSH01000032.1 GCF_002726155.1 Alcanivorax sp. | reverse complement strand
GGGGGCAAGACCTACGAGTTTCGAGTTTCGAGTTTCGAGTTTCGAGTTTCGAGTTTCGAGTTTCGAGTTTCGAGTTTCGAGTTTCGAGTTTCGAGTTTCGAAAAGCAAAAACCGAAGCGCCTGGCCTGTAAAGGTTTTGATCTTCGCAACGCGAAACTCGTTACTCGCGCCTCACACCCACGAGTGTTGCTCCCGATAGCCCTTCGGAGTCAGTCCACTCCAGCGCTTGAACGCCTTGGAAAAGTTCGCCACATCATTGTAACCAAGATGATAAGCCACCTCGCTGATACTCTGCTCCGCCTTCCCCAACAAGCGGCAAGCCTGCCGATAGCGCTCTTCGTCCTGCAACTGGCGATAGCTCAACCCGACCTGCTGCAAGTGACGCTTCAGAGTGCGGGCAGACACCGCCAGCCGATTCGCCATGCATTCAAGCGACGGCAACGGCGCCGCATGGTCCTGCAACGCTGCGCGGATACGCTCCGCCATCACGCCATCTTCTTCCGTGCGCCACTGACGAAACTCCATCTCGCACTGCTCCCGGGCAATCGCTGCCACCTGCGGGTCCGCCAGCCGCGGCCGCGCCTCCAGCGCAGACAAGGGGAACACCAGCGCGTCTTCCGACTGATCAAACCGCACCGGCACCCCTACATCGTCCCGCAGCGCCGCCAGCCAGGCCGGCGCGGGCCCGCGACGGTGAATCTCCAGCCCCTCCGGCAGGCTCTCCAACAGCTGCTCGATCATGAACGCCAGCCCCACCAGCATGGCTTCGATAATAAAATCATGGGCCACCCCTAACGGGCGGGTGCTGCGTAATTGAAGATGGGCCCGGTCTGCATGGCGGGCCTGATGAATTTCCAGAAACGGGGCGCGCAGGCCGAGAAACCGGCAAGCCGCATCAAGGGCATCCTGAGCGCTGGCGCTGGACAGGGCCAACAGCCCCACCGGGCCATGCAGGGTAATGCTCATGGCGCGGGCATAGCGAAACCCCAGGCCACGGTCCCCCACCATTTCAACCCCGCGCTCGGCCACTGTCTGGGCCAGGGACATGGAGACCCGGCGATCCACCGCCAGCAGCTCATCCCGACTCACCCCCAACCCCACCAGCAGGGCCGGCGCATCCAGCTTCAGGGCCACCAACAGGTCGTACAACAGCACCACATAGATGCCCGGCACCCCGGCATTTCCCCAGGTGCGGCCCGAACTCACCATTTGTTGGCCCTCCACGACAAGAACTTGGTTATCCCTGCCTGCATAGTAGTTGTCATTGAGCAATGTCACCAATGGCATTTGCGCCAGGAGCCAACATGAAATTGCCGCTGACAAAAAAACATGAGGCACCGGTTGTGCCCATCGTACCCCGCCGTATGGGGTTTTCCTTCGATGGCATACAGCACGATGATTACTGGTTTGATAACGACCCGGTGCTGACCCATCTGCTGAATATCCTGTCGCTGACCTTTCCCGACGGTGAACGTTTCTTCGTGGATTCTGTGCGTGCCCTGCGCGACCAGGTAGAGGACAAGGATCGCCAGAAGGATATTTCCGGCTTTATTGGCCAGGAAGCCATGCACTCCCTGGAACATCAGGCCTTCAATGACCTGATTGCCGATGGCAAATATGACGACATCGTTGCCCATGCTCTGGGTGTCACCAACAAGCTGCTGGCCGGTGCCCGCAAATACATGAGCAAACGCCAGCAGCTGGCGGCCACCGCCGGCCTGGAGCACTTTACTGCCATTCTGGCCGACGCCATCCTGCGCCGCCCGGACCTGATGAAAAAGATGGACCCGGCGGTACGCGACCTGTGGGTTTGGCACGCCATTGAAGAAACCGAACACAAGGCCGTGGCCTACGACCTGTACACGGACGTGAACGGTAACTACCTGGAACGCCAGCGCCTGTTCCTCTCCAGCACTGCCTACCTGATCGGCTTCTCCAGCTACTTCACCTGGCAGATGCTCAAGCGAGACAATGTCCACCGTAAACCTCTCACCCTAGCCAAAGGGCTGTGGAAAGGGTTTGGCTACAGAGGCGTGATCAGCAGCATAATCCCCGCCTGGTTCAGCTACCTGAAACCCGGCTTCCACCCCTGGGACGACGACAACAGTGCGCTGATTGAAGAATGGCGTAAGAGCCTGCCCGAGCCAAAGAAAAATATCCGGGCAGCTTGAATACCGCTGCCGAACACACCGAGTATTGGTGCACTACTAACAAGCAGGTAAAAAAAGAGCCCGCGCCCGGATTACCGGCGCGGGCTGTTGCGGTTATCACACCGGAGGGTGTACAAAGGCGATCAAGCGCTCCGCTTCACCGGTTACTCACACGAATAAAGTACGCCATGTGCAGCGCATGGAAGTAACGCCGCTGCGCAACATCCCTTGCCAGAATAAACCCCAGTGGCTCAAGCACAGATTGCAATTCAGTCAACGATGTATGGTTCTGCCGGCTACGACGCCCCGTGAGTCGATATCTCAACCAGCGTTTCAGGCCAGTATAAGACCAGGGAGAAAGGTACGACACCAGCAAGTGCTGATCCGCTACCCGGGCCAATTCGGTCAATAATTTTTCACGGATTTGCGCATCCGGAAAATGGTGAATCAAACGAAAACACACCACCAATTTAAATTCCCGACGCTCCCAGGGCATGGCAAAAACATCGCCAACGTCTACCTCACCCGACAATGCATTATCGGTCAGTAATTTCCGGGTAAAGTCCGCAGCAGCACTACCCAGATCCATGGCGGATACGTCCCAGCCTTGCTGAGCCATCCACAGGCTAAGGCGACCAGCACCACAGGGAGCGTCCAGCACGCGGGCACCGGCAGGCAGGTCTGGCATGGAACGCTCAACCAGCGCCATTTCCGCAGCGTGTTTGGCCGGCTTCCGGTTGGCATAACGCAATACTGTTTTCTCATCCATCTTGACCCGGTCTCGGGACAGCGCAACAACATCATCAAGCATGACGGGGATCTCTGTGTAAGGGGAGTGCGGAGGCGTCACGGCGACCGGCCCTCTCATGCAATGCATGCAGATGAGCGCGAATAGCCGGCGACAGGAAATGGCTGCGACGCAGCAATTGGGAAAAATCGGAACGGGCGGCGGCAGCCACACTGAAACGCTGGCGAAAGCGTTCGAGATCCAGCAGCACGATATCCAGTGACACCGGATGCACCAGCACATGAGCTGGATAGCAGGCGCCATGCTGCCAGCGGTTGCGGTGCAAACTGTGCAGCACACGCAACAGGCGCATCATCACTATCCGTAATTGCGCATCGTCCTGGGTCTTGGCAAAGCAAGCCAGGTCCACATAGCCTGGCGGCGCCAGCGTCACCAGTATTGCTGCACCGTCGCGCTCGCCGTAATAAAGCCATTCCACCACCGGAATGGCGGCGGACTGAAGGCGCTGCAACGCCCTAAATTCATGAAAGTAAGTGGGCCGCATTTGCCAGGGTTTACAAGCCATGCGTCGGAATTGATTCTGCTGGCGTTTGACGTAAATCCACTGACCATCATCCAGCTGATGCCGGGTCACACCGCTCCATCCGCCGCGACGATAATTTGGTGTTTCAACCCACTCGGTGGGTAGTGCCCACATGAGATCGAATCCGGCCATGCCATTGCGGTCAAGACGGGACTGCCACTGCGGTGCGATATAAGAAACGGTCACGTTACCTCCTCGGCCCAATCAACAGGCGCACAAGAAAGGCTAGTGACGTTAACTTAAGAAAGACTTAATGAGACAAAACAAGGTAGCGCAAGAAGGAAGCTATTGAGCTCAAGCGTGGCAAATGATTGACTGCGCAGACGCCATTATTGAGAGTAGAAATACAAGAGGCCGCACCCAGCACTTGAGCGCGGCCTCTTCGTTTCCGAGATAGCACTAGCGATTAACGCGCAGCTGTTAACTCTCCACTATCAACCTTCAACGGCTTTTCTCACCCTTCCTGAAGCAGCTTGCGCAGGTCAATCAGGGCAGCGTTAGCACGGGAGACATAATTAGCCATGACCAGCGAGTGATTGGCAAGCATGCCAAAACCATCACCATTGAGAATCATAGGACTCCACACCGTTTCCTGGGTCGCCTCCAGTTCGCGAACCATTTGCCGGAAACTGATAGTGGCGTTCTTTTTGCGCAGCACGTCCGCAAAATCCACTTCCGCTGCGCGCATTAGCTGGGCAAGCGCCCAAGTTGCACCACGGGCTTCATAGAAAGCGTCATCAATTTTCAGCCACGGTGTTTTGACAAAATCTTCATCGCTCTCCGGCTTCGCCGCCACAATGGTGCCGTCCTTGTCCACATTCAGCTGGCTGCGCCCGACACTCTGGCTCAGTTTCAGACTCAGGGATCCCAACCGGTTCTGCACCTCGTTCAACCAATAGTTCAGGTTATCGGCCCGGGCGTAGAACTTGCCGTCGTTCTCATTGGCATCCGTCAGCCGATCCACATAACGCTGCAACGCCTTGATGCCCCGGCGATACTCGCTTTCCGTGGCCGGCATGGCCCAGCTTTGGGCATCGAAATTGAACTGCGGCTCGGCAATAGCCAGGTCTTTATCTTCCTGGCTCTGGGATTGTGAACGGCTCATGTCCCGGCGTAATACCCGGCTGAAATCGCGCGCCTGCACCAGTACGCCATATTCCCAGGCCGGCATGTTATCCAGCCACAGACGGTGCGGAAGCACATCATTACTGAGGTAACCACCAGGCTTGGACAGCAGGGTATCAGCAACAAAAATCAGCTCCCGCGCGGTAGTCTCGCCTCGCACGGCATCCGCTTTCGCCGTCACCTCACGCAACTCAGGCTCCTGGCTCCAGTACCAGCCCAGCAGCACGTCGATCAACAACAGCAAACCAAGCAACCAGAACAAACCCTTCCAGATTCGATTATTGCGAGGGTCCAGCATGGCATCCCCCATTTTCTCACTGAATTTATCGTTACTCATGCTCACTCCCAAGATCCGTCTCACCGCAACTCAAACCCTTACTATAGCTCACTTATCGCTCGCTGCCCGCTGAAGCTGCAGGCAAAGACAGTATGGCTGCGGCGGTCGTGTCACCCTCACGCTGTCGATAACGCAAGGTTCCACCATAGAGAGACAAAACACCATCTACAATCGACAATCCCAAACCCGCCCCACCGGCCACACCGGAGCCACGACTGAAGCGTTCACTAAACCGTTTCTGCTGTGCCTCGCTCAGGCCGTCGCCGGCATCGCTGATTACCAGTATCACTGTGTCATCAGTCACCGCTGCGCTAATCGCAATATCTCCGGCCGGGGCATACCTGCAAGCGTTGTCCACCAGATTGCGTAACAACAGATGCAGGGCCTCTGGTGGTAACGAAACCCAGACGGGCTGCTCCACCAGCAACTGAAGTTGTTGCTGATATTGGTCAGCCAACGGCACCAGGCTGGCCAGGGTGTCTCTCGCCACCGACACCACCTCTGCCCGGTTAATCTCCGGCATGCGGGCGTGCAGGGGATCCAGCCGGGCGAGCACCAATAACTGCTCCAGCATTCGTTCAGCCCGGGTAATGGCCTGCTGCATTTGCAGCAATGAGTCATCAGATAATGGCGTTTGCGAGCCACTGACGGCGTTATCGGCATGCAGGCGCAACACCATCAGCAATGTACGCAGCTCGTGGGCCGCATCGGCGGTAAACCGTTTTTCACGGGCAATGCCGTCTTCCAGCCGTGTCAGCAGGGCATTCAGGGCGTCATGGAGCGGTTCCAATTCCCGCACAGGGCGAGCGCGAACCAGCGGCGACAGGTTTTCCGGGGTACGGCGACTGACCGATGCCGTCAGAGCGGCCAGCGGGGCCAGCCCCCGACGAATCGCCAACCACACCAGCAGAAGGATCACAGGGAGGCTGAGCACATAGGGCGCAAGCACCGTCGCCGTCATGTTATCCACGATAGAACGGCGGGCAGCATCGCTTTCCGCCAGCACCAGCCAGCGATTCCCCGGCAACGGCAGCGCATAGCTGTGCCAGCCATCACGCTCACCAAGATGCGGCTCATCCTGCAAAGCAACCAGTGGTGTTGTCGGTGTGCCTTCACTGGCGGAAACCAGCGTGTCACCTTGCCACACCTGATAGACAAAGTAGCGTTGATAACGATGCTCAGCCTGCGTCAGCGGCGTGGACAGGGAGGCATCACGATGCGCCGGCAAAAACCGGGCGAGCAGATGGGCGCTCTGAACAAGCTCGGCATCAAACTGCTCATCCAGTTCGTGGTACAGCGTCAGGTAGGTCATGGTGCCAAGCAGCACACCGCCACCCACAATGAGCACCAGCAGCGAGGCCAGCAGAAAGCGGCGAATGGAAAACACTAGCTTTCATCTCCGCCAACAAAGCTGTATCCCACTCCTCGCACGGTGCGAATCACCGTATTGCCCAGTTTTTTACGCAAATGGTGCACATGCACCTCCAGCGCATTACTTTCGATACCCTCACTCCAGCCATATAACCCCTGCTCCAGCTGCTCCCGGGTGAAAACCCTGCCCGGGCTCCGTACCAGCTGGAACAGCACGCCCATTTCACGGCGTGATAACGGAACCGTCTGCCCGGCTTTCGTGACGGTAAAACGCTCCGGATCGATGCCCAGATCCGCAAAATGCAGCACGGGGGACGCCTGTTCGGTGCGACGACGCAATCGGGCCCGGATCCGGGCGACCAGCTCCGAGGCCGCAAACGGCTTGATCAAATAGTCATCGGCACCGCCATCCAGGCCCCGCAAACGGTCATCCAGCTGATCACGGGCGCTGATAATTATGACCGGCAGCTGCCGATTGATCTGGCGCAATGCACCTAGCACCTCCAGGCCATCCATTCCCGGCAACCCCAGATCCAGCATCAACAAGTCGAAACCGCCCTGGCGAACAGCCCCCAGCACCAGCTCTCCCCGGTCCACATGATCAACGGTATAGCCTTCGGACTGTAAGGCCCGCAGCAACCCCGCAGCCAACATGGGATCATCCTCAACAAGTAAGAGTCGCATGGTTAGGTCACTGCTCACATCAGGTAGTGATGTTTATCTTGCCTATTTGTATCGCACATCGCCTACAGGGAAAACCGCAATCAGGTTCACCACCGACGCCGCCTATCACACCACTGGTGCCACGACGGCTTGGCCTTGTGCCACAAACGCGTTACATCCATGGCCTCGCCGGTCTACAGACTCGGGATTTTTCGCTAAACTGCGGCAGCTGCAGGGCAGCGGGCCACTCTGCATTCCCGGCCTTAACGAACCCTTAAACCCAGCGAATGAAACTAACGCCCTGTTCCAGCATCAAAGCGCCACACCAATCCGGCGCATCGGGCAAGGGTAAGGAGAATTTGATGAAGCAGTACTGGCAGCGTTTTCTGGTCGCCGCTCTGGTCTTGGCCCCACTGTCCTGGGCAAGCGCCAACAATTTGTTCGGCGAGGAAGAGCGCCTGCCCACCGTGGATGAAGCCATCCAGCTGGTGGCCGATGCGGACTGGGATAACCAGCAACTGCTGCTGAATTTCGAACTGATCGACGAGGTGTATCTTTACCAGCACCGTTTTGGATTCACACTGCGCGACACCAACGGCAATGTGATTAACGATTTTGCCGAGCTGACCCTGCCCGCCGGCAAAGCCAAAACCGACGAAATCTTCGGCGACGTCCAGGTGTATTTCGATCGCCTGGATCTGGCTCTTCCCTTGCATAGCGTGCCGCTGGTAGATACGGAACTGGAAGTGCGCTACCAGGGCTGCATTGAAGACACCTTGTGCTATCCGCCAACCAAAAAAATCATCGAATTCGCCAATCCCCAACCGACAAAAAAGCCGGTGGCCGCTCCGCCAGCAGCGGCATCTGACTCCAGCGCTGGTCCAGGCTTTCTCGACACACTGCAGTCCGAAGATGCCAACGCCTTCAATCAGTGGATGAAGGACCAGCCCCTTGGCCTGATCATCGGCCTGTTTTTTGTGGGCGGCCTGCTACTGGCCTTTACCCCGTGCGTCTTCCCCATGGTGCCAATTCTGTCCGGCATCATTGCCGGAGAGAAAGAACCCAGTGCAGCCCGCGGCTTCACACTGAGTGTCAGCTATGTTCTGGGCATGGCGGTGCCTTATACCTTGGCCGGCCTGCTGGTGGCACTTTTCGGCGCCGGCTTGAACCTGCAATTCTTGCTGCAGCAACCCGCGGCCATCATCACTTCCGTGGTGGTCTTTATCGTACTGGCCCTGTCCATGTTCGGGTTGTATGAGCTCCAGCTGCCGGCGGCGCTGCGCAACAAGCTCCATCAACCGGGGCAGGAAGCCCGCGGCAGCCTGATCGGCGCCGCCATCATGGGGACAATCTCAGCCCTGGTGGTTTCCCCTTGCGTCACCCCGATCCTGGCCGGCGCCCTGATTTATGTGGCCGCCAGCGGCGATGCGGCCACCGGCGCCGCCTCCCTGTTTGCCCTGTCCATCGGCATGGGCCTGCCCCTGATCATCTTCGGCACCGGCGGCGGCAGCCTGCTCCCCCGTGCCGGCATGTGGATGGAAGAGATCAAACGGTTCTTCGGCGTGGTCATGCTGGGCGTGGCCATCTGGCTGCTGGATCGCATTATCGGTGACACCATTACCTTGGGCCTCTACGGCCTGTTGCTTGCCGTCTATGGCGTACAGCTCGGCGCACTGGAACCTGCCGGTGAAGGTATGGCCCGCCTCAAGCGCGGCTTGGCCCTGGTGCTGGCCCTGTATGGCGCGGTAATGATTGTCGGCGCGTTAAGTGGCGGCAAAGATCCCCTGCAACCGCTGGCACACATGACCCAGCCAGCAACCCCGGTGGCTGGCAGTGCGCCCCCCAGCAATGCCCCAACCGCGAACGACCACGGCCCCTGGCAGACCATCGTGGGCAAAGCCTCACTGGAGCAGGCGCTGTCCGCATCCCGCCAGGCCGGCAAACCGGTGCTGGTGGATTTCTTCGCCGAATGGTGTGTGGCCTGCAAGGTGCTGGAAGAAACCACCCTTAGCCACCCGGATGTACTCAACGCCATGAACGGCTTCGACCTGTACCGCGTGGACATCACCGAGATCAACGCCGACAGCCAGGCCATCATGGAGCAGTACAATATTCTCGGCCTGCCGGCACTGGTGTTTTTTACCCCCGCCGGCACCGAAATCCCCGATTCTCGCGTGTTGGGTGAGATGGGCCCGGAACGCTTCATTGAACATCTGGACAAGCGAGTGATGCCGACGCTGTAACGCTCGCCTTCCCTGGCGACCGTTCCCCTGCCAGCCTGCAAGGGGAACGGAGCGCAGCGGTTTCACAGCCCAAACCAGCCCGCTATACAACCCCCATGAAATGGTACCGATATCACGCAATCTTCCGGTAACTTGTAACGAATGTTGTAAAGCCCTTTTTTCTGTCATGGTTTGCCCCTAATATTGCATTTGTGCGAGAAAGCCCGGGCTAATCTGGATTTTTCCAGCACGATCACTGCAAATAACGACAAATTCGCAAGGGGACCCGTTTTGGCTTCCATTCTGGTCTTACATGGCCCAAACCTGAATCTGCTCGGTACCCGCGAGCCGGACAAGTACGGCCACACCACCCTGGCGGATATCAACCAGCAACTGCAGGAACAGGCCAGCACGGCCGGCCATCACCTGCAGCATCTGCAAAGCAACGCGGAATACGAGCTGGTCGAACGCGTTCACGATGCCCGCACCGAGGGAATCGACTTCATCATCATCAACCCGGCGGCGTTCACTCACACCAGTGTGGCTCTGCGCGATGCCCTGCTGGCGGTGAACATTCCCTTTATCGAAGTGCATCTGTCCAACGTGCATGCCCGGGAAGCCTTCCGCCACCACTCTTATTTTTCCGATATTGCCAAGGGCGTTATCTGCGGTCTCGGTGCCACCGGCTATGCGCTGGCACTCACCGCTGCTCTCGAACAACTGGATGACTGAACATGGATATTCGCAAAATCAAGAAACTGATTGAGCTGCTCGAAGAGTCCGGCATTGAAGAGCTGGAGATCTGTGAAGGGGAAGAGTCCGTCCGCATCAGCCGCGGCTCACGCCAACCCGCAGCGCCGGCGCACTATTACGCCGCGCCACAGGCACCAGCGCCGGCACCTGCTCCGGCTCCCTCTGCCACCGAAGCCCCTGCGCCGGTAGACAACACGCCCAGCGGCCATCTGGTGCGCTCCCCCATGGTCGGCACCTTCTATCGCTCCCCGTCGCCGGGTGCGGCGTCCTTTGCCGAAGTGGGCCAGAAGGTCCAGGCAGGCGATGTGCTGTGCATCGTGGAAGCCATGAAGATGATGAACCAGATCGAGGCCGACAAGTCCGGCACGCTGGATGCCATTCTGGTAGAAGACGGCGAGCCGGTTGAATTCGACCAGCCTCTGTTCTCCATCGTTTAACGGAGGCATCTCATGCTGGAAAAGGTCGTCATTGCCAACCGTGGCGAGATTGCTCTGCGTATCCTTCGCGCCTGCAAGGAGCTGGGCATCCGCACCGTGGCCGTTTACTCCAAGCCCGACCGGGACCTGATGCACGTACGCCTGGCCGACGAAGCCGTGTGTATCGGCCCCGCGTCATCCACCGATTCGTACCTGAACATCCCTGCCCTGATCAGCGCAGCGGAAGTCACCGATGCCGACGGCATTCACCCCGGCTACGGCTTCTTGGCGGAAAACGCGGACTTTGCCGAAAGCGTGGAACGCTCCGGTTTCACCTTTATCGGCCCGAAAGCAGACACCATCCGCCTGATGGGCAACAAGGTTGCGGCCATCGAGGCCATGAAAAAAGCCGGCGTCCCCACCGTGCCCGGCTCTGATGGTCCCATCGGGGACGATGATGATGCCTCACTGGCCATGGCCAAACAGATTGGTTACCCGGTCATCATCAAGGCCGCCGCCGGTGGTGGTGGCCGCGGCATGCGCGTCGTGGATGAAGCCAAACACCTGCTCAACGCCATCACCCTGACCCGCTCGGAAGCCAAAAACGCCTTCGGCGATGCCACCGTCTACATGGAAAAATTCCTGCAGAAACCGCGACATGTGGAAGTGCAGGTACTGGCTGACGGTGCTGGCCATGCGATCCATCTGGGTGACCGCGATTGCTCACTGCAACGCCGCCATCAGAAAGTGGTGGAGGAAGCCCCGGCCCCCGACATCCCACAGCACCTGAAAGACGAAGTCGCCCAGCGCTGCGTGGATGCCTGCAAGACCATCAACTACCGGGGCGCCGGCACGTTCGAATTCCTCTATGAAGACGAGCGTTTCTACTTCATCGAGATGAACACCCGGGTTCAGGTAGAGCACCCGGTTACCGAAATGGTCACCGGGGTGGATATCGTCAAAGAGCAACTGCGAATCGCCGGCGGTGAAGGGCTGGCGCTGCAACAGGCCGACGTGCAGTTCCAGGGCCACGCCATCGAAGTACGCGTGAACGCGGAAGATCCGGTGCGTTTCACTCCTTGCCCTGGGAAAATTTCCTACTTCCATGCGCCTGGCGGCAACGGCGTCCGGGTGGACTCCCACATTTACAGTGGCTACACCGTCCCCCCCTACTACGATTCCCTGATAGGCAAGCTGATCACCTGGGGGGAAAGCCGTGACATCGCCTTTGCGCGCATGAAAAACGCGCTGGACGAAATCGTGGTAGAAGGCATCAAGACCAATATCGCTCTGCACCGCGACAAAATCTTCAAGGACAAGGCGTTCATTGAAGGCGGAGTGGATATTCACCACCTGGAGAAAAAGCTGGGCGATCAGTAAGCGCCGGCTTTTTCCTCTGCGCCACAATAAAGGCCGCGCCCGCTAACCCGGCGCGGCCTTTGCTTTTCTGGCCCGGCAACGGCAAAAACATTACCGCACCAGCGAACCGCCCAGCATAACGACAGGCAGCACAGGGCCGCAGAATCCGCTAGACTGCCGCCACTTTACGCCCGTACATCACACCACCCGTACATCACAACGTCTTGCAGGAGTATCCATGGCCTGGCTTCAGCTCCACCTTGCCACCACCGAACAACACGCCGATGCCTTTCAGGCTGCACTGGAAAACCTCGGCGCCGTGGCCGTGACACTGACTGACGGTGCCGACCAGCCGGTGTTCGAACCACCGCCCGGCACCCGGCCGTTGTGGCAGAACACCGTGGTCAGCGCCCTGTTTGAGCAGGACCAGACTCCCGAGCTGATACTCGCCGCCCTCACCGCCCAGGGACTGAATGCAGAAGCCAGCCACCACGAAACCCTGGAAGACCAGACCTGGGAGCGGGCCTGGATGGACGACTTCTCGCCCATGCAATTTGGTGAGCGCCTGTGGATCATTCCCAGCTGGAGCGAGGCGCCAGACCCGCAAGCCGTAAACCTGAAGCTGGACCCGGGCCTTGCCTTCGGCACCGGCACCCACGAGACCACCTCGCTGTGCCTGCAATGGCTGGACGGCGCTGACCTGCACGGCAAAACCGTGCTCGATTTCGGCTGCGGCTCCGGGGTGCTGGCCATCGCCGCGCTGCTACTCGGCGCCGGCGATACCACCGGCACGGATATCGATCCCCAGGCACTGATCGCCAGTGAAGACAATGCCCGTAATAATGGCGTGGCAGACTCGCTCACCCTGCACCTGCCGGAGCAGATGCCCGCGGATTACCAGTGCGACGTACTGGTCGCCAACATCCTGGCCGGCCCGCTGGTGGAATTGTCCGGGCTGCTGGCCCGCTACTGTCGACCCGGAGGCACTCTTGCTCTGTCCGGCATTTTGGCGGAACAGGCAGAATCGGTCCGCACCGCCTATTCCCCCTGGTTTGATCTGACCCCCACCACCCAACAGGGTGACTGGGTACGCATTGACGGGGTGCGCCGCGTCACCTGAATCCACAGATTCAGGGAAAACTGAGTGACAGGTCCTTGCGGCCTGTCCCGGTTTTTCTGTAAAACATACCTGACCCATCTGCACGCACTGTAGGGATTCCGGGGTTGTGTGAAAGCCTGTCGCGTGCAGCATGTTGCATCTCGTCCAATAACAATTCAGGCGAAAGCCATGGCCACCCAATACAAGACGCGCTGCCCCCACTGTGCAGCCCAGTTCAAGATTACCGATGAACACCTGAAACAGGCACGCGGTGCAGTACGGTGTGGCTCTTGCCTGCAGATATTCCAGGCCAATGATTACCTGGTTGACCCCCCGGCACCGCAACAAGCCGCCCCGCAGGATCGCTGGGCCGGCGCGCTGGACGGCACCCACAGTGACGCAGCCTCTTCCGGGGACGAGCAGAAATTTGGCGACGATGACGGCGCTGACGCCGATGGCCTGAGCATTCAGGGCATGGAGTTAAGCGACTCGTTCATGAACCTGGATGCAGATGACCCCGCTGGTGGGCTGGGCGAAGACTTCGCCGACATGCATGGCGCCGGCCGGGCCAGCCACCATGAAAATGCCGACGAATCCTGGGCCGAAGCCCTGCTGCAGGAGCTGGAAGACGACGACCCCGCCGAGCCCACCCCCGGCGAAACAACCACGCCCGCTCCCGCCAGCCACTCAGCCCCTGAGCAGCCGGCAGTGCGCAAAACAACAGACACTCCAGCGCCAAAACAATCCCGACCGGCAGAGCCCGAGGACGACGATGACAGCCTGTTCGGTGGATTGGACCTGTTTGGCGATGACCTCTATGAAGAGCCCGTCCCCATCGGCAAGCCAGTGCGTGAACGTGACAACCATTTCCGCCAGCGCCGGGACTGGGGCGGCATGCTCAAGTGGACCTCCCTTTCGGTTATTGCCCTGGTCGTGCTGGTCGGCCAATACGCCTTCTTCAATTTCAATGACCTGGCCCGTAGCCCGCAATGGCGCCCCCTGTATCAGCAGGCCTGTGATGTGCTCGGCTGCCACCTGCCCAGCCGCTCAGACATCACCCAGCTACGTGGCGCCAATCTGGTGGTACGCAGCCACCCGAATTACGCCAACGCCCTGATTGTGGACGCTATCCTGTTCAATGAAGCCAAGTACCCCCAGCCCTTCCCGGAACTGGAACTGAGCTTCAGCGCCCTCAATGGCGGCCCCGTAGCCAGCCGACGCTTCACCCCACAGGAATACCTGCAAGGGGATCTGCTCGGCATGGAGACCATGCCCACACGCACCCCGCTGCATATCTCGCTGGAAATTGTGGACCCGGGCGACAAGGCAGTGAACTACAACCTGCGCCTGTTGCCGGCACCACAGCCCCGCGACCAGGTCAGTCAGCGCTAAACGCGCCTCGCACGCCTCATTCAATAGAAATCGATCGGCAGCCCGTCAGCTCATGGCAGGCTGCCCTTTCATCCCGGGCCGTCGATCTCTATCATTGTCCCCCCTTTTAGACACCCCAAACCGGCGCATGCAGATCGGACCCTATAACCTGCCCAATTCCCTGATTCTGGCCCCCATGGCCGGCGTCACGGATCGCCCTTTCCGGCGTTTGTGCAGGGACCTGGGGGCCGGCCTGCTGGTGTCGGAAATGGTGACCTCGGACACCCGTCTGTGGAACTCTCGAAAGTCTCGCCAACGGCTGGATCACAGCGGCGAACCGGGCCCCATTTCTGTGCAGATTGCCGGCGGCGAGCCGACCATGCTGGCAGAAGCGGCCCGCGCCAACGTGGACCACGGCGCCCAGATCATTGATATCAATATGGGCTGCCCGGCGAAAAAAGTGTGCAAGCGCGCCGCAGGGTCCGCCCTGCTGGCCGACCCGGATCTGGTCACCCGCATCCTGGATGCGGTGGTCAATGCGGTGGATGTCCCCGTCACCCTGAAAATCCGTACCGGCCCCGACCGCGATCAGCGCAATGCCCTGACCATTGCCCGCATCGCCGAAGCCGCCGGTATCCAGGCCCTCGCCATTCACGGGCGCACCCGCGCCGACAAGTTCAACGGAGACGCCGAATACACCACCATCAAGCAGGTGGTGGACGCGGTGAATATTCCGGTAATGGCTAACGGAGACGTGGATAGCCCGGAAAAAGCTAAACGGGTACTGGAATCCACCGGCGCCGGTGGTATCATGATCGGCCGCGCTGCTCAGGGTAACCCGTGGATCTTCCGGGACACCCTGTATTACCTCGAGCACGGCTCGCTGCCCGCAGCGCCGTTAGTAACGGAAGTCCATGACTGCGTGCAGCAGCACCTGTCCGAACTGCATCATTTTTATGGTGAGTTCATGGGGGTGCGTATCGCACGCAAGCACTTGGGCTGGTACACACAGAACCTGCCCGATGGGGAAGACTTCCGGCGCGGGTTTAACACACTGGAAAATGCCACCGACCAATGCGTGGCAATCGAGCAGTTTTTCCAACAGATCAGCGCCACTACCGACCGGGTTCGTTTCGGTCGTTATGGCGAGGTGTCTGCCCGGAAGAAAAACGGAGCCCTGGCCGCATGACCCTTTCTTCAGTTAACACAGCCGCTGCACGGACACTTACTGAAATGAACACCGCTGAAGCACGAAAGCAGCCGCATCTCACTATTGCGCGCAGTGAAACCCACGATACCTTGCGCAATTGTGTGCGACGTTCGTTAAACGATTATTTCAACCAGCTGGACGGCGAAGCCGTGAGCGAGCTCTACCCGATGGTACTGGCTGAGATGGAAATCCCCCTGCTTGAGAAAGTACTCGAGTACACCCGTGGTAACCAGACCAAAGCCGCCGAGCTGCTGGGCCTGAACCGCGGCACCTTGCGCAAGAAACTCAAGCAGTACGGCCTGCTGTAACAGCGGGCCAGGAAGAACCGGGGCAGTAGACACTACTGCCCTTTTTTTGTTTTTGGTCAACTCGATTTACGCAAACACGCTTCACGCCCCACGCCAATCCTGTTCGCACGCCAGCGCGTGCCAGCCTGATACGTGGCAGCGTGCAAGCATCACCAAAGGTGACTTATGAGCAACGCGGTTGAACGTGCACTGATCAGTGTTTCCGACAAAACGGGCATCGTCGAATTTGCCAAGGCCCTGGCCGGGCAGGGCGTGGAAATTCTTTCCACTGGCGGTACCTACAAGAAACTGCAGGACGAAGGCATCGCGGTACGCGAAGTCTCCGACTACACCGGTTTCCCGGAAATGATGGCCGGCCGGGTAAAAACCCTGCATCCGAAAGTGCACGGCGGCATCCTTGGCCGTCGCGGCCAGGATGAACAGGTCATGGCCGACAACGATATCAGCCGCATCGATCTGGTGGTGGTTAACCTGTACCCGTTCGAAGCCACCGTTGCCAACCCGGATTGCTCCCTGGAAGACGCCATCGAGAACATCGATATCGGTGGCCCGACCATGGTGCGTTCAGCAGCCAAGAATAATGCCAGCGTGGGCATCGTCACCAATGCCAGCGACTACCAGCGCGTACTCGACGACATGGCCGCCAACAACGGCGCCCTGTCCGACACGCTGCGCTTCGACCTGGCCATCAAGGCGTTCGAGCACACCGCCGCCTATGACAGCGCCATTGCCAACTACTTTGGCAAAAAAGTCGGTGAGAACAATCAGGACTTCCCGCGCACCATTAACCTGAACTTCGAAAAAACCCAGAACATGCGCTATGGCGAGAACCCTCACCAAAAAGCGGCTTTCTACACCGAGCGCAACCCGGCCCCGGCATCCATCGCCACCGCGAAACAGCTGCAGGGCAAGGAACTGAGCTACAACAACATTGCGGATACCGACGCCGCACTGGAATGCGTAAAAGGCTTCACCAAGCCGGCCTGCGTGATCGTCAAGCACGCCAATCCCTGCGGCGTGGCGGTCAGTCTGGACGGCATTACCACCGCCTATGATCTGGCCTTCGCCACCGATACCGAATCCGCCTTCGGCGGCATCATTGCCTTCAACCGCGAACTGGATGCCGCCACCGCCCAGGCCATCGTCGATCGCCAGTTTGTGGAAGTGATCATCGCCCCCAGCGCCACAGAAGAAGCGCTGGCCATCACCGCCGCCAAAAAGAATGTGCGGGTACTGGTGTGTGGTGAAATGGAGGGCGCAGAGGCTTCCGGACTGGACTACAAACGTGTCAACGGCGGCCTGCTGGTGCAGGACCGTGACCTTGGCATGATCACCGAAGGTGAGCTGAAAGTGGTCACCAAGCGTGCCCCCACCGAAGCGGAAATGCACGATCTGATCTTCGCCTGGAAAGTGGCCAAGTTCGTCAAATCCAATGCCATCGTCTACGCCAAAAATCGTCAGACGGTAGGCGTGGGCGCCGGCCAGATGAGCCGGGTGAACTCCGCGCGCATCGCCGCCATCAAGGCCGAGCACGCCGGTCTGCAGGTGGAAGGCTCGGTGATGGCATCCGATGCTTTCTTCCCCTTCCGCGACGGCATCGACAACGCCGCCAAGGTGGGCATCAGCTGCGTGATTCAGCCCGGCGGCTCAATCCGCGACGAAGAAGTCATCAAAGCCGCCGACGAAGCCGGCATGGCCATGGTCTTCACCGGCATGCGTCATTTCAGGCATTAACGCTTACACGCCGGCACGCTACACGCACCACGCTTTTTGCGTGCCAGCGTGAAGCGTGGTGCGTGCATGCACTCGAACGGAGTGAGAGAAATCATGAAGGTACTCATCATCGGCGGCGGTGGCCGCGAGCATGCGCTGGCCTGGAAAGTGGCGCAGGCAGAACAGGTTGAGACGGTTTTCGTGGCTCCCGGCAACGCCGGTACCGCCCGTGAAGCCAAGCTGGAAAACGTGGCCATCGATGTACTGGACCAGCCGGCCCTGCTGGCCTTCGCCAGGGACAACGGCATCGACCTGACCATCGTCGGCCCGGAAGCGCCACTGGTGGAAGGCCTGGTGGATGCCTTTCAGGAAAACGGCCTGAAGTGCTTTGGCCCCAGCAAGGCGGCCGCGCAGCTGGAGGGCTCCAAAGCCTTCACCAAGGATTTTCTGGCCCGCCAGAACATTCCCACCGGTGCCTACGGCAACTTCACGGACATGGACGAAGCGCTGGCCTACGTCCGTGAGCAGGGTGCCCCCATCGTCATCAAGGCCGACGGCCTGGCCGCCGGCAAGGGCGTGATCGTCGCCATGACTCTACAGGAAGCCGAAGACGCGGTCCGCGACATGCTGGACGGCAACAAGTTTGGCGATGCTGGCCACCGGGTGGTGGTGGAAGAGTTTCTGGAAGGCGAAGAAGCCAGCTTTATCGTCATGGTAGACGGCAAGAATGTATTGCCCATGGCCACCAGCCAGGATCACAAACGCGTTGGCGACGGCGACACCGGCCCCAACACCGGCGGTATGGGCGCTTACTCCCCGGCCCCGGTGGTCACCGATACGGTCTACCAGCGCATCATGGACGAGGTCATCACCCCCACCGTGGAAGGCATGGCCGCTGAAGGCATGCCCTACACCGGCTTCCTGTACGCGGGCCTGATGATCAGCCCCCAGGGCGCCCCCAAGGTGATCGAGTACAACTGCCGCTTCGGCGACCCGGAAACCCAGCCGATCCTGATGCGTCTGCAATCCGACTTGGCCGAGCTGTGCCTGGCCGCACTGGACGGCAAACTGGACCAGACCGACATCCAGTGGGACCCGCGCCCCACCCTCGGTGTGGTCATGGCCGCCGGCGGTTACCCGGACAGCTACAACAAGGGTGACGTGATCGAAGGGCTGGACCAGGCCGACTCCGACACGGTGAAAGTGTTCCACGCAGGCACCGCCGAGAAAGATGGCCAGGTGGTCACCAGTGGTGGCCGGGTCCTGTGTGTCACCGGCGTCGGCGACACCGTGGGCGAAGCTCAAGCCAACGCCTATGAGGGTGTGAAGCAGATCACATGGCGCGACGCCCAATACCGTTCCGACATCGGCTACCGTGCAGTGGCCCGCGAAAAAGCATAAAGTACAGGCAACTAAGAATTAAAGGTGAGCCGGACCCGGCTCACCCACCAACACACCTTCGGGGGTTGCCATGTCGAATCAAACGGCGGATATGTCACGTCTTGAGGATTTCATTCCTTTTGACTGCCTCAGCGAATCCCACCGCAATGAAATCCAGGGCCAAATTGAGGTCATCAAGATTGGTCCCGGTCGACTCCTGTTCAAGCGCGGCCAAAGCAGCGACAAGGCCTACTTTCTAGTCGAAGGCGCACTGGATCTCACCGACGCCAGTTTTCAGGTGCGCCATTTCACCGCCGACGACGATGAAAACTACCTGGCCATCGACAACTACGCCGAACACACCATCAACGCCATTACCGCCGAAACGACCACGCTCTACGCCATCGACCGCAACAAGCTGGACCTGCTGATGACCTGGACCCAGGCCGCCGAGTCCATGCTTGACGAAGACGACGATGAAAATGAGCGGGACTGGATGGACGCACTGCTTTCCTCGGAACTGTTCTCCGCAGTGCCCCCGGCCATGATTCACAGCCTGTTCGTGAAATTCGAGGAACGCGAAGTCCAGCTGGGTGAAACCATTGTCACCGAAGGCGAAGACGGCGACACCCTGTTCGTGATTAAACAAGGCAAAGCCATGGTCACCCGCGTCAAGGGCGCCAAGCAGGAAACCCTGGCTGCCCTTTCTGCCGGCCGTTTTTTCGGCGAAGACGCCCTGATCAGCGACAGCCCCCGCAACGCCACGATCACCATGACCAGCGATGGTGTGCTGATGTGCCTGGGTAAAAATGACTTTCAGGCTATTCTGCAGGACTCGGTCATTCGCCACGTCACCGAAGATGAGCTGGACACCATGGTGCTGGAAGCCGACACTGCCTGCATCCTGGTGGATGTGCGCCTGCCCATGGAATTCCGCCATGACCGCACCCCCGGTGCTCGCAACCTGCCGCTCAATGAATTACGCCGTGAAGTCCAGAACCTCGAGAAGGATTTTTTCTACGTGGTATGCGGTGACGGTCGACGTAGTGAGCTTGGAGCCTATATCCTCTCCGAAGCAGGCTTGAACGCCTATGTGCTTGACCGGGGAAAACCGACGGATGCAAAAGAAGAATCCCATGCTGAGGCTGAACAGGCCTGACTCTCTATTCTTTCTTCTGGTGCTGGCCCTGTGCGCCAGCGCCAATGCGGTCTTCGCAGACATCCCGCCGCCCTTCGTCGTCCATAGCCAGCCCGACCAGGCACGCATCACCATCTATTCCGAATATTACCGTGATGCCTCCGGCAACGCGGATATTGGCACCATCAGCCAACCCCCTGTTACCGGGCATTTCCAACCCGCCACACGCTATATCGAACGGCTGGGGATTCGCGCCGGCGCCTGGTGGGTGCGCGTCGCCCTGCAAAACGAACTGAGCAATAAACAGGACTACGCACTGATCCTCAAAGGCAACCCCAATGCCCGCGTATTCCTGCCCGGCGCCGATGGTCATTACATCCAGGCAAGCCAGGAGCAACGCATACCCGGCCGGGAGGCCAGCTACCGGCTACACCTGCCCGCCGGTGAACCACAGCTGATTTACCTGCAGCTCCAGCCCCAGGGCTATCTCACTTACGGCCTCACCCTGAACGGCATCAACGCCCAGGTGGCACAACAGAGCCACACCAACACCGTGTACATGCTGCTCGCCGGCGCCCTGCTGATTCTCGCCATCTACAACCTGATCGCCGGCGCCATGCGGGGCGGGAGCACCTACTTCTACCATTGCGGCTTTATTCTCTCCATCCTGACCATCAGCCTGGTGCTGGCCGGTTATCTTCCCCTGTCGCTCACCGAGAACAGCACCGTCCAGCCCCGTACCCTGTTCGTGATGATGATGGTCGCGCTGTTTTCCGCCACCGGGGTGGCGCGCTCCTTTTTCGATCTTTCCATCAAGGCCCCGCTTCTGCACCGCATCACGCTAATGCTCAAGTGGGGCGCGCTCGCCATCATTCCCCTGACGCTCGCACTCCCCATTGCCCTGGCCGCCAGCCTCAGCTTTGCCACCGTCAGCCTGGCCGCATTTATTCTGCTGGTTCTGGGCTACACCAGCTGGCATCGGGAACTGAATGGTGGCGGGTTATTTTTCCTGACCACTGTCCTGGTCAGCGGCCCTGCCCTGCTGGTTTGCCTGGCCTATCTGGGCATCTTGCAAACTAGCGCAGAACTGCCTCAATGGCTGCTGGCAACCACCGTGCTGGAAGCCGTCACCCTTGGCATCGGCTTGCGGGTCAGCCATCGCCATCAAGCACTTCTAAACATCGAACAACAGCGCTCACAGGCCGTCGCGGAAACCGTGGATGCCACACGCCGGGAAACCCTGTCCCGGATTGGCCATGATGTGCGCACCCCGCTCAGCGGCATCCTCGGCATGGCGGAGATCCTTGCCGACACCCCGCTGACCCCCAACCAACGCGAGTGCGTCGGCGCTATTCAAAACGCCGGTGACAACCTGCTGCGCATCATCAACGATGTCCTGGAGCACTCGCAGCTCTCCACCCGCGGCACCGACATCAACCACAGCGCACTGGATATTCATGACCTGGTCATGGAAGCCGTTGATCTATTCAAGGAACGGGCGGAAGAAAAGCAGATAGAACTGATCACCCATGTGCACACCAATGTGCCGGGCCGGGTGGTTGGCGATGCCGGCCGCTTGCGCCAGATTCTCACCAACCTGACGGGGGCCTTGATTCGCCATGGCCACCCCGGGGAAATGGTGGTGGACGTTTCCATGGAACCCACCGGACAGGCCGACCGCGTTCGTTTTGGTTTCACCGGCAGCGCCATGAACGAGGAAACCTTCAAACGCTTGCGGGACAACCAGAAGCAAAACGAGAGCAGCCACCTGAGCCTGGCCATTGCCGAACAATTAGTGGAAGCCCTGGGTGGGCGCATGGGCACCCTGCAGGATCATAAGGAGGTGCATTACTGGTTCGTGGTGCCACTACCGGCCGAAGATGCCCCCACACCAAGCTCCAACGTGGACACAACCGCGCTCTCCGGGCGTAGCCTGTTGGTAGTGGACGACTCCAGCACCGTAACCCGGGTATTGCGCCACCACGCCCTCTCGTGGGGCATGCGCGTCACCGCCTGCCACGACCCACGCGAGGCCCTCGCATCCCTGCGCACCCAGGCCAATATCAACGAGCCTTACGATATCGTTGTCCTCGATCACCACATGCCTGGCATGGACGGCATGCAGCTGGCTGCCCGCATCCATGAAGACCCGGTCATTGTGCACCCCACCGTGCTCGTCATGCTCACCGGCATCAACAATGCGCCCACCGCCACCCAGGCCCGCAACGTGGGCATTCACCGTGTGCTGTCCAAGCCCGTCTCCGCGCCGCGACTGCGCCAGGCACTGGCAGAAGAATTAGGCTTGGGGCATCCGTCGATGCCAGAACACAGCAGACCACAACACCAGCCGGACCCGGGGCTGAAACTGCTGGTGGCAGAAGACCATTACCTGAGCCAGAAGGTGATTCGCGGCATGCTGGGCAAATTGGGCCTGAAGGCGGATATCGCCTCCAACGGCAAGGAAGCGCTAGAGCTGGCCAGCAGCACGCGCTACGACCTGATCCTGATGGATTGCGAAATGCCGGAAATGGATGGCTTTGAGGCCACCCGGATGATCCGGGCACAGGAGCAGAAACAGGCGCTTCCTGCCGTCCCCATTGTGGCCCTGACGGCCCATATCCTGCGTGAGCACAAGGACCGCAGCCTGGCAGCGGGCATGAACGCCCACCTGCCCAAGCCGGTGGAATTAAATGTGCTGCGCGAAACGCTGGTGCGCTTTACCCGCCCCGACGCCACCGATTCGGACTCATGGATCGCCAACGACGAAAAGCGCGACTGAACGAGCTGAACTCAGCAACCCGCAGCAGCGCAGGCAAAACCGCCGCCACATAAGCAGCAAGCAGGCTCTGCTCCGACCCCGCCAACCGGGGATCAAGCACCGGCACTGACCGCTCGCCCCTGGCACCATTGCCGTAGCCGCGCCAGTGATTCCGCCATGGTCACCGACAGCGGTACGGTCGCGGCCAGCTCGGCTTCCAGCAAGGCCTGATCCAGTGGCTGATCCCCGGCTCCCGCGCTATACAATCCGGCCACCACCGCCTGCTCGATCTCAGCGCCAGTAAAGCCATCGCTGTGCTCCGCCAGCCGAGCCAGATCGAACGCTGACGCTGCTTGTCCACGCTTTTCCAGATGGATCCGGAAGATCACTTCCCGCACCTCAGTGGATGGCAAATCCACAAAGAAGATCTCGTCCAGACGCCCCTTGCGGATCAATTCCGGCGGCAATCGCTCAATATCGTTGGCGGTGGCGACCATAAACACCTGACTGCGGTTTTCCGCCATCCAGGTAAGCAACGTGCCAAGCACCCGGCGGGAGGTACCACCATCGTTATCGCCAACCGCAATCCCTTTCTCAATTTCATCGATCCACAACACACAGGGCGACATGGTTTCCGCCATGGCCAACGCCTCGCGCACATTACGCTCGGATTCCCCGAAGAATTTGTTGTAGATAGCCCCCATATCCAGGCGCAGCAACGGCAGCCCCCAAAGCCCGGCCACCGATTTGGCCGCCAGGCTTTTACCGCCGCCCTGCACGCCCACCAGCATTACCCCACGGGGCGAGTCGATACCTTCACCCTGATTGCCATGGAAGGCACTTTCACGCTTGCCCAGCCAGTCTTTCAGACCCTGCAACCCGCCCACATTAGCAAAGCTGTCAGTGTCGTATTCGTAGCTCAGTACGCCGTCCATTTCCATCAATGCAAACTTGGCTTTGTTCACCTCCGGCAGGTCCGCCTCGGTGATGGCGCCATCGTGGATAATCGCCCCACGGGCCAGCTTACGGGCATCTTCCACGCTCAAGCCACGCAGGTTGCGCACCAGCCGGTCCAGCGAGGCCCGGTCCGCGCGCACCCGTTCGCCCCGCTCTTTCTTGAAACGGCGCGCTTCGTCCTGAACGATGTGCTCCAACTGCTTTTCATCGGGCATGGACAGGCTGAAGCGAGTGCAATAACGGCGCAGTTCCGCGGGAATGGTCAATTCATGGCTGATCAGCACCAGAGTGTGATGCAGGCGCTCATGGTGCAGGGCGATTTCCTTGAGCAACCGGACGTGCTTTGGCTCACCGTCCAGATAAGGGTGCAGATCACACAGCGCATAGATCCCCGGCTCATTGGTACCGCGAATCTGTCCCAGCATGGCATCCGGTTCAATGGTGTGTTTCTGGCTGGGACTGTCTTCCAGTTCCAGTCGGCGCAGGCCATCCACCGCATTCCAGCCAAACACCGGTCGCCCCTCTCGCATCCCCAGGCGGCGAATCAAATCCAGCGCCCGCAGCTCCTCCCAGGTTTCAATCACCACGATGGGATAGCGGGACTCAAGCAGCATTTTCAGGTCGTTCAGATCACTCATTGTTTTATGCCTGCACGCCTCACGCTTCACGCTGGCATGCAACGCCCTTCTTGTTTTGAGGGCTCTTAGGCTACACTAGATCTCCCATTTCTTTCAGCATGCAAGCATGTTGTGTGTTTGCATGCAGCGCTGATAACTATGACTGAACGCCGACTGTCACCTCTGGATCGCCTGCTGGCCCGTGCCGACAATGCCCTGCGCACCCTCACGCCCGGCACCGTACAGGCCGAACGCAGCCCCACGTCCTCGCCTACCGGTCCCGGCAGCGACATACAGCCGGGCACACTGCCCGGCGACCAGCGCCGCCATGTGCTTGGATTGATGCGCATTAACCATACCGGCGAGGTGTGTGCCCAGGCGCTTTATCAGGGTCAGGCCAGCACCGCCAGCCTGCCGCATATCCGCCATGCCATGGAAGAATCCGCTCGGGAAGAGGAAGACCACCTGGCCTGGTGTGAAGAGCGCATTCAGGAACTGGGCGGCGGGCCCAGCAAACTCAATCCGCTGTTCTATGCCATGAGCTATGCGGTAGGCGCTACCGCCGGGTTGATTGGTGATCGCTGGAGCCTGGGCTTCGTGACAGAAACGGAAAATCAGGTGGTCAAACACCTGGAATCCCATCTCTATCAGGTACCGGAAAGCGACCTGCGCACCCGGGCCATTCTCGAGCAAATGAAAACCGACGAGCTCAAACACGCCGTCACCGCCAAAGACGCCGGCGGCGCCGACCTGCCTCTGCCCGTACGCCACGCCATGACGCTGATGAGCAAGGTGATGACCTTTACCACCTACCGGATCTAACCAACGCTTCAAGAATTTCACCTGTAGGAGCACATCTTGAGGTGCGAACCACGCGTAGCGTGAAATCGGCCGAAGGACGATCAGGCATTCCAGATAGAAAAATCTGTCGAATCCTGAAAGGGTTGTTGCCTCGCTGTCGCTCGGTTCGCACCTCGAGTGGTGCTCCTACAGCGGCTTCGCAGCCAACAACAAAAAGGCCGCACCCAAGGTGCGGCCTTTTTGTTTTGCGTGTCGCATGCAGCGTGAAGCGTGCTGCGGGTTTAACCTAGGTTGCGGCTGTAGAAAATCTCCAGCATCTCTGTGCGCAAACGCTCTTCGATCTGATCCAGTTCTTCCTGCTCGAACTCATCACTACCCGCACCAAACAGATAGTTATCGATATCGAAGTCCTTCAGCAGCATCTTGGTGTGGAAGATATTTTCCTGATACACATTCACGTCGATCATCTGATAGGCGTTCTGGGTATCTTCGGTCAGGAAGTTCTGGATGGAATTGATGTCGTGATCAATAAAGTGCTTGGTGCCATCCAGATCCCGGGTCATGCCACGCACCCGATAGTCCACGGTAACGATATCGGAATCGAAACTGTGGATCAGGTAATTCAACGCACGTAGCGGGGAAATCACACCACAGGTGGAGACATCCACATCCACTCGAAACGTGGAAATACCGTTATCTGGATGGGATTCCGGATAGGTATGCACCGTCACATGACTCTTGTCCAGGTGAGCCACCACCGTCTCCGGCAACGGGCCCGGCGCTTCTTCGTCCCAGTCAGACCCATCCGGCGGGGTTTCATGCTCGGCGATCAGCATGGTCACACTGGCACCCTGCGGATCGTAATCCTGGCGGGCCACATTCAAAATGTTGGCACCAATGATTTTGGTCACGTTGGTGAGAATCTCAGTGAGACGCTCCGCGTTATACAGCTCGTCAATATATTCGATATATTCCTGACGATGCTGCTCGGTCTTCGCGTAAGCAATATCGAAAATATTGAAGCTCAAGGATTTGGTCAGGTTGTTGAAACCATGAACCGTAATCTTGGGATTGGGATCTTTCACCACAGCCGTACCCCATGGGCGTTTCATCGCCACGTTAAGACAAACACACCACCGCACCCCGTGCGGCTACCTTGTTTGCAACATCCCGAAGGACGCCGCGAATCACCGGCCAGGCCGGCATATTGCGTTACTGAGGCACCCACCGGGCACCTCAGCCTTCAATGGTATAACTATGGGTGATCTCGACACCACCGCGTGTCAGCATAATGCTGGCAGAGCAGTATTTCTCTGCCGACAACTCAACCGCCCGTTTCACATGGGCTTCCTTGAGGCTGTTGCCGCTGACAATAAAGTGCAGGTGGATCTTGCTGAACACCGCCGGCACTTCATCGGCCCGCTCGGCAGTCAGCTCGCAGCGGCAATCAGTCACGTCCTGTCGGGATTTCTTGAGAATATGGATCACATCAAAGGAGGAACAGCCGCCCACGCCCAGTAGCAGGGTTTCCATGGGGCGCGGCCCACGGTTCTGGCCACCGTGATCCGGCGGGCCATCCATCAGCACCTTGTGGCCGCTTTCGGTTTCCGCTTCATAGCAGGCTTCGCCCTGCCACTTAACCACTGCTTTCATGGTGATCTCCTGGTCTGTCACCCCATCTCAAACGCAGGCCGAACGCCTGATTGCGCCCACCCCGGAAGGGGGCGCAGAGTACCATAGCACGGGGGCTGCGCCACCCCTTTCAGGGTAGGTCGATGGGAATAATTTACCGATATATCACCAACCCGGAAAATCGGCGTATCTGGCCGAAAACCCGTTACTTAATCCGGGTTTAGCTACCGCCTGCCCTGTGAAAATCGAGAGTGAGAGCCAGTTCCCTTGGCATAACTCATAAAAACAGGCAATATCCATACGCTTATTGGCTAAGACATTTTTCTGGCTTCAAGACTGAGCGCCCATGACTGACGGCAACAAAATTATTCCAAATCTGGACCACTTCCTGGCCCATTGCCACCGCCGTAAATACCCGGCGAAAAGCACCATTATCTATGCCGGCGATGAATCGGATGCGCTGTATTACATCCTGAAAGGCTCTGTGACGGTCATGATCGAGGACGACGATGGTCGCGAAATGATCATGGCGTATCTCAATGAAGGGGATTTCTTCGGTGAAATGGGGCTGTTTGAAAACGACCCCTCGCGTTCCGCCTGGGTGAAAGCCAAGAGCGAATGCGAAGTCGCGGAGGTGAGCTATGCCAAATTCCGGCAGCTGGCCCGCGAAGACGCCGACATCCTGTTCACGGTGTCCGCCCAGATCGCTGGCCGCCTGCGTGCCACCACCCGCAAGGTGGGGGACCTGGCATTCCTGGATGTGACTGGCCGTGTTGCAGGCACCCTGCTGGACCTGTGCAAGCAGCCCGATGCCATGACGCACCCGGACGGCATGCAGATCAAGGTCACCCGCCAGGAAATCGGCCGCATTGTCGGCTGCTCCCGGGAAATGGTGGGCCGGGTACTCAAGAACCTGGAGGAACAGGGTCTGGTCTCCGTAAAAGGCAAGACCATGGTGGTGTACGGGACGCGGTAAAAATTGACAGTTGATAGTGGACAATTGACAGCGTCACGGACGAGATCACTGGTTCATTAAAGCAAAGAGGCCGCGCCCAATCGATTGGGCGCGGCCTCTTTGTATTTCAGGGTCGGATGTAGGTCGAATTCACCCAAGGGCACAGAGAGCCTGAAAGGCGTAATCCGACAACCCAATCCTCTCACCCAAAGCGACTTGCCGGCTTACGCCGCTGCGCGGCTAAGCCGACCGACAAAAGCACGCAACCTTTGCGCTCAGAAGAACAACTTCTTGAGTTCAGCACCCGGGTCTTCAGCGCGCATGAAGGCTTCGCCGACCAGAAAACTGTGGATGCCGCTCTTGCGCATCAATTGCACGTCAGCGCTGCTGTGGATACCACTTTCAGTCACCACCATGCGATCACCCGGCACTTGTTGTGCCAGCGTCAGCGTGGTGTCCAGGCTGGTTTCAAACGTGTGCAGGTTACGGTTATTGATACCGATCAGCTCGGCGTTCAAGGCTACCGCCCGGTGCAGCTCTTCTTCGGTATGAACCTCCACCAGCACATCACAGCCGGCCCGCTGGGCAGCATGATACAGCTCATTCATCTGGGCATCAGACAGCGCCGCAGCGATCAGCAGCACCGCATCCGCCCCCATGGCCCGGGACTCGAAAACTTGCCACGGATCGATCATGAAATCCTTGCGTAACACCGGCAGATCCACCGCGTTGCGGGCAGCACGCAAATAATGCTCATCGCCCTGGAAAAAATCCTTGTCGGTGAGCACCGACAGGCAGGCTGCGCCGTTAGCTTCGTAACTACGGGCAATCGACACCGGGTCGAAATCATCGCGGATCACACCTTTACTGGGTGACGCCTTCTTGATTTCGGCAATTACCGCCGGCTGGTGATCTCTCACCCGGTCGAACAGGCTGGCAATAAACCCCCGCGCCTTGCGCTGGTTTTCTGCCATGGATTGCAAATCGCCCAAGGTGTAATTGTTCTTGCCGATGGCAATCTCTTCCTGCTTGCGGGCGATAATCTTGTCGAGAATAGTGCCTGTGCTCATAACCTCGCTCCTTATGCTGATTCGTCGCCAACCTTGAGGGCGGTGCTGAACTGAGCCAGCTCGCGCATACGCTCTGCCGCCTCTCCATTGTGGATCAGGTCTTCGGCCATGCGTACCCCCTCTTTGTGAGTCCGGGTAACACCGCTGACATAAATGGCTGCGCCAGCGTTAAGGGCGATCATGTCCGCCGCCTTGTTGGCCGCTTCCGTGGTGCGCTTGCTGAACGCGTCCTTGATCAGCGCCAGGGACGCCGCCGGGTCGGTCACATCCAGGCCCACCAGAGAATCGGATTCCAGCCCCAGATCTTCCGGTGTCAGGTCGTACTCCTGGACTTCACCGTCCTTGAATTCCGCCACATGGGTGCGCGCCGCCAGGCTGATCTCATCCAGACCATCCTTGCTGTGCACCACCATGATGTGCTCTCCACCCAGGCGCCCCATCACTTCCGCCAGGGGGCGACAAAGCTTTTCCGAGAACACCCCCATGACCAGGCGCTGCACGCCGGCCGGGTTGGTCATCGGGCCAAGAATATTGAACAGGGTGCGCATACCCAGCTCCTTGCGCGGCCCTACGGCGTATTTCATGGCCTTATGGTGATTCGGCGCAAACATGAACCCCACGCCTACGCTATCGACACACTTGCCAATCTGCGCCGGGTTCAGGTCCAGTGCAATACCTGCCGCTTCCAACAGGTCCGCCGAGCCACTCTGGGAGCTGACCGAGCGCCCGCCATGTTTGGCCACGTGCGCACCGGCGGCAGCGGCCACAAAACTGCTGGCCGTGGAGACATTAAACAAGTTCGCGCCATCACCACCGGTACCAACGATATCGACCAGATACTGGCGGTTTTCCACACTCACCCCGGTGACCAGCTCACGCATCACCATGGCCGCGCCGGTGATTTCGTCCAGGGATTCACTTTTCATCCGCAGACCCATCATCAGCGCACCTATTTGTGCATCCGTGGCACCACCGGTCATCACCTGGCTCATCACATCGCGCATTTCCTCAATGCTCAGGTCAATCTGATCGACCACCTTGGCCAGCGCTTCCTGAATATTCATGCCGCATCCCCCTGCTCATCGTGCTTCAAAAAATTCTCAAGCAGGGCATGACCGTGCTCACTCAGTATGGATTCAGGATGATACTGAACCCCTTCAATGGGCAGGGTCTTGTGACGCATCCCCATAACCTCATCCACACTGCCATCGTCTTTCAAGGTCCACGCGGTCATTTCCAGGCAGTCCGGCAAACTGTCTTTTTCGACGACCAGCGAGTGGTAGCGGGTGGCGGTATAGGGCGATGGCAAATGCCGAAACACGCCTTTGCCGCTGTGGTATATCGGCGAGGTTTTACCGTGCATCACCTGCCGGGCCCGCACCACCTGGCCACCAAACGCTTGGCCAATGCTCTGGTGCCCCAGACACACGCCCAGAATTGGCAGTTTGCCGGCAAAGTGCTTGATAGCAGCGATGGAGATACCCGCCTCATTGGGCGTACAAGGGCCGGGAGAGATCATCAGGCGATCCGGGTTCAAGGCTTCAATCTCTTCCAGGCCAATCTGGTCGTTGCGATGCACCAGCACCTCGGCCCCCAGCTCCTGCAGATACTGCACCAGGTTGTAGGTAAAGCTGTCGTAATTATCGATCATCAGCACGCGCATTATCGCTGCCCTCCGTCTGCCAGGTTGAGACCACCCAATGCCATGTTCACCGCCCGGAACACGGCCCGGGCCTTGTTCATGGTCTCGTCCCATTCGGATTGCGGCACAGAATCGGCAACGATGCCGGCCCCGGCCTGCACGTACAGACGCTGGTCCTTGATCACGGCGGTACGGATGGCGATCGCCGTATCCATGTCACCGTTGAAGCCAATATAGCCAACCGCGCCACCATAGACGCCGCGCTTGGTAGGCTCCAGCTCGTCAATGATTTCCATGGCGCGAATCTTGGAGGCTCCGCTCAGGGTGCCAGCCGGGAAGGTCGCCCGCAGCACATCCAGCGGCCCCAGCTCTTCACGCAGCTCGCCTTCCACGTTGGATACGATATGCATCACGTGGGAGTAGCGCTCCACTACCATTTTGTCGGAAACGTCCACCTTGCCCGCCTTGGAGACCCGACCGATGTCGTTGCGCCCCAGATCGATCAGCATCAGGTGCTCGGCGATTTCCTTGGGGTCCGCCAACAAGTCTTTCTCCAGTGCCTGGTCTTCTGCCTCATTGGCACCGCGTTTGCGCGTGCCGGCCAAGGGCCGCACGGTGATGCGCCCTTGCTCAGCGCGGGCCAGAATTTCCGGCGACGACCCGGCAATATGGAAATCGTCCAGATCCAGATAAAACATATAAGGGGACGGATTCAGGTAACGCAGGGCGCGGTACAGATCCAGCGCCGGCGCCTGGAACGGGCAGCTCATGCGCTGGGAGGGCACAACCTGCATCACGTCGCCCGCCAGAATGTACTCGCGAATGGTTTCCACACCGGCCTTGAACGCCGCTTCCGGAAATTCATTGTGGAAATCGTTCTCGTCCACCGGTTCGCCGTACACCGTGTGCTCCGGCTCCGGCAGCGGGGAACGCAGCTGGGCCTCCAACGCATCGAGGCGCTGCTCGGCACGCATCAACACCCCCTCTTCCTTCGGGTCCACATGCACCACCAGGAAAAGCGCACCGCGCAGGTTATCGAAGACCACCACTTCCTCGGACCGCATCAGCAGGATATCGGGCACACCCAGCACGTCCTCCCCGGGCGCCGGGCCCAGGCGTGGCTCGAAAAAACGCACGCTGTCATAACCGAAGTACCCCACCAGGCCACCGTTGAAACGGGGCAAATTGGGCAGGTCCGGGCTGCGATAGGCTTGCCGATACGTCTCGACCCAGGCAATGGGGTCAGCCACGTCCTGCTGCTGACGCCCGTCGGGGCCATCCACCTGCACATGCTGCCCGGTAATCCGCACCACCTCCGTGGCTGGCAGGCCGATAATCGAATAACGCCCCCAGCGCTCGCCACCCTGCACCGATTCAAACAGGTAGGTGTAAGGGCCTGACGCCAGTTTGCGATAGGCCGACAACGGGGTATCCAGATCCGCCAGCACCTCGCGAACCACCGGCACACGGGTATAGCCCTGCCGGGCAAATTGATCCAATTCTTGTGGTGACATGATTGTCCTTAGCATTTCGCTACGGCCCGACTCTCGGGCGGACCGCGATCAAGAGCAATAATTGTAGAGGAAAACGAACAAAAAGACGTGTCAGTGCAGACACAGGGGGAGCATCACCATCGCCAGCTGGCGGGTGCGGGGAGGAAAAGCGGATTGTCGATCAGGGCACAGTCCAAGGGACGTCCTTTCTCAATCATCGTCGTTGCGGTAATTCTAGCTAATGAAAACGCCAGACGCCAGACGCTGAAAACCCGGAGGAAACTGCTAGACTGGCCTCTTTGATGTACTCGCACTTTGGCCCCAGGCATTAGGCATCCATCCGGGAGCTCCATGAAAATCCTCGCCCTCTACACCGCCAGCCAGTCTCGCGGCCCGGTGGAAAGCCAACCAGCCGTGCAGCTGCGCGCCGGCTGCGGCATCGTTGGCGACCGCCATTACCGCCGCAACGCCAAACCGGAAGAACAAATTACCCTGATCGAATCCGAGGCCATCGCCACCTATAACCGCGAGCACAAGCAGCAGGTCGAGCCGCACACCCTGCGCCGTAACGTGCTGACCGAAGGCGTCGATCTCAACGCCCTGGAAGGCCGGGAGTTTTTGCTCGGCAACATCCGCCTGCGCGGCATAGAGCTGTGTGAGCCTTGCTCCGTGGTAGGGCTCCTGCTGGCCGGCGATCTGACCCCGCCGCAGGTCATCAAGGCCCTGCTGGGCCGGGGCGGCCTGCGCTGTGAAATCCTCTCCAGTGGCGTAATTCGCGTAGGCGATCACATTGACACCCATGTGACTGAAACCCTGTAGGGCAAAATTCGGCTCACGCCGGCCTCGCCCTGCGCAACCTTAATCCAGGAAACCTGGCTCGAATGAACGACAAGGAAATGACGGACCCTATCCAGCAGACTCACCAATGGCTCGAAGACGTGGTCATCGGCCTGAACCTTTGCCCGTTTGCCCGCAAACCCTTCAACGCCGGCCAGGTACGGCTCACCGTCAGCGACAGCCGTAATGTGGAAACCCTGCTGGGTGACCTGCACGAAGAACTCGACCGCATGGATCGCACCCCGGCAGACGAAATCGACACCACCCTGCTGATCATTACCGATCAACTGGAAGACTTCCTCGATTACAACGATGTGCTGGACTTGGCCGATGGTCTGCTGGAGCAACAGGGCTGGGAAGGCACCTACCAGATCGCCAGCTTCCATCCCGCGTACCAGTTTGCCGACACCGCCGTGGACGACCGGGAAAACTACACCAACCGGGCGCCCTACCCGATTCTGCATATCCTGCGCGAAGCCAGCCTGGACAAGGGCCTGGCCAGTTACCCGAATCCGGAGCAGATTCCCGAACGCAACATTGACACCCTCAACGGGCTGACAGAGGCACAGTGGCTCGCCCTGTTTGGCGGCTTGCCGGGAGCCCGTCGGTGAATCTGGATCTTTCCGATATCTTGCTGGTCACGGTGCTGATCGTCATCGGCGCCCTGTTCTGGCGTTCCCACGGCATTCGCGAGCGGGCGCTGGTGGCTACCCGGCGCTTTTGCGAGCGAGAACAACTGGAATTTCTGGATGAGAGTGTGGGCCTGGAAAAGCTGACCCTGAGCAAAGACCACCACGGCAAACGCCGCATTACCCGCATTTACCGGTTTGAATTCACCGTCACCGGTGGAGAGCGTTACGAAGGGCGCACCGTGGTGCAGGGCGGCATCACCCAACGGGTAGAATTACCGCCCCACCGTTACACGCCGCCGCCGGAAGAATTGCACTGACAGGCAAGGCCTGGCCTCAAGTTTCGTAAGCGGCCTTGCTGCCATCAAAATTCACCATCCAGGGAATGCCGAAGCGGTCGTTACACATCCCAAAGCGTTCCGCCCAGGGCGTTTCTTCCATGGGCATTTTAATTTCGCCCCCTTCCGCCAGCGCCGCAAACAGGGTTTCCGCCTCTTTCACACTATCAGCCTGCACACTCAGCGTGGTCCCCTGGGCTTTTTCAAAATACTCTGGCGGGCAATCAGACCCCATCAGCACAATCCCATCACCCTGCAGACAAACATGACAGATATGGTGATGGGATTCCTTTGGCACCTCGTCCGCCATGGGCGACTCGCCCATGGTCAGCTGGAATACGATATCCGCGCCCAGGCAGTCGGCGTAGAACGCGAACGCCTCACGGCAGGTGCCCGGAAAATTCAGATAGGGGTTCAGACGAATCTTGGACATGGCATCTCTCCTTAGAATGAAATTAGCTTTCCCTGACTAGTCGAATGTCATAGCCGCTTTTCGACAGACCACCCTGTTCTTGTAGGAGCGTCGCTGGCGGCGCGCTAACGACCTTATGGGATCGCGCCGCCAGCGACGCTCCTACGGGAAGGGCTACTTCACCCGCTGCTTTTCCAGCTTGCGGGCCAGGGTGCGGCGGTGCATCCCCAGGCGCCGGGCGGTTTCGGAGATATTAAACCCGGTTTCTGCCAGGGTTTCGTGGATGCGTTCCCACTCCAGGGTTTTCAAATCGGTGGCCCGGGCGGTAAGAGACACGTCAGTATTACCTTCCGCGCGGTTGAAGGCATCTTCTATGTCATCGGTGTTGGATGGTTTGGCCAGGTAATGACACGCCCCCAACTTCACCGCTTCCACGGCAGTGGCGATGCTGGCGTAACCGGTCAGCACCACGATCAGCATGTCTTCATCGTGCTCATGTAGGGTCTGCACACAGGCCAGCCCGGACGAATCCCCCTTGAGCTTCAGATCGACCACGGCAAAACCGGGCTCATGGCTTTCCAGCAGAACCTGCATCGATTCCAGACTATCCGCATGAATCACCCGATAACCACGCCGTTCAAACGAACGGGTCAGGGTACGGGCAAAGGCTTCATCATCTTCGACAATCAGTAGCAGCCTTTCAGACTTCTGTTCATCAGACACCGTTGGCTCCTCCTTTTTCCTGCTCCAGCGCGACCACGGACAGCGGCAGAGACAGGGTCACCAGGGCGCCCCCCTCTGGCGAGTTACTCGCCCTCAGGTTGCCACCTAATGTACGCAGTACATTCATCACCAGAAACAATCCAAGACCGCTGCCCGGCCGCCCCTTGCTGGACTGGTAAGGCCGCCCCAGATTATCGAGCATCGACTGCGGAAAACCCGGCCCTCGATCTGTCACGGACACCAACAAGGTTTCTTCTTCGCGGTGCACTTCCAGGCTCACCCAATGGGGAGAGGCCTCCAAGGCATTATCCAATACGTTGTGAATACTCTGCCTGAGTGCAGAGTCCGACACGATGCTCAGATCCTCACCAAAATCATTGCTATAGACAAAGCCCTTCACCGGCCGGGTTTCACGCCACTCGTCGACCAGATCATCGAGGAACTCGCGTACCGAGGTTTCCTCCGACGATTCCCCGCGAGCCTCGCCCGCCGATAACAGAATACCGCTGACAATGGACTTGCAACGCAATACCTGTGTCTGCATTTCCGCAATTTCCTGAGCCATGTCCCCGTCGGTCTTGAACGGTTCCATGTGTTTCCAGTCCCCCAGAATCACCGACAGGGTCGCCAGCGGCGTACCCAGCTCATGGGCTGCGCCGGAGGCCAGCAGCCCCATGCGCACAATGTGCTCTTCTTCCGCCGCCCGCTGGCGCAACTCCGCCAGGTGCTCATCGCGTTGCCGGCGGTTGCGGGTAATGCGATTGATAAAGATCACCAGCAAACCACCATTGAGCACAAAGCAGATCATCATCCCTTCGATGTAGAGACTGAACAGCCCCTCGGAGTGATCCAGTGGCATGGGTAGCGGATGGCCGTACCAGGCCAGCCAGCCAAAACACAGGGTGGTGGTAATCAGAATGACCCAGGTAGACCAGACCTCCAGCAACACCGCCCCCAGAATCACCTGCAACAGATACAGGAACACGAACGGATTGGAGGCACCGCCACTGAGCGCCAACAGCATGGTGAGTGTGGCCACATCGATCAGCAGGGACAGGAACAGCTCGGTATTACCAATCGGCTTCGGCAGTCTCAGGCGCAGCACGCTGACTGCGTTGAGCAACAGCAGGCCAAACAACACCACCAGCATTTGTGACACAGGCAGCTTGATACCAAAACCGTAGTTGACCACCAGAATGGTGGCGAACTGGCCGAACATGGCAATCCAGCGCAGCTGAATCAGTAGCTGCAGGTTCTTGCGGCCAGTCAGGTCATCGCTGCTGCGGCGCAGCGCAGAAAACAGCGACCCAGACAAGGAGCCCTTGGAGGGTGAGGACGACGACATGGTTTCCATAACCCCAGTTTAGTGTAGGTCGCCACTAATAATGCAACTTATGACGGCGCCTTTTTCCGCCACTCAGTGTTGCTTTTCTTTGACGTAGACCCACTATGCCTGCAGAAAAGCGCCTTGATTGGTGAAAAAATGCACTCGACATAAGTCACACAATCAGCGGCGACCTACACTAACGCGTTCGGCGTGAATCCCGCAGTACCAGCCAGGCCGCCAACAACATGCCAAAGGCAAGGGCGAACCAGGTGATGGCATAGACGAGGTGGTTATTGCGGAACTGGATGACGGTAAGCCCGCCCACCGGCAGTTCACTGACTGTGGCCTGCACATCCACGAAATACGGCGCCACCGGCGACAGCCCCTGGCGCTCAGCCATGGCTTGCACATCACGGGAATACCAGCGGTTTTCCGCTGGCACATTGTCCCGGAACACACCGCCACCGGGATGGCTCAGGCGCAGCAGCCCGGTGACGGTGACTGGCTCTGTCGGCGTATATTCGCCCGACTGGGCCGCACCCCGTTTCTCCTGGGGCACAAACCCCTGGTTCACATAGACCCAGCTGCCGTCGGCACGCTGCAACGGCGCCATCACCCAATAGCCCTGCCCCGCTTGCGTCGCCGCTGAAACCAGCGCAACGGCCTCGGGCCGATACTGGCCGCTCACACTGACATGGAGGTACTCATGACTGTCTTCACTGACAGAGGGCCAGTCAGGTTGCGGCGGCGCCGCCACCGCCTGGGCGTGCACCCGAGCGTCCACGCGAGCAATCAGATCCTCCTTCCAGGCCAGCCGCTTCACCTGCCAGACACCCAACGCCACAAAGCCGGCAAAGGCCACCGCAGTCAACAGCAAGAACAGGACAGAGAGAATACGTCGACGAGCCATGGTCATGCCTCTTCAAACGTGGAGGAAGGAAGGGAGGAGACCGGCAACGCCGATCTCCTTATGCGTGTTGCATGTTGCGTGAAGCGTACTGCGCTTCTTAATCCATCATCCCCGGCATCATGTTCACGTTCAGGTTATGCATCACCCACAGGGAACCCGCGAGTGTGATGAATACCAGAATCAGCGTGAAAATCAGCGCCAGCATGTTCCAGCCCCCTTCCGAATGGAAGTTCATGTGCAGGAAGAACACCATGTGCACCACAATCTGTACCAGCGCAAAGCCCAGGATCACCATCACCGTGGTGGTAGAGCTTTCGAATACATCGCCCATCACCAACCAGAACGGAATCACCGTCAGGATCACCGCCAGCACGAACCCCGTCAGGTATTCCTTCAGGGAAACGTGGGGAATGTCCGCATCGTGATGATCATGATCGTGTGTATGCTCGCTCATGGCAGCACTCCCATCAGATAAACGTAAGTGAACACGCCAACCCAAACCACGTCCAGGAAGTGCCAGAACATGGAAAGGCAGAATACCCGGCGCTTGTTTTCCGGGATCAGGCCGTGCTTTTTCAACTGGAACAACAAGGTCACCAGCCACACGATACCGAAGAACACGTGCAGACCGTGGGTACCCACCAGAGCGAAGAAGGCCGTCCAGAAGCCACTGGTCTGCGGGCCCGCGCCCACATGAATCAAATGATGGAATTCATACAGTTCCAGGCTCAAAAAGCCCAGCCCAAGCAAGCCGGTAACGGCCAGCCAGAACATGGTCCCTTTCACCTTGTTGGCCTGCATCTGCAGCATGGCGAAGCCATAGGTGATGGACGACACCAACAGCAACGAGGTGTTGATGGCGATCAAGCTCAGATCGAACAATTCCATGCCGGTGGGCCCGCCCGCATAACTGCGGCCAAGCACCCCGTAAGTGGCAAACAGACAAGCGAAGATCAGACAGTCGCTCATCAGGTAAATCCAGAAACCCAGCAGGGTCCCGTTCTGGGGGTGATGATCCCCCTTCACCAGAAACTCCAGCTGGCCGTCCTGCGTGCTGTTCGCGTCAGCAGTCATGGTATTTTCAGACATTGGCAAGCACCCGTGTACGTTCTGCTTCAATCCGTTCTACTTCTTCCGCCGGAATGTAGTAATCACGGTCGTAATTGAAGGTGTGATAGATAGCTGTGCCGATCAGCGCCACAAAGGACACACCCGCCAGCAACCACATGTGCCAGATCAGAGCAAAACCAATCACCACACTGATACCGGAGAGCACGATGCCCGCCCAGGTACCCTTGGGCATGTGAATCGGAATAAAGCCGGATTCAGGGCGCTGGAAACCGTGCTGCTTCATCTGCCACCAGGCATCCAGCTCGTGGACGCGTGGCGTGAAGGCAAAGTTGTACGGCGGCGGCGGAGAGGATGTGGACCACTCCAGGGTACGGCCATCCCACGGATCACCGGTTTCATCCTTCAAGGACTCGCGGCGCATGAAGCTCACCACCAGCTGAATGATGAAGGCGGCAATGCCCACCGCAATCAGTACCGCACCAAAGGCAGCAATCTGGAACCAGATCTGCAGGGACTGATCCTCGAAGTGGCTGACGCGACGGGTCACGCCCATCAGGCCCAGCACGTACAGAGGCATGAACGCGAAGTAGAAACCGATCAGCCAGAACCAGAAGGACATCTTGCCCCAGAACTCATCCAGCTTGTAACCGGTGGCCTTCGGGAACCAGTAGGTAATACCGGCGAACAGACCGAACAGCACGCCGCCGATGATCACGTTATGGAAATGCGCAATCAGGAACAGGCTGTTATGCAGCACGAAGTCCACCGGCGGCACCGCCAGCAACACACCGGTCATACCACCGATCACGAAGGTGACCATGAAGCCCATGGTCCACAGCATGGGCACATCGAACTTGATGCGGCCCCGGAACATGGTAAACAACCAGTTGAAGATCTTCGCCCCCGTGGGGATCGAGATAATCATGGTGGTGATCCCGAAGAACGAGTTCACGCTGGCCCCCGATCCCATGGTGAAGAAATGGTGCAGCCATACCAGGTAGGACAACACGGTAATCACCACGGTGGCGTAAACCATAGAGGTGTAGCCAAACAGCGGCTTGCGGCTATAGGTGGCCACGATCTCGGAGAAGATACCGAACACCGGCAGGATCAGGATGTACACCTCGGGGTGGCCCCAGATCCAGATCAGGTTCACGTACATCATGGCGTTACCGCCCAGATCGTTGGTGAAGAAAGCCGTATCCAGGTAACGGTCCATGGACAGCATGGCCAGCACCGCCGTCAGTACCGGGAATGCCGCCACAATGAGAATGTTGGTGCACAGAGAGGTCCAAGTGAACACCGGCATCTTCATCAGGCTCATGCCCGGTGCGCGCATCTTGACGATGGTCACCAACAGGTTAACCCCCGACAACAGCGTCCCCACCCCGGCGATCTGCAACGCCCAGATGTAGTAATCCACCCCGACACCGGGACTTTGCAATATCCCCGATAAAGGCGGGTAGGCCAGCCAGCCGGTCTTGGCGAACTCACCAATAAACAGGGACACCATCATCAACACGGCGCCGCCGGTGGTCATCCAGAAACTGAAATTGTTCAGGAACGGGAAGGCCACATCGCGGGTACCGATCTGCAACGGAATCAGGTAGTTCATGATCCCCGTCACCAGCGGCATGGCCACGAAGAAGATCATGATCACGCCATGGGCGGTGAAGATCTGGTCGTAGTGATGCGGCGGCAGGTAGCCGGTGGCGTCGCCAAAGGCCATGGCCTGATGCAGGCGCATCATGATGGCATCGGCGAAGCCACGCAGCAGCATCACCAGGCCAAGAATGATGTACATGATGCCGATTTTCTTGTGGTCGATTGTGGTGAACCACTCGTTCCACAGATAGCCCCACAGCTTGTAGCGGGTCAGCGCGGCAAGCAGCGCAATGCCACCCAGCGCCACCACGGCAAAGGTGCCGAGGATGATCGGATCATGGAAGGGAATCGCGTCCCAGGTAAGGCGACCAAAGATCAGCTTGGTCAGGTCCAGGTTCTCAAACATGGGCGGCACCTACTGCGTTTGCGATCAGGAGAGGATTATTCATGGTGGCCTCCATGAGACTGATGGCCGGCATGATCTTGATGATCGGCATGCTCAGCCTTGGCATCGCCGTGATGACCGGCGTGCTTGTCCATGCCGCCGTGGTACATCATGTCTTCCATACAGACCTGGCCCGGTTCCACGCAGCGATTGAAAATGCCGTAGTAAAGCGTCGGGTCTACCTGGCCGTAATAGCTCACCGGGTCATCAATGCTCGGCTCTGCCAGTTGCAGGTATTCGTCACGGCTCAGGTTCCCGTCGCTGGCCTTCACTTCCTCAACCCAGCTGGCGAAGTCTTCTTCGCTAAGTCCGTGGAAATCGAATTTCATCTGCGAGTAACCGGCGCCACTGTAGTTGGCAGAAAAGCCCTTGTAGACACCCGGCTCGTTGATCACCCCATGCAGCTTGGTTTCCATACCCGCCATGGCATAGATCTGCCCGGCCATGGCCGGAATGAAGAAGGAATTCATCATGGTAGAGGCGGTGATCTTGAAGCGAATCGGGTGATTCACCGGCGCCGCCAGCTCATTGACGGTGGCGATCCCCTGCTCCGGGTAGATAAACAGCCACTTCCAGTCCAGCGCCACCACTTCCACGGTGAGCGGCTCCAGGCCTACCGGTACCGGGGTCTGCGCATCAATACGGTCCAGCGGACGGTATGGATCCAGCTTGTGGGTACTTACCCAGGTCATGGCCCCCAGCGCGATGATAATCATCAGCGGAACAGACCAGATCACCAGTTCCAGCACGGTGGAATGGGTCCAGTCGGGCTTGTAGTTGGCCTCGGTGTTGGTTTCCCGGTAATGCCAGGCAAACCAAAACGTCAGCACGATCACCGGCACAATGACCAGCAACATGAGTACGGTTGCCCAGACGAGCAAATCCCGCTGTTGCACGGCCACGTCACCAGAGGGGGACATCACGACTGCGTCACAGCCCGACAGCAGGGCGGCAACAAGCAACGTCAACGACGCTCCACGCAAGTATTTGAATAATTGCATTGGCGAATCTTCTGGTTGGCTTTTGAGTACACGGGACTCTATCCAAGGGCATGGGCAGCCGGTATTGGACATTTTGTCCCATAGGCTTAAAGTCCTAACCATACTTGATGGACATCAAGGCACAAACAACAACTCTGGTGAAGAGCGCACAACATGTCTCAGACCTATCCGGCTTCCATGCCAAACGAAAAAAGCCACGCTTCCGTGGCCCCCAACGAGATCGCCGTAGGCGTGGTCATCGGGCGTACCTCCGAGTATTTCGACTTCTTTGTCTACGGCATCGCCTCCGTACTGATCTTCCCGCAGCTGTTTTTCCCCTTTACCGGCCAGCTGCAGGGCATGCTCTATTCTTTCATGCTGTTTGCTCTGGCGTTTGTAGCGCGGCCCTTTGGCACCGCCCTGTTCATGTGGATTCAGCGCCAGTGGGGCCGCAGCATCAAGCTCACCGCCGCCTTGTTCCTGCTGGGCACCGCCACCGCAGGCATCGCCTTCCTGCCCGGCTATGAAAAACTTGGCGGCCACGCCATCGCTCTGCTGGCCCTGTTCCGGGTCATGCAGGGAATCGCCTTTGGTGGCTCCTGGGATGGCCTGCCTTCATTGCTGGCCCTGAACGCCCCCAAGGAAAGCCGCAGCTGGTACACCATGATCGGCCAGCTGGGCGCGCCCCTGGGCTTTGTGATTGCCAGCGCCCTGTTCCTGTACCTCTACAACAGCCTGAGCGCCGCAGACTTCCAGGGCTGGGGCTGGCGTTACCCGTTCTTCGTGGCGTTCGCCATCAACGTGGTTGCCCTGTTTGCGCGCCTGCGCCTGGTGCTCGGTGAGGAATACACCGAAGCCATGCAGGAAAGTGAGCTGGAACCCATCCGCACCAGCGAGATGGTGCGCGAAGAAGGCCACAATATTTTCATTGGTTCCTTCGCCGCCCTGGCCAGCTATGCGCTGTTCCATGTGGTGACCATCTTCCCGCTCTCCTGGATCGCCTTCCAGGGCAGCCAGACCACCGCCGAAGTGCTGACCGTACAGGTGCTGGGGGGCTTCGTGGGCATCATGGCCACCATCGGCTCCGGCTGGATCGCCGCCCGCATCGGCAAGCGCACCACCGTGGGCGCCCTGGCCGCCATGATCGGCGTCTTCAGCCTGCTCACCCCTCTGCTGATGGGCGGCAGCCCGGTCATGCAGGACACCTTCATCCTGCTCGGCTTTGCCCTGCTCGGAGTGTCCTATGGCCAGGCCTCCGGCACGGTGACGGCCAACTTCGCGCCGCGCTTCCGCTACACCGGCGCCGCCCTCACCTCTGACTTCGCCTGGCTGTTCGGCGCCGCCTTCGCGCCGCTGGTCGCCCTGGGTCTGTCCGCCAAGTTCGGGCTTATGTCAGTCACGGTATATCTGCTGTCCGGCGTGATCTGCACCCTGCTGGCGCTGGCCATCAACCAGTCGCTGGAAGATCAGGGCGAAGAGAGTTGAAAGTTTAAAGTTCAAAGTTGAAACGCGGACTGACGCCGTCGTTCAACTGAAACCAAAGAGGCCGCGCCCGGATTCCGAGCGCGGCCTCTTAATGTTCGCCCCGCCATCTACAAAGCCGCTGTAGGAGTGCCTCTCGAGGCGCGAACCGCGTGCAAACGCGGAATCGTCCGAAGGACGATCAAGCCACCTCCGCATTCGATGATGGTGCCACAGATAGATAGTCGTGATGTATTTGATGGCCCCTTCCTCGCTGTCGCTCGGTTCGCGCCTCGAGAGGCACTCCTACAGCGGCTCCGTAGAAAAGCCAAACCACACCTCCCACTGTGGGAGCGGTCGTCCGACCGCGATAGCCGTGGCGCGGTGTTTTTTCGCGGTGTAACCACCGCTTCCACAGCCCCCTCCGCCAACGAAAAGGCCGCACCCAACCAGTGGACGCGGCCTCTTTCCTATCCGACCCGGCAAACCCCGGATCGCGTTCTTTTACTCGCAGCCAGTCGCTAGCAGCTGTCAGCTCAGATTCCCCAACGCCGCCTTGGTAAACGGCGCGATCTCGTCTTCCTTGCCTTCGCGCATCTTCACCAGCCAGTTCGGGTCCTGCAGCAGCGCACGGCCCACGGCGATCATGTCGAACTCGTCGCTGTCCATGCGGCGCTCCAGCTCATCCAGCCCTGCCGGGTTGGCGGTGCCGCCCATGCCGTCCGGGCTGTTGAGGAAGTCCCCGTCCAGGCCCACGCTGCCCACGGAAATCACCGGTTTGCCGGTAATCTTCTTGGTCCAGCCCGCCAGGTTCAGGTCAGAGCCTTCGAATTCCGGCAGCCAGAAACGGCGGGTGGAAGCATGAAACACATCCACACCCGCGTCCACGAAGGGCATCAGGAAACGTTCCAGCTCTTCCGGGTTCTGGGCCAGCTTGGCCTCGTAATCCTGCTGCTTCCACTGTGAGAAGCGCAGCACGATGGCAAAGTCTTCGCCCACGGCTTCGCGCACCGCTTTCACGATCTCGATGCCAATGCGGGCACGGTTCTCGATGGAGCCACCGTATTCGTCATCACGCTGGTTGGTGCCTTCCCAGAAGAACTGATCGAGCAGGTAACCGTGGGCACCGTGAATCTCCACGCCATCAAAACCTACCTCTTTAGCGGCCTTGGCGGACTCGGCAAAAGCACGCACCACATCCTGGATATCCGCTTTGCTCATGGCCTCGCCGTTTTCCTTGCCGGGCTTGAACAGGCCAGAAGGCGAATAGGCAGGCACGTCCTTGTCCGGACCAATGCCGGGTTTGCGCACCGAGCCCACATGCCACAACTGTGGGATGATCTGGCCGCCAGCAGCGTGCACCGCATCCACCACCTTCTTCCAGCCCGCCATAGCTTCATCGCCATAAATGGCCGGCACCCGCTCGTAACCGTTGGCGGCCTTGTGGCCGACAAAGGTGCCTTCGGTGATGATCAGGCCCACCTCACCCTCAGCACGGCGCTGGTAATACCCCACCACCTGATCGTTGGGCACATACCCCGGAGAAAACGTACGGGTCATGGGCGCCATGGCCACCCGGTTACGCATTTTCAGGGATTTGTGTTCAAAAGGACGCAGCAGGCTATCCAGGGAACTACTCATGAGGCTCTCCTAATCAGTCTTATCTATTCACTCTCCAGGCCGAGCCAGATACAGGCTCGGCTTGAGCATTCGGGGTAACAAAAAAGGGGCCAGCAATGGCAACCACCCTCGCAATGGCCCTTTCAGCAGCACTCGCTCAATAACCAACAGAATCAGCGCATCTGCCCTCACGGGCGATCAATTCAATTTGGTTGCGTAATAAAACCTTATTTAGTTTCTTAATGCAACCATTCTGATCTATACTGCCGCCATGACACGTAAACGCTTCGACGACATGGGCTGCTCGGTGGCCTGCGCCCTCAATGAGGTCGGTGACTGGTGGTCCCTGCTGGTGGTCAAGCAGGCCATGCTGGGCACCCGCCGCTTTGTGGATTTCCAGCACAGCCTGGGCATCGCCAAGAACATCCTCTGCAACCGCCTGTCGCGGCTGGTGGATAACGGCGTGATGGTGCGTGTGGACGTGGGCGAGCACGGCAAGCGCTACGAATACCGCCTCACCGACAAGGGCCGGGATCTGTTTACCGTGGTCACCGCCCTGCGTCAGTGGAGCGAACGCTGGAACGGCGAAAAAGACGCCATGCAACTGGTGGACGGCCAGAGTGGCGAGCCGTTGGCACCGGTAGTGGTTCAAAACCAGCAGGGGACAGTGCTCACCGTGCGGGATGTGCGCTTTGTGGATGAAGAGGGGACGCCGCTGGAGCAAGCGGGGTAGCGACCTACCCCCGTAGGAGCGGCGCTTGAGCCGCGAACCGAGCGACAGCGAGGAAAATGCCATCGGCAACAACAGCATCCATTTCGGCAGTGCTAGAAGTGAAGGTGGCATCCACCCGGATGATTCACGACTAACCTGCCACGTCATCGCTCCTATAAAAGTGCGTGTCCTCGCCGGACAGGCCCAAAGGGGTGCTGCGCGACACCCCTCTGGACTCCCCCGCGCCCCGGACCGTTCGGCCTGCTCCGCAGGCACACTCCGGTACTCATAATCTGAAGGACGCAAAAAGACTCGCTCCGCTCAGACAGGTTTTTTGCTCTACGCCTTCAGATTATTCCGTTCCTCGACTCACTCTACGGGGAATCGCCATGCTGAGACGCTAGAAGAATACTGAGATTCAGACGGCACCAATCTAGGCAGGCTGACAACTCACCCTCCTGATACAGTAGATCCCCTCACCAGACGATTTGAGAAAACTGGATGACCACCGTATCCGTACTGCAACAGCGATGGCACACCACTGCCGCCCCGCTTCTGCCCGAGCCAGATGTCACCTGGCAACAACTCGCCTCCCACTACAGCGAGCCCCATCGCCACTATCACACCCTGGATCACGTGGCCGCCTGCCTGAACTGGCTAGACCAATACCACCACATCGTCGAAGACCCGATCTGCCTGGAACTGGCCCTGTGGGCTCACGATATCATCTACGATCCCCGTGCCAGCGATAATGAAGCCCGCAGCGCCGACTGGTTTACCCAGCAGTTTGCCGACAGCTCCCTGACTGACGCACAGCGCGATCGAGTACACACTCTCATTCTCGCCACCATCCACCCGCACCCACCGACAGATGGCGACATGGCACTGCTGCAGGATATCGACCTGAGTATCCTTGGGGCGGATTCGGAATTGTACGACCGGTATGAAGAGTGGATTCGGCTGGAATATAACTTTGTGCCGGAGGAAGCGTTTCGGAAAGGGCGGAGTGCGGTGTTGCGGAGTTTTCTGGAGCAGGATGCAATTTATCATACATCCGAGCTGAGCGAGCGGCTGGAAGCGTCAGCGCGGGATAATCTTAGTCAGGCTTTGGGGAAGCTTTCAGAGGGCTGATTGTTACACGCTTTGGGAAATGGGCGATCTTACCCTCACTTTTACCATTGTCGTCTTGTTGGCTTAGCATCAAGAACCTGTGAAAAGCCAAGCAGCCCTTTTTCGATCGTAACCTCAACCTCTTCACCAAGAGTGAAATTTTGGTTATCCCCGGGCCGATATGTGATCGTCTTTAACCCATTGCTTAGCCGTAAATACTTGAAAACCTCATAGCGCACCCTCTGCTCGCCTATTCCGGTGACATTATAAATCTCAACTCTTTGATCCCCGGTATCGGACATATTGTTGATTAACGTTACTGAGACCATTCCTCCCAATATGCATAAAGCGAATACCATGTAGTGGTTAGGCGGTTTCTTGTACCAAGGCAACTTATTTGAATTATGGAAAACATGTATTTTCCTAAAGAGTCGCCATCTTCGATAAACAATAAATAACAAACCTGCAGATAAGCCAAAAACGATGCCAATTAGAGTTAAATACTGCCCCTCAATGACATCGGCATTCAACAAGAAACCCATCTGGGAAATCATCCCAACAGCTATCACCAATAGCCCTACAGGAAAACCTTTTATCATTTAAATACCAACACTATGCAGACACGCATTATTTATATCCTTTTTTTCGGATCAAGTACTGAAGGAAGGTATTGAGTCTTGAGCTCAAGTGCACGATGCAAGACCCGACCCCAAACCTGCACGACCGGTATGAAGGGTGGATTCGGCAGGAATATGCCTTTGAGCGAGGATTGTGAGGATTGGGGTCAGGTCTTGCATCGTGCACCTTGACACACAACGTAAGACCTTAAGCTATTTAGCCCCTCAACCCTTTTATTCACTTCAACTCAACTTTCTTAAGATTCTGTATCTCGCTTTCGCATTGTTCAGTGTCAATTTTATCTATGTCAGCACTTTTACACTGAAGACAGAAATTCAACGTTAGCTTGAAACAGTAAATCCCTCCGGGGTCGGTCATGCTGGAAACACCTTTACCAAACCCAAAGGAGGTCAATGTTCTTGGCTCAACTTTGGTATCGCCGGGCTCAACCTCAGTTTCGAAGAATGAACCGTTAGGCAATGACCCGGACAGGACACCATTTACCATCACATCATATTGATTAGTCCCACCAGCAAACGCCTGATCTCTATATACGTAGATTTTGCTCATGGCAGGGTCATCATTAGCCATCCCCTCATATTTTCCGCTGGACACAACCGGCGTGGCGATAGTGCACCCCAAAAAAAATGACATTGATAACGCGGTGATGACTGTTTTTATAACCAACTTCATAATCCTTCCTTTTAAAACGTATCCCCGACTAACAACTCGACAATGAAAGACTTAGATCAAGTCTTGCCGATTGCATCCCTAATGTGAACCCCGCCCCGCTCAAAAACCAACCCTAACTCAACCACTTACAAATTCATGTAAGCCATATCCTACATATCAAACTTACGCGTAGATGAAAACGGGCTGGGATTCGATTAACGAAGAGGCCGGGGCTGGAGTTTTCTTGGAGACAAAGATCGCCCGCTTTTCTAGCGGGTTTCGCCTTGGTGCTGTGATTTCGGGAGACGCGGGGGATCCGGGAAATTTCTTAAGAGTAAGACCGAACGTGCGCTACCGATTCACCAGCCGCCTGGCCTTCCAGTAGCGCTGTCTCCAATAGGGGTTGTTGAGCGACGATTGCATGACACCGCTACTCACCGATGCATGCATAAATTCATCCCCACCCATGTAAATTCCCACGTGGCGATTGCCCGGTCCGGTTTTGAAGAACACCAGGTCGCCGACTTCCAGTTCGTTGCGGGCCACGGGTTCGCCTTCCTGCATCAGGGCGGAGGTGGTACGGGGGACTTTCATGTTCAGCTGCGAGAGGAAGGTGAGGTAGACAAAGCCGGAGCAATCCACACCTTTGGGGCTGAGGCCGCCGTATTGATAAGGCACGCCCTGCCAGTCTTCTTTCTGGGCGAGCAGGCTGTCTAGGATCAGGGATTGCTGGGGCGGAAGTTCCAGCGGTACTTCGGTAATGTCAGGTTGAGGGGATTGCCGCTCGGCGGGCACCAGGCTGCAGGCTGCCAAGCTGGTTAAGACCAGAAGTAGGGAGGGAATCCGGACAGGAATGGCGGTATAGCGGGGCATGGCGTGATAGTGATGGCTGACTTAAGGAGTCAGGCAGCCGGGCGGCGGGAAGGTTCCATAAGAACCATCTTGATGTAGGAGCGCCACTTGAGGCGCGAACCCGAGCCTTGGCGAGGGCATTCAACCGATCCTTCGCTTTAGCTCAGGTTCGCGCCTCAAGTGGCGCTCCTACAATGGGTTCGCTGTTAGGCTTTAGCCAGCTCGTCGCGCATTTGCTGGATAACGGCGGCGTAGTCGTCTTTGCCGAAGATGGCGGAGCCGGCCACGAAGGTGTCGGCGCCGGCGGCGGCGACTTCGCGGATGTTCTTCTCGGAGACGCCGCCATCCACTTCCAGGCGGATATCGTAGCCGCTGGCGTCGATCAGCTGGCGCACGGCGCGGGTCTTGTCCAGGGTGGAGGGGATAAACTTCTGACCGCCGTAGCCCGGGTTCACGCTCATCAGCAGGATCATGTCCAGCTTGTCCATCACGTATTCCAGGCAGTCCGGGCGAGTGGCCGGGTTGAGGACCAGGCCGGCCTTGCAGCCGTAGCTCTTGATCAACTGCAGGGAGCGGTCCACGTGCTGGCTGGCTTCCGGGTGGAAGGTGATGTAGCTGGCGCCGGCTTCAGCGAACATGCTGATCAGTTCATCCACCGGGCTGACCATCAGGTGCACGTCGATGGGGGCGGTGATGCCGTGATCGCGCAGGGCCTTGCAGACCATGGGGCCGATGGTCAGGTTGGGCACGTAATGATTGTCCATCACGTCGAAGTGGATCACGTCCGCCCCGGCGGCCAGTACGTTGTCGCACTCTTCGCCAAGACGGGCAAAGTTGGCGGCGAGGATAGAGGGGGCGATCAGGTAATCCTGCTTGGGCATGAGTATTCCTCAGTGTAAAGGCAGTTGCGAGTGACGAGTTTCGAGTTGCGAAAACCCAAGTCCAAAGGCGAATGTTTTGCCTTTCGAAACTCGTTACTCGCAACTCGTCACTATGTAATCGCGCCGCCACCGACGCTCCTACAAAACCATTTTCGGCGCTGGATCAGGCGCTCTTGAGTAACCGATCCAGTTCGTCCAGGCGTTCCGGGGTGCCAATATCCCACCATTGGCCACGGTGGTGTTCACCGCTAGCGGCGTCATCCGCCATGGCCGCCCGCAATAGCGGCGCCAGCTTGGCTTCGCCGTCGGGCAGATTGACGAACACGGCTGGATCAAAGCGACCAATACCGGCATAGGTGAGCCTGGGCTCGGCATTATCGCGCAACCGACCGGCCTCTGTCAGATGAAAATCCCCTTGCGGGTGGTGCGTAGGATTATCCGCCAGCACCAGATGCACCGGGTCAGGGCAATCACCCAGCAACCGGGACAAGTCAAAATCGGTCCAGATATCGCCGTTGACCAGCGCGAAAGGCTGATCGCCCAGCAATGGCAGGGCCCGCTTGATGCCCCCGGCGGTTTCCAGCGGTGTGCCTTCATGGGAATAAACGATGGGAATGCCATAGCGAGCGCCATCGCCCAAGGTCGCCGCCAGCGTCTCGCCCAGCCAGCCGGTGTTGATGACCAATGATTCGATACCAGCATCGCGCAGGGCCTCGATGTGGTATTCGATTAATGCTTTACCACCGGCCTGCAGCAACGGTTTGGGTGTGTGGTCGGTGAGTGGCCGCATCCGTTTGCCGTAACCGGCGGCCAAGATCATCGCCTTCACTCGTTATCCTCGATCTGGTCCAGCACCCATTGCAGGTCCGCCAGCTCCGGGCGACGGGCGATGACCGTGCGCAGGTACGCAAAGAACCGGGGCACATCGCCCAGATACTTGGGCTTGCCATCGCGATGACAGATACGGGCAAAAATACCGATGACCTTGATGTGGCGCTGGGCACCCATCAAATCGCAGTCGCGCAGAAAATCCTCAAAGGACGCCGGCAGCGGCAAACCCGCCGCCGTTGCCTTGTCGAAATACTCGCGCAGCCAACGGAGCACCCGCTCTTCCGGCCAGCTTAGAAACGCATCTTTGAACAGGCTGATCACGTCATAGGTGATCGGCCCGGCCACCGCATCCTGAAAATCAATCACCCCCGGGTTCGGGTCGGACACCATCAGGTTGCGCGGCATGTAATCACGATGCACAAACACCTGCGGCTGCGCCAGGGCAGAACGAATCAGCACATCAAACACGCGATCCAGCCGTTGACGCAGCTCCCCGGTCACCACCTTTTCGCGATGACGGAACAAGTACCATTGAGGGAACAGCTCCAGCTCCCGCTGCAGCAAGGCTTCGTCGTACTGCGGCAAGCCCGCGGTATCGGTATGCAATTGCTGAGTGATCAGAGCATCAATGGCGGCGCTATACCAATCATTGGCATTGGCTTCGTTCAATGCGGTCAGCCAGGTTTGTGTGCCCATGTCGCTGAGCAACAAGAACCCCTGCCGCAAATCCTGATGCACAATGGCAGGCACATGCAGACCCGCCTGTTTCAGGCGCTCAGCAATATCCACGAAGGGGCGGCAATCTTCCTGTTCCGGTGGGGCATCCATGGCCACCAGGCTGGTATCACCGTGGAAATAACGGAAATAGCGGCGGAAGCTGGCGTCCGCTGACGCAGGTTCACCAACCACTGGCTCACCAAGGTAAGCGCTTACCCACTGGTCAAGGGCGTGCTTTCTCGGGTCCGGGCTTGCTTCAGATTTACTTTTATCAGGCTGCATTGCCTTCCTTGTTCGATTACACTGCCGCTTTTGGTGGACGGAAAGTCGCCCGCCATTAAAGCGGCCTTTTTACCTGTTCTGAGCAGCTGATGCCACTGCCCATACCTCGATTATTGATTCCTGCCCTGCTGCTTGCCTCAGGGACCAGCCTTGCGGAAAACGACCTGAACTGGGTTGACCGCGAAGAGATGGCCACGTTCCCTGCCGTGCAACAGCGGCCGATACCCGAGTGGTGCGGCGGCATTTACTATAACCCCCGTGTCGGCATGCCCGTGGATGGCAGTGATACGGTGGTGACCGCGGATCACTCCACCCTGACCCAGGACGGCCTGATCAAGCTGGATGGCGATGTGCTGATTGAACAGCCCGGCCGCCGCATCACCACTGACATTGCCGAGCTCGATCAAGCCACCGGCAAGTTCGAGCTGGAAAGTGGCATGCGACTGGAAAGCGACAGAGCCACGTTTATTGCCGACAACATGAGCGGGCAGACGCGGCGCAAGGAAGGCAGCCTGCAAGGCGTGCGTTACTCCATGTTCGACAACGGCGCCCGCGGCAACGCCGATTATATCTTTCTGAACCAGAACACCACCACCATCACCAACGGCACCTACACCACCTGCGCCCCTGGCTCCAACGGCTGGGTGATGCAGGGCGACCGTATTTTTCTGGATCGGGACAAAGGTTGGGGCGAAGCCAACAACGTGGTGCTTAAAGTCAAAAGCATGCCAATCTTCTGGCTGCCCTGGATGACTTTCCCCATTGATGACCGGCGCAAGACCGGCCTGCTGTTCCCGACGCTGTCCGTGGGTGACAGTGGTGGACTGGACATTTCCCAGCCCATTTACCTGAACCTGCACCCGCAATTCGACGCCACCATCGCTCCCCGTTATATCGACGGCCGGGGCAGCGGCGTGGACAGCGAATTCCGCTACCTGTCCCGCTGGGGTGAAGGCAGCGTCAGCTATGGTGTGCTGTTCAACGATCGTAAATTCGATGACGAAAACCGCCAGGTGGGCCGCTGGAGCCATAATGGCAACATCAACCGCTGGAATCTGAAAACCGACTTCACCTACGTCTCCGACGATTTCTACTTCAAGGATCTGGATACCGGGCTGGAAATCAGCTCCCAGACCCACCTGCCACGGCTGGCAGAAGCCCGCTATTACGGGCGTACCTGGCAGGTACTCGGCCGGCTGCAATCCTGGCAGACCATCGACCCGACTCTGGACGACGCCGACCTGCCCTACCGGCGTCTGCCCCAGCTGCAATTGACCGGCGATCCGACACTCTACGGCCCGGTGAAAGGGTTGTGGCTGTCCGACGTCACCGCTTTCGACCGCAGCGACTCCGACGACAGCGGCAAAGCCACCGGCCTGCGTGGCCACATGGCCCCGGCCCTGTCCATGCGGCTGCAAAAGCCCTGGGGCTATGTAGAGCCGCGCACCCGGCTCTACCACACCCAGTACAAGCTCGATAACGTGGACGCCAACGACGAGGACAACCCGGACATAACCACCTGGGGGGCCAGCCTGGATTCCGGCCTGTTCTTCGAGCGCCCCGGAAACTGGTTCGGCGCCAGCTTCACCCAGACCCTGGAACCGCGCCTGTTCCTGAACAAGGTGGCCTATGAAGATCAGAGCGAGCTCCCCAACTTCGATTCCGGCGAGCTGACCTTCTCCTATAACTCGCTGTTCCGGGAAAATCGCTTTATTGGTTACGACCGTATCGGCGATGAAGAAAAATTGGCGGTGGGCCTGACCAGCCGCTTCCTGCATGATGGCACCGGCCGCGAACAGCTGCGCCTGCGGGTGGCGCAGGGTTTCTATTTTGACGACCGCAAAGTGATCACCGAACGGGCCGTGGAAGACCCCACCGACGACCAGACACCGGTTATCGGCGATGCCCGCTGGAACTTTGCACGCGATTGGTACCTCTACTCAGAGGCCCAGTGGGATACCGAAGAAAACAAACGCGAACGTTCCAACTTCCAGATCGGCTATAACGATCGGGAGCGCCGCGTGGTCAACCTGGGCTATCACGACCGCCCGGCAGACGACATCCGCGCCTCCGAAGTCAGCGCTATTCTGCCGGTTCACCGGCACTGGCGACTGATCGGACGTTGGGCATACGACCTGGACAACCAACGCTCGCTGGAAACCATGGCCGGTGCCGAATACCGCAATTGCTGCTGGAAATTGCGCCTATTGAGCCAGCGCGAACTGGTAGATGACAACGGTGACGGCAACCTTGAGGCGGATAGCACCGTCTCGTTCCAGATCCAGATGATCGGCCTGGGTGGTTTTGGCGGCCAGATAGATTCCCTACTGGAGCGCAGCATTCCGGGATACAGGAGAGAATATGATTAAGGTAACGCTGCAGGCTGCACGCCGCACGCTGCATGCAAAACACACCTTGCTTGGCCTGTTCGCCATGGCCGTGCTGATGGTGCCGGCCTGGAGCCAGGCCAAAGTGCAGATGCTCGACCGCATTGTGGCGGTGGTTAACGATGGCGCCATCATGGCCAGCGAGCTGGATGAGCGAATCAACACCATTGCCCTGCAGTTCCAGGAAAAAGGCCAGCAACTGCCCCCCCCCGCCGTGATGCGCGAGCAGGTGCTCGACCGCATGGTACTGGAACGTCTGCAGCTGCAGCTGGCCGAACGGGGCGGCATCAAGGTTGACGACGCCAGCCTCAATCAGGCCCTGGCCGGCATCGCCCGTCAGAATGGCATGAGCCTGGAAGACTTCTCCGCCGCCCTGCGCGAAGACGGCTACGACTGGCCCCAGTTCCGCGAGCAGATTCGCGAAGACATGGTGATCTCGCGCCTGCAGCAGCGCAGCGTGGCCTCCCGTATTCAGGTCACCGACCGGGAAGTGGACCGCTTCCTGAACTCCGAGCTGGGCAAACAGATGTTCCAGGAAGACTTCCATCTGGGCCACATCCTGGTGCGCGTTCCCGCAGAAGCCAGCCCGGAAGATATCACCCAGGCCCGCGCCAAAGCTGAAGGCATTGTCAAAAAGCTCAATGACGGCGGCGATTTCCAGCAGCTGGCGGTGGCTGAGTCCGACGGCCCCAAAGCCCTGGAAGGCGGCGACCTGGGCATGCGCCCCGCTGCCCAGTGGCCCACCCTGTTTGCTGAAAACGCCATCGGTCTGAAGAAAGGCGAGATTTCCGAACCACTGCGCTCCGGCGCCGGCTTCCATATCCTGAAAATGATCGACCGCAAGGGCGGTTCCGAAAAAGTCGTTACCCAGTACCAGGTTCGCCATGTGCTGATCAAAACCGACGCCCTGACCAGCGCCGAGCAAGCCCACAAGCAGGCGATACGGCTCCACGACGAAATCGCCGCCGGCAAGCGACAGTTCAGCGACACCGCCGCCGAATTCTCCGACGACCCGGGCAGCGCCCGCAGCGGCGGCGAACTGGGCTGGGTCAACAAAGGCGAAATGGTCCCGGAATTTGAAGACATGATGCTCAACACCCCCGAGGGTGAGCTGTCACCGGTGTTCGAAAGTCAGTTTGGCTGGCATTTCCTGCGTGTAGACGACGTGCGCGATGCCGACATGAGCGCCGAATTCCGCCGCATGCAGGCCACCCAGGCCCTGCAGAAACGCCGCTTTGAAGAAGAGCTGGAAACCTGGGTGCAGGAAAAGCGCAGCGAATCCTATGTGGATATCAGGCTATGACGCTTGCAGGCAACACGCAGCACGCAACATGCCTGCCCGGCAGTGGGCAATAAACCATGCCTGCCCCTATCGCCATCACCTATGGTGACCCGGCAGGGATCGGGCCGGATCTGGTCCTGACCCTGCCGGACGCTTTTGCCGACGCCCCACTGGTGGTTATCGGCGATCGCCAGGTGCTGACCGAACGGGCACAACAACTGGGCCTGACGGTGCCGCTGGGCGACTGGCAACCCGGCCAGCCACGCCCCACAGACTGCCTGCCGGTCTGGCATACACCCGCCGGCGCCAACGTCACCGCCGGCAAACCGAATCCGGCCACCGCCACCGGCACACTCGCCATGCTCACCCGTGCCGCCCAGGGCTGCCTTAACGGCACCTTCTCGGCCATGGTCACCGCCCCGGTGGCCAAGAATGTGATTTGTGAAGGCGCGGATCCCGCCTTCACCGGGCACACCGAGTTTCTCGCCGAACAGGCGGAGGTAGCGCAGGTGGTGATGATGCTCACCGCCCCGGCCCGGACGCAGGATTTGCGGGTGGCCCTGGCCACCACTCACCTGCCCCTGAGCCAGGTTCCGGCGGCGATTACCCCGGCCAGCCTGATCCGCACCCTGAGCATTCTCCGTGACGACCTGATCGGCAAATACCGAATTGCCGAGCCGCGCATCATGGTACTGGGGCTCAACCCCCATGCCGGCGAAGGCGGGCATCTGGGGCGCGAAGAGCTGGATGTGATCATCCCCACTCTGGAGCAACTGCGTACCCAGGGCATGGCGCTCACCGGCCCCCTGCCCGCCGACACCGCCTTTCAGCCGCACCTGCTGGAGCAGCACGATGCGGTGCTGGCCATGTATCATGACCAGGGCCTGCCGGTGCTCAAATACGCCGGTTTCGGCGAAGCCATCAATATCACCCTGGGGCTGCCGTTCATTCGCACCTCCGTGGACCATGGCACCGCCTTCGACCTGGCAGGCAGCGGCACCGCCAGCGCCAGCAGCCTGATCGCCGCCACGCGCCAGGCATTGGCGTTGGCCTCAGCGCAATGTGATGCCTGACGCTGCTCTGATTGCACATTGACAAAACACAGCTAAGACACACCACCCGGCCCCGACCTGAGACCCGCTATGACAGAACACCGCACCCGTAAACGCTTTGGCCAGCACTTCCTGCACGACCGCAATCTGGTCGACCGCATGATTCGCACCCTGGGCCTGCAAGCGGGCGACACCCTGGTGGAAATCGGGCCGGGCCGGGGCGCCCTGACCTATCCCTTGCTGGAAGAAATCCCCCATTTACATGTGGTGGAGCTGGACCGGGACCTGATCGCCCTGCTGCGCCAGGAAAACACCCCCGACCGGCTGACCATTCATGAAAGTGACGCCCTGCGCTTTGATTTCCGCACCCTGAAACCTGCGGACAAGCCCCTTCGGGTGATCGGCAACCTGCCTTACAACATCTCCACCCCGCTGATCTTTCACCTGCTGGCCCAGGCCGACGCCATCAGTGACATGACTTTCATGCTGCAGAAAGAAGTGGTGGAACGGCTCACCGCCAGCCCCGGCACCCGCGACTGGGGACGGCTGTCCATCATGGTGCAGTACCACTGCCAGGCGGATTACCTGTTCTTTGTGCCTCCGGGGGCGTTCAGCCCTCCTCCCCGGGTGGACTCCGCCGTGGTCCGGCTGATCCCCCACGCCAGCCCGCCACATCCAGCGGATGACGAAGACCACCTGCGCAAACTGGTGGCCCAGGCGTTCACACAGCGGCGCAAGGCCATCCGTAATGGGTTAAAATCCTGGGTTAGCGCCGAGCAATTCGAAGCGCTTGGCATTGATGCCGGCCTGCGACCGGACCAGCTGTCCGTGGCCGATTATGTGGCACTGGCCAACATCAGCCGCCCGAACGCCGACGAAGACAAGGGAGAAAGCACGCCATGAGCGTCACCGAACAAGGCAACAGCGATACCGCCAACGGCGACTCCCGCCACGACATCCGGGTATCCGTGGAAACCGAATTCCTGCCAGACCAGAGCGACGCAGAAAGCGAACGCTGGGTCTTTGCCTACCACATCAGCATCCACAATCAGGGCGCCGTCAGCGCCCGCCTGCTGACCCGTCACTGGGTGATCACCGATGGCGAAGAGCGCGTACAGGAAGTCCACGGGGAAGGCGTCATCGGCGAACAGCCCCATATCGCCCCCGGCCAGACCTTCCGCTACACCAGCGGTGCCATACTGGAAACCGAAGTGGGCAGCATGCGTGGCAGTTACCAGATGATTGGCGAAGATGGCATCCACTTTGACGCACAAATCCCCGCCTTCACCCTTGCGGTACCGCATGCATTGCATTAACGCCGGCACACATCACGCCGCACGCAACACGCAAACTGCGCCTTTGAGCGTGCCGCGTGTGGCGTGCTGCATGCAAGCGGGCGCCGGAGGCGCCTTGTGACTGACTACGCCATTGGTGACCTGCAAGGCTGCTTGGAGGCGTTTGACTGTCTGTTGGAGAAAATAAGCTTCAACGCCGACCGTGACCGCCTGTTTCTGGCCGGGGATCTGGTCAATCGGGGGCCGGATTCCCTGGGCACCCTGCGTCGCGTCCACGCCCTGCGTGACAACGTGCATACCGTACTGGGCAACCACGACCTGCATCTGCTGGCGGTGGCCAACGGCACCACCCGCAGCAAGCGCAAGGACACCCTCAGTGGGATCCTCAACGCCCCGGATCGCGCTGAACTGCTGGGTTGGTTGCAACACCAACCCCTGCTGATTCCCCTGCCGGAACACAACGCAGTAATGACCCACGCCGGCATCCCGCCACTGTGGACACTGGAGCAGGCCGGCCAGCGGGCGGCGGAAGTGGAAACAGTGCTACGCAGCGACTCCGCCGACGCCTTCTTTACCCATATGTACGGCAACACCCCCGCCGGCTGGAACGAACAACTCTCCGGCACAGACCGCTGGCGCGTGATCACCAACCATTTCACCCGTATGCGTTTCGTGGATCAGGCCGGCGAACTGGACCTGACCAGCAAAGGCGAGCCTGACCAGCCTCCCGCCGGGTTCATGCCCTGGTTCCAGCACCCCCGGCGGGTGCTCACCGACACCCGCATCCTGTTCGGCCACTGGGCCGCCCTGGAAGGTCACAGCGGAGTCGACAAAGTCGACGCACTGGATACCGGCTGCGTCTGGGGTGGCACTTTGACAGCATTGCGCCTGGACGATCAGGTACGCATCCAGTGCGACTGCTAATCCGTCGTTAAACACCATAGATCGTTTCTCTCTACCATCTGTCTGCCATCTGCGGGCAACCTTATACCTGCGGGGAAACCTGCCCCGGCGACCCGGCAATACGCCGGATCAACGTTACCGAGACCTCGTCATTTTTTTAAAAAAAGTTGCCCGCTTTTCTTTGACTTGTTCCGCCGTTTGGTTCCATGCTAAAGCCAAGACATGCGCTCAGCCGGCGATGACGCGCAGCCCGTTTCACCCTTTCTTAACGCCATAGCCGACTGACTTTTATCGATAAAGGAAAACCCTGCATGTAGTTTTGTTGTGACAATGTGCGTTCCGCCAGGAGGAAGCAGGCATGAGTATAATCAGCCACTACCAGGCCCGGTTTGATGCGACCCAGCAAGAAGAAATGTCGCTGGAAGAGTACCTGGAACTGTGCAAGGACGACCCCAGCGCTTACGCCACTGCCGCTGAGCGCATGCTGATGGCCATCGGCGAACCGGAAATGGTCGATACCGCCCAGGACCCACGCCTGTCACGCATCTTCTCCAACAAGATTATCCGCCGCTACCCCGCCTTCGACGAGTTTTACGGGCTCGAAGAAGTCATCGAAAACATCGTCAGCTACTACCGGCACGCCGCCCAGGGCCTGGAAGAAAAGAAACAGATTCTTTACCTGCTTGGGCCAGTGGGTGGCGGCAAATCATCCCTGGCCGAAAAGCTCAAGGCGCTGATGCAGAAAGTGCCCTTCTATGCCCTCAAAGGCTCGCCGGTAAACGACTCCCCTCTGACCCTGTTCAACCCGGAAGAAGACGGCCCCATCCTCGAAGAGGAATACGGCATTCCCCGCCGTTATATCCGCACCATCATGTCGCCCTGGGCGGTCAAGCGTTTGCATGAATTCGGCGGCGACCTGAGCCAGTTTCGCGTGGTAAAACGCTACCCCTCCATTCTCGACCAGGTCGCGGTGGCCAAAACCGAACCCGGCGATGAAAACAACCAGGATATTTCCGCCCTGGTGGGGAAGGTGGACATCCGCAAGCTGGAAGACTTCTCCCAGGATGATCCGGACGCCTACGCCTTTTCCGGGGGCCTGTGCCGGGCCAACCAGGGTCTGCTCGAATTCGTGGAAATGTTCAAGGCACCGATCAAGGTTCTGCACCCATTGCTCACCGCCACCCAGGAAGGAAACTACAACGGCACCGAACACATGGGCGCCATCCCTTTCGATGGCATGGTGCTGGCGCACTCCAACGAAGCCGAGTGGCATACCTTCCGCAACAATAAAAACAATGAAGCCTTTATCGACCGGGTCTATATCGTCAAGGTACCTTACTGCCTGCGCGTCACCGAAGAGATGCTGATCTACGACAAGTTGCTGCGCAACTCCAGCCTGCGCGATGCCCACTGTGCCCCAGACACTCTGCACATGCTGGCCCAGTTTTCCACGCTCACTCGGCTGAAAGAACCGGAAAACTCCAGCATTTATTCAAAGATGCGCGTTTACGACGGCGAGAATCTGAAAGATGTAGACCCCCACGCCAAATCCATGCAGGAGTACCGCGACATGGCCGGCGTGGATGAAGGCATGGCCGGGCTCTCCACCCGCTTTGCTTTCAAGATTCTCTCCAAGGTATTCAACTATGACCACTCGGAGGTAGCGGCCAACCCGGTGCACCTGATTCATGTTCTGGAGCAGCGCATTGAACAGGAACAGTTCCCCCAGGAAAAATCGGAACAGTACCGCCGCTTCATCAAGGAATACCTGGTGCCCCGCTACGTAGAATTCATTGGTAAAGAAATTCAGACCGCCTACCTCGAATCTTACTCGGAATACGGCCAGAACATTTTCGACCGCTACGTTATCTATGCGGATTTCTGGATTCAGGATCAGGAGTTCCGCGACCCGGATACCGGTGAGATTTTCGACCGTCAGGCGCTCAATGAAGACCTGGAAAAAATCGAAAAACCCGCCGGCATTTCCAACCCCAAAGACTTCCGCAACGAAGTGGTCAACTTCGTCCTTCGCGCCCGCGCCAACAACCACGGCAAGAACCCCAGCTGGCTCAGTTACCAGAAACTGCGCGACGTGATCGAGAAAAAAATGTTCTCCAACACCGAGGACCTGCTGCCCGTCATTTCCTTCAACGCCAAAGGCAGCGAGGACGACCAGCGCAAACACAACAACTTCGTGCAGCGCATGGTATCCCGGGGCTACACGGAGAAGCAGGTAAGGCTGCTATCCGAGTGGTACCTGCGGGTGAGAAAGGCGCAATAGCAACAGGAGACGCAGCATGCTTCACGTAACACGCAACAACACGACATAAAGATTCTCGATACTTTACGGTTATCACCGCGCCCGAATCGAAACGCGGCGACAACGCCTGAAGCCATCTGCCGAGCCGCCCCCGCGTTGTTGCGTGAAGCGTGTTGCGTGATGCCGCTTCCGGAGGAAGCCCATGAGCTACATCATTGACCGTCGCCTGAACGATAAACGCAAAAGCACCGTTAACCGGCAGCGCTTCCTGCGCCGCTATCGTTCGCACATTCGCGATGCCGTCAACGATGCGGTCAGCCGCCGCTCCATCAAGGACATGGAGCAAGGCGAGCGGATAAGCATTCCCCGCAAGGACCTCTCTGAACCCATTTTCCATCACGGCCCCGGCGGGCAACGCAGCATCGTCCACCCGGGCAACCAGGAATTTCATCAGGGAGACCGTATTCGCCGCCCGGACGGTGGCGGCGGAGGCGGACCCGGCGATGGCCAGGCCAGTGACCAGGGCGAAGGCAATGACGAGTTCGCCTTCGAAATCGACAAACAGGAATTCCTGAACTTCCTGTTTGAAGACCTGGAGCTGCCCAATCTTCTCAAGCGTCACCTGGAAGGGGCTCATATCTTTCAACATCGGCACGGCGGCATCGTCAGCCAGGGCATGCCCGCCAAAATCAATATCGTCCGCTCCATGCGCCAGGCCTCCATGCGCCGCCGCGCCCTCACCGCCGCCACGCGCAAGAAAATACGCACCCTGAAAGCCGAGCGAGATGCGCTGCTGGAACAGGATCAGTCGCCACAACGGCAAGCACGTTTGCACGAGCTGGATGAGCAGATCGCCCGACTGGAACGCCGGGTCGAACGTATCCCTTTTCTGGACACGGTGGACCTGCGCTACAACCACCACGTCAAAGTCCCGGTACCGGTCAGCCGGGCGGTTATGTTCTGCATCATGGATGTGTCCGGCTCCATGAATCAGGACATGAAAGACCTAGCCAAACGCTTCTTTCTGCTTCTTTACCTGTTCCTTGAGCGTAACTACGAACATATCGAGGTGGTCTTTATCCGCCATCACACCAGTGCCAAGGAAGTTAATGAAGAAGAATTTTTCTACTCCCGGGAAACCGGCGGCACCATCGTATCCAGCGCGCTGAAGCTGACCCGCGACATCATCGAGGAACGCTACCCGGTTGACGAATGGAACCTGTATGCCGCCCAGGCCTCGGACGGTGACAACTGGAACGATGACTCACCCGCCTGCGCCAAACTGATCGAAGACGAGCTGCTTCCCAAGCTGCAGTACTTTTCCTACGTAGAGGTCATGCCACGGGCTCACCAGGCGCTCTGGGACCACTACCAGAACATTATGCAGCGGCACTCTTCTGCCTTTTCCATGGCCCAGATTGATGAGCCCGGGGAGATTTATCCGGTATTTCGCGAGCTGTTCAAAAAACGCATGGAGACCTGAGCATGTTTCTTTCAGAGGGCTCTGACTGGGATTTTGAATTACTGGCCCGCTACGACGAAGCCATTGCGGACCTGGCCCATAACAAATACGGCCTCGACACCTACCCCAACCAGATCGAGGTCATTTCGTCCGAACAAATGATGGACGCTTATTCTTCTGTGGGCATGCCGGTAGGCTACAACCACTGGTCATTCGGCAAACAATTCGTGGAAGTCGAGGGGCGCTACCGGCGCGGACATATGGGCCTGGCCTATGAAATCGTGATCAACTCCGATCCCTGCATCGCCTACCTGATGGAGGAAAATAACATCACCATGCAAGCGCTGGTCATCGCCCATGCCAGCTATGGCCATAATTCATTCTTCAAGAACAACTATCTTTTCAAAACCTGGACGGATGCCTCGTCCATCATTGATTACCTGGTGTTCGCCCGAAACTATATTGCGGACTGTGAGCAACGCCATGGCGTCAAGGCCGTGGAGGAAACCCTGGACTCCTGCCATGCGCTGATGAACTACGGGGTGGACCGCTACAAGCGCCCTTCGCCCATTTCCGCCGTGGAGGAAAAACGCCGGCAACGGGAACGGGAAGCGTCACTGCAGAAACAGATTTCAGAACTCTGGCGCACTTTTCCGCAGTTACAGCCTGCCGTTCAATTACGCGAGGAGGCCCCAAACTTTCCGGCTGAGCCCCAGGAAAACCTGCTCTACTTCCTCGAAAAAAACGCCCCCTTACTGGCTCCCTGGCAGCGGGAAATCATCCGTATCGTGCGAAAGATGGCCCAGTACTTTTACCCCCAGCGCCAGACCAAGGTAATGAACGAAGGCTGGGCCTGCCTGTGGCATTACACCCTGCTGAACGATCTTTATGATCAGGGAAAAGTCACGGATGGCTTCATGCTCGAATTTCTCCAGAACCATAGCCAGGTGATTTACCAGCCACCGTTCACTGCGCCCTTTTACAGCGGTATGAATCCCTACGCTCTAGGCTTCAACATGTTCCAGGACATCCGCCGCATCTGCGAAACCCCGGACGACGAAGACCGAGAATGGTTCCCGGAAATTGCCGGCTCGGATTGGTTGAGTACGGTGAAATTCGCCATGGAAAGCTTCAAGGATGAAAGCTTTATTCAGCAGTTCCTATCGCCACGCCTGATCCGTTATTTCAAGTTTTTCCAGATCGCCGACGATGACCGTAACGACTACGTGGAAGTGGGCGCCATTCATAACGAACAGGGCTACCGAAAAGTCCGTGACGCGCTGGCTGAGCAATACAACCTGAGCATTCAGGAACCCAACATCCAGGTGGTCAACGCCAATGTGCACGGTGATCGCACGCTGACCTTGCGCCACCAACGCAACAGCGGCCGGCCACTGGATGAAAACAGTGCCCGGGAGGTACTACGCCATCTGCACCGCTTGTGGAAGTTTGAGGTCCGCCTGGAGAGTGTTGAGCACGGCAGCGTACTGAACGAATTCAGCATGCCACCGCCCACCGTTATTTCCTGATCCGGACACGACCGACATCATGGCACCGGATCCAGGGTAGCGGCTGCTTCAGACTCTGCCATTTGCTTCAGCTGGCGGCGTACCTTGTGATCCCCCAGCAAGAAAAGCGACAACGCGAGCACAATCAATGCGGCGCCCGCCAGCACCAGAGCTCCAAGGCTTTCGCCGTTGAACAGGCTACCCAGCGAGAGCGCCAGCACCGGTGTTATCAGCGTCACCAGCGCCACGGTGGCCGCAGGCAAGCGCGCCAGTACCTGGTAGTAGCAGTAAAAACCCAACAGCGAGCCGAACACCGCCAGATACAGGATGGCGGACAGGCCCCGATAGTCACCGCTAAAACTCAACGTCTGCCCGGTAATCACCATGCCGACGGCATAGCAGGGTAATGACAACAGCAAGCCGCCCACGGTCTGCTGCATGGGCTGCAGCCCGGCGGCCACACGTTGCACGGCGATGCCACTGCCGGCAAACAGGGTCACCGCGCTGAGCATCCACAGTAAGCCGACACCCCGCTCCCCCATGCCTTGCCCGGCGACCAGCACGTGCAGGCTGTCATCAAAGACCAGTGCCAATCCGGCCAGGCCGATCAGGCAGGCACTCCAGTGCCAGCGATTGAGGCGCGTCCCACCCGGCAAACCTTGCAGCATCAGCCCCGAGAGCAACGGCGCCAGGCCAAAGATCACCGAGATCAGCCCGGAAGGCAGGTGCGCTGCTGCCATATAACTGCATCCCATGGCACCAAAAATACCGGGCAGGGACGCCAGATAGCTAAGCCGCGCCCGGCGATGCAACGGCAACGGCTGACGTTTCATCCACAACCAGCCCAGCCCCAGCAGCGCGGCGATGCCCATGCGCACACCGGCTGCCGCCAGCGGCGCCATGGCCTCACCACTCCATTTAATCCCCAACGGCGTGGTTGCCCACACCGCCACCACGATCAAATACGCTGCCAGGGTTGGCATGATTTTCTCCGCTTCAAGCTACACGCAACACGCATCAACGCGCTCATCGTTGCCTTTTGATTTGCCACCTCACTGCCCGCGCTCAAACATTTGTGCGCGGGCAGTGCCTCAGGACTCCGGCTTGCGTTGATTCGCGTTGTTGCATGGAGCCTGTTGCGTGAAGCGGCCCCATAAAAAAAGGCCGCAGGTCGGGGACGCTGCGGCCTTTTTTGATAACTGAAACTTTCAGTCACATAGCCGTCGTCCCTGCGCACGCCATTTGCGTGCACAGCGGTCGACGACCAGCATCAAAGAGTTCAGTTTCAGTACGATAGAAAGCATGCGACCATTCTGCTCAAGAACTCACAGGTAAACAAGATGAAAGTGTATCTGGTGGGCGGTGCGGTGCGGGATTCCCTGCTCGGCCTCCCCGTGACGGAAAAGGACTGGGTCGTGGTTGGCGCCACGCCGGAAGAAATGCAAGCCAACGGATTCCGTCCCGTGGGCAAGGATTTCCCGGTATTCCTGCACCCCGACACCCAGGAAGAATACGCCCTGGCCCGTACCGAACGAAAATCCGGCCACGGCTATGGCGGCTTTACCTTCCATGCCGCCAGCGACGTTTCCCTGGAAGAGGACCTGATTCGCCGCGACCTGACCATCAATGCCATGGCGCGTTCAGAAGGTGGCGAGGTGGTCGACCCTTTCAGCGGCAAAGTCGACCTGAAAGCTCGCCTGCTACGACATGTCTCCCCGGCTTTTGCCGAAGACCCGCTGCGAGTATTGCGTGTGGCACGATTCGCTGCCCGTTATCACTGGCTTGGTTTCCGCGTCGCGGACGACACCCTGGCACTGATGCGCCAGCTTAGTGACAGCGGCGAACTGGATTACCTGGTGCCTGAGCGGGTCTGGAAAGAAACCAGCCGGGCACTCATGGAACCGGCCCCCCAGGTCTTTTTCCAGGTGCTGCATGCCTGCGGCGCACTGGAAAAACTATTCCCCGAATTGGCCGCACTGGATGGCGTCCCCCAACCGCAAGCCCACCACCCGGAAGTGGATACCCTGGTGCATCAATGGCTATGCCTGGAAATGGCCGCAACACTCAAGCTGCCGTTGACGGCCCGCTACGCTGTGCTGTGCCACGATCTAGGCAAAGCCAAGACCCCACAGGCAGAGTGGCCCCGGCATATCGCCCATGAAATTCGCAGCGCGCGACTGTCACGCGCCTTGTCGAAACGGCTGCGCGTCCCCCGGGACGCCGCCGACACCGCCGCGCTGGTGGCCGAATACCACACCCACTGCCACCGCGCTCTGGAGCTGAAACCGCAAACCGTGTGGAAACTGTTCAAGGCACTGGATGTGATCCGCCGGCCCGAACGGTTGGAAGATTTTCTGGGCGCCTGCGAAGCCGATGCCCGCGGCCGCACCGGTTTCGAAGACCGTGCCTACCCCCAGGCAAACTACCTGCGCGGTGCGGCCCAGGCGCTCCAGTCTGTGGACGTGGCCGCCTTGCGCGCTGAGGGTCTTGAAGGGCCCGCCCTGGGCGACGCCATCGAAAAAGCACGCATCCAGGCCATCACCACTTTCAAACAACAGGAGCTCAATCCCTGATGACAACCCCCGTCGCCCTGGTTACCGGCAGCGCCCGCCGTATCGGCGCCCAGATCGTTCGTACCCTGCACCACCACGGCATGCGGGTCATCATCCATTACCGTGGCAGTCAGCAGGAAGCCGAAAGCCTGGCCGCAGAGTTAAATCAGCTACGACCGGATAGTGCCGCACTGTTGCAAGCTGATCTGGATCAGCCCGCTGCGGTTCGCCAACTAGCCAACGACGCCCTGACCTGCTTTGGCCAACTGGACCTGCTGGTAAATAATGCCTCCAGTTTCTACCCCACGCCCATTGATCAGGCCGACGACGCCGACTGGGACAAATTGATTCACAGCAACCTGCGCGCCCCCTTTATTCTCAGCCAGCAACTGACGCCGGCCCTGCGCCAACAACACGGCTGCATTATCAACATAGTCGATGTCTACGCGGAAAAACCGCTGCAAACCCACACCCTCTATTGCATGGCCAAGGCAGGACTTGCGATGATGACAAAAAGCCTGGCTCGGGAGCTGGGGCCGGAGATTCGCGTGAACGGCGTATCCCCGGGGCCAATCCTGTGGCCGGAGGCGGGGCAAATGAACCAGCAGGCGATTCAGGATGCCACCGCGCTCAAGCGCAGCGGTGAACCGGATGACATCGCCAACACGGTTTACTGGTTGGCCACAGCCGCGCCATTTATAACAGGTCAGATACTGGCCGTGGACGGGGGACGTTCACTGGCCTTGCAGGGAAGCTAAACCACACAACACGAGACGGATACTCGGGGGAATAATGAGATTAATCGGGGGAATAATTCTGTCGCTGACGGTCATGTCGGCCAGTGCAGAAATCTATCGCTGGAAAGACGCCAACGGAAATTGGCAATTCGGGGACAAGGCGCCAAAAGAGCAACATGACACTCTCGACGTGAAAGCTCCCCCCAAAATTGGTCAGGAGGATGCACGCGATATTCATGCCCGCACCCAGCGTCTGCTGGAAAGCCAGCGTACCCAGGCCCGGGAAAAAGCCCAGGCCGAAGAAGCCGCCCGAAGACAACACCAGGAACGTTTTGCCAAACCCTGCGCGGAAGCACAAGACCGCCTGAAAATGCTCAAAGGCCCTTTCGAATACATTGAAGAAGACGGCTCACGGCGCGGCGCAACGGCAGACGAAGTTGCCGCTGACCAGAAAAAAACCCGTAAATGGATTGACGAACATTGCGACTTCTAGCGCTTGCTCTCACCCTCAGTCTCCTGCTCGGCGGCATCGCCCGGGCAGAAATTTTCCAGTGGCGTGACGCCAACGGTAAATTGCACTTTGGTGACCGGCCACCGGAAGACGTACAAACCCAAACCATCACCCCGGACATCAGCCCACAACTCAAAGAACTCGAAATCCACATTAAACGTCAGGACTTCACCCTCTCCGGCGACCTGCAACAACAAACGCTGGATAACATCCGCAACATTTACCAGCGCTACCGCCGGGATTTCGGCCTGGACCTGCATGGCACCGCGGAAGTCAATTTATACCTGATTGAAAAACAGGACGACTTCCAGCAATGGATGGTTGACCGCATAGGCTCCAGCAGCCGCCACTATGCCGGCGTCTTTATTCCTGCCACCAATGAAGTGGCAGTGTGGCGATGGGCCGATGATGAACGGCAAGTTGCCCAGACCATCCTGCATGAATCCAGCCACGTTCTGCTCTACCAGTTATCACCCTCGGCCCCGGTCTGGTTGCAAGAAGGCCTGGCACAGTATTTCCAGACCCTGGAAACACAACCGGACGGTCGCCTGAAAATCAGTGCGCTGCCGGATGCGCAGGAGCGGGTTCAGACCTGGATTGAACAGCAACGGCTGATCACTCTGCGGCAGTATCTGTCCCTGGACGATGCGCAATGGCGAAAAATGGCCCACCAGCTAAACGCCATTCCCTATACGGTTGCCTGGGCCACTACCGCTTTTCTCATGTCCAAACCCGTGGGCCGCGCCACCCTGCGACAAATGCTTCAGGACCTGGAGAAAACCCACCAGCGCCCAACGCTTCAGCGTATCGAGCACCTCTACCCGGGTGGCATTTCACGGCTGGAATACGATTTCTTTCGTTGGGCCCAAAGCGATATGGCACCGCACTGGTATTAAAAAGAGACGCGGCACGCTTCACGCCACACGCTGCAACGCGGGCGATACTGGGTGCCGAACGGTGGCTGCGCTGCCCGCGAAACGGTTCGTCTCCAGTAGGTCGAATTAGCCTAAAGGCGTAATCCGACATGCTGCGTTCCGAGGCCCATAGCCGGGACCGACGAACCGCGCCGTTATTTATCCTCGAACGGCACCACCCACAATTTTTGCCCACTGAAATTGGCCGCTTCCAGTAGCGAGCGGTAAGACGTTTTTGTTTCGGGATGCAACGCATCCGGGGCCAGGTCCACCAGGGGTTTCAACACAAAAGCGTGTTTGAGAATTTCATCGCGGGGCAGCTGCACCCCATCCACTTCCCCCACACAGTCGTCGTAGGTAAGAATATCGATATCCAGGGTTCGGCTGGAAAACTTCTTCTCGCCACGTACCCGGCCATGGTCTTTTTCGATGTCCTTCAGGCAAGCCGCCAGGCCCCCGACACTCAGGGTCGTCTTCAGCCCTACCACCAGGTTATAAAAAGCATCGCCGTCAAAACCCACCGCTTCACTTTCATACACCGGACTGATTGCCAGCGGTGAAAATAGCCGGGCCAGCGCTTTCAGCCCAGAGCGGATATTGTGCTCACGGTCTATATTGGAGCCCAGGCTAAGGAATACCTGAGCCTGAGACGCGTCACCTTCCAGCGCTTCACCCATCGGGACGTTCACCCCGCTCAATGATCACACCCACATCCCGCGCACCACGCAGGGCGCCCGGTTTGCTGAGCCGCAGCTTCAACCACGGCACCTGAAATTCGTTGAGCACCAGCTGCGCCACGTTCTCGGCCAGCGTCTCAACCAGCTGAAACTCGCTGCTTTCGATAAAGGCAATCAACCGCTTGCCGATAGCCTTGTAGTCCAGGGCATCGTCGATGTGATCCGATGCTGCCCCTCTGCGAATGTCCGCCGCCATCTCCAGATCCAGACTGACGGTCTGGCGAATACGGCGCTCCCAGTCAAAAATGCCGATCACGGTATCCACTTTCAAATCATTGATATAAACAATATCCATACTCGATCTCTTGGCGTGGCATTCACCGGCACCTACGCTGACACAAGGCCTCTGGCGGATGAATCCCATTTCAGGTAATCAGATGTTACGCTTGCATCGCAGGCAATAACGCCCTGCTGTGTACAATGTCACCCCATGTATTACAGGGCGCAAATTTCGCTGCCTCAGCGATTGAAGGGAGATTATAGCCGGTGCAAGCAGGGACATTACAGGACGTCTGGTTTTGGCTAGTGCCATTGTGCATAGCCGGCTATCTGATGGGCTCTATTTCCAGTGCCATTCTGGTGTGTCGATTGTTCGGCTACCCGGACCCTCGCACCGAGGGCTCCAACAACCCCGGGGCCACCAATGTATTGCGCATTGGCGGCAAACCGGCGGCCGCGCTCACCCTGCTCGGTGACGTACTTAAAGGGGTCATTCCGGTGATATTGGCCCGCTCTCTCGACATGGGCCCCTTTGTCGCCGCCCTGGTGGGCACCTCCGCCTTTCTGGGCCACCTGTACCCGGTGTTCTTCCATTTTCAGGGTGGTAAGGGCGTGGCCACGGCTTTCGGGCTGTTGTTCGCCCTGCACTGGCCCAGCGGGCTGCTTGCCGGTGGCACCTGGCTGCTGGTCTTTGCCCTCAACCGCATTTCTTCCATCGCCTCACTCAGCGCTTTTGTAGTAGCACCGGCGTGTATCTTTGCCTGGCTGCCCCAGGCTTTCTGGCCCATGCTGGCTCTGTCTCTGGTGATGATCGCCCGGCACCGCAGCAATCTGCAGAAAATCCTGCGCGGGGAAGAACTGGGGTTCCGAAAGAAAGATTGAGCCCTCAGCCGTAGGGGCGTCGCTGGCGGCGCGATTCTTGATATCAACAAAGCCGCTGTAGGAGTTCCTCTTGAGTGACGAATCCGAGGCTGAGCGAGGAAGCAGGACTTGCAGCAGGTGCCACCAGATTACTCACGCGATGCCTGGCAGTCCTGATCGCCCTGCGGGCGATTTCCACGCTGACGCGTGGTTCGCACCTCAAGAGGTGCTCCTACAGAAAGGCGGCTGGCCGCTTAGAGAGAGGCCAACTCCGTCAGCGGCCAGCGCGGGCGGATCTTGATGGGCAAGGCGGCCCGCTCACCGGCCTGCAATCGCAAGGCACCGGCAAAGGCGATCATGGCGCCATTATCGGTACAGTACTGGGGAGCCGGGTAGTAGACGTCCACACCACGCTTCTTCATCTGCTCGGCCAACTTGACGCGCAACGACTGGTTGGCACTGACGCCTCCGGCCATGACTAACCGTTTGTGCCCGGTCTGCTCCACCGCACGGCGGCATTTGATTACCAGGGTATCCACCGCCGCCTCTTCAAACGCACGGGCAATATCGGCCCGATCCTGCTCGCTCAAGACGTCTTTTCCACCCAAATCATTGATGGTATTGAGGGTGAAGGTCTTCAGCCCGGAAAAGCTCATATCCAGCCCCGGACGATCCGTCATCGGGCGGGGAAAGCGGAATCGCCCCGCTGTGCCCTGCTGGGCCAGCGCAGCAATGCGTGGCCCACCCGGATAACCCAGCCCCATCATCTTGGCGGCCTTGTCGAACGCTTCACCGGCAGCATCATCCACTGATTCGCCCAGAATGGCGTAATCTCCCAACCCCTGGGCATCCAGCAACAGGGTATGCCCGCCACTGACCAGCAGGGCCACAAACGGAAACGCCGGCGCATTGGGTTCCAGCAACGGCGCCAGCAGGTGCCCTTCCATATGATGCACGGCCACAGCGGGCAAATCCCAGCCGAACGCCAGCGAACGGGCAACCCCAGCCCCCACCAGCAAGGCGCCTGCCAGCCCCGGGCCGGCAGTATAGGCAATACCATCAAGCTGCTCCGCCCCCGTATCGGCGGCATCCATCACTTCACGCACCAGCGGCAGCACCCGCTGAACATGGTCACGGCTGGCCAGCTCCGGCACCACCCCGCCATAACGGGCATGCATCTCCACCTGACTATAGAGCGCCTGACCCAGCAGGCCCTGCTCGGTGTCATAGATGGCCACGCCGGTCTCGTCGCAGCTCGATTCAATACCCAATACGCGCATGGTGCTCAACCCTGTGAAATTGCGGCGCCATGATAGCGCCAGACGCCCGGATTTGCATTTATTCCCCACTCAGGTAGAATCCCCGCCTCGCCGCACCCCGGGACCACCTGAGCCCGCGGCGAACCCATAAACTCTAATTTCTAGGAAGGTGATTCTTCATGCCTCAGGTGAAGGTGAAAGAAGGCGAACCGTTTGATGTGGCCCTGCGCCGTTTCAAGCGTGGCTGTGAAAAAGCGGGTATTCTCTCTGAAGTGCGTCGTCGCGAGCAGTACGAGAAGCCCACACAAGAGCGTAAGCGCAAGCGTGCCGCAGCCGTCAAGCGTCACCTTAAAAAACTGCAGCGTGAGCAACTCGCACGCAAACGTTTGTACTAAGGTATAGACGTCTGATGAGTGCGCTCAAAGAGCAGCTCACTGCAGCCATGAAAGACGCCATGCGTGCCAAAGAAAAGGCACGTCTTGGCGTTTTTCGTATGGCGCTGGCAGCGATCAAGCAAATTGAAGTGGACGAGCGCATCGAGCCCGATGATGCCCGTGTACTGGCGTTGCTCGACAAGCTGATCAAGCAGCGCAAGGATTCAGCCGCACAATACCGCGACGCGGACCGCCCGGAACTGGCGGAAACCGAAGAAGCGGAAATCGTGGTACTGCAGGAATTCCTCCCCACCCAGCTCAGCGATGCCGAAATCGACTCCCTTATCGATGACGCCATGGCGCAAACCGGCGCGTCCGGTATGCAGGATATGGGCAAGGTGATGGGTATTCTCAAGCCGAAATTGCAAGGTCGTGCCGATATGGGCGCCGCCAGCGGCAAGGTCCGCGCCAAGCTAGGCTGAGCAATCTGCCAGGGCAGATTCCGGCTCCCCCCTCCCTGTCTTTCTCCGATATTTGTATCGCTTTTTCCATACGTTATTTGACGACGATCGCCCCTGTACGTCTACCGATACGCGTAACTCAGGCGAGCACGCCTGGGCACTGTAGGTCGGCTTAGGCCGAAGGCCGTAAGCCGACACGCTTGCTACCAGCGTCGCCTAGCGGTAACCGCCAGCAAAAACCGGCTCCGCCACGCCAACGGTAACCGCATTGGCCCGCATCACCTGCGGGGACGGTAGCACCAGCAAGCCGCTGTCGAACTCACGAATGTCCGAGGCCCGATTCTGCTCAGTGGTGGCATCGGCCAGCCGAACGATAGCGCCTTCGTCTGACTCCTCCTGATCGTCTTTACCGGCCTCACCCTCTTCCGGCGGATAGGCAATGAAACCCTGCAGGAGTCGCTTTTCTCCCAGCTCCTGGCGGTGTTCGGCCAGCAAATACAGCCGCACCAGCTGAGCACCGCTGATCTGACCCGAGTAAGCCTGACGCAGTACCGTTTCTTCATCCAGATAGGTCTTGCCTGGATCTTTCTGCTGGTTCTCGTCGTCCTCGTTATCCAGTGCCACATCCGGCAGCCAGACCCCCAACGTCAGCGAGAAAGGACGCGCTTTGGTTTTGTCGGTCAAGAAGCCCATGCCCAGATCATCCAGGCTGGACAAGGTAAGAATGCCGTTGGATTTGCGGTTAATGAACATACCCGACGGCTGCTCCACCAATACCACGGTAAAGTCACTGATATCATCCTGGTAGAGATCATACAGCCCCTGATAGGTAGCAATGCGCAGGTCCGTCGCCGGCTCGCTGGGCGCCGACGAGGTGCCGCCACTGCTGCCACAGACAGACTGGCCAGCAACAGCATATGTTTAAACATCCCAGTCATGTGGATTCCTCTCTTCACAGCCTTCATCACTTCACCGCCTTGCGGGTTGCCGCTTCATCCTGCAATTGCTCCGCGTGATAGATATTCCATTGCTTCACCGACTCGTACTGAGGCGGCCGGGTCACCTGCACAATGGTTCTGCGTTGACGCTTGAAAAGACGATGACGAACCAGCTCATCCGTAAAGATATAATCCTTGAGCTGTTCACCGTGAACCCCCCGCTGCAGCAGTTCGCCGGAAATGGCTTCAGCCCGGCGTTCACCCAGCCGCTGGTTATACTGGATGGTCCCTTCCGGGCTGGTGTCCCCGACAATCGCCACCTGGCTGTCTGGCGAGCTCAGCACATCATGGGCAATATCATCCATCACCGCTTTCTGATCCTCGCGAATCAACGCCTTGTCGAAATCAAAAAAGACAAAGTACAACTGCTGATACCCTTTCCATTCCCATTCCGTGCAGCCTTGCCCATCGGCGGTGACACCCACTGGAGAATTGGCGCACTGATCACGGGCATCCACCACACCATCACCATCCGCATCGGCCAGCTTGAAGGGTTGGGAACGCTCCAGAGTCAGCGTTTCCGGAACAGAGGAACGGCAACCCGCCAGCACCAGCACGACACTCAATACCATTATTCCGCGCATGCTCATCACTCTTCCCCTTTCACAAAACCTTCTGGATACGCAACGCGCAACGCATAACCCAGCTGCCCGGTGGCGTTCATCAGTCGGTAGGATGAAATCAGCTGATCGTAATTGGCAGCCAGGTAATTCTTGCGGGCCAGAAACAGCTCCACTTTTGCGTTCAATACATCCAACAGGGTGCGACGCCCCAGCTCATATTGGCGGATATAGCCTTCCTCTGCGGCAGTCGCAGCATCCACGGAGGTACGCAGCACGTCCTTCTGGCTGGCCAGCACATCACGGGCCCGCCAGGCCAGTTCCACTTCATCCTTTACCTGACGAAGCGTGCCTGAGCGCACCGCCTTGGCTTCGTGCAAGCGCCACTGCGACGACGCGGAACGAGCCGTATCCCGGCCACCGGCATAGAGATCATATTCCATCACCAGCAACAGGCGGGCATCTTCATCACGCCCTTCAAAACCGCCAATGTCATGGCCTTGCACCGCATCGGCTTCAATGGAAAAGCGCGGCCAGTAACCGGCCTTGTTCACCACCACTTCCTGCTCGGCTGCCTGAATGTCCGCCTTCGCTGCATCCAGCTCAGGGTGGTTATCAAACGCCCGCTGCAGCGCCAGCTTGGGGGTAGCAGGAATGACACTTTCGTCCGGTACCGGCTTCACCAGCGTATCGACATCGTGCCCCACCAGGGAACGTAGCTGGGTACGCTGATCTTCCAGATTATTGGTCGCAGCCAATAGCGAGCTACGCGCATTGGCCAGACGTGCCGCCACCTGGGCAATATCCGATTCACTGGCCAACCCCCGCTCGGTGCGGCTGGTAATGAATTCCAGAATATTTTCGTGGTCCTGAACGTTGTTGAATGTGAGCTCGGCAATGTCCTTGGCCTTGAGGGTTTCCAGATACACACTGGCCACATCCAACGCCAGGTTTTCTGCTTCACTGATCAGCCCCAGCCGCTCGGCTTCCGCTTCCCGGTCCAGGCGCTTCATGTTGGCACTGGTGCGAAAGCCGTCAAAAATCAGCTGCGACAAACGCACACCAATTTCATCCTGGGTCAGTTGCTCATCAATTTCCTGACCGGTCCGGTAATTGGTCCACTCCTCGCCCACTTGCCCGCGAATGGAAAGCTGGGGCAGATAATCCGCCGTGGCCGCACGCTGATCCCTGTCCACGGACTGGTAACGGGCGAACCGTTCCTGAATTCTGGGGTGAGTGTCGATAGCCTCGGCCACCGCCTGTTCCAGCGACAGCGCGCTGACCGACAACGGTACGCATAAAAGTGACACAGCAAGCCAAACCGTTCTCATTCTTCCACTCCTTGAAGGCAACAACGTTTTTTCCATCTTCTAAGGCTCCCGCATGGCAGTCTGTCTGGCCCGCAACAGCGGCTTGAGCCAATAGCTCATCACCGTCCGTTTTCCCGTCATGATATCGATGGTGACCTGCATCCCCGGCATGATCGGCTGATCAGGCTGACTCAATCCCTGCAGCGCCACCTTGACCCGGTAATAGGGATTATCCTCTTCGTCACGCAACACATCCGCACTGACATACTCCACCTGCCCGGGCATCCCTCCATGGCTGGTAAAATCATAAGCGGAGAATTTCACCTGGGTGTCCAGCCCGGCTTTCACCCAGGCAATGTCTTTCGGGCTGACCCGCGCCTCAGCGATCAATGCATCTTCCACCGGCACAATTTCCATGATCGCTTCACCCGGGCGAATCACGCCGCCCAGGGAACGAAACGCGATGTTCTTCACGATGCCTCGCAGGGGGGCCACCATGGTGGTACGCGTCAATTGATCCTGCAGGGCGGGCTGTTTCTCCTGGGCCTGGGCCAGGCGGGTTTCCACTTCGATCAACTCGGCACGGGAATCGGCACGGAATTTCGCTGCGATGTTGCGCCGCTCTGCCGTGGCCTGCTGTAACGCAGCCCCGTATTGGGCAATCTGCAGGGACGCCCGGTCGACCTCACCCTTCAGGGCGACTTGATCCCGTTGCGCCTGGCGAAATTCTGAGATCGGCAAGACGCCGTCGTTAACCGCAGATTCCAGCGCATCCAGATCCTGGCGTTGCAGCGCCAGGCTTTGTTGCTGAGTGCGCAGATTACGTTGCGCTTCCTGCAGAATCTGGCGTTGTTGCTCCACCCGTCGATCGGCCTGAAACAACTGCCCCTGAAGCGAAGCCAGGCGACCAGCCAATGCCGCCCGCTCCGACTCCCAGGCCGATGACGGCTGGTCGGGTTCAGCCATGGGCACAGGGCTGACCAGCACCCCGCCATTATCAATGGCGACACTGGCCAGTTCCGCCTGCAACCGCGCCTGGGCAGCCGTTAGCCCCCGAATACTCTGACTGGCTTCTTCAAAGCTGGCCCGGAAGCGAGTGTCATCCAGCTCCAGCAACGGTTCGCCTGCCTCCACCATCTGCCCTTCTTCCACCAACAGCTTTTTCAGAATACCGCCTTCCAGAGACTGAATTTTCTGCACTGTGCGAGCTGGAATCATCTGCCCCTGGGCAACCACAACCTGATCCAGCTGGGCAAACACGGCCCACACCAGCACACAGCCAATCAACCCGCAGGCCAACCAGGTCACCTGTCGTGCCCGCCAGGCCTTGCGCAAACGTTCAGTGGGGCTAAGCTCGCTCATTGGCGGTCCTCCCCGTTATCTTTTGGTGCCCCATCAGGTTTGTCGTCGCGGCTTTCGCTTCCTTTTCGCAAGGTAACTCGCGAAGCCCTGGTAGACGCCTCCTTGCCTGCGCGAGTTCGCGCAGCGCCATCAGCCTTTATCTGACCCTGATCAAGCATGATGACCCGGTCACACAGACTTAATAGCGCTGGACGGTGACTGGCAATCACCACGGTGACATCTGAAGGCAACCGCGCCAGCCCTTTCACGACCTGCTGCTCCAGGGCCTGATCCATGGCGCTGGTGGGTTCGTCCAGCAGGTAAACCCGTGCCGGTTTGAGCAACGTGCGCGCCAACGCGACCGCCTGGCGCTGACCGCCGGACAAGTGCTGGCCAAATTCACCGACCTGACACTGCAGACCGTTTTCAATACGATCCAGAAAGCTTTCCACACCACTGTCGCGCAGGGTTCGCAACAAGGTCTGTTCATCCAGCTGGGACTGCCCTGCAACGATATTTTCCAGCAGGCTACCCCAGAACAATCCCGGCGCCTGTCCACAGCAGGCAATCGATTCACGCAAACGCGGCATGGGCCACAGATTACGCTCCACCCCGGAAAACAGGACCCGGCCACTATCCGGTTCCATCTGCCCCGCCAGCAACGACAGCAAGGTGGATTTGCCGCTACCGGACGCGCCACACAGTGCCACCCGCTCTCCCGGCCGGATTTGTAGATCCACCTCCCGCAACGCAGGTGATTGCGCTTCTGGCCAATGAAAGGTCACATTCTGCAGGCGCATATTGCCGTCGAACCGCTGGGCGCCAAACTCGGTGGCCAGTTGTCGCTCCTGCGGCAACGCCATGATGGTATCCAGTGCCGACAGCGCCGTTTTCATGTGCTGACCACGCAGCAACAGCATGGACACCTGGTTGACTGTGCCGCCCATACGGCCAGACAACATCACCACGGCAATCAAGCCGCCCATGCTCAAGTCGCCAGCGGCGATGCGATACACCCCGAACACGATCAACAAAACGGTAACCAGGCCCTGGGTCGAGCTGATGGCATGGGAAAGCGCATTGATCGCTTCCCGGGAATCAATACTGTTGTCCGCCAGCGAGGCCACCAGGTTGCGCCAACGGCGCTTGTGGCTCGCTTGCATGTTGGTTTGTTTGATATCCGGCAGGTTCTGCAGGGTTTCCATCAACATGGCCTGGCGCTGGGAGCTGAACCGCGCGCCATTTTCAATGGCGATGGCGACCCGTTTGCGCAGTACCCAGGCATAGGCCGTCAGCAGCGACATGGCGCCCAATGGCACCAGAAACAGCGGCCCACCCAGCCAGGCGATCAGTGCGATAAACAGAATACTGAATGGCAGATCCACCAGTGCCACCATGGTCGCGCTGGTCAGAAAATCCCGCACCGAATCGAATTCCTGCACCTGTTTGGCAAACACCGCCGCGGACTGCGGCCGGTTACGCAGCTCCATGCCCAACAGCTTCTCGAACAGGCGCTGGGACACGGTGATATCGATTTCCCGCCCGGCGTAATCGGTAATCCGGGCCCGGGCACCGCGCAGCAACCAATCGAACAGCAGCACAATGAGCACCACTGTCACCAACACCCACAGGGTTTCAATGGCCTGGTTAGGCACCACCCGGTCGTAGACATTCATGGTAAACAGCGGCACCACCAACCCCAGCACATTCACCAGCACCGAAGCCAACAACAGGTCCCGGTACCAGCGCCGCTGCCCTGTGAGAAGCCCCCACAACCAGTGCCGTCCCTTGCCCGCATGCAGCTCTTCAGCCCGGCGGTCGGCCGGATCGAGCACCTGCACGCTCCATAATTGCGCGATCTGCTCACGCGGCAGCGTAGCCGACTGCCCCTCATCACCCTGCGGCGGCAACAGGCCCGTCTCAGCGGTGAACCCCACCAACACATGGGGCTGACCGGCGTTATCCACGACCAGAAAAATACCGCTATGGGTGGCTGCTTTTTCACAGCGCGGCGCATCGGTTTCCGTGAGCTGCACACCACGCTCCGCCAACAACGCGGCCAGCGCGGGCGCGTTCAGCGAGGTCTCACCCGTCTCAGCCCTGACAGAGACAAAATCCTCGCAAGGCAGATCCGGCAGAGGGCAGGCGAGTTCCCTGGCCAGCGCGGCAATCGTCTGCTGCCAGGGGGCCAGCGGTGACGGCGTAACGCCGGGGATGTCTTTCGGTTTTGCAGTCATCAGGTAATCAGCACCTGGTTATCCAGCAATTGTTGAAGCATTTCCGCCTCGGTGAGACCACTCACATCACCACCAAACAACTCGGTTTCCGAAGTGTTATCCAGGGTAACGATCTGGGACACTGCCTGGCCGTCCGGGGAGATAGTGAACACCACACTGGTGCCGTTATCCTGAATGTCGATAACTGCATCCAGCTCTTCACCGTTTGTTGCCGGCGTACCCGCCAACAAGTCGCTCAAATCAAGGCGGTCATTTTCTTCCACGGAAAAATCCGTAATGGTGTCCGCGGTATCGCTGGTAGCACCGAGTAAATCGGCCTGACGGAACACAAAGCTGTCCGCCCCCGCGCCGCCGGTCAGCGTATCGTCACCGCCGCCACCGGCCAGCCAATCGCTCTGCTGCGTTCCGGTAACCACCGTGGCGCCACCGCCGTGCACACTCACGTCCAGTGTCTGCTGGCTACCCTCTGCTGTTTCGCCATCCAGCTCGCCACGGCCATATACCGTCAGCGTGAAATCGCCGACCGAACCGGGATTAACCAGCGCCAGCCCCGGCACCTGATCTGCTGGCACCTCCCAATGACCATCCACCTGGGTGCCGGCGCTGAGCTGCATAGTGTCGGGAACACCCTCAACAATCAGCGTAGCCTCTTCACCCGGCGCAGGATTCAACGCTTGCATATCAATCGACAGCGGCACATCACCGGTACCCGCTTCCACATAAAAATTATCGAAGCCCAGATCCACATCCGGCGCATCCGGCAAGGCGGTAAGCTGCACACTCACCTGTTGAAGTTGCGGCGGGCTGATAGCATTGACCGTTTCCCCATTTACCACAGCCTGATCGGTGCTGGCGATGCGGATATTCAGGTCCAGATTGCCAAAGGCCAGCGCCCCCGTGAGCAACTCGAAGGATTCCAGTAGATGGCCGTCGGCGAGCTCTGACGCCGACAATGCCATGACCGCAACGGTAACGCCGCCCACCTGCTGGAATGACACTGTGCGATCACCGACACGAATACCTTCCAGGCCCAGTAACGCTGTGGCCTGAGAGGTGTCTGCCACTTGCACGGTCAGCACCATCCCTTCATTGCCATCACGGGGGTGGCCATCGATAACGTAATCCGGCTCCAGGGTTTTCGCATTCACGGCAATGGTCACATCGTCACCTTCCTGACCACTGGCAGACACATCAGCGCCGTTGAATTCCACGCCGTCGCCCACCGGATTCACAAACACGGTGAAGTCCTGGGACACGGTGCGCACGTCATCAGTGCCGGTTTCAATGGTGACCGCTTCAAGGGTCAATGGAATATCGCCACTGAAATTCGCCGGGGGACGAATCACCGCATTGGCCAGATCCGCCTGGGACAAGCTCCACTGGAAGGTGGGTTCGCCAAACAGGCTGCCGCCGTCCGGGCCGTTGTTGGCCACGGGTACGCCATCCACCAGAATCACTGCATCTGTGGGTACCCCCTTGAGCACCACAGTAAGCGTTTCGGAACCGTCCTGGTCCACCAGCTCAGCTTGCAGATCGCCCAGGGCGATATCGGCATCTTCCGCACCCGTCACGTCCACGGCTGTCACTGTGCCCGGGTCGGTTATCGGCGCCACATCGATACCGATACTGGCCGGCACGGTTTGCGTATCCGTGTTGCTGACCACCGTGAGCGGGTCACTCACTTGATCCAGCACCTCCAGTTCCATATCAATGCCAAACGTGCCGGAAAGATGCTGGGGCGGCAGGAAATAAATATCACTGATGCGCGAAGGATCGCTGAGCGTAAAGGTGCCATCGTTGTTGTCGACCAGAAGATTATCCGGGTCCACAAAGCTGCCTTCCGGCAACGCCAGGAAACGCACGCTCTGAATACTTTCCAGCCCCTCACTGCCATCAGTGGAACGGTCGTTGAGCAAGCTATTCAGATCCACATTCAGGGCCGTGGCAATATCTTCCAGACCATTGATGCCAGGGGCATCATTGATGTCATCCACCACCGGCGCCAGTTCGATATCCAGGCTATCCAGGCGGGTGACGGTATCCCCGGACGGGTCGGTGGAAATGCTGGTCACCGGAATGGAAATCGCACCGGCAATGTCTTCATCGATCCCCACAATGGTCAGATCCCCAAGCGCGGCCTGGGTAAAGACATATTCAATAACCGTCTTGCCATCGCTGGCATGCAGCACCTGTACACCCGTGCCGGCAATGGCTGCGCCGGGAGGCAGATCACCGGCATCCACACGAAACGACACAGCATCGTTGCTGTCACCAGCGGCGGTTTCGTTCAGGTGTCCACTGGTTTCAACGGTTTCGCCTTCGGCGCCATCAATAATGGAATTTTGAAGTTCATCTACCTGGGTTGCGGTGCCAGCATTGCCGGCACTGAACTGCACCTGCACTTCGGTGTTGATCATTTCCGCATCGTCGCCATCGAGCACACGGGTCTGTACCAGAATCGTTTCCACTCCGGTGGCGGTTTCGGAATAAAGGGTCAGGCCCGCCAACAATTGCGTGCCGTCTTCTACCACTGAGTCACTGGACAGGCCGGTGGCCGGAATCAACCAGTTGCCATTGCCATCGTGAACAGCACCATTGGGATGCTCCACATACCAACCCTCTGCCGCAGGCATGGAGATGACGATGTAATCGAGCGTTTCGGAACCGTCAATATCGTCTTCCACGAATTGCACTGCGCTGCTCAAATCCAGGCCATTCTGATCGCCGCTGAGCACCGTATCCGGACCTTCAAGGCGTGTCAGCGTGGGCAGATCCTCCGCATCCACATCCACCTGTGCCGCCACGTCGACCTGCAAGTTGCCGGTATAGTCGCTGACCGCCTGGACACCATTATTGGCGGTATCCGTTATCTGATAGCTAATCGGCACACTGTACAGGCCACTGCCATCCTCCGGTGGCTGCCAGGTCAGCCGCCCGCTGGTGGCCAATTCCGTGAGCGTAATACCTTCATCCTGAGCCAGCTGCCCCAGATCCAGCCCCCCTGACGGAACAGAAATTGCCTGACCATCAAGCATCAACTGACCCTCACCTGAATCCAGGATCACCAGCCCAGTGAGGGTCTCGCTGCCGTCGGAATCCAATAACGATGGCAGCAGGTTTAGCGTCGCCAGATTATCTTCCACCCCCACCGTGACAATATTTTCCCCGTCCTGGGTGTCGACCACCGGCAGGTTATCCAGCACCACACTGTGCGCGAAACTGGCACTGTCGCCGTCCGGCTCGGAAATCACCTGCCGAATACTGAACGCAGGCTCTTCGCCACTGAAATCCTGTTGGGGACGCACATAGATGTCAGCCAATTGCTCTGCCGATATCTGGTAAATTAACCCGCCTGCGTTTTCCCCCACCACTTGCAGTGACACTGGGTCGCCATTGATATCCACCAGTTGGATCGCAGCGTCCAGATTTCCGATCACCAGATCGGAACGTTCACTGCCATCAATATCGCTGGACCCCAGCATAAAGCTCAGCGACAGCAGGCCGTCTTCATCCAGGGTGCCGGTAATTACGCTGTTATCCACGTCGCCGTTCCAGGCCCAGGCACCATCGTTATCCGGGGTGAAAAGCGGGTCGTCCACCACACCGGTGAGACTGATATTCACCGTGACCGGATCGGACTCGGCAGTGACCGGGTTTGGGGCCAGGCCATCCTGCTCGCTCTCTGTGGCAATCGCCGTTATTTGTACCGGGAACGAGCCGCCAGGCACCGATACCGAACTGATATCCTGTTTCGGAATCAACAGCACATTGCCCGCCTGCACATCGCTCCAGTCCGCCAGGTAACGGCCGGAGTCTGGATTCATCACCACCGCACCGTTCTGGCCGATGACAGACCAGCCTTCCGGCACATCCAGTTGCAGCTGCAGGGTTTCAGAACCATCCACATCGTTAAGAGAGGCGTCCACCAGCCGGGCCACATCTATCTGTGCATCTTCCAGCTCACTCAGGCTGCCGGTGGAACGAATATCCGGGATATCTGCCACCGGGGTCACCGCCACATTGACGGTGTGCGGGGTTTGCGCGATATCGCCGTTTTCCTTCTCGGTGGCAATGGCGGTGACATCAAACTGGTAGTTGCCCGCCACACCTTCTTGCGCCCGCACGGTCAGGCTGGCGAATTGATCTCGGGTCAGGGTGTCGCCGGTGGCCAGCACCTCACCGTTCAATTCCAGAATAAGCCCGCTCTCGATCGAGTCGATTCGATAGCTCAGGACTTCTGAGCCATCGTCATCAACCAGGTCTGCACTCAGGTTGAGAGCAGAAGCCGGGCCGTCTTCGTTGATGCTGACATCACTGCTGGGCGCGTCCCACAATGGCGCATCGGCCACCGAGTGCACAATGATCGGCGCGCTGTCGGAAAAGTCCCGCGTGGCGCCGGACGAAAGCGATACCAGCACATCCATCTGTAATACCGGATTCTCGGTTTGCAGCGATGAATTCAGTGCCGGCACAAACGTCAGTTCGCCATTGGGCACCGCCACGCCATCCGCATTTCTCAACAGATTGGCTCCCATCAGGAAAGGGTTGCCGTCATCCCCCACAGGCAACGCCACGCCATCAAGGAACAAGCTGCCACCTTCCAGCGAAGCCATATCAAAGGTAATCAAGGTAACAAGGTCGCCTTGATCCTGATCACCCGGATCGGCGCGCAGATCCACTATCAGCGGGGTATCTTCATTGCCCTCCACCGGCTGAACCACCACAGTGCCATCGGCATCGCGCACGTTCAGCAGCAAATTCAGGTTAGCCACATCGCCATCGCCATCCGTGACCACCGCTTGCATATTGTCAGTGTCGAAAACGCCCCCGAAGTTGAACACCTCATCGGTATCCACAGTAAAATTGCCATCACTGTGCAGCGTCATAACGCCGTACTGAGCACCGGTAGCATCGGTCAGGGTAATGGTGATGGGATCGGTATCGAAGCTGTAGTCCACATTCCGGTAGGTGACCTGCGTTAATGCCCCGCCATCCGCACCGGTAGTATTCGGGTCACTGAGCAAATTGCCGGTAATGTCGTCGCCTTCGGTAATGGTGCGCTCTTCGGTCACATTTTCCGGGATGTCATCGGCCACCTCGAACATCAGCGGCCCGCTGTTGGATACATCCCCATCGGCATCGGTCACGGCCACCTGGAACGCCACGTCAATGGCATCCCGCGTGTTATCGCCCTGGGGGTGATCCAGTGGACCGAGCAACTGCAGCGTGCTGCTGCCATCAGTGTTGACCCGAATCTGGAAGACCGGATCCCCCGTGCCGGTCTGGGCGACCCACCAGCCGTCTGCGTTGGCGGCGGAAGCCAGTGTTACCGCCAGACCACCGCTGGTTAGCGCCGACGTCAGCGAAACACTGGTAGTCACCACCTGATCGCTGCCTGCCTGCAAGCCGAGACTGGCCTGCCCCTCCGGAGAGGCACCATTTTCCAGACCGTCTTCATCCACCTGCCCCGGGTCCGACGGTATCGTGACCGGGTCATGGCCATCACTGATATTCACCGTGGCATCAGCCAGTGCGGTGCTGCCATCCGCATCGATGGCAGCCACCGGCACGGTCAGCGAGAGCAGGTCATCACTGAGGTGATCCACCGGCCCGAGAATCTCCAGGTTCAACGGCACAGAAGCCGTTGTGCCTGGTGCAATCTCTACGTCGCCGGGCAAGGTAAAACGCAATACCGTCTGCCCGTTTACACGGGCTTCCAGGGTCTGGTCGTTGGCCACATACCATTGCAGCGCGACGCCGTTCTGGGTCACCGGCTGACCGCCGGCATCCATCACCGGGCTGCCGTTGCCGGTCTGGAACGCCACCTCCACGACCGGGTCTCGAGACGCGGTAATCTCCACGTCGACACTGTCGTTGGCCATGAGGTTCTCGCCGTCCTTGGCTGGTATTTCGGTCACGTCCAGGGTATCGACAATCACTTCGCTGGGATCGCCCGCATCGCTGACTTCAATCCCCAGATTCAGGGTGACCACATCGCCATCGCTGTCCTGGGTGCGCAGGCGCAGCGGCACCGGCAAAGGGTCGAGCCGGTTACCGTTGCCATCCACCTGATCCAGTGCCTGGTAAAGGGTGAAGTCATAGCCAATCTGGCTATCGCTCTCCGGCGATACGGCATCCTGCAGGGTGGCCACAAACACCGGGTTATTCACATCATCGGTGTACGCGGTCAGCGTCTGGCCATCGCCGCTGAGCTGGTATTGCAGTTCAACACCGCCACTGCTCAGTTCAGGCTGTGAGGAGCCGCCAGCAAAACCGAGTGACACTATCCCGTCACTGCCCACGGCCACATCCACGTTGCCCTGGGCGGACACGGACACCTGCGAAGCAAGTGCTTCTTCATCAACACTGGCGCCAGTGGTATCGACCAGTGCCGGGTTCTGGCCATCGTCAATTTCCAGCTGGAACAGGCCCGGCTGGGCGTCAGTGCCATCCGTATCGGTGGCGATCACCGCAAACGGCAGGTTCAGCTGTTCACTACCGAGGTGATCCAGCGGCCGACGCAGGTCCATCTGCAAGCTGACCTCAAGGTCGCCATTGGCCTGCGCGGTGGCATTGAGGGTAGCCACAAACACCACCACGCCGCCGGCCATGGCGGTAACACTGCTGCCATCGGCGGCCACCTGGTAGGTCAAGGCTTCGCCCAGGCTGGTCAGCCCGAGGTCATTGAGCAGGGACTCCTGCTGGCCGGCATCATTGAAGAAACGCGCGGTATCCGCATCCAGATCATCGGAGCCCGCTTCGATGGTGACCACGGTGCCAGGCTGATTGGGCTGGTTGATCACCGCTTCGCTAATCGCCCCGTCATCGCTGTTAACAATCCCTGCCGCCCCGTCGTTAACGGTGATCACCACGTCCGAGGTGGACGTATCGCCGTCGGCATCGCTGGCGGTGTAGGTGAACGGAAGCTCCTGCACTTGCTGGTGGTCGAGATTGCGGTTGGCATCCAGGCTCCAGCTACCATTCTGATAAACGGTGAGCGTGCCCTTGTCGGTACTCACCACCGCCGGGCTACCGAACGCCACACTGTAATCGGTGCCATCCACATTGATGGACTGCAGCGTGAAGGGCTGCTCCAGCACCAGATCGTTATCGAACAGGTTGCCGCTGCCGGTCTCGCCTTCCACGACGCTGCCGGTATCGTCAACGGTGAAGGGGCGGGAATCGTGCACAACGATGAACACATCTGCCGCCAGGGTTTCCGAGGTGCCATCCGCATCGTTCTGGGTGGCATCCACATTTACGTGCAGCAGGGAACGGTCAAGCCCTGGCCGCTGATCCACCGGCGCGGTGAGGGCAACACTGACACCATCGCCTTCACCGGTGAGGGTAATCGTCATCACCGTGGTGCCGTCAGTCCGCACCACGGTCAGGCTCTGGCCATCGCCAGCCACGTTGACGGTGACCGCCTGCCCTTCGGACAGAATGCTTGCCAGTTTATCCTGGCTGCTGGACAGGCTGACCTCGTCAGCATCCTGAATGCGGATATCGCCTTCGTCACGGCTGATGCCGAACGCTGCCAACTGATTTTCCGCCACCACCATGACCTGGGGCTCAACCAGGGTCGGCGTGGCATCCGCCGCCATGTTGCCGGCCAGATCCTGTACCTGGGCGTTCAGGGTCCACTGCACCTGACGACTCAGATCAGCCGCATCAATGGGCACCGTCCAGGTGCCGCCGGAGACAGCACCGGTAAAGGTTTTCGTCAAGGTGCCGTCTGACAACGTCACGGTGACCGCCTGGCCGTCTTCCGCCGTGGTGGTACCGCTCAGCTCGTCCACTTGCCCCAGTAGAAACTGGGTCAACGGCAAGCCATCCGGGCCGGTATCGATATCGATGGCCACACCCAGATCAATGTCAGCCGTGGACGACGCAGTGGCCGGATTACCGGCCAGGTCTGCCGTGCTAACAGCCACCGTCACGGCCCCGTCCACAAACCCGGACAAATCCACCGGGCCGGCACTCCAACCACCGCCACTGACGGTGGCATCCGGCACCGTTACCTGGTTACCGGCGCTGTCGGTGAGCACGATGCTCACCGCTTGATTGTCTTCCACGCCGATCACGGTGCCTTGCAGATTCACACTGCCCACACCGGCGGCGTTGTAAACGATCTCGCCATTGGGACCCAGTGTCGGATCTGCATCGTCGATAAACTCGACGGTGACCTGGGCCTGAGTGTCCTTGTCTACGGTATCGATGGCGGTGTCCGCGTTCCCCGCCCTGTCATCGCTACTCAGGGTCACGGTCAGGGTGCCATCGTCCAGCGAAGACAGGTCCAGATTACTCAGGGTCCAGCTGCCATCCGAGGCCACGGTGGTATTGAAAGTAAGCGTGTCGGTGCCATCGAAGACTTCCACCGCCAACGGGCGCCCGGCTTCGATATCCGTCGTGTTCCCTGACAGGGAGACACTGGTGGCTTCAGCCGCATTGATCACCATGCCCGCTGACACGTTCACGGTGTCGTCGATGGCGGCCAGGGTGTCGTGAATAATATCGTCGGAGGCAGTGGCCACGTTGCCAGCGCTATCCTGTACCGATACATCCACGGTCAGCGGGCCTTCGGCCAGGCCAGACAAATCCACGTCCGCCAGCGACCAGGCGCCACCGGCCACGTCGGCGGTGCCGGTCATGGTTGCGCCAATACTATCGGTGAGGGTGATCTGAACGGTCTGGCCGTCCTCCACATCGGTGACCACACCGGACACGGTGGTAATGTCGTCTTCGTCTGCATTGAGGTAGCCACCGAAGCCATCATTAATGAAGTCATCTTCAAACATGACGGTGATTTCTGCAGTGGCATCCTTGCTGGCTGCATAGCTATTCGTCGCTTCGTTACCGGCCTGGTCAAACACACTCACATCAATGGTGAGAGGACCATCCGCCAAGCTACTCAGGTCGGCCGGGTCCGCTGCCCAGGACAGATCACTCTGCACCACTGCTGTGGTGGTGACCGTGCTCACCCCATCGGTGATTTCCACCTGAATGGTGCGCCCCGCTTCCACGTCGACCACCGTGCCATTCACCACCGTGGCCGGCGCTTCCTGGGCGTTGATCACATCGCCCTGATCCAGCGAGGTCACGGTGATCGTGGCATTGGGGTCGTGCTCAATGGTGGCGCTGGCACTGGCCGGGTTGCCGGCGTCATCCGTGGTAGTGGCATTCAGGGTCAGGGTGCCGGGCGCCAAGCTACTCAGGTCTTCCGTGGTGGACCAGGTGCCACCGGGCTGCACCGTAGCCTGAAAATCCAGGCTGAGGTTATTGGCGTCGGTCACCGTGAGGAAAACGGTATCCCCCACCTCCACGTTGTTCACGGTGCCGGAAAGCACCGTGGCGTTGTCTTCCGCATCGTTGAGGATGCCGGTAAAGCCTTCGAACACCTGGGCATCTTCAAAGCGGGCGGTGAGCGTGGCCAGGGTGTCCTTGTCGAAGGTAAAGGTCTGCTCGGCTTCGTTGCCGGCAATATCGGTGCCGGTCAGCGTCATGGTCAGGGTGCCGTCGGACAGGCCACTGAGGTCCGCATTGTCCAGCGACCAGCTACCATCCGCGGCAATGGTCACGGTGTCCGTGAATGTGCCGCCCCCCTGATCGGTGATCAGTACGTCCAGCGTGCGACCGGATTCGATATCCGTCACCGTGCCAGTGAAGGACACACCGGCCGCCACTTCGGCGGCATTCAGCACCCCGTCATCCAACGCCGGGCTGGCCAGATCATTGTTGATCACGGCCACCGGGTCGTAGATGAACGTATCGGTTGCCGTGGCGGTGTTACCGGCCTGGTCCGTCACGGTGGCGGTCAGGGTAATATCGCCCTGCTGCAGGGAGGACAGGTCCACATCCGGTGCCTGCCAGAGCTCACCGCTTACCGTCACGCCCGGCACATTCACCACATTGCCGAAGGCGTCCTCCACGGTAACGGTTACCGTCTGGCCATCTTCCACCTGCGGCGCCGTGCCTTGCAGGGTTACGGTGGGGAATTCGCTGGCGTTGTAGTAACCGCCCACTCCATCCGGCACCTGCTCATCCACAAATTCGGCGGTGAGCTGAGCCTGGGTATCTTTCACAAACGACGCGGTCTGGACCGCCGGATTACCGGCTTCGTCCGTGGTATTTGCTTGCAGGGTGATGGGGCCGTCGTTCAACCCAGTCAGATCCACATCCGCCAGCAACCAGGTACCGTCAGCCGCGATGGTAGCGGTGCCGTCCACACTGTTGCCGCCGCTATCGGACAGCGTAATGGTCACGTCCCGGCCGCTTTCCACGTCAACCACGGACCCACTGAAATCGACATCACCCACTTCCGCCGCATTGACGGTGCTGCCTGCATCGGCGGCGATATCCGCCACCAGCTGCGCCACCGGATCATAAACAATACTGTCGGTTGCCGTGGCCTCGTTGCCCGCGGCATCTTCCGCCACCACGCTCAGCAACAACGCCCCCTGGGCCAGCGACGACAGGTTTGCGCCATTCACTTGCCAGGCGCCGCCGCTCACTGTGGCGCTGAACGTCTGCGTCGCATTGTTAATATCAGTAATCGTAATCGCGACCGGTTGACCATCTTCAATACCGGTGACCGTGCCGCCAAAACTGGCGCTCTGCCCTTCCACCGCATTCAGATAACCGGCGATGTTCTCCGGCTGTTGCGGATCATCGTACAGGGCGGTGATGTCCGCGCTGGTGTCCTTGAGCACCGTGTCGGTTATCGACGCCGGGTTGCCCGCCTGGTCCACGGTTTGTGCGGTGAGAGTCAGGTCGCCGTCATTGAACCCACTCAGGTCCGCATTGGGTACCGACCAGTTGCCGCTGGCATCCAGGGTGGCCTGGTAGCTCTGGTCCGGGTTCACTCCGTCACTGACGGTAATGTCCACGGTGGCCCCGGCCTGCACATCCGCGAAGGAGCCGGACAGAACGGTATCCGGAGCTTCGTCATTGTTGAGCACGGCATCCGCCCCGGTGTCAGCGGTGATGCTGATGCCGGTGGCCAGGGTATCTTTGAGAACAGTGGTGGTTTCGGTGGCCGGGTTACCGGCGATGTCTGTGCCTGTGAGGGTGACGGTCAGGGTTCCGTCCGCCAGTGTGGACAGTTCCGCATTGCTCAACGTCCAACTGCCATCGGCGGCAATCGTCACCGTGTCGGTAAACAATCCGCCCTGTCCGTCATCAATGCTAATCGCCAGGTCACGGTCCGGTTCGATATCCGTGACCGTGCCCGTGAGCGTAACGCCCGCCGCAATCTCCACCTTGTTGAAGGTGTCATCATCCAGTGCCGGGCCGGTGACATCATCATTGATAGTGGCATTGGGGTCGTAGATGAAGGTATCGGCCGCAAACGCCGGGTTACCGGAAATGTCCACCGAGGAGGCGGTCAGTGTGATCTCGCCGGGCACCAGGGAGGTCAGGTCCACATTCGTGGCCTCCCAGGTGCCCCCCGAGGCCGTTACGCCCGGCACTGACACTTCATTGCCTTCGCTATCGCGTACCGTCACGGTGATGGCGGCACCGTCGACAATGTTGGTGGCGTCCCCGCGTAGAGTGACGCCACCGTCCGCTTCCACCTTGTTGTAATACCCGCCGACCCCGTCCGGGGTTTGCTGATCGACAAATTCTGCGGTCAGGTCATTGACCGTATCTTTCAAGAACTGTGTATCACGAACGGCTTCATTACCGGCAATATCCGTGGTGGACACCGAAAAATTCAACACGCCGTCGGCCAGCCCGCTGACATCCGCGCCGCCCAGTGACCAATTACCACTGGCATCAATCTGTACCGTGGCGGTCACTTCACCGCCCTGGCCGTCACTGATGGTAATGAACACATCCCGGCCGCTTTCCACGTCGTTGACGGTGCCGGAAAAATCCACCGCGCCCACTTCGGCGGCATTCAGAATACGGCCGGCGTTGGAGGTAATCGGTGCCGGAATCTCGGCAACCGGATCGTAAATAAAGTCATCGCTGGCAAAGGCAGGGTTGCCGGACGCATCTTCCGAGGTGGCGATAAGCGAAATGTCACCGGGCACCAATGAGGAAAGATCCACATCCGTAGCCTGCCAGGTGCCACCGGAAATGGTGACACCGGCGACAGAGACTTCATTGCCCTGGCTGTCGCGCACCGTCACGGTCACATCGCGGCCGTTCAGGATCGCATCGGCGGTGCCCTGCAGGGTAACCAGATTGGCCACTTCCGCCGAGTTGTAATAGCCGCCCACGCCATCCGGTGTTTGTTGATCCACAAATTCTGCGGTCAGCTTATTCTGGGTATCCTTGTAGAAAAGGGTATCGCGGGTCACTTCGTTGCCGGCGATATCCGTGGTGGTCACCGAAAAATCCAGCACTCCATCCGCCAGGCCGGACACGTCCACATCGTTCAACGCCCAGTTGCCACTGGCGTCGACCACCGCCGTGCCAGAAACAGGTACGCCGTTCTTGTCGGTCACGGTGATACTCAATTCACGGCCCACTTCCACGTCGTTGACGGTGCCGGAAAAGTCCACTGCGCCCACTTCGGCGGCATTCAAAATGCGACCGGCATCGGCCGTAATCGGTGCCGGAATTTCGGCGATGGGGTCATAAATAATGGTGTCGGACGCACTCGCCGGATTACCCGCCTGATCCTCCACGCTGGCGTTCAGGGTTAACTCCCCGGGCTGCAGGCTGGACAGGTCCTGGTCGGCAACCTGCCAGGTACCGCCGTTCGCCGTCGCCCCGAAGGTCAGCGACACGCCAGCCTGATCGGTCACGGTCACCGTCACCAGCTGGCCATTTTCCACCCCGGTTACCGTGCCGGAAAAACTGGCCGCCGCGCCCTCAACCGCATTCAGGTAACCGTCAATTCCATCCGGCTGCTGCGGATCAATAAACACCGCGGTAATTGCCGCCTGGGTATCCAGTTCAACGGTATCGGTAATGGCCGCCGGGTTACCCGCCTGATCCACCGTGGTAGCCGTCAGGGTCAGGGTGCCGTCATCGAACACATCCAGATCCACGTCGGCCACGGACCAGTTACCGCTGGCATCCAGGGTGGTCTGGAACACCAGATCCGGATTGCCGGCCCCGCTCACCGTCACCTCGACCGTCGCACCGGCCTGCACATCGGCAAAGGTGCCGGACAGGGTGTTGTCCACCGCTTCCACCGCGTTCACCACCGCATCCGTGCCGGTCACTGCGGTAATGGTGACACCACTGGCCAGGGTGTCTTTCAGAAAATCCGTACTTTGGGCGGCCGGGTTACCGGCAATGTCTGTGCCTGTGAGGGTGACAGTCAGGGTGCCGTCCGCCAGCGCGGACAGGTCCGCATTGCTCAACGTCCAGCTTCCATCGGCGGCAATCGTCACCGTATCGGTAAAAAGCCCGCCCTGCCCATCATCGATGGTCAGCGCCAGCTCACGGCCCGGTTCGATATCCGTGACCGTGCCGGTCAGCGTGACCCCGGCATCGATTTCAGCCTTGTTAAAGGTGCCGTCATCCAGTGCCGGACCGGTCAGATCATCATTGATGGCGGCGTTGGGATCATAAATGAAATCATCCACGGCAAAGGCCGGGTTGCCGGAGAGATCCTGGGTAGCCGCAGTGAGAGTAATATCGCCTGGCACCAGAGAGGACAGGTCCACCCCCGTGGCCTGCCAGGTGCCACCGGAAATAGTGACTCCCGGCACCGTTACGGTATTGCCGGCACTATCGGTGACCGTCACTGTGACCGGGCGCCCGTTGAAGATGGCATCCGCGGTGCCCTGCAGCGTGACCAGATTGGCCACTTCCGCGGCGTTGTAATAACCGCCCACACCATCCGGGGTTTGCTGGTCCACAAACTCGGCGGTCAGATTATTTTGCGTGTCCTTGAAAAACAGGGTGTCGCGGGTCGCCTCATTGCCGGCGATATCGGTGGTGGTAACCGAAAATTGCAAAAGACCATCCGCAAGCCCACTGACGTCTGCACCAACCAGGGACCAGTTACCGCTGGCATCCACCTGGACGGTGCCCGTTACCTCCATACCCTGGTTGTCAGTGATGGTAATCGCCACATCCCGACCGCTTTCCACATCGTTCACGGTGCCGGAAAAATCCACACCCGACACTTCCGCCGCGTTGAGAATACGGCCAGCGCTGGACGTAATGGGTGCCGGAATCTCGGCAATGGGATCATAAAGAATGGTGTCAGAGGCAGTGGCCCGGTTACCGGCCTGATCCTGCACGATGGCGTCCAGCGTCAGCTGCCCGGGCTGCAGGGTGGACAGGTCCTGATTATCCACCTGCCAGATGCCGCCGCTTACCAGGGCATCAAACGTCAGCGAACCGCCGTTACCATCGCTGATGACCACGGTGACAGTCTGGCCATCCTCCACGCCGGTCACCGTTCCTGAAACGCTGGCGCTGTCGCCTTCCACCTGATTCAGATAACCCGCCACTCCGTCTGGCTGCTGCGGATCAATGAAGACAGCCGTCACCGTGGCAAGGGTGTCCATTTCAACGGTATCAGTAATGGATGCCGGGTTACCGGCCTGGTCAACGGTACTGGCGCTCAGGGTCAGGGTGCCATCATCGAACACGTCCAGATCCACATCGGGGATGGACCAGTTGCCGTTGGCATCCAGCGTGGTGGTAAAAACCAGATCGCCGTTCCCGGCGCCGCTGACTGTCACCTCCACATCCGCACCAGCCTGCACATTGGCAAAGCTGCCGGACAGCGTGTTGCCCACGGCTTCCACCGCATTCACCACATCATCGGCGCCGGTATCGGCATCGATATCCTGGCCGGAGGCCAGGGTATCCTTGATGCTATTGTCACCACCGGTCACACGATTGCCGTAGGGGTCGGCGTAGGTGGCCACCGCCACCAGTGGCCCTTCTTCCAGCGAACTGAGATCCGCATCAACCACCGTAAACTGGTCATTCTGCACAATCGCCTGGAACGTCAACGTATTGCCCAAGGAGTCGATCACCACCACATCGACCGTGGTGTCGTCAGCGATCCCCGAGGACGTCCCCACCAGGTCCACGGCAGACTGTTCAAATTGGTTGATGTAGCCGTCGCCGCCATCGTCGATACGGATGCCAATAGCCGCATCATTCGGCAACAAATCCGGCGGCGGCCCATTGGGTGTCTGGCGGTCTGAATCGCCCACATCAACCAGCCCACGGGTGGTGTAGCCGGACTCGGGGATGTCGACACGGCCCTCACGGGTGATATTGGAAAAAAACGTGGCAAGGGACGACTGGCTGGAGGAAGAAGAGGGCAGATCCGCTTGGTCTGTGGTTTCAGGCGGGTCCAGAACCGGCACACCAGGCTGACGGCTTTCACCCGGGGCCAGTGGCACCAGCGAACCATCTTCCAGCAGTTTCCAGTCCAACCCGTTCAGCTGCAGGTATGCCTGCACCGCCACCGCACTTCCCTCTGCCATGGGTCTGTTCCCGCATCGATGTATTATCGTCTTTTCACTGCCACATCCGCCGCATCACTACGCATCCCTTGCGAATGAAGCCTTTCAATCTTGTACCACAGTAACAGGACACTTTGTAGCGCAATGCCCGACGGCATTGCGAAAGCCTGAACCCTGCATTTTCCCTGCCTGAACCCTACCGCCATCACATCCTTTCTGTTTGAATGGCCCACCGTTCTGGCAGAATCAGTTCCATGGCACGCATTCCGGAAAATTTCACACAAGATCTGTTGGCCCGCACCGACCTGGTAGAGCTGATTGATTCCCGCGTGCCCCTGAAAAAAACTGGCCGCAACTACAGCGCCTGCTGCCCCTTCCACCAGGAAAAAACCCCCTCCTTTACCGTAGCCCCAGACAAGCAATTTTATTATTGCTTCGGCTGCGGCGCCTCCGGCAATGCGGTGGGCTTCCTGATGGAATACGAGCACCTGAGTTTCCCCGAGGCGGTCAAGCAACTGGCTAGCCGGGCCGGCATGGAAGTGCCCGAATCCCGCCCGGAAACCGCCGCAGATCGACAAAAAAAAGACCGCCTGCAATCGCTTTACGATCTGCTCAGCCGTGCCGAAAAGTTCTACGCACAACAGCTCCGCCAGGCACCCGAGCGCCAAAAAGCGGTGAACTACCTTAAAAATCGGGGATTAAGCGGCCAAATTGCAAAAACGTTCGCACTTGGTTTTGCCCCACCCGGCTATGACAATTTGATCAACGGCCTGTCGCTCACCGAAAGTAGCCTGGAACACGCACTCACCGGCGGCTTGCTGGTGCGCAAGGACGACACCGGCCGCACCTACGACAAATTCCGCGATCGCATCATCTTCCCCATTCGCGACAGCCGCGGGCGCACCATCGGCTTTGGCGGCCGGGTGCTGGGTGACGGCAAACCGAAATACCTGAACAGCCCGGAAACACCGGTCTTCCACAAGGGCCAGGAGCTCTACGGCCTGTGGGAATGGCGTCAGAGCCGCGACCGCAGTGACCGACTCTATGTGGTGGAAGGCTACATGGACGTGATCGCCCTGACCCAGCATGGCGTGCCCAACGTGGTCGCCACCCTGGGCACCGCCACCACCGAAGATCACGCCCGCAAACTGTTTCGCCAGGTCAACGAAGTGATCCTCTGTTTCGATGGCGACAAGGCCGGCGTCCGCGCCGCTTGGCGAGCTCTCGAATCACTGCTGCCAGCTCTGGATGACGGCAAGCAAGTGCGCTTTCTGTTCCTTCCAGACGGCGAGGACCCGGACACACTCGTACGTCAGCAAGGCCCGGAGGCGTTGCGAGCACTTACTGACAAAGCCGACACCCTGTCCACTTACCTGTTCCGGCACCTGTCCGAAGGGCTCGACCTGGACACGGTGGACGGCCGCGCCCGGCTGGCCCGGCTCGCCCTGCCCTACCTGGATAAACCCGCCGGCCCGGTTTACCGCGCCCTGCTCACCGAAGAACTCAGCCGCCTTACCCGGCTGGACAAGGAATCGCTGATCCAGCTCAAACCGGCCCCGGCAGCGCCCCGCCCGGCCACGCCACCGGCACCCTCCGAGCCCAGCCAGGAGGCCACCGCGTACGGCTACGAAGATGCAGGCTATCCGCCGGCGGAGGACGACCCTGGCATGCCCTACCCGGAAGACTTCGGCTTTGCGGACGACGGCAACCAGGGCAATGCCGGCTTCAACGGCGGCAACCCCAATCGCACACGCCCCAACCCGCGCCAGAACAGCGGCCGCAAAGGCCCGCTCACCCTGGCTGAGCGTCTGGTGCTGGTGCTGCTGGATTACCCTTCACTGATTGACCAACACCCCCTGCCCGAGGGCATCGACACGCTCCCGCTGCCGCATATCGACCTGCTGGTACAGGTAGCCGGCCTGTGCCGACAGAACCACAGCGCCGCCGCGCTGCTGGGCGCCCTGATGGCGCTGGAGCAGGGCGAAACCCTGTCTCGCCTGCTCAAGGCCAGCCTCAAGCCGCCCATGGCCGAAGAAATGGCCACCCGGCTATGGCTGGATGCCCTGTCACAGCTGGAAGTCACCCGGCTGGAAGCGGCCTTGCTGGAAGTGGAACAGGCCGGCATGCCCGACCCGGCACACTGGCAAGCGCTGCATAAAGCCCTGGCCGAAGCGCGCCAGCACGCCCGCAAACCCTTCGACTAACCCGGTCCGTACCAGACCCCCGGGGTTGCATTGACTGGCCGTAGCCCCCACATCCCGGTATAATACGCCGTTTTCCCACGCCACCATCACGCTGGCCAGCGCAAGCTTCCAGCACGACGTTACGGGCTTTATTGCATGACGACTCAAAAGCAGCAGCAACAATCTCAGCTGAAGCAGTTGATCGCACTGGGTAAGGAACAGGGCTACCTTACCTACGCCGAAGTGAATGACCACTTGCCGGATTCCATTACCGACACCGATCAAGTGGAAGACATCATTCAGATGATCAACGACATGGGCATCACCGTGGTGGAAAAAGCCGCCGATGCCGATCAGTTGACGATCGATGAAAGCGCCGACAGCACCGACGAAGTCGCCGCTGAAGAAGCCGCTGCCGTGCTCGCCTCCGTAGAAAACGAACCCGGCCGCACCACCGACCCGGTGCGCATGTACATGCGCGAAATGGGTACCGTGGAGCTGCTGACCCGCGAAGGCGAAATCGAAATTGCCAAGCGTATCGAAGAAGGCACCCGTGAAGTCCTGCACGCCCTCGCCTTCTGGCCCGGCGCCGTCGACATGGTGATTGACGAATACGCTCGCGTGGAAAACGAAGAACGCAAGCTAACCGACATCATTGCCGGTTACCTGGATCCCAACGACGATGGCGCTGCGGCAACCAACGTCAACCGGGATCCTGCTTTCGCCGAAAAAGCCAAGAAAGCGGCGGAAGAAAAAGCCAAGGCCAAAGAAAAAGCCAAGGAAGAAGGCTCTGACGACAAAGACGGCGACGACGATGAAGAAGAAGATGAAGGCGGCCTGGATCCTGTCCTGGCGGCAGAGCGTTTCGAAACGCTGAAAAAACTGCACGAAAAAGCCGAGCGCTCACTCAAGCGCAACGGTCGCGATCACGCCTCCAGTGCCAAGGCTCTGGAAGCCCTGGCCGAACACTTCACCCTGTTCAAACTGGTGCCGCGCATTTTCGACGGCATGCTCGTCGGTGCCCGCGACAACCTGGACCTGGTGCGTAAATTCGAGCGTCAGATCATGTCCGCCACCATTCGCCGCGGCGGCATGGATCGCAAGGATTTCATCAAGGTATTCCCTGGCAACGAAACCAACATGGACTGGATCGATGGCCAGCTGAAAACCAAAAAAGGCAAAGCCATCGCCGACAAACTCGGCGCAGTCAAAGAAGATGTTCAACGTGCCCAACGTAAGATCGGCACCATTGAAGACATCATTGGCCTGCCCGTGGGCGACATCAAGGAAATCAACCGTCGCATTTCCATCGGTGAAGCAAAAGCCCGTCGCGCCAAGAAAGAAATGGTGGAAGCCAACCTGCGTCTGGTTATTTCCATCGCCAAGAAATACACCAACCGTGGCCTGCAATTCCTCGACCTGATTCAGGAAGGCAACATCGGCCTGATGAAAGCCGTGGACAAGTTCGAATACCGCCGTGGTTACAAGTTCTCCACCTATGCGACCTGGTGGATTCGTCAGGCAATCACCCGTTCCATCGCCGACCAGGCGCGCACCATCCGTATCCCGGTACACATGATAGAGACCATCAACAAGATCAACCGGGTACAACGTCAGATGCTGCAGGAAATGGGCCGCGAACCGACCCCGGAAGAGCTGGGCGTCCGTCTGGAAATGCCGGAAGACAAAGTCCGCAAGGTACTGAAGATCGCCAAAGAGCCGATCTCCATGGAAACCCCCATCGGTGACGATGAAGATTCCAGCCTCGGCGACTTTATCGAAGACGGCAACATGGAATCGCCAGTGGACTCTGCCACCTCACTGGGCCTGGAAGAAGCCACCCGTGATGTGCTGGCCAACCTGACCGCCCGTGAAGCCAAAGTCCTGCGCATGCGCTTCGGCATCGACATGAACACTGACCACACCCTTGAGGAAGTGGGCAAACAGTTCGACGTAACCCGTGAGCGTATCCGTCAGATAGAAGCCAAGGCGCTGCGCAAACTGCGCCACCCGAGCCGCAGCGAACACCTGCGCAGCTTCCTGGACGGCGACCTGTAAAGAACGCCCGACGCTACCGGGCTGCTTCGCAGCCCGGCAAGCAAAACAAAAACAAACAGCCTTTCCCGGAATCAAATACACGTTATAATCCGTGCCCGCATAACACGCGCGGCACGTCTGGCGTCAAAGATTCAGCGCCGGACAACGCTTCCGGGCCTATAGCTCAGTTGGTTAGAGCAGTCGACTCATAATCGATTGGTCCCAGGTTCAAGTCCTGGTGGGCCCACCAATTTTCTCTCTACCGTATCTGTCTTCACTCTTAACCCCCTATACACTCAAGACCATCCCGTCAGGCAGACCTATAGCAATGAAAGAACCCTCCTCTACCCGAAAAAGACAGGGGGCACTTTTGGGGGTAGCTTGGCAGGCTCAGTGCAGATACCCCCCATAGCAACGACCGAAGCCTCCTCTGCACTCTAGCTGCACTCTGGATTTAACTCCCCTATGGACGTTATGTGTTTCCGGGTAACGGTGAGCCGCGAAAATAGAAGACGTGTGGCCGGAAAGAATTTCCGGCCACGGGGAAAGCTATAGCTTTTTAACGCGCCGGTTTTTGCCTTTGATTTTGCCTTTCAATAATCGCTCCAGCGCCAGGTCAGCGCTGTCACGATCAATAGCTACATAGGCTTGATAATCCGTGACAGTAATCTTGCCCACCTTGTTGCCGGCAATACCCGCATCACCGGTCAGCGCACCCAGAATATCGCCAGGGCGAAGTTTGTCCTTGCGGCCAGCGCCGATGCACAACGTAATTGTCGGAGGCTGTAAGGTGTCACCTTCACGGGGTTTGAGGCTGCTCACCGGGTGCCAGTTCAGAGGCGCGCCCTGCAATTCTTCAATGGCCATGGCACGGCGGGATTCGCGCGGCGCCACCAGGTTGATGGCCAACCCTTTTTCACCGGCACGGCCAGTGCGGCCGACACGATGAATATGGGTCTGCGGCTCATGGGAGAGTTCCGCATTGATGACCATATCCAGGTTATCGATATCCAGGCCCCGCGCTGCCACATCCGTGGCCACCAGCACCGACAGGCTGCGATTGGCAAACAGTGTCAGTACCTCATCGCGCTCACGCTGCTCAAGGTCACTGTTGAGCACCATCGCTGACATCCCCTGCCGGCAAAGCTGGTTCACCACGTCCTGGCATTGTTTTTTGGTCACGCAGAACACCACGCAGGACACCGGCCGGAAACAGGCAATAGCACGGGCCACCGCCTCTTCCCGTTCAGCAGGTTCTACCTCGTAGTAGCGCTGTTCGATCTGGCTATTATCGTGGAGCGCTTCCACTTCTACATGCTGGGGGTTGTTCATGAAGGTTTCCGCCAGCTGCTTGATCCCTGCCGGATAGGTAGCCGAAAACAACAGGGTCTGGCGACGTGATGGCGTCTGCCGGATCACCTCGGCAATGCTGTCGTAGAACCCCATATCAAGCATGCGATCCGCTTCATCCAGCACCAGGGTATTCAGCCCTTCCAGACTCAGCGTACCCTTGCTCAAATGCTTGAGTACACGTCCCGGCGTGCCCACCACGATCTGGGCGCCATGTTCCAGCGAACCAATCTGCGGGCCGATGGGTTGCCCACCACACAAGGTCAGCACCTTGATATTGCCGGGACCGCGGGCCAGTCGGCGAATTTCCCCGGCCACTTGATCGGCCAGCTCTCGGGTGGGGCACAACACCAACGCCTGGCAACCGTAATAGCGTGGATTCAATGGATGCAGCAGGCCAAGACCGAAAGCCGCCGTCTTGCCACTGCCGGTGCTGGCCTGGGCAATCACGTCATGCCCTTTGAGCACAAATGGCAGGCTTTGCGCCTGCACCGGCGTCATGGTGGCGTAACCCAGGGTACTCAGGTTGGCGAGCAGTTCCGCAGACAGCGGCAGGGAAGCAAAAGAAGCATCAGTCACGGGAGCAGCCTGTGGCAAAGAGAAGTGGCAAGGAAACACTGACAACGCACGGCCAGCGCATGCCTAGTGTAGCAGTTGTCGCATTGCGGTGAGGATCAAATTGTGCGGCGACTGGGGCCTCCGACTAACACCTCTGATATAGTACCGACAACCGGGAAATCTGTTGATCATGTCATTATTCCATCGCCCCGCATGCCTGACTCACCTGCACCGCGAAGAGCTCGCCACCGGACTGGTGCGCGTGGGCTGTCACTATGCCCCTGAGCGTCTCTGCGACGACAGCTTTGCCCAGGCAGACATCCCCCTGCCGCCCACCCTGAGTACGGCGGTGGCCAAACGCCGCAGCGAATACCTGGCAGGTCGATGGTGTGCCCGCGAAGCGCTGGCAATGCTGGGCATTAAGGGCATCCCGGCCCTGGGACCCGACCGGGCACCACAATGGCCCGCAGGCAGCCTGGGCAGCATTACCCATAGCCAGGGCATTGCTGAAGTGATGGTCGCCGACGCACGCCACTGGCTGACCGTAGGGTTGGACACAGAGCAATGGCTCAGCGCAGAACGGGCAGCCCGTCTATGCCGGGAGTTGCTGACCCATGAAGAACGGGAACAGCTGGAAGGGTTATCGGATATTCAGCGCGCCAATCGCATCACGCTGATTTTTTCCGCCAAGGAAAGCCTGTTCAAGGCGCTCTACCCGATCACCGGAAAACGCTTTTATTTCCATGACGCGGAGCGCCGGGACACACGCTCTCTGACCCTGCTGAAAACCTTGTCGCCAGACTGGAAGATTGGCGCCACCATTCCTTTTCGCTGGCGCGAACGGCAGCAAGGCGTGCTGAGCTGGATTGCCCTGCCCCGTTAGCGGGCTATGCTGCCATGCCCTTGCGGCACAGCCGTGGGCAGTCTTCACACAACGCCGTCTCCGGCAAACGAAAACGAATACAACAGGTACGACGCACGGTGATCACGGTACCGGTGTTGGCGTTCATCCTGTCCTGGTAGGCCCCGAACAAGGGGTTTTTGTCACCGTTTTCAAAGGTGGGCTGATCAAGTAATGCCAGCCCCGGCGCCCACAACATCTCCGGCAAACCAGCCCCTTTCAACTCTCCCGTGAACCAGTGGATATAACGGCTGGCATTACTCCACAGTACCCGGGGTGACAGCCCCAATGCCTGCCGCCAGGCAGTGATAACTGGCTGCAGGTTATCCCGTATTATTGCCTCGAAACGGGACAGCGGATGCGCGGATGCCACAAGTTGTTGTCCGTCATCCGGCAACACAAAGACACCCGGCAACCCCTGCGCATCCACCTCGACCGCCAGGACGTCCACTGACAAAGGCAATTCACGTTGCAGGATCAGGTTGGCCGCAAGCACCGGCGGCAACAGCCGCAAGAAATAGTATTTACTCCAGATAGAGAGCAGCGCCCGCTCATCTTCTCCCTTCAAGTCAGGACGAAATTGATACAACGACTGCCGTAACCGTTGTGCATCAAACAGATCACTCAACGGGATAGCCGTATCGTTCGGCTCGGCCAAGCGTAGCCAGTGGCCATAGGAAGAGAAGCCCCCTTGAAACAAGGGGGCCAGAGCAGGAATCATCAGCTTGCGCAGGCCGTTTCGAGCGGCCGGCTCTGCCGTTCTATCAACGCATCCACCACTTCCTGGGAGCGCACCGCCAGGATCGACAACAGGGTGTCGCTGAGGCCATGGGTTTCTTCACAACATCCCTGCAGGAACACATTGGCATGGCAGCCTGCAGCCATGGGCAATCGGTAGCAGCGCTCCACCCCTTTCTCGGACATCCAGTCCGCCATTGGCGACAGCAACTGCTCATGCCCATTGCGGTTATAACCGGTGGCCAGCACCACCCCGTCGTAGACTTCGGTCTGTTCCACGCCGGTGTCCTTGTTGCGCAGGGTCAACAGCACCCGGGTACCATCATTCTGTACACCAACGATATCGCGGTTGGACAGGAATCGGTGCTGCACCTTGCCGGTCACTTTCTGCAGGTAAAGGCGCTCGTAGATCTGCTCAATTTCCGCCAAATCTACTACCGCATAATTGGTCTGACTGAAACGCTTGAGAAAATCCTGCCGCTCGGATTCCGGCCGGGCGTAGATAGTATCCGTGAACGATGGATCGAAGATTTCGTTCACAAAAGCGCTGTCGTCGGCCGGGTGCAGGGCCCGGCTTCGGCTGACCAAATCCATCTTGCCATCCGGGTACTGGTCCATCAGATCCAGATATATTTCAGCGGCGCTCTGGCCTGCACCAATCACCGCAATACGCGGCGTTTCGTGGCGACCAAAACGCTCATATTCATGTTTATAGCGCGATGAGTGAACCATGTTGTCACCCATCTTGCCTGCGAACACCGCCGGAATTTTCGGGTAGCCACCGATGCCGATCACCAGATTTCGAGTAAAAATCTCTTGCTCGCTACCGTCAGCATTGCGCGAACGCACACGCACCCATTCCACTTCGCCACCCTGCTCCACCGGCTCAATGGAGATCACTTCCTGGCCATAGTGCACATGCTCTTTAAACTGATCGGCGGACCAGCGCATGTAATCGTTATATTCCACACGGGTAGGAAAGAACGTGCCCATGTTGATAAACGAATCGAGACGATTGTTGTCGTGCAAATAATTAACAAAGGTGAAACGGCTGGCGGGATTGCGCAGGGTCGCCAGATCTTTCAGAAATGACACCTGCATGCGAGTGCCTTCCAGCAACATGCCGCCGTGCCATTCAAAGCGGGGTTGTTTTTCCAGGAAGCAGTAACGCAGGCCATCCAGGTCTTTCTGCTCATCCAGCGCAATGGCAATGGCCAGGTTCGCCGGGCCAAAACCAATACCAACGACATCGTATTCCTGAGAATGAACGCTCATGGGATATGTCCTCAATGTGGCGGAAGCCGAACGGCTTCCGGGTTATCCATACACCGACACATCGAGAATTACCGACATGCCAGCCACCTGCTGCCGGATAGTGGTGGGCAGCGCGCCATGGCGGTTCAGCGTGAAAAATCCGAACCGTGATTTTCAGCTCAGCTCGCAACGCTCAAAAAAAGCATCACGATGCAGCACCATCAGGGCTGCGCGCTTGTGCGGAAAATCAAACTCCTTTGGCTTGGCAAATCGCCTGGCTTGAAGGTGTTGAATCATCCTGTCGTTATCCGAACGGGGCTCGGACACGATCCGCGTAGTGCGGCAATCATCGAGAAACAGGTAATGGCAGAGCGCATTCAGCCATGCCTTTACCTTGTGCGGGCCACGGTGATGGTCTTCGCCCACCAGCATGTGAATCCCGCGGTCAAAATCCTGTGCATCGTAATAGGGAGCGATGCGATCTTCCTTTGTCCAGTATGCTTCAAAATACGCGAACGGCTCGTCATCAATGCAACCGATCAGGTTGAGTACTCGCGGATCCTTCGCCTGGCTTTCCAGATAGCTGCGATGCTCCTCCAGTGTGCCGCTCTGTTCCCAGAAGGCGGCTACACGCTCGCTGTTCTGCCAGCGCATGAAACGGTGCAGGTCTTCCTCAATATCCAGCGTGCGCAGAGACACCCACGCCTGAATACCGGTATCAAAACGGCGGTACACTTCCCCCGCCGGCTTGGCGCGGCGTCGTGGGTGACGCCGGCCGGATTCATCCATGATCATGGTGACCGGGTACGGCAAGGGATCACCCTGCATTAGCCAGTCACCGGGCAGCTGCCAGAACATGTCGCGTTCCAGCCGTGCTGTTTGATTCTCTTCCTGAATCATGAAGACAGCGTTAAAGCCGCTCTCAAACTGCAGAGTTTTTATCTCAGGCCGCGAGACAAAGAACGCCCAGGCGGCACGCAGAAGCTGCGTCGATTCCTGGCAACACTGCACCACACGGGCAATGCCGTCGGTCAGTTCCACCGTTAGCAGATCCTGATCATCCCACTGGCACCGCCACTGCGGGGCCAGCGCCTGTTCGAACACATCCAGCCGCTGCCCGGTGGGCAGCGGAATGGATTGGTGATTGCCATTACCAGGCATAGGTCACGCTACCAATGACATTGCGGCGATCGCCGTACCAGCAGTAGTAGTCACAAGTGGCAACGTACTGCTTGTCTTCCAGGTTCTTGGCCGCCACCTGGAACTTGAAGTCCTTGTAACGGTAGCTGACAGTGGCATCCCAGACCGTATAGGACGGCACTTTCAGGGTCTCGGTGTTATCACCGTAGGTATCACTGACATACCGTACACCGGAACCAATCGCGAAGCCGTTCAAGGGGCCACCCAGGAAGGTGTACTTGGCCCAGGCCGAATACAGGGTATCCGCGATATTCACCGGACGATTACCTTCTTCAGCCGGCGTGCTATCGGAAACGATTTCCGGATCCATCCAGGTAGCGTTGGCCAGCAGGCTAAAGCTCGGGGTGATATTGGCAACCGCTTCCAGCTCGATCCCTTCACTTTCCACTTCACCGATTTGCTGGAACGCGGGTGTACCAGTTGCCCCTGAGGCCAGATTCTCCTGAGTAATTTTAAACGCCGCCGCGTTAAGGTAACCATCAATGCCTTCCGGCTGGAACTTCATACCCACTTCGATCTGGTCGCCCTCTTGCGGCTTGGCCGCGTCGCCATTCTGGTCCAGTTGCAGAATCGGCTGGAAAAACTGCGAGTAGCTGGTATACGCAGTCAGGTTGTCGTTAAGCAACCAGGCCAGGCCGGCGTTGGCTGTCCACTTGTCGTTGTCGATATTCTGCTCAACGCCGGTGGATTTGTTTTCGATATCGCTACTGGCCCGGTCAAAACGGGCGCCCACAGTCAGCACCAGATTGTTATCGAACTTCATCTGGTCTTGCAGGTAGCCACCGACTTGATAAGCATCAATGGTGGTTCGCTGACGGCTGGTCACTTCTGTACACACAAAGGTGGAGAAATTACAGGAAACAGGCGTCAACTCATCTGCATTTCGGTACTGCGGATCAAACGGATTCAGCGTCGCCGGCGCGAAGACACCCGGCGCTGCTTCGTAACCCATCAGCGGGTTGCCAAAGCTCTTACCGTCGATGTGCAAACTTTGGTAATCAATGCCTGCCAACAACGTATGCTCCACATTGTTGATCGACCACGTATGAATCAAACGGTTATCCAGGTTAATGCCGTAAGCATCACCGTCTTCATCACTGAGACCACGAATCACCTGTGAATCACCACTGCCCGGGAGATAGCCCAGGGAGTACATCTGCTTCAGATCAATGTCGATCTGCTGGTAACGCGCGCTCTGTTGGAAAGTGGTCGAGTCATTAAATGCATGATCCAACTGATAACCGAAAGACACCTGGGTACGTTCAAACTGCTCGTAATCCAGATTACCGATGGCAACGTCATCGTCGATCTTGCCATTAGGGTTCGGCGAAATCGTGCCGCTGGAGGGCAGGAACTGCAGGTACGGGTCGGAATCATCTTTCTGATAGGACGCCAGCAAAGTCAGCTCGGTCCGGTCACCCAAGCCCAGCTTCAGGGACGGTGCCAGCATGGTGCGCTCGGCTTCCAGATCATCCACTTGGGTGCCGTTTTCACGGCCAAGCGCAACAACACGCCAGGACACATCTTCCGACGGAGCACCGCCCACATCCACCGACAGCTGTTTGCGATCATAGCTGCCGTATTCTGCTGTCACGGAACCAAAGGAATAATCCTGAGGGCGCTTGCTGATGACGTTAATCACGCCGCCCGGAGGGGTCTGCCCATACAGAACAGAAGCCGGGCCGCGCATAATTTCTACACGTTCCTGGGCAAAAGGATCCAGCTGCCAGCTGTAGAAACCGTAGGAATAAACCCGGGTTCCATCACGGTACAAACCGTTATTGGCCTGTTTGAAACCGCGGATAACAAACCAGTCCTGTTTGTTATCTTCACCGTAGAAGTTGGCCTGGATGCTAGGAGTATATTGCAGCGCATCAGCGATGCTGACAGAGGCTCGGTCATCCATTTGTTCACGAGTAACAATCGAAACCGCACGGGGCGTTTCTTTCACTGGCGTATCCGTCTTAGTCGCCGTCAGGCTTCGCTGGCCCACATAACCAAAGTCATCGCCGCCGTACACGTCGTCTGACTGCTCGGCATTCACCTCGATAGTCTGCAATTCATCAGCGTCCTGCTGCTCTTCTGCCCAGACAGGTGACGCCGCCATTGTCGCGGCTACCGCCAGCGCCAGCGGATTGCGGCTCCACTTCAGCCCCCGGATCAGCCCGCTCTCGGTCCGATTCCCCATGGTCGTTCTCCTAACAATCGTAAAAGCTACAGTAATAGGAATGATTCGCAACTGCATTATACAGATTACGAAGCTTACGACTAGTGCACAAAAATAATGATCAGCCGGGCATTTCAGTCAATGAGTCGCGAGTTTTTGTGCGACCGAGCAAGGCGGGCAGGCCCTGCAAGAAGGAGGGCTCACGCACAATCGTCAAATGGTCCGCCGCCACGGCCTCGCTGTGGGCGAATTCAACGCACTCGCCCAGCCCGTTCTCAAGAGTCCGGGCACGGCCCGCCGGCTCACTGGCCCACCAACTGTGTACCGGGGCCTGCAACGCTGGCAGCTGATAGCCCCAACACAGATCCCGCAAATGTTGCTCCACCGCCCAGGCATGCAATAACTGCGCAGCACTGTCGGCCAGCGCCGGGTCAATCGGCTGTGTGGCCAGCCACTGCGTAAATCTCTGCGGCCACTGCGCCGGTTTGCTGTCACGCAGACGCGCAATGCAATCATCCAGCGCCATGGACGACGCCGAGGTCAGCAGCATGCCCAGATGTTCCCGTAACGTCTGCTGCGCCTGCGGCGATGACCACTGGTCTTCCGCCACTTCGTGGCCCGGCACATAGGTATCCAGCAGCCCCACAAAGGCCACGGTTTCACCGGCCTGCTCCAGCCGATGGGCCAGTTCCATGGACAAGGCGCCCCCCAGCGACCAGCCCAGCAAGTAGTACGGCCCTTCCGGCTGCTGCTGACGTACCGTGCGGTAATAGCGTTCGGCCATTTCATTCAGTGACGGATCAAACCAGCCAGGCTCCAGGAAACTGCGCGATTGCAGGCCCCGTACCTGCCACTGCCCTTCCAGGCTGGCGGCCAGGGCCTGATAGCCGGTGGTGCGTCCCGTCACCGGATGCGGGCACCACAGCACAGGCAGATCCCCGGTCCGGTTCAGGCGCGTCACCAGTGCCGGATCGGCGCAGGCTTCACGGGGCGCATCCGCCAGAGCCAACAATGCCTGCAAGGCCTGACGGTAACGGCCACACCAATGGGCAATCTGCTGCTCGTCATACACACTGGACGCAAAATCCCAGACCAGCTCCAGCTGCCCGCCGACCACCTGACCGTTAATCGCCAGGGGAGACGCCATGGGATTGTCGCCTGCTTGTGCCGTGCCGCCGCCGCGCAACGGCGTAAAGCCCTGAATCAAGGCATCATCGTGGTACTGCCCCAGGTAGTTGAACGTGACCGGCGCATCCGGGCTGTCGTTCAGGGCACTGTCAGCAAGAAAACGCAACGCGCCATAGCCCACACCACCATCCGGTTCGGTTTGCTGTAATTGCTGCGATACCGCAAACAGGTTCTGGCGCGGGTCGTCAGAGAACGGCAGCGATACCGGATACAGGCTGGTAAACCAACCCAGCGTCCGGCTCAGGTCCATGCCCGACGCCAGGCGGGTTTCCCGGCCGTGCCCTTCCAGATTGATAACCAGGGGCAAATTTCCTGTAGGAGCGGCGCTTGAGCCGCGAATCGCATCCAGAGACTTTTCTCGTGAGCGGGTTCGCGGCTCAAGCGCCGCTCCTACAGATGAGGGCTTCAAGGTGCGAGCGAGCGCAGTCAGCAAGAGCGCCGGCACGCTAACGCCTAGCTTGGTTGGCGCATCCTGTAGCAGCCGGCGGGTATCCTCCTTGTCCAGCGACAAGGTAGCACTTTGCTTTTCGGCGTAAGCAGGCAAGGCAGCAGATGTCTTGTCCGGTTGCTGGGCCTGCCAGAACGGCAAGCGCTCATCGCCGTTTTTCTGCAACCATTGCAGCAATGCCTGATGCCAGTCGCCCAGATTGTGGGTACGTTCCGGCAAGGTTATCGCCTGGCCTGCCAGTGCCTGCCCATAAGCACTGAGCAAATCGTCCAGCAGAATACGCCAGGACACCCCATCCACCGCCAGGTGATGAATCACCAGCAGCAACCGATCCGGCTGCTGCGGCGTTTGCACGTAAAGCACACGGAACAGCTCCCCTGCTTCGATGTTCAGGCTTTGCTGGGTCTGTTCACACAATGCGGATACCGCCGCATCATCCGGAGTCTGCCGCCACCACAATAATTCATGGCTCGGTGGATCCGCCGGCAAACAGGTTTGCGCCCACCCGTTCTGCTCACGGGTAAATTGCAATCGCAGGGCGTCATGCTGTTGATACAAGGCCTGCAGGGTCGCCTCCAGCGCCGGCCGTTCCATGGGAGCATCCAGCGCCAGCCACAGGTGCTGATTCCAGTGACTGGGGCTGGGCGGATTCAGGGAGAAGAAATGCTGCTGAATGGGCAACAGGGGTAGCGCGCCCTGCAAGGGCTGTTGAGCAATCACCGACGCCTGGGCACTCACTGCCTGCACCGCCAGCTCTTTCAACACCGGCTGCTCGAACAGCTCTTTCGGGGTTAGCGCCAGACCTTGCTGGCGGGCACGGCTGACCACCTGCAAGGCAAGAATGGAGTCGCCGCCCAACGCAAAGAAATTATCATCGCGGCTGACGGTTTCACGCCCCAGAAGTTGTTGCCAAATCGCCGCCAGCGTCTGTTCATTGTCCGTCTGTGGCGCATCCCCTTCGCTGGCGGTTTGCCACTGCGGGGCCGGCAACGCCTTGCGATCGACTTTTCCTGCCGGGGTCAGCGGCATGGCTTCCAACGTGATCAACTGGCTGGGCACCATATAGTCGGGTAAGGATTGGGATAAGTCATCGAGGATAGCGGTAACGTTCAGCGATGGGGCCTCGCTACGCTCGGTTCGCGGCTCAAGCGCCGCTCCTACAGAGGGGCGTGCGACGATGTAGGCTACCAAGCGATCCCCCGTCGGCGATGGCTGCGCCACCACGGCGGCCTCACGGATCTGTTCATGGCCCAGCAGCTGGCTTTCAATTTCGCCCAGCTCAATGCGGAAACCGCGAATTTTGACCTGCTGATCCACCCGGCCCAGGTATTCCATCACCCCATCGTCTCGGTACTTCACCAGGTCCCCGGTACGGTACATGCGCTCGCCCGGCTCACCGAACGGGTCAGGCAAGAAACGCTCCGCCGTCAGATCCGGGCGCTGATGGTAGCCACGGGCCAGGCCCACTTCGTTGCCGATATACAGCTCCCCCGCGACGCCAACCGGCACCCGGTTAAGATCCTGATCCAACACATACAGTTTTCGCGGCCCCACGGCGGTACCGATGGGGGCATAGGCGCTGGTCAGGGTGTCGCCTTCGTAGGCGGCCCATAGCATCGGCGTGACCACGGTTTCCGTAGGGCCGTAACCATTAAGGATACGTTCAGGCTTTAGCACGCTCTGCATGCGCTCGAAGGTTTCCCGGGTAAAGGCTTCGCCGCCCAAGGTCCAGGAACGC
>NZ_PBSH01000031.1 GCF_002726155.1 Alcanivorax sp. | reverse complement strand
CGGCCTCATAAACACAACGGCGGATTGCCGCCGAATGTGGCAGAACAGGCCTACTGGAAAGCTCAAAAGACGGTGGCCTAAAACACTTGACCACTACATGAGTGGAAATATACTGGTTGTCCAAGTTCGCAAACCAGGAAACCTCACGCTCCGGATCCGTGTTGCAGCTACCGTAAAAGGAACAGGCCAGAGAGTGGGCAAAGTTATAGGCTGCACGCCATACCGGAGGATCATTTGCCGGGTTGTTCTCACTTGCTGCAGCGTAAACATCCGCAGGAACACGGGGAACGGTAATATTATCCGAGCTGGACTCCACTGCGTCACATGCGGCTTCACCGGATACGGTGCTACCGTCTGCCAGAGTCACCTCGACCTCGGGAAGCTTGACTCCTCCAGCCAGGTCCTTTCCCTCATCCGGCACATAAACGCGGTAAAGCAAGGTGCTATCGCCGTCTTCCGCGTAGTCGTAGAGCGTATTGGCCGCTTCGCTTTCCGGCGCTTCACCGGCAGCCACTTCCAGCTCATAGCCACGAAACTCAGACTGGCGCTCAGCTCCGCCGGCAAAGGGATTAATTGCGCCCGCATTAGGCACAATCGCATTATCACTAATGGCGTGGGCTGGCGTACCATCGGAACGGTAGCTGTTAAACGAAATGTATCGCGCGTAGGGGAAGTCGCCCTTCAGCTTTAACGTGGCCCCTTCCGGCAACGTGTATTGTGCACTCCAATACGCGGCCCCCGTATCCGGATAAGCAAAATTCCGGGCAGGAATTTCCTTGATGTAAGGCCCTGTCCAGAAACAGGTATTTATATCAGTTGGATTTGGAACAGTCTCTGTCCCATCAGCAACGCCATTACTGCTGGAATCACCACCACAGGCCATCAACCCCAATGCCAGTGACGTAATAATTGAAGCTCTTATCATTTTCCCTTTTCTCCATCGAAAGGTTTATTGCTTTTCATGAATCGGCAACGCCGAGCCATGGGGATCCTAGCAATCAACCTCAGAAGAAAGGGTTGCAAAACGAGTCAGAAGGAGCGGCCAACAGTGGCAATTCGGGTCACATGAAGGAAACGGATTTTCATCATTGCGCTTTTCACCATCAAGGTGTCGTATGTCACAAAAAGGGGGGGAAGGAGCACGAGGCTATCGTAGGGCTGTAAGGACCCGTCCCTGTGTCTGGTTATACAGACGCGGTGCCAACTTCTGCACGACGGGGTGTCGCGCTCGGTGTCAGAGCCTGCTCTAAGGAGCAGACACCCTACCCAAACCAGTGCCCTCCCTCTTCATACATCACTGATTATTGCTCAACCTTTTTCATAAAACGCCCCACTCTTTTTCATGTACTCGCCAATACCCGTTCCATTGACGACCACGAAATCAACCGCTTGGCCGGATGGAGCGGTATCCACAACCACAGATCCTGCCTCAGACATGGCAACCTCCAGATCCAGCCCTTCAAATCCCACCACCAACGTCGGCTTCTGCGACATTTCAGGATCATGCATCAGGCATAGATAGGCGGCTGTCACACCAGGGTGGTCAGGCAGAAGCTGCTGCAAGGCCTCCACCATGGCCGTGGGATACTCTGCTGGTTGGCCAAGCATCACCCGCGTTTCTTTCTCCACCACCCGGGTGTCGGCTTTCTGGTTCATGCCGGTATCCAGCAGGGCATCAATTTCGTGAGGAACAAATTCCTTGCCGTGATCCGATTTCGGATTGAGGAACAGTGTAGCCCCACGCGTCAGTTCAAACAGGCTGCGGGCAGGCAGTGACAGGTAAGACGTCTCGGCATCGATGGCCAGTTGCAGCGCTTCCAGATGGGTAAAAAACGGAATCACGGGGCTTCCATCGGCCTTTTCCCAATTTACCAGTGACACATTGGCCCCGGCAGGAATGGTGAGGTGGCCCTGCGCGTTCAGGTCAGGCTGGTCCGTATGACCGATCACAAATACATCCGCCTCCATCAGAGCCCGGTAAAAAGCTGGCCGTTGCGACGGCTCCTGTGCAGCACGCTTTAAAGCCTTCGCCAATGGGATATCTGTCATGTCTTGTGTTGTCCTTGCTGTCTTTTTCAAATGGCATGCAGGCCACCGGTTCGTTTGCTGTTGTGGTACAAGCAGATTTTAAGACCGGTACTCTCTACATACCCGGACACTGGAATTTTTTTCTCACCACAGCGCGGCACCCCATGGCAGAAAAAGAGCCCAACCGGTCGCAGCCTTCCAGGGCAACGGCTAGCTTGGTGCACTCCACTGCCGTGTCGGTTAGGGTGCTCTGAACAGAGGATGATGGGCCCGCTGCCACTGGTGAACGGGCTGCAACACTGCGCTGTTGAGCTCCACGTTCCAGTGCCACAATCAATGTTTCGCTCATGCCAAGGAACAATAACAAATCCCGATTCTCTGGGGTCAGTTCTGGATAACGAAAGAACGGATGGCTGTCGATGATGTTCTGTAACTCGCCCATACTCGCGCCTGCCTTCTCCCGCTTCAATAGCGCGCCCACCGTCGCGCTCTCATCAGGCCCGACGTTCAACAAGGCATAGTTTCCCGGAAAAATATCACCACAGGCACGACACGCTTGCCGATACGCCCGGTATACGGCAACCGGATCATCCGCTTTTTCCTGGATCCCGAGCACGCGCCTGTCAACCTCTCTGCGGTTAGCAGATAGGTCATAGATGGAGGAATAAGCGATGTAACCTGCCAGCGTGTTGGTTTTTATCGCACGTTCATACGCCGCTGCTTCCTGCTTGTTTAACGTTTCCCTGAGCAGCTTAGCCTTCGGCAGGTAAGCCGGGTCTGCCACATCATTGATGTAATCAGCCAAACCACTTTGTGTTGGCGACCGTTGAATGGCTTGCCAAAGGAGGGTTTTCGAGGCCGTGAGCTTCCCGTTCTTCACCAGGGCGTGGTCCGCGGGAATGATATGGGGCGCAAAGGTTATCGTTAGTGGCTCACCATTGCGTTGCAGCCGAAAAGTTACCGTGTCACCGAAACGGACAGTCTGGATATCCGAGACCAGAGTGCCCATGTCTCTATATTTCTTGCCGTTATAATCCAGAACTCGATCGCCCGACTGGAAACCCGCCAAGTATGCAGGGGAATTATAAATCACGTTTTCAATACCGACGTATGCTGTACCAGCAGGCTCGGCCGCTTCCTTAAAGCTGAGCCCCATGAATGGCCGTTCACCGCGAATCGCAAACGCCTTATCGAAGCGCCCAATAGCTATATCTGCTTCCAGCTCCGAATACATCGAGAGCTGCACGCCTTTGTCATACAAGCCCACAAATCGCAGCCCGGTAGCAGGAACAAAGATCTTCACCGGACCTTGCCACCCACCTTTTATCATCTCTCCTTTCGACACCATGCCATCGGGTCTGGTAATGGTCACCGGGCCGGTGACGGCATTATCTTCCATGACGAAATTGCTCTCGTCCGTTGTCAGCACACTGCCATCTTGCAAAGCAAATTCCACAGCCATGGCGTGCGGTGCACACAATGCCCCCCACAAAGCCAACCCCACCGTCGCAGCCCGAAACAACCCATCGACATATCCCCCCACGTTTTATCCCCTTTCAAAGACCATTGGCCACACGCCTGCTGGCGTACCTTTCAATAATAACGGCTTATGTTACTTCCTGTTCAATGCACTTATGCATTCAGGTAGCGAACACCGGTGAGGCGTTCGGATTCCTCCCATAACCGTTGCGCAAGCGTTTCATTATTCGTGATTTTTCGGGCAAAGGCCGGTGCCGGGTAGCCTCGCAACTCGAGAATTTTTCCATCCGGTCCGTAATAGCCTCCGGAGACCACCTCATCACTGGTGGCCGCCATCACCCCCGGCAGGCAGCCCATCTCGGCTGGCTGAGCCATAACCTTGTTGAACAGACCGCCGCCGGGAATGGTGTCCTGCAGATGGGTCGCCGAGTAACCAGGGTGGGCAGCCATCACCTGGATGTTTGAACCACGCTTGCGTAAACGGCGGTGCAGATCTTTGGCGAAAACCAGGTTAGCCAGCTTGCTCTGGCAATAGAACGGCCAGCGGGAATAACGCTTCTCGGCATTGAGATTTCCCCACATGATCTTGCCGCTACGGTGCGCCAGGCTGGAGATCTGCACGATGCGCGGAGCCGGCGCCGCTTCCAGCAGTTCCAGCAAAGGGCCGGTAAGCGCAAAGTGGCCGAGATGATTGGTACCGAACTGTATTTCAAAACCATCCTTGGTGCGCTGTAGCGGGGGCGCCATCAAGCCCGCGTTGTTGAGCAGAATATCCAGCTTGCTGATACGCTCTTTCAGTGCCACAACAAACGCCGTTATCGATGCCAGATCGGCCAGATCCAGCGGCATAACAATCAAGCTGGCATTCGGTGTCAGTCCCCTGACCTGCTCCACGGCTGCTTGCGCCTTGGCCGTGTTACGGCATGCCATGATCACCTCTGCACCGTTGGCGGCAAATAATTTCACCGCTTCCAGGCCAATACCGCTGTTGGCTCCGGTAACCAGTATGGTCTTGCCGGTGAGATCAGGAATCTGTGTCGGGCGCCAGCTGGATTTGGCCATGGGATCCTCCTTGAGTCATAGGTGTTGGCACTATTGTTCGCAGGAGCCAGAACCGTAGCACGTTCCCGTTGGGCCAATTCGCCTGCAGGGCCGCCAGCAACCGGGCCCGCACCTGGGCACCGCAAGCCCACTTATTAAAATGCCATTTCACATGCGCCATTGGCACTTGCTAAAATAACCGCTTGCCCCCCACCGGAGCCTCCCATGGCGCGCGTTACGCTGGATTTGCCTGAACAGTTTCTTTACACCCACACCATCAACGTGCGCATGACCGACCTGAATACCGGCAAACATGTGGGCAATGATCAGATGATTTCGCTACTTTCCGAGGCCCGCTACCGGTTTTTCTGCGATATTGATTACAGTCAGGAACGTATCGTGGTGACCGATCTGGTAGCCAGCTATCGTGCTGAAAGCTTTGCGCAGGACGACTTGCAGTTTGAAGTGGGGCTGATGGATTTCAACAAATACGGGGCGGACCTGATTTTCCGGGTGACCAAACAACCCAGCGGGCAACTGGTGGTGCTAGCCAAACAGGGCTTCGTTTTCTTTGATCACCACAACCACGGCGTGATGCCGGTGCCCGAGGACTTCAAGGCAAAATTCCCGGGTATTGTCTGAGCATTTGCCTCCTCCCCCAGCAGACGGTCAGCCGCTCTGAGTGTCCGCCGGCAATTCAAGTAATTCGCTGAGGAAGTCCTCCCAAACCGCATAAATCATAAAACGCCCCAATCCTGCAAAGCTGCGGAATGCTACACCGGGAATATCGGACGCCAAACCACGAGCACTGCCGATAGAGATAATACGGTCGTCTTCACCATGCCAATGCATCACCGGAATGGCGATATCACCCAGATCTACTTTCCAGGGAAACTGCAGACGCAGGTATTCATCGATAAGAATTTTTGCCCCCTGAAAATGGCTCCGCCGCATACACTTGATTAAGCGACTCAGTAAATCCGGATTGCCAAGAACCTCCTGATCGTGCTGACAGAGCGACTTGGCGAGCTTGGCAAAATATTTTTCCGGGGCGTGCTGCACACCACGTAACCCGAGCCGCCCCATCAACACAAAGAGACGTGGATCACGACGAAAAAGCCGGAGGAACATCTTGTGTAAACGGTCCAGTTTATCCAGTTCGAAATGCTCGATGGGGACAGTGCTGGCAAGAATGCCCAACCGCTCAAAAAGATCCGGATGCGTGGCGGCTGCGCACAGGGCATAGGGGCCACCACCACAATACGCGGCCATCGGTGGGCGCTGGATTTTCAGGTGCTGACAGAGGGCCTGGATGTCGTCACCAAAATCCCGGAATTCAAAATTTTTCTTGTAGGTAGAAATGCCATATCCCGGGCGCACGATCATGATCATGCGTAAGCCTTTTTCCCGGTACCAGCCATCAAAAAACGTATGATCGGGCACCGCAGCGCCCAGGTTATCCAGCGTCAGCACCGGGCGCCCATTCGGATCGCCATACTCGTACCAGCTGAGTACCCGGCCGTCGGGCAGCGTCAGTGTAAATTCACGTTCAGCCTGCACCTGCGGCAACCGGGCGGCTTGCACCAGGGCATGCCCCATGGCCTGGCTAACCAATTGCACTTGGCTGCTGGCGTTGAGTTTACTCATGGTGGACTTGAGCTGAGTACGCGCCGTGTGCACGCTGATATTGAGTAGCTCGGCACTCTGGTTCAGATTGCCGACTTTGCAAAGCAGGTGCAGCAAACGAGATTCTGCATGGGTAATGTGAAAGACGGACCGAAGCATCTCCGGCGAGGGTGTCACCATGCTCTGTCCGGCCAATACCCAGACGATGGTTCGTACCTGAGAAATACTGCCCGGCGCATCGGATTTTTTCACTGGCAGGCAGAGTAAGGAAACCGAGTCTTGCTGGGAGTTGAGAAGCTGTGTTTCCCGCCCCGTTTCCAGTGAAATCACACGCTTCAACGACTGGCGCAGCTCCCGGTCACTGAACTGCAAGGAGCGATCCGGCAGGATTTCCACTGGCCCACAGGACAACACCTGTTCCGCTACCGGATTGCATTCGAGCACCCCCATCCGCTCATCGAGCATCAGCATGGGCCAGGGCATCTGGTTATACATGTCGTTGAGGATACGGGTGCGATCCTCAAGCGCATGCATGTACGCACTGCTACGTACGGCACGATCAAGATGATTGATCAGCACTTCGACTTCCGCTGGGGTTCTGCGGCTATCGATATCGGTGCTTACCAAGTCCGACGGAGGGCCTGAGGGAATATCTGTCCAGCTGGTAATGGTATCGACCAGATCCACCCAGTCGCCGGGGGAAAGCGCGGTTTCGTAAATCTGCCCGATTAGCTCATCATTATCCGTGTCACTCACCACCACCCCACCTGCCCGCGCACTTATTAACCTTCATCATAGAAAGGGGGTCTCAGAGGGGCAAGCGTTTCAGGATGCCGTTCACTTCATCCAATCGTCCACCAAGGCAGCGATTTACAGCGCCAGCCCCGTACACCAGCCATTGGCCCAGGCCCACTGGAAATTAAAGCCCCCCAGCTGCCCGGTTACATCCAGCACTTCGCCAATGAAATGCAGGCCCGGTACGGTTTTGACTTCAAAGGTTTTTGAGGAAATCGCATCGGTGTCCACCCCGCCCAGGGTCACTTCCGCGGTGCGATAGCCTTCTGTGCCAGAGGGTTTGAACGCCCAGCCTTTCAACGTCGCGGCAACGCTGGCCAACCGTTCATTATTGAACTGCTGGAGATTGCCTTGCCAGCCGAATTGCTCGGCCAGCGCAGCCGCCAGCCGCTGGGAGAAGTACTGGCGCAACCATCTTTCCAGGCCACGGTTGGGGTGTGCCCGGCGCTCCTCCACCAGTTGCTCGAACGGATCCGCCACCTGGGGCAGCCAGTCCACGGTCACCGGCTGGCCCGGCGTCCAGAAGCTGGAAACCTGCAACATGGCAGGCCCGGACAGGCCACGATGGGTTATCAACATGGGCTCGGCGAAGGACGCCGCTGAGGTTTGCGCCACCACGTCCGTGCTGATACCTGACAGGGCTGCCAGCCAGGCCTTGTCATCAGGCTGCAGGGTAAACGGTACCAGGCCGGCACGGGTAGGCAGAACGTTTAACCCGAATTGTTCCGCCAGTTGGTAGCCAAAACCGCTGGCCCCCATGGTGGGAATCGATAGGCCACCGCAGGCCACCACCAGCTTCGCACACTGGACGGTCCCCCCGCTGGTGCTCAGCGAAAAGCCCGATTCTGTTTGTCTGACGCGTCGAATATCGGTCTTCAGGCGGATCTCGGCTCCGGCCCACTCACATTCCGTCAGCAGCATGCCGAGAATGTCTTTGGCCGAATCCGCGCAGAATAGCTGCCCGGGCGCTTTTTCCACGTGCTCGATACCGTGACGCTCCACCAGCTCCACGAAATGCCAAGGGGTATAACGCTTGAGAGCCGATTTGCAGAAATGCGGGTTGGCGGAGACAAAATGCTCCGGTGTGGTATTCAGGTTGGTGAAATTGCAACGTCCGCCACCGGACATGAGAATCTTCTTGCCGGCCTTGTTGGCATGGTCCAGCACCAGCACCCGATGGCCCTGGTAGGCCGCCGTGGCCGCACACATCAGCCCGGCTGCGCCGGCACCGATAACCACCACATCTACCTGGGTTGTGCCTGCCCCTGCTTTATCTGACATGAAACCACCAGCCTGAATCCGGCCGGCAAGGATAACGGGGATGCACCGCTAGTGCCATCGGTGCCGCAGAGCTGCACCTGCAGCTCTGCCTAATGGGTTTAGCTGATTTGCAGTGATTGGACTGTATCTACCGATCCGGGGGCCTGCCCGACCAAAACAGCCCCCCCCGATCGATAAAGTCAGTGATGCCCGCCACTGGCAGCGATTTGCTCTCCGGGCAACCAGTCCACCACGCCTTTTACAGCCACTGGTTTGCCGTCCACCGTGATCGGTAACGACCAGCTTGCCACTCGGGCACGCTGTCCCGCTTCAATCACGTCTGCCGGCGCTCGTAGCGCCCCGAAGGTCGCCCGAGGTTCTGTCCAGGTGTAGCGTGAACCGCCAGCCACTTTCACCCACCGGGGCTCTCCATTACTCCGGTTCGTGTTCATGAAACTGCCGCCAGGGCCAATACGTAAATGGGGCATTCCCTGGGCATCAGCCACCACCACCGGCTTGCCGCTCTGATTGTGGATGTGCACCGCCGGCACGGTACCGGGAGAGAGGCCTACGGTAACCCCGGCAACGGGGGTAGCATCCGAGGTCAGACGCGAATGAAAGGAGCCTGGCGGCAAGGGTTCATAACGAAAAGCACCTGCCAGCGCTGACGCCTCGCCATCAAACCGCACCGGCACCGACCATTCAGCCAACCGCGCGGGCTTGCCGTCATGCTCTACCTGGTGGGGCACCTTGATGTCGTCGGTGCGCAGCCTGGGATCAAACCAGCCCCAGTGGGGTTTCTTGTGCACCAGCGCCCAGCGTGGCTCTGCATCCTGTGCCACCCCTTTCGGAAGCGGCACGCCACGGGCGGCAGTCTGGCTACGGTACCAGGCAGGGCTGGCCAGATCCGCCTGCACCCCCTGCTGGTTGATTCGCAGGAAGCTTCTCCCTTGTGCATCAAGAATGTCCAGCGTGTGGGCACTGTCGTTGGCAACCACAATCTGTGGCGCCACCGTGGTCTGCACCTGAGCATTGATACCTTTCAGCGTAGCCGGCAGCGAATCCATACGTGCTTTGACCGCCTTCGCCTCCGGCCCATGAGCCAGAAGCAACGCCGGAACCGTCACCAGCACAGCGCCTAGCGAGCGGGCCAACGCACGCGAAGGATTAAACGAAAATAAAGACATCCTCATCACTCCTTAGCGTTGAGCCATCAAACCCGGGCTTTCCTCAGGCAACATCACCTGTACCGGCGCAGAGACGGACGGCACCACCATGTTGGAGCCATCGCTGGCGATACGGTTAACAAACAACATGTAATGACCGGCCGGAAGTACCGCAGCATTTTCCGGAATTTGTACGCTCACATTGCCGCCACTAACAGTATGCGGGAGCACCACGTTGCGCTGATCCCCATCAACCAGATGCGTGAGACTGGTACGGCGCACCAACATCACTTCATTGATTGCAGCCGCATCATCCACGGCGATGTCGATGGAGTCACCATGATCCACTTCACTAGGGGCCTGCTGGATTTCGGGGCGATCCTTGAACACATACGGCGGGCTATATATTTCGAAGGACGGATCACGGCCATCATTCGGAGACAGCCCCAGCTCTTCCAGGTTAAGGCTGAATAAGTAAGCGGTGTTAATTGGCGCGTGACCACCGATCAACAGACGGCCATCAGGGAGCAGTAACGCGGTATTGTGATAGGTTCGGGGGTTCAATGAGGTCGCCATTTCCGTCCACTCACGGGTTTGCGGATCATACCGCTCGGTGGTTTGTACAGGCGTCGCCGACCCCGGTAGGACGACCTCATCCCTGTTGGCGCCGTTAAATGCCATCACCGAACCATCAGGCAGCAATACCCCGGTGGAAAACCAGCGTGGACCATTCAGATTACCAACAATCTCTGAGGAGTAACGCATTCCTGTTTCGGTATCGGCATCCACATTCACGGTGTCCAGACGGCTATTGGGGACGGCCAGGTAACTGCCCGGGCTGGAGGCGGCTACTGCGCCGAGCACGCCACCGGCAGTCAGGAATTGTGCTTCGCTGTAGGCGCCGCTTTCATCCTGGCGCAGCGGCATCATGATAGAGAAGCTTGAACCACGGAAACCTGCGCCGATTAAACGGTTGGCCACCTGCGGGTCCGCAATATCGCCAAGCAGGTTCTCGACCTGCTCCAGACTGCTAAGCGGGTCACCCAGCAAGTTGGTGAGCAGCCCCTCTCCTGTCCCGATTAAGTCCTCTACCAGATTCGGGCTGGTAAGAGTCAGTGCAGAGGTAATGCGCTCCAGACCGAGTTCATCGAGCTGCACATTCAAGCCCGCGTAGCCAAGATCAGTCCAGAGCTGCTCTTGCGGATCATAAACCGATACGAAGTTCCACTGGGCCTGATTGTATGACTGGCCAAAAGGGTTAAAAGCCTGCCCGGCAGCGTTATAGAACACCTTGCCGTTAGGCAGTAGATGCAGGCGGGGATACAACGGCAACGCTTTACCCGCGGTGCTGTCCAGTCCCTCAAGCGGCCGGTCCCCATTCTCGGACCAGGTCCCCGCTTCCAGATCATAGGTTTCGCTGGTGCGCACATTATCGGCAGACTGCAGCAATTCACGCAGCCCTTCGCTTTCTCCACCCAGCAAAGCACCGGTATAAACTGGCTTGAGTAGCTTGGTCACCCCGCTTGCCACGAAAACATCGCCATCGGGCAAGGTCACCATGCTGGGGTACCAGCGGCCATGGTTCATGTGACCGGTCTGGGTCCAGCTGTTGTCCTCGGGATTGAAAATACGAGCGTCTTTGAGGCCTTCCAGCTCCACGACGCCAATATCGTCGGGCACGCTGATTTCACCAAAATTACTGGGCAAAGGAATTTCGGTATCAATGGAGCCCAGCACATCTCGGGCCTGGGGAAAGACCGACCCAAGTGATGGTTCAGTGTAATAATCCGTGCCGCCCACTGCCATGATTCGACCATCCGCCAGCTGGATAACATCGGCACAGAATAGAGCGCCGTCATTGCCTTCTGTGCTCTCCGCGTCGCTCAATTCACCGCCCGGCAACAACGTATCACTGTCGTTTCCGTCCACATTGGCACCACCACGTACAGGCGAGGGCCGTTGCCAGGAGATTTCATCGTTGGCACCGGCGGGGCCGAAATTGAGTACTCGCGTTTGATCATTAACCGCGACGAAACCAAATTCTGCAACGATAGAGAATTCAACGTTCTCTGTACCCTCCAGAGCATTGAAATAAACCAAACGGTTATCCGGTAACAAGGCGATGGACCCGGCGGCAGGCTTGCAGCGCAACGAACCTTCCGCGTCTTCCAGGCATTTATCCTCGGTGGTAACCACCTTCAAATTCTCGCCAGTACTGGAATCGCTGTAGCGAATGGTCGGTTCAGCAAACGGGCCATCAAATTTGCCTAACTGGCACTCATCACCGTCACAGCTATATTCGCGGCCAGCGAAAGATGCCCTCGTAGGCGCTGGAGCCGGAGCCATAGGATCATCTGCACTGGGTGTCTCTTCATCTGGGGAAGGCGAGCCACCACCGCCCGTGTTTGCGGTAGGGCTCGCGCTGCCAGAACTGCTGCCACCGCCACAGGCGAGCAACGCCGCGGTGAGCAAGCCCAGCCCTATCAGGCGCTCTAGGTTCTTCATTAGTCTTTCTCCCGAGGAATTGTTATTTGAAATCGACATAACGAGTCACGCTGTATACATCGCATGACGCGATTGTGCGCTCGCAGAAAGAGGACCGTCATGAAGGGAGTTCCCGGTCTTACTACACGACGACAGTTATTCACCGCCGCGCCATCGGGCTTAACAAAAAAGCTGTCAATATTTCACGCGCTACTGACACATGAAGGAGAAGTGAAGCGTTGAAAAGTAAAACAAGGAATTTAAAGAGACTATAGTGCTAACAATGCAGACACACTGCAAAGCCGCTTAATAACGACGCAAACCCTCCCGGCAATGCCACGGGCTGTAACAACGCAATGAGGCGAACAAAAGGGAAGTCGTGCAGAAAAATATTCCGCGGAAGACATTAGCTTAATGAACGGCGACATTCGCCGCCAGGCACATGGCTTGTCTTCCCGGAATCCGGCTTGCGTTATTCAGTAACGCCAGCCATCGATTACTGAATAACGGAAATTTCGGCGGTGGTGCCGTAATGTTCGCTGGTTGCCTTGATCGCGGCAGCGCCATTGGCCACCTGAATGTCGTTGCGGTAGCGGCCGCTGCTCATGACCTGCTCGCCTGGCACTATGCGGGTGCCCTGTGGCGCATCATTCTGCACGATAGGAAGTTGTTCCTGCCGCTCACTGCTGCTGATGTCATCTTCTTCAAAATAACAACCACTGAGCAATGTGGCACCGCAGAGCATGACTGCGAGGTATTTCATGGTGCTCTTCATGGTGTTCCCCCAATAGTCCGCCTGAAGGCGGAAGCTGCCCGTGTACGGGCTTATGGTGCAGTTATACCCTGCCCGCCCCTGACAGTACAGCGCTCAGCAGCGGGATTAGTGCCACTGAGCACCATACTGCCGGGCCGTGTTACTGGCCGAGCTCTTGCTCAGTGAAGGTATCGGCAAACAAGGGGGAGCTGAGGTAACGCTCCCCGGAATCCGGCAGCACCACCACAATGGTCTTGCCGGCGAATTCTGGCTGCTGGCTGAGACGATCCGCTACACACATGGCCGCCCCGCAGGAAATACCGGCCAGAATGCCTTCTTCCTGCATCAACTTGTGGGCCCACTCCATGGCCTCTTCGTTGCTGACCTGCTCAGCCCGATCCACCACTGACATATCCAGGTTCTTCGGTACAAAACCGGCACCAATGCCCTGAATCTTGTGGGGGCCATGGGTCGGCTCTTCGCCCTTCAGCGCCGCCGAAATCATGGTCGAGGAATCGGGCTCTACGGCCACGGCGGTAATCGCCTTGCCCTGAGTGTTTTTGATGTAACGGGCCACGCCGGTGATGGTGCCACCAGTGCCAACCCCGCTCACCAGTACATCGATATCCCCGCCGGTGGCGTCCCAGATTTCCGGGCCCGTGGTCTTCTCGTGGATCGCCGGGTTAGCCGGGTTATTGAACTGTTGCAGCATCAGGTGGCTGTCCGGGTTTTCCTGCACCAGCTCTTCTGCCTTGGCGATAGCACCGGGCATGCCTTTCGGGCCGGGCGTCAGCACCAGTTTGGCTCCCAGCGCCTTGAGGATCTTGCGGCGCTCCAGACTCATGGAGTCCGGCATGGTCAGAACCAGATCATAGCCCCGGGCGGCCGCCACATAGGCCAACGCAATGCCGGTGTTACCACTGGTGGGTTCCACCAGCGTCATGCCTGGCTTCAGTTTGCCGCTCTTCTCTGCGTCCCAGATCATGGACGCGCCGATCCGGCACTTCACACTGCCCGCCGGGTTACGGGATTCGATCTTGGCGAGAATATTGCCCTGACTGATGCGGTTGATCTTCACCAGGGGGGTATTACCGATGGTTTCACTATTGTCTTGGTAAATGCCGGTCATAATGCTCTCCTCCATTCTCGGCGCGCGTTGCGCAATGCCTTACTGTGGTTTGTCCTGCTTTTTCAGCCGCCGGTTCCAGCGTTGGCGCGCATACAGGCGCAGGTCGGCCACGTTATCGGTTTCATCCATGATTTCACGGCCCAGGATGCTTTCCAGAATATCTTCCAGAGTGATCAGGCCCACCCAGGTGCCGTGGTCATCATAAACCACTGCCATATGCTGACGTTGGGTCAACATGGCGCTAAACAAGTCTTCGATATTGAGCGTGGTATGCACCATGGACACCTCGCGGGCCAACGCCTGCATGGTCTGGTCCGGGCCACTATCCAGCAAATCGGATTTATGGATATAGCCTTTTGCTTCACCACTGGCGCTCATCACCGGGTAACGGGAAAACGGCTGCCCCTTCTCCCGCTCCTTGAATTCACTCACAGTCAGGCCCGGCTCGACCACCCGGCAAACCGTACTCGGGGTCATAATGGCACCCACACGAATGTCGTGCAGACGCAGGATGTTGTGGATCACCCGATGCTCGTCATCATCCAGCGCGCCCTGATCCTCGCCCATATCCGCCAACGCGCGAATTTCCGCCCGCACATCCACATCATGTTCGTTGCCACCGATACGGCTGGTTATCAGCTTGGACAGCCACACAAACGGCAGCAGCGACACCATGATTACCTTGAGCGTGGGCGGCAGCATCGGTGCCAGTGAACGCCAGTATTTCGCGCCGATGGTTTTGGGGATGATCTCGGAGAACACCAGAATCGCCAGCGTCATAATGCCCGACGCCGCGCCCAGCCAGGCCTCACCAAACACCACCGCCACCTGGGCGCCGACACCGGTGGCGCCGACCGTATGCGCCACGGTGTTCAAGGTCAGAATCGCCGACAGGGGCTTGTCGATATCATCCTTGAACGCGCGCAGGCTCGTATACAGCTTCGGGTTACTGTCACGCAGGCCGGCAATAAAGCTGGGGGTAATGGACAGCAGCGCCGCTTCCAGCACGGAGCACACAAAAGAAAAGCCAATGGAAATGGTGGCGAATATAATCAGCAACGTCACCGATGCATGCTCCTTATGCCAGCAAGCAACCTGACAAACCGGTTGCCTGAATAGGGGTTATGACGGCGAATAGTGTCGAGCAAAGTCCGCCAGCAGTTGACGCACATTGGCCATGCCATCGTGGATGACGGCTTCGATTTCCGCCATGGTAATTTCATGGGTGGACTTGCCGGCGGCCGGATTGACCACCAGGGACAGCATGGCATAGGGCAATGCCAGTTCCCGGGCCAGCACCGCTTCAGGCATGCCGGTCATGCCAACGATATCGCAGCCATCACGCTCCAGGCGAGCAATCTCCGCGGCCGTTTCCAACCGGGGCCCCTGCGTTGCACCGTAGCAGCCGCCATCACTCCAGTTCAGCTCCGTGGCTGCCAGCCGGGCTTTGAGAGCATTACGCAACGTCACATCAAACGGCCAGCTGAAGTCCACATGCACCAGCGGCTCATCCGGATCATCAAACAAGGTCATATCCCGGCCGTAGGTGTAATCAATGATCTGGTCCGGTAACACCAGCGCACCGGTGGGCGCCTGGGCGGTAATGCCACCCACCGCATTGGCTGCCACAATCGCCGTGGCACCCGCCTCTTTCAGTGCGGCCAAATTGGCGCGGTAATTCACCTGATGAGGCAACAGCACATGGGGATCACCATGACGGGCCAGAAACAGCACCCGCTGACCATCCAGCGCCCCCTCCACCACGGGCGCGGAAGGAGCACCAAACCGGGTTTCCACCGTGTGGGTATTGATGATGCGCAGGTTGTCCATGCGCGTAAGGCCGGTACCACCAATGAACGCCAGCATCAGAGGTCGCTCTCTTTTACCGCGTAGATGCCCGGCGCGTTACGCCAGAAGCCCTTGTAATCCATGCCCATGCCAAACAGGTAATAATCGTCTGCTTCCAGCGCGGTAAAGTCGGCTTTCAATCCGGGTTTTGCCTTGCGATCGTGCTGCTTATCCACCAGCACACAGGTTTTCACCGACGCCGCGCCCTGGGCTTTGCAAGCCTCGATGATCGACAGCAACGTGGACCCCACATCAAGAATGTCATCCACGATCACCACGTGGCGCCCTTCCAGGGTGGCGTTGGGCGTCACGATCCATTCCACATCGCCACCACTGGTGGCACCCAGATAGCGGCTGGCGTGGAGATAATCCATCTCCAGGGGAAAATCCAGACGCTTGACCAGTTCCGCTGCGAAGATCATGCCGCCATTCATGATAGTGACGAACACCGGCACCTTGCCGGAGCAGGCTTCGGTCACTTCAAAAGCCAGCTTGGCGATGGCTTCCTGTACCTGATCGGAGGAATGCAGTTCGATGGCGTTACGACGAACCTGCATCAGTTCCTGTTGCAATGTATCAGCGCTGGACATGCTGTGCGTCCTCCGGATTGTTGTCTTCCAGGCCCGTTGCCGGGGCATCATCATTCTGGCTGACCAGGTGCAAGGTGCGCGTGGGGAACGCAAACTCGGCACCGTGCTCATGGACGATACTCATGATCTTCATGAGTACGTCCTGTTTGATTTCATGGTACTGCACCCATTGGGTGGTTTTGGTGAACGTATAGATAAAGAATTCCAGGTGTGAGGCCCCGTAGCTATCGAAGTTCACGATCAGGGTACGGTTTTCCGTTTCCAGGTCTTCATGGTCAATCAGCATGGCACGCACGTCGGCCACAATGCCGGGCATCTTTTGCCAGTCATCATAGCGAATGCCGACTTTTTCATTGATACGACGGTTGTACATCCGCGACGGGTTTTCCAGCACGATGGAGGTAAACATGGCATTGGGAATATACAGCGGGCGCTGATCGAAAGTACGAATGCGGGTCAGGCGCCAGCCGATATCTTCCACACTGCCTTCAATAGAGCGATCCGGAGAGCGCACCCAATCCCCGACCCGGAACGGTTTGTCCAGATAGACCATCATGCCGCCAAAGAAATTGGCCAGCAGATCCTTGGCCGCAAAGGCCACCGCCATGCCACCAATGCCGCCAAAGGCCAGCACCCCGGAAATGCTATAGCCCAGTGTCTGCAAAATGATCAGCAATGACGTAATAATCACCGAGACCCGCAGCAGTTTCGCAACCGCAGCAGCCGTGGACCGATCCATCGGCTTGCGCATGCGGCCCGGATCAATCAGGTTTTTTTCCGTATAGGAAACAAACCGGTTCAGGAACATGGCGATGATGATAATAAAGGCGATACGACGCGCCTGGGGTACTAACTCAAACAGGGCGTTTTTCTCGGTGGACACCGCCTGCAGCAGCTCCATGGACACGGACAAGCCGATCACCCAGAACACCAGACGAACCGGGATACGCGCCGCCTCCAGCAAGGCGTCATCCCACAGGGTGTCAGTTTTACCAATCAACCGCTCTGCCACATCGATACTGCGCATCAGAATAAAGTTGACGGACACCGTGCACAGTACAATGACAAACAGCTGCGTCAGCCAGATATCCATTGGCGTCTGATCCGTGGGCCACTGCAGCAATTGATTCCAGTCCCAATTCATTAATCTTTTCCTTCGCTTTTACTATTCAGTGAAAATCGGTTTTATACCGCAACCTGCTCGCGCAGTGCAGCGGCCAACTCAGTGGCAATGGCCCGGCGCTCCGCCACCATGGGCAAGCGTGGCCGGGCACGCAGCCCTGCCGCCGGCACCTGGCCCTGAAACCGGTTCGCCTGCAGGAAATCCAGTACCTGCTCGGCCCCTTCCCGGCAATTGCAGGCCAGCACCATGTCACAACCGGCCTCCAGTGCCGCCTGCGCCCGTTGCGGATAACCGCCCACACCGTGGGCACCCGCCATGGACAAATCATCAGAAAAAATCACACCGCGGAAGCCCAGTCGCTCACGTAACTGTGTCTGCAACCAGAAGCGAGAGAACCCGGCTGTCTGCTGCTCCACCGCACTGTAAATCACATGGGCGGGCATGATGCCGTCCAGCTTCGCCGCCAACGCCATGAAGGGGCGCATGTCTGCCGCCTCCAGCTCAGCCAGCGGGCGCGGGTCTATCGGTAATTCAAGGTGCGAGTCGGCAACCACATGGCCATGGCCGGGAAAATGCTTGCCCGTGGCCGCCATGCCCGCGGCGCTCATGCCATCGATAAAGGCGCCAGCCAGGGCGATCATGGCATCTGCGTCACCATGGAAGCTACGATCACCAATCACCGAGCTGTTGCCGTAGTCCAGATCCAGCACTGGCGCGAAACTGATATCGATATCCAGCTCGGTCAGCTCCGATGCCATCAGCTCCCCCAGCAGCGCCGCTTCACGAACCGCCTCTGTGGGAGACTGGTCATAACGCTGCCCCAGCGCGGCCATAGGCGGCAGGCGGACAAAGCCGTCGCGAAAGCGCTGCACTCGCCCACCTTCCTGGTCCACCGCGATCAACATGTCCGGGCGTACGGCCCGCACCTGGCGCACCAGTTCAGCCAGCTGTTCGCGATTGGCATAATTACGGGTAAACAGAATCAGACCACCGGCACCGGGGTGTGCCAGCATGTCTTTTTCCGAGGCGCTGACCTCGAGCCCTTCCAGGTCGAGCATTAATAACGGGGAGGCGGATGCAGACATGGCAACCTTGTAGGCAGAAGACATTAATCGGTGATCGTCACCCGGGTGCCTACTGGCACCTGGTCAAACACGCGAATCACCGCATCGTTTCGCATCCGGATACAGCCATGGGAGGCCGGTCTGCCCATGGGCTCACTGTCCGGTGTGCCGTGAATATAAATAAAGCGCCGAAAACTATCCACGTCGCCGCCCAGATTCCGGCCCGGTTCCAGACCACCAAGCCAGAGAATGCGACTCAGCACCCAGTCACGCTCGGGAAAACGGGCGCCCAACTCGGCGTCGAACACTTCACCGGAAAACTTGCGGCCCAGCAATACCGCCCCAGGCGGTAACCCGGCACCAAAGCGGGCCCGAACCACATGGTCACCACGGGGGGTAGCACCACTACCCATGGCTTCGCCAGCTCCGTTAGCAGCTGAAGAGATCGCAAAGCGCTCGGTCCGGGTGCCACGCAGCTCCAGCCATTGCTCAGACAAGTTGATAATCAGTTCCATGGGGATAGTTTCAAGTTGAAAGTTCGCCGTTGCAACGCGCGAACTATTGCCAAACCTAACGAACAACGTCTTTGCAGCGTCTAGCGTTCCGTTTGCAACGGCTGATCCGGCACTTCCGCCTGAATGCCACCGACCAGAAACGGCAGCAAGCGCTTGGTGATATCCGCTGTGCTCGCGTCCATATTGAAATCGGCCTTGCTGATGCTTTGCAGCGATTGCATGCCCGACAGAGTGAAAATGACCGCACCGAGGCTGAACTGTACACGCCAGAACAGCTCCATAGGCGGCACCCCGGGCACTGCCTGATGCAAATGGAGCTGCAATCGGGCGAACACGGCACCGTAGTGAGTATGGAGATATTCGCGCAGGTGCCCTTGGGGCTGGCTGTAGGCCTGACCCGAAAGGCGAAAGAAGATCGCCGCGCGTTGAGGGTCATCCGGGTGGGTACCCAGGGCCAGGCGAAACACGATGCCGAGCACGTTCTCGGGGGTATCGGGAATCCCGGAAGCTTCCATTTCGTCGAGTTTGGCATCCAGCGCCAGGCTGAAAGGCGTCAGAAAGCGTTCAAAGACAGCCTGAATCAGCGCTTCCTTGGAGCCAAAGTGGTAATTCACCGCCGCCAGGTTCACCCCGGCCTTGCTGGTAATCGCACGCAGGCTGGTTTCCGCGAAGCCCTTCTGGGCAAACAATACCTCTGCGGTATCAAGAATCCGGTCTACTGTGCCCGCCTGTGCCATAGCCTGCCCTGTGCGTTCAAAACATACGTTTCAAACATACGTTTGGCTGCCAGGAGGGTCAAGAAAGAAAGGCGATCGTTCCCGTCAGGCCTTCGGCGTCAAGCACTGCTCTAAAAGTAATACACCAGCTCCGCCTGAACGAAGTCAGACCGGCTAATCGGGCCCAGGCCAGGATTGCTGTTGACGTTACGCAGGACATCGCGATACAGCGCGGAGGCACTTTGGGGCTTGCCGGTATCGGTATAGAACCGCGCTTCAAGGCTGGCCTTTAGACTGTTGCCAAAACGGCGGCTGGATTCCAGGCTGATGGCTTTTTCCTCGTCTTGGGTGTCATAAATAATACCGGCGAGGATCTCCGTGGAGGCCACGTCATTGAAGGTAAAACGGGTCCCCAGCAGCACATCGCTGGCCAACGGCGACGCCAGACTGTCCTCCCGGTCTTCCCAGATGTATTCCACAATCCAGCCCAGATCCGTGGCCGTATCGAACAGCCCCACCTGGGTAAATTCAAAACCACCATCCACGGCATTAAAACGCTCGCCCTGCCCGGACCGACTGATCGCTTCCAGCTTCCACAGCCAGCCGCTATTCAGGTATTGCAACTCCAGACCGGTCTGGTCGATCACGTTGTACAAGGGGGTAAATTCCGGGTCGCTACCCGACGGCAATTGCCCGCTGGCAATCAGCGCCTGCAGCTCGGCCAACGTCAGGGAATCCGGAACCAGCAACGGGTCACGGCTGGTGCCGGAGAAGTGTGACAACGCCAGCTCCAGCCCGTTGTCGAAGTACTGCTGGTAGCGAATGGCAAAATCCACCCGCTGGTTTTCTTTCGAGGATTCGTACTGCGCGTTATCGGACACCGGCAACGGTGTACGCGGACGCCCCTCTTCACCCGCGTAGGTGCGCTCACGGAAACCGGGCAGCACGAACACATCGACGATGCCCCAATCCCGTACCGTGGACAGATTAATCATGGGCTGGCCGAGCTTTTCCTCGCCATCCACCTGATCCACCTGGTCGGTCTGGTTAATGATATCCACCAGATGGCGGCCTTCGGTGACGCCCCAGAACACCTTGCGAATCCCCACCCGGGATTCCCAGCCATTGCCCACATGAATCCAGGACAGCTCACGGATGTCCCAGTGGGTGCGCTCAGAGTCATGCTCATCCACCCGGACATAGGGAATGAAGGTGAACAGGTCATCGCGGTTATTCCACTCATGGAAAACTTCCGGCTTGATATAGCCGGAACCATTAGTGGAATAATCCGCCTGGGGATAGGGAGAGTCCTGGGTAAAATAACGTCCTTCGAGCGCCACTTCACCGCGAAACTCCCACGCAGGGGAAATGAGAGGCACCGTCAGCAACGATGCCGTTAGCAGCCAGTTTTTCATGTTCTTAACGGGCGAAATCAACGGGCGCGTTTCAGGCTGTTCTTGTTGAAATCCGATTCGCTCAGGCCCGTGTCATAGCGATAGTTGCTCCAGAACAGGTCCGTGGATTTCCCTGTCTGGTGATTGACCATGGACATCTTGCCCGGCTGCCAGTATTTGTCTTTGTACTGGGAGAAATCACTGGCCGTCAGCGTCTTAAGCAAGCTTTCCTTGCGATCGTAATAGTCCACTTTCCAGGTCCGGTATTCCTGTTGGTCAATCCAGGAAACCTGCCGGGTGTAACCGGAATTTTCATCCTGCGGATAGCGCTCCACCACGAAGCAGGTCAGTTCGCCACACGCTTCGTCACGCAGGTACTTGTAGGTGTACTTCTCCACTTCCTGGCCGCGCATGTCTTCAAAACTGAATTCACTGCCCATGAAGGGGCCGGATTTGTTCCGTGAGGCAATGGTCTTTACCCGGCGCAATGCAGGCAGGTACAGCCATTGGTCATCATCACGGGTCTTGTAGCTGAACGTGAGCATGGCCGTGCCGCGCACGTCGCGGGGGGTATCGAAGATAGTCAGGCTCTTGTCACCCTCTTCCTCGCCGGTGCCTTCCAGCGTCTTCACTCGCAGCTCCCGGTCCGAGGTCTGGCCGCTCTTGCTGATCAGCACCATCTTCATGTCGGCCTGAAAATCCCCAAAGCCTTCGCCACGGCTATCCGCCTCCCGGGCGATCTCAAGGCCTTTTTCTTCCGGGGTCTGGGCCAATACGGCAGGTGTGGCCAAGGCCATTAACAAAGCGGCGGGCAGTAAACGGGCGTTCATCGCATTCCTCACGGTGTACATGTCTGGGGCTGCGCCGGTAAAGCGGGCAACAGCATGTTTACCATGATAGCGATCTGGATAGAAACAGCGATGCCAGAAGGGGCCAAAAGATAATTGGCAGTTGATAGTGGACAGCTACGCGCCCCTACGATGCTTCTGGTTTCCAACGTAAGAGGCCGCGCCCCTTCTCTGGGCGCGGCCTCTTACATTGGAGCTAATAAAAGTGCTCAGCCGCGCACTGCCAACTGTCCACTATCAACTGTCACCTGACCTTTGACCTTCACCACTCTTCCAGGTAGCCCATGCAATGCTCCACCAGCTCGCCCACCCGGGTCACGCTGTCGGCAAGACGCTGGAGATCCCCTTCGGCCAAAGGCGCGTAGCGGTCCTCGGCCATCAGGTTGAGGGCATTTTCTTCGCTGGGTGGCGCCGGGCGACGGGCCAGGCCTGAGGCCCCCAGTGCCGTCTGCATTTCCCCATCCAGCCAGGCGATCAGATCCCCCCGGTCGGCACGGGCACGGGCCAGAATAGCGATCTCCGGGGCTTCAACCCCGGCATCACGGAAAGCTTGCTCCAGCGCCGCCAGGCTGAACAAGCTGTCCGCACCGTCTACCTGAAAGGTCTTGCCGGATTGTCGCGCCAGCCCCACCAGCACCGAATAAAGATGAAACACCACCGCACCGCGTAGCGCCAGGCGCACGGTGGGCGTGGCATCGGCTTGATCGTGGATGAGTTGGCGTAACAGGGCATTGGCAAAATAAATTCGCTCGCGCAAACCGCTTACGGTGTTGTCTCGAACCATTCTGGACATAAAACACTCCGCTGCACGCACCACGCGACACGCAGGCTGTCGCCTGCATGCGTGAAGCGTGATGCTTGCTGGGTTACTTCTTGGCGGCAGCCTTTTTGGCCGGGGCTTTCTTCTTGGCTGCCTTTTTCTTGGCAGCGGCCTTCTTCTTCGCGGGGGCTTTTTTCTTGGTCTGTTCTTCGACCCATTTGCCGTCGCGATAGAACGCCATCCAACCGGTGGCCTTGCCGTCGATTTCGCTCATCACGTACTGCTCTTTCGCCTTGCGACTATAGCGCAGCACGCCTTTGTTGCCGTCCGGGTCTTCGGCAGGCGCCTCAGCCAGATACGCGTGCTTCGGATCCAGCTGCTTGGCCACGCTCTGGATTTCTTCAATCAGCGGCGGGCGCGTTTCGCGGTTTTTCGGAAACTTGCTGGCGGCCAAAAACAGGCCGGAGGCTCCATCACGCAACAGATAATGGTCATCCACTTTCTGGCACTGCAAATGCGGCATGGGGATGGGGTCTGCCCGCGGCGGTGCAGGTTCGCCGCTTTTTAACAGCTTGCGGGTGTTGCCGCACTCATCATTGGTGCACTTGAAGAACTTGCCAAACCGGCCGGTACGCAACTGCATCTCGTGCGCGCATTTCTCACATTCCAGCACCGGGCCATCATAACCCTTGATCCGGAATTCGCCCTTCTCGACCACATAGCCATCACAATCTGGATTGTTACCGCAGATATGCAGCTTGCGCTTTTCGTCGATCAGGTAATTTTCCATGGCAGTACCACACTTCTGGCACCGCTTCTTGCTGCGTAGTTCGTTGATTTCCGCTTCTTCATCATCGTCCGCTTTCACCGTTTCGGCTTCTTCACCGGGCAGCAGATTCAAGGTGGCGGTGCAGCGCTCTTTCGGCGGCAGGCCGTAACCGGAGCAGCCCAGGAACACGCCGGTGGAACCGGTGCGAATCTGCATCGGCCGGCCACAGGTGGGGCATTCTATGTCGGTATCAGTAGGCAGGTTGGCGCGCATACCGCCCACCGCCTGTTTGCCCGTCCCTTCACCTTGGGCCGCATCCAGCTTGCTGACGAAATCCTTGTAGAATTCGTTGAGCACGTCCTGCCAGTTTCGATGCCCTTCGGCGACTTCATCCAGGGTTTCTTCCATGCTGGCAGTGAAACCGTAATCCATCAGGTTGGGGAAGTTTTCCACCAGACGATCGGTGACGATGTCACCCATTTTTTCTGCATAAAAACGACGGCTGTCCTGGCGCACGTAACCGCGATCCTGAATGGTGGAAATGATCGCCGCATAGGTGGACGGGCGGCCAATGCCACGCTTTTCCAGTTCCTTGACCAGGCTCGCCTCGGTAAAACGGGCTGGCGGCTTGGTGAAATGCTGGTTGGCATCCACGTTATCGATAGACAGAACATCGCCTTCTTTCACATCCGGCAACAGGGTGTCTTCCTGGCCCTTGCGCGAAGCCGGCGGCTGAATGCGGGTCCAGCCATCGAACTTCATGATGCGCCCTTTCGCTTTCAGCTCGTAACCGTTGCCGGTGGCCGTCAGGGTGGAGCTCAGGTATTCCGCCGGGGGCATCTGGCAGGCGATGAACTGTCGACGAATCAGCTCGTACAGGCGCTGGGCGTCGCGTTCCATATCTTTCAGGGAATCAGAGGTGCGCCGCACATCCGAAGGACGAATGGCTTCGTGCGCTTCCTGGGCCCCTTCCTTGCTGCTGTAGGACAGCGGCGCATCAGGCAGGTACTTATCACCCAGTTTTTCGCCAATCCACTCCCGGCAGGCCGCCACGGCATCTGCACTCAGGTTGGTGGAATCGGTACGCATGTAGGTAATGTGGCCGGCTTCATAAAGCCGCTGCGCCATCATCATGGTCTTTTTCACCCCGAAGCCCAGGCGGGTGCTCGCGGCCTGCTGCAGGGTAGAGGTAATAAAAGGCGCCGACGGCTTGGAACGGGTGGGCCGCTGCTCACGCTGGCTGATGGTCAGGGTGCCGGCGCTTTCCAATACCTGCTTGTGGGCACCAGCGTCGTCACCATTATTGGGCCGGAACGCTTCACCATTGTGTTTGGCCACCTGCAGGCGCAGTGCTTCGCCATCGCCGCTGTGGGTGTCGCTGTACAACTCCCAGAATTCTTCAGGAATAAAGGCGCGGATTTCACGTTCGCGCTCTACCACCAGCTCCACAGCCACGGACTGTACCCGGCCGGCGGACAGGCCACGGGCAATTTTTTCCCACAGCAATGGGGAGATCATGAAACCCACGACCCGGTCCAGAAAACGTCGGGCCTGCTGGGCTTCTACCCGGTGCAGGTCCAGCTTGCCGGGTTCTTCGAACGCCGCCTGGATCGCTTTCTTGGTAATTTCGTTGAACACCACCCGGTCGAACCGGTCATCCTCTCCACCAATGACTTCCCGCAGGTGCCAGGCAATCGCCTCCCCTTCGCGGTCCAAATCCGTTGCCAGATAGATGCGGTCGGCTTTCGCCGCCAGGCGTTTCAGTTCGTCGACCACCTTGTCCTTGCCGGGAAGCACCTCATAGTGGGCCGCCCAGCCCTTTTCCGGATCGATCCCCATGCGGTTAACCAGCTGTTTCTTGGCCTTCTTCTTTTTATAGGCATCCCGCTCTTCCTTGGGCAGGGAGCGCGTATAGGCTGCTTCCTTGGCCCGCTCCTGAGGGGTGCTCTTTTTGGAGCCGCCACTGACCGGCAGATCCCGCACATGGCCGACACTGGACTTCACGATGAAGTCGTCGCCCAGGTAGCGGTTAATGGTCTTGGCCTTGGCAGGCGACTCCACAATTACTAGCGATTTTCCCATTCTCAGGTACTCAACATCCGGTCTAAGGCTCGTGATGGGCGCTATTTAGACAGCGCCGGTATAGGCGGGTCAAGCAGGAAGTGCCCCCGTTTTCCTTTTTTAGTAGTAGTACAGGCAGACCCGTCAGGGCAACCCTCATCTGTGAAACAGCCCGCTGGCAACCCCGACAAAGCGCGCTATACTGCAGGAAACCTCACGTTTTCAGGGAGAGAACCGTGCCCAGTCCCTACCGCAAAATTCTGGTTGCCATCGATGGCAGCGATGAATCCCCCCAGGTGCTGTCCCGCGCAGCAGGCGTACTGTCAGGCAATGACGGTGAGCTGCATCTGATCCATGTCATCGAACCGCTGGCCCTGGCCTACGGAGCGGATGTGCCCATGGATGTGACGGACTTGCAAAGCGGCCTGATGAAACAGGCCCGTGAAATGGCGGACAAATACGCAGGGCAATACAACATTCCCGAAGCCAACGTTTATGTGGACATGGGATCCATCGAAAAGACCATTCTCGACAAGGCGGACAAGATAGGGGCGGATTTGATCGTGGTTGGCAGCCATACCCGCAGCGGCCTGGCCCTGCTGCTGGGCTCAACCGCACGCGGCCTGGTACCCGGAGCCCATTGCGACGTACTGGCCGTCAAGGTCGATCAGTAGCCGCAACGAGCAGGAAAGGAATTCCGCACGCAAGCTGGCGCAAGCGAGAATCAGGTCAGTTGTAGTGTGCCGGTGCTCGCCTGCCCTTCTCCATTCCAGCGGCACAGCAATTCAGCCAGCCCCTGGGCCTGCACCTTCAACGCGGCCAGCTCTTCCGGGCTGTTCTTCTCTCCGTGAAAAACCGGCAGTTTGCGCATGGAATGCACCAGTTCATGGGTCGGCGCCTGCATTCGCTTCACTTCCAGTGTCCAGCGAATGTGGTGAACGATCATATGGAAAAACGCCAATCGGGTCGCCAGCGAATAAGGGCCATCATCGTCATTGAATTCATTAAAATCCAGGCTCGCCAACACCGCTTCGCGGGCGTTGTCTGCCACCGTAATCGTGGCACTGCGCGGTGTCCCTAACAACATGGACAAGGTGCCAAAAACCTCACCCGGAGACACATAATAAAGCGGGGATTCCGGCGCGGCGTCCGAAAGCACTTCCAACTGACCCCGCAGCAGAAAATACAGAGTGGAGTCCACGTCACCGGCCCGGATGACGCTTTCTCCGGAAGCCGCCACCCAAAGGCGAGTCGTCTTTTCAAGCTGTTCAAATTCGTTCTGATCATCCCGGGCGATTTCATTAAAAAACGGCACACCAGCCAACAGCTGGCGCCGCCGTTGCTGGCCGAAATCGTTATTATTGGCCTGCTCCATCTACTATCCCCACTGTTCTGATGGAATCGTTATCAAGTGTACACATGCTAGTACCCGCGCCTTAACAGAGCAACGACATGGACGTAAAAGCGGGATAAAACCTCGCTCGACAACTGTTCAAATAACACTGTTCATATTATCAGTGCCTGTGCTAGCATCCAGAATGTAGCACTGCCTGTCAGCCACGACTTACAAGCCCAGGCACGCAACCATACAAATGCCTACAGCAACCCGTGACAGGCATGGGATGAATACGACCCCGGCAAGGTTGCCTGCACGGCCACCGGCAGGCACTCCACTCTGCAGGAAACAGGGAGAAGGTTATGAGCAGCAAACTTACCGACCGACAGCAGCAGGTTCTCGATTGTATCCGCGAATGCCTCTCGGACAGCGGCATGGCCCCCACCCGTGCAGAGATTGCCGACATCATGGGGTTCCAGTCCAAGAATGCGGCCTCGGATCATCTCCGTGCCCTTGAGCGTAAGGGCTATATCAAGCTGCACAGTGACCGCTCGCGGGGCATTCAGCTGCTGGATAACGCCTATTGGGGCGAAGAAGAACTGCCCATCGTCGGCAGGGTCGCGGCAGGCGTTCCCATCGAAGCCATCGAAAACGTGGAACGCACCGTGCCGGTCCCGCAAGGGCTGTTCAAGCAACGCCCGACCTATCTGTTGAAGGTTCAAGGCGACAGTATGGTGGATGCGGGTATCTTCGACGGTGACCTGATTGCGGTACGCAAATCCAATGTGGCGCGCACGGGTGAAATCGTGGTGGCCCGCATTGACGAAGAAGTCACGGTGAAGACCTTAAAGTTGAATAAATCCAGCGCCACCCTGCTGCCGGCCAACGAAGCCTATGAGCCCATCAAGGTGCCCGCTGATCAACTTATCATCGAAGGCATTTTCGTGGGGCTGATTCGTGATCCGAACTCTTATTAAAGCCTGTATCCACACGGGTATAGGCACTTGCCTGATTGTATGGAGTGCATTTGCCATGGCTGATACCCATCTTCTTGCGCCCTGCCCGGACTCACCCAACTGTGTGTCCAGCCTGGCGACACAGGCCGACAAGCGAGTCGCCCCTCTACAGGTAGGCGCCGATCGGCCAAGCAGCCTGAAAAAGCTGGAAAGCCTGCTTGGCAACCTGCCCCGTGTGGACTATGAAGTGGTAGGTCAATCGCGCATCCAGGCCCGCTTCACCAGCCGGGTTCTGCGATTTGTGGACGATGTGACCTTCTATGTTCGCGATAACGGGGTGGTGGAAGTGCGCTCGGCCTCGCGGACCGGCTACTGGGATTTAGGTGCGAACCGTCGTCGGGTAGAATCCCTGCGCGAGCAGCTATCTGAACAGGACACCGATGACCGCACCTCACAGCAACACGCCTTCGGAAACGCAGAACACCGCGCCTGAGCAATGGGCCGATATCGGGGTTAACCTGACCGACCGGCAATTCAATGACGATCGCGAAACGGTGATTGAACGGGCGGCCTCGGCCGGGGTCGCCTGGCAACTGATTACCGGCACCAACATCGACGAGTCACGCGCCGCCATTGCCCTGGCCGACGAACATCCCACCCTGTTTGCTACCGCCGGGCTGCATCCGCACAGCGCTCGCTTTTATTCCCCTGCCCTGGAAAAAGAACTGCACGAATTGCTCGCCCATGAGCAGACCAAAGCTGCAGGAGAAATGGGCCTGGACTTCAACCGGGACTTCTCTCCTCGACCGGACCAGGAGCGCGCCTTCGAGGCCCAGCTGGCGCTGGCGGTAGAAATGAAACTGCCTGTTTTCCTCCATGAGCGCGACGCCCATGAGCGTTTTCTGCCTATCCTGAAAGCGTTCCGCGACGATCTACCCGGCGCCGTGGTGCATTGCTTCACCGGCTCCCGCCAGGCGTTGTTTGCCTACCTGGATCTGGATTGCCATATCGGCATTACTGGCTGGGTTTGCGACGAGCGCCGCGGCAAACCATTGGCAGAACTGGTGCCCAATATTCCGGATCAACGCCTGCTGCTGGAAACCGACGCCCCCTACCTGCTCCCCCGGGACCTGCCGCAAGCCCCCCCGAAAAAACGCCGTAACGAACCCGCGCTACTCCCCTGGATTGGCCAGCGGGTCGCACAGCTACGCGGGCAGCAGACACAGGACGTGGCCGCCATGACCTATCAAAATGCGTTAACATTATTTCGCTAACCGGGCCACCATTCCGTCGCGGAACCGCAGAGGCTGCGGGCCGGGTTTAGCCAAGGGCACAGAGAGCCTGGGCGGCATAACCCGGCCCCCACATCAGGAAAGGAACTGCTGCACGTCGAGCACACCAAATGGCCAGGCCAGCTCTTTGCCCTCGCGCACCAACACCGGAATCCGCTCACCATACTGCTCGATCAATGCATCATCCTCGGCGATGTCCACCGGGGTAAGCACCAGCCCCGGATTCACCATGGCCACCAGTTCTCTGGCCTGGTCGCACAGATGGCAACCCAGGGTTGTGTAGAGCACAACCGTCATGCGTCCTCCACATGGCGAATCGCGTAACAGTAATGGATCTTCTCATTTCGGCGGAAATCTTCGGGAATACTCCAACGAGAAATATCTTCCACGTCGAACCATTTACTGATGCTTTCATCCATCTGGAAACGGCGGTAATTACAGGAAAAATACAGCACACCACCCGGTTCCAGGCAACGCATGATCTTGCGAATCAAATCGCCATGATGCTCTTCCACCACGAAGTCACTGCGTGACTTGTTGTTGGAAAAGGTGGGCGGATCACAGAACACCAGATCGAACTGCTCCTTGCATTCATCCAGCCAACGCATGGCATCCATGCGGACCAGCTCATGCTGGTCGGTGGAGAAGCCGTTGGCCGCCAGATTACAGGCGGTCCAGTCCTGATAACGCTTGGAGGAATCCACTGTCACCGTGCGCTTGGCACCCCCTACGGCAGCATGCACCGTGGCCGAGCCGGTGTAGGCAAACAAGTTGAGGAAACGTTTGCCGCTGGCCTGTTCCGCAATGCGCAGTCTCGTGGGACGGTGATCCAGAAACAAACCGGTATCCAGGTAATCCTGCAAGTTAATCAACAATTGCGCCTGACCTTCGCGCACGACACGATAATGTCCCTGGGTATCCAGTTTTTGATACTGCTGATTTCCTTTTTGCTTCTCACGCGTACGCAAATGCACCTGCTCACGATGCACACCAAGTGCGGCGCGCACCGCCGTTACCGCCCAATCACGCCGTGCTTTCGCTTTTTCAGGGTCGACCGTTTTCGGCGCTTTGAATTCCTGCACCAACACCTGGTCGCCATAGATATCCACGGCCACATTGAATTCCGGCAGATCGCGATCATAAAGGCGATAACACTGGATATCTTCCCGCTCCAGCCAACGACGCAGATGCTTGCCGTTCTTACGCAAACGGTTGAGCAAAGGCTGCGCGCCTTCCGGCACATTGAACGCCCCCTCATCGGCCACTTGCGCCACAGCAGGCAGCGTCTGTTTGCGCGGTGTATACAAGCGAATAAAATTATTGAACGGTCCGTTTTTCAAGCGCCACTGCCGCTCCAGATTCATCCCGGAACGATCCATTACGTCCACATCAGCGCCTAGCAGTAACGCTTGATAACCAGGCGCACGCACCGCAAGAATCCGGCCGATGGCATAGTGTAACCAGCCCGCCTGCTGCTTCTCATCAAGACGCTCGCCCCAGGGCGGATTGCCCACCACAATGCCATTGGCCGCAAAGTCACGCGGCCTCAGCGCCCCCAACTCCCGGCGCTCAAAATGAATCGCATTACGCACCCCGGCACGTTCGGCATTCTGCAATGCCAACGGCAACGTCTTGCTATCAGCATCAAAGCCCTTCAACGACAACGCCGGCACCGGACGATTGGCGCTCTCACCCGCTTCCTGCTGGGCATCCAGCCACAACTGACGGCGGCAACCGCGCCAGTGCTGGAAGCCATAGTGCTGACGCTGAGCACCGGCGGCGCGCCCGGCAGCCATCAAGGCCGCCTCTATCACCAGGGTGCCACTGCCGCAGAACGGATCGAGCAAGGCAGGATGACGCTCTGCTTTACCCCAACCGATGGCCCACAACATGGCTGCTGCCAGGGTTTCACGCAACGGCGCCCGGCCACCTGCAAGGCGATAGCCGCGACGGTGCAGGGGCTCACCGGCCAGGTCCAGCCACAGGTGCGCTTCGTTCAGATCAAGGCGAGCACGAATGCAGCAACTGCCCTTCGGTTCACGCGAAATCGCAAACTGCTCTGGTAGAGCCTGGATAAAGCGTTTGGCGCTGATCCGGTTATCACCACGTACCTCTGCACCGTGCTCAATATGCACGTGCACAGGAGCGTTGTTGCCCACCAGCGACAGCCAATCCTGACTACCGGCGAGCTTTTCCGGCGCGATGTCGGGCGTTACACCCAGCGTGGCCAGATGCAACAGAACACGCTCAGACAGTCGAGACCACAGGCACACCTTGAGGGCATCCGCCGAGCCTCCGGAAAAACTCACATGGGCACGCCCGGCTTCTGTTACGGATATGCCCAGTGAAGACAATTCGTCACTGAGCAGATCTGCCAAACCTGGCATGCAGGTGGCCACAAATTCCATTACCAAATCCTCTTAAGTGACTGATTCATGCCCTATGCGAAAAACTAACTACTTGTTTTTCATGGTATTAGAGAAACGGTCATCAATCTGTCCTTTATACGTCATATGCTTAACCAGCACTGACCATATTGCTACATGGTATTCGACACCACCTTACCGCTTTCCCATACTGAATGTGTCGGCCCCGCTACTTGGCTACGTTTTTAGCCGAGGGGCCATTTTTCGGTACCGCTATCTGTGAAAGGGAAAGCGTTTATGAAGCGACAAAAACGTAGTAAAGACGACCGCGCTTACAACCGGGGATACAACGCCGGCCTGGATGGAAAATCCCGTGAAGACTGCCCGTTTGGCACGCTCCAGGCACGCACCAACTGGATGGGGGGATGGCGCGAAGGTCGCACTGACTTTGCTCACGGAATGCTCGGCGTGGCCAGCATCCAGAATCTGAAAAATATCGGTTAACTTCTTCCAGTTTCACAACGCCGACGCGTTCAGCGCGCCGACCCACAGGGCCCCACCCGGGCCCTTTTTAATGTCCAGCCCATAGCGGGACATGGATCGATCAAATCCCTTTCGGCCAGGCACGAGCGATATCACCGATCAAGCCCGGGCCCTGGTAGATCAGGCCACTGTAAATCTGCACCAGATCCGCCCCCTGGCGCTGCTTTTCCAGTGCATCATCAGCGCTATTAATGCCACCCACACCAATAATAGGGATACGACCATTAAGCGCATGGCGCATGGAAGCCAACGCCCGGTTGGCAATGGGGGTTAACGGCGCGCCACTGAGCCCACCCTGTTCCTCTCCGTGCTTCAGGCCCTGTACGCCCTCGCGGGACAAGGTGGTATTGCCCACGCACACACCGTCGATTCCGTGCTGCACAAACGCGTCTGCCATCCCCTGCAGCTCTTCCTCGCTGTTGTCCGGGGCAATCTTGATCACCAGCGGCACCCGGCGGCGGTGTTCCTGATCCAGGCGCGTCTGGGCTTCGCGCAACGTACCCAGCAGCTCATCCAGAGCGGCGCCGTGTTGCAGGGTGCGTAAACCCGGCGTATTGGGTGAGGACACATTGACCACCAGGTAGCTGGCATAGGCGTGCACTTTCTGCTGGCAGATCAGGTAGTCCTGAACCGCATCTTCCACCGGGGTATCCTTGTTCTTGCCAATGTTGATCCCCAGCACCCCTTGATAGCGGCTACGTTTCACCGCCCCTACCAGGTATTCCACTCCCAGATTATTGAACCCCATCCGGTTGATCAGGGCCTGGGCCTGGGGAAGGCGAAACAGACGCGGCTGAGGATTGCCCGGCTGCGGCCGGGGCGTAACAGTCCCCACTTCAACGAAACCAAAACCCAGATCCGCCAGCCCATCGATGCAGTCACCATTCTTGTCCAGCCCTGCAGCTAGCCCCACCGGATTGGCGAACTCGATTCCCATGACTTCTTTAGGCGCCGCCGGCACCGTGCCAGGCCACAACTTGCCTGCCCGCTTGCGCAGCATTGCCAGCGTCAGCTCGTGGGAATGCTCTTCAGAGAGAGAAAACAGTAAAGGTCGTGCCAGGGAATACAGCATGAAAGTGCCCGATCGGTGGTAATCGGCGGCATTATAGCCAACGGTCCCGGTGACTTCGATGTTTTGTGTCCGACAGTGAGGCGAACGGTCAATCCATTGGAAACCCAGTCCGCGCGCTATCACCTCCCAAAATCCGCTACGCATGGCGTGCTACCTGCAGCGTGAGACCTGCTGCAGCCGCAAAGCGGCACAAAAAAAGCCCGGCAGAGCCGGGCTTGAAGATAACCAACGAAATCAGCGCGCCAGTTAACTGCGCAGTTTGGCGCGGGCCGGGTCCGGCTTGAGCAGGAAGCGAGCCAGAGCCGGCAGAAGCCACAGGGCGCCGATCATGTTCCACAGGAACATAAAGGTCAGCAGGATGCCCATGTCCGCCTGGAACTTAATGGAACTGAACACCCAGAAGACAACGCCCACTGCCAGGGTAATACCGGTGAATGCCACCGCCTTACCCGTGGTTTTCAAGGTCTGCTTATAGGCCTCTTCCAGCTCCATCCCTTGCTTCAGGTATTCGGATAGCTTGCTGTAGATATAAATACCGTAATCCACACCGATACCCACACCCAGAGCAATAACCGGCAGAGTGGCGACTTTTACGCCGATGCCAAGGTGAGCCATCAGTGCCTGACAGAGAATCGAGGTAAGCCCCAGCGGCACGATGATACAAATCACCGCACGGAAAGAGCGGAACGCGATCAGAATCAGCACCGACACCACCGCGTAAACCAGAGCCAGCATGGGGTACTGGCTGGCGGCGATGGTCTGGTTGGTTGCTGCTTCCACGCCCGCGTTACCCGAGGCCAGCTTCAGCTCCATCACATCCTTGTTATTACGAGACTCGGCAAAGTCGGCTACGGCTCCGGTAACACGCTCCAGTGTTTCTGCCTTGTGATCGTCCAGGAACACGTAAACCGGCGTCAGGGAGCAATCCAGGTTGTACAGGCTGTCCGGCATAAAGCTCATGACGTTATTCAGCGCATACTGATCCCGGGAAATGGTCGCCCATTTCATGGACCCTTCATTCATATTGGTAGAGATCAGCTTCGTCGCAGACGCGATGGTCGTGACGTCTTGCACCCCTTCCACGTTACGCAGGTTCCACGCCAGGTCATCCACGGTCTGCATGGCCTGATAGGTATTACAGGACTCCATCGGAGTCTTGCCCATGACCACCAGCACATCCGCACTAACCGAGTAATTGGATACCAGGAAGTTCACGTCATGGTTGTAACGGTAGCGAGGCTTGGGCTCATAGCCGCGCGGGCAGTCCATGTCTTCACATGGGTCCGGCCACAATTCAGGAGCCCCTTTGTCCAGATCACCGATTTTGAGATCCTGACTGAGATAAATACCGGCACCATAACCCGCAACAGCCACAGCAATAGATAGCGCTGCCAACGGAGTGCGAGTAAAGCGGGCAAACAGCCCCGCCAGCGGGTGATCTTTCTTTTCCCCTGCCTGAATCTTGCGAATGGAAGCACCACTCACGCCCAGGTAAGACAATACCAGCGGGACAACGACCAGGTTGGAAATGATGATCACCGCCACGCCGATGCTCGCGGCCATGGCCAGCTCACGAATCACGCCCACATCGATCATGTAGAGGGTGAGGAAACCGATGGCATCTGATACCAGCGCCACCATGCCCGGCACACACAGCGCCTGGAACGTAGAGCGGGCCGAATCCAGAGAGCTACGCCCTTCTGCTGCATAGTTGGCCAGGGTGTTAACGATCTGAACACCGTGTGATACCGCAATGGCAAAGACCAGGAACGGCACCAGCATGGAATAGGGATCGATGGTAAAGCCCAGGCTGCTGACAATGCCCAGCTGCCAGATCACCGCCACAAAGGAACAGGCCGTCACGGTAAGTGCACTGCGCAGGCAACGTGTGTCGATCAACAGCAACAGCGCGATCAACCCCAGGGTGAAGAAGAAGAACATGGCCACTTCTTCCGCCGCTGCCATCACGTCACCGGCTTTCTTTGCCAGGCCGACAATGTGAATGCGAACGTTCGGGTATTTATCCTGATACTTGCTGCGGATCTCTTCCAGCCGGGCCGACAGGGCCGGAATATCGACACCGTCATCACCCAAGGCATCCAGCAAATAAGCGTGCACCACGCTGGACTGGAAGTTATCAGCAACCAGACGCCCCACCTGCCCGGAACGCAGCACGTTGGTGCGCAGCTGCTCCAGAGAATCTTGTGAGCCATCATAGCCTGCAGGAATCACTTCCCCGCCCTGGAAACCCTGCTCGGTCACTTCGTTCCAGCGCACGTTGCTGGTCCACAGCGAACGAATTTTGCTCGGATCAACGCCTTCCAGCGCAAAGACTTCGTCAGTGACTTCTTTTAACGCGTTGACATAATCTTCGTTGAAAATGTCCTCGCCTTGGGTTTCCGCAACAATCACGCGGACGTCATTACCCAGGCTCAAATCATTCTGGTGTTCGAGGAAATTCTGGATATAAGGATGATCCAGCGGGACCATCTTGCGGATATCGGTGTTCAGTTCGATCTTGCTGGCCTGGAAACCCAGCAGCACAGTGGCTGCGATAAAGGCCAGCAGAATCAGGGGCCGAACAGCAAACAGCCCACTGGCAATACTTTTGGAAATACGACCTGACATTGCTGTGCCCCTTATTTAACGTCTTCGATCACACGCAACCCACCCTGCCCGGCGACAAGAATGCCACCTGCATCACGAGGAAGAACTGCGGAGATAGAATCGCGATCCGGCAAGAACCGCAGGGAAAAAGATTGACCGCCATCGTGGCTGGTAAGGATGCCACCGGCATTAGTGACCAGCACCACAGTGCCATCCGCCAGCACGGTGCCATCGTTCACACCGCGGCTCAGCTTTGAGGGAATTTTTGCCCAGCTGCGCCCGCGATTAGCCGTCAACCACACATTGCCCTGAAGGCCATAGGCCAAGGCTTTATAATCAGAAATGGTCGTCACCCCAAACAGGGTGCCGCTGTAAGGACTTTGCAATTTTTCCCAGCTCACGCCTTTGTCGGCAGAGTGGAACATCACGCCTTTTTCGCCCACTACATAGCGATCGTTTCCGCCTTTGGCAGCGGCATAGTCATACAAATGCCAGCCATCACGGTTATCCAGGCTATCCAGGGCTTTATTCCAGGTTTCGCCACCATCAGTGGTTCGCAGGAAGTAGCCATACCCGCCCACAGCAACCGCACGATCACGACTATCGCAGAACACATCCAGCAACGGTGCACCGGATGTATCGACTGGTGCCATGGCAGCACTATCGCCATAGAGATCGTCGCCTTCATCGCCGTAGGCATCATCACCGTAGGGGTCACCATAGAGATCATCCATGGCGTAGTCATCCAGCTCCTCCTCAACCGGCGCCGCATCCTCCTCACCGCTACCCAGAGGGTCGCTGTATTGCACGGTCCAGGTTTCCCCACCATCATCGCTGCCCAGTACCACCGCATCGTGGCCAACCGCCCAGCCGTGGCGAGCATCAGCAAAGCACACCGAGGTGAGCAGCACTTCAGAGGGCGTTACCGCCTGCTTCCAGTGATCACCCTGATCATCGGAATAGAGAATTTTACCCCGGTCGCCCACAGCAACAACCCGGCTATCGGCGTAAGCGATATCCAGGTAACTGTTAGCGGTGACCAGAGGTGCATCATTCGAAACGAAATCTGCCTGCAGGGGCGCAGACAGCATGGCCGAAAAAGCCATTAACACTGTTTTTTTCATTGTCCCTTACTCTTCCCGAGGGCCCTTTTTTCAGGGCCGAGCACAAAACAACCGGGAGCCATAGGCGGCCTCCCGGTCGTTTTGCATTGCCGGCTTCAAGGAACCGACGTTTTTATAATTAACGACCGCGGCGGCGTAGCGCTGCCGGGTGGAAGTAACGGTCGCCGGGTACCGGCTGGCTGTAATCAAGCATCGTTGACTCTTCGTTATCCAGGAACTGCACGTGATAACGCTGAGCACGCAGGTCGTGGAACGTATCCAGAGCGGTCCACTGGGTCGGTACTTCGTAGTAATTCTTGATGTAAGCCAGGCTGACGCGCCACAGCTCGCCACGACGGTCGTACTGATCGATGGCGGCAATCTGCCAGGAATCCGCATCAATATAGAAGCGACGCTTCTCGTAGATGTGTCGCTCACCTTCTTTCAAGTTTGCTTCCACCACCCAGACGCGGTGCAGCTCCCAACGCTGGTAGTCAGAGTTCACATGGCCCTTTTGCAGCAGGGTCTCATATTTCACATCCGCGCTATCCAGCTTGTAGTTGTTATACGGGATAAACATTTCTACCGGCTTATCGCTAACCAGCTTCCAGTTGTACTTGTCTGGCGCACCGTTATACATGTCGGTGTCGTCTGCCGTACGCAGGCCATCGGCCGCCGCAATCGGCGTGTCGTAAGCCAGGTTCGGTGCACGGCGCACGCGACGCTGGCCAGCATTGTAGCCCCAAGCTTGGCGCGGCATTTTCTGTTGGTCCAGCATTTCGTGTACCAGTACCGCACCACCCGCCAGACGTGCCGGCGCTTTGGTGAAGGACAGGTAGTAGAAAATGATGTTATCCAGGGAGTCAAAGTTGTACTTCGGATCGTAGTAACGGAAATACACTTCCTGCTGCGAGGTAATCAGCGAGTAGGCACCGCTACGCTGAACGGCCACTTCTGACGCACGGCGCACTACGTACAGGCCACGCCAGCGCAAAATGTGATTCCAGATTGCCTGCTTGGCTTTCTGCTCGTTGCTACCACTCAGAATCGGGAACGGAATACCGCCAAAGGCGTTGTCCACACCGGTTTCACCCAGCTTGGCCTTGGTAGCGTTGCTTTTGGTGTTGTCATACACCCACTGCGGTGCAGACGTGGAGCGATGGCTCGGATACACGTTCAGCTTGAAGGTGTCCGGGTAGGTTTTCAGCATGGCCTGCACACCGTCCGGCACCTTGTCCGCATACTGGGACACGTTCTGGGCGTTGATGGTGAAGGCGATTTTGTCAGACTTGTACGGGTCCGGGTGATGTTGGCCCGGGCGGGTGTATTCCTTGGGAATATCCTTGCGCTGAATGCCACCAGTGTAATCCGGGATACCCAGACCTGTAGAGATCGCTTTACCGTTGCCTTTAATCTGTGCACCGAATGGCGTCAGGGATTTACCCAGCTTCGCCGCTTCCTGGCTGGAAACACCAGCGTGCACATTGGCCGCTACGCTCAGAGACAGTGCCAGTGCACCACCCATTGCGGTCAATTTCTTCAACATGATTGCTCTCCGTTAAAAACAGGCCGGCATCCCGACCTGGAACAAATTAGAAAGAGTACTTAACAGAAACCGAAGCGTTGTTCCGGTCGGCCAGTTTGTTGGAATATTTGGCGCCCCAGAAGGTGGTGCCAGACATGGCCACTTCCAGGTTGTTCAAGTACAGGAAACTCACGCCCAGGGTGGCTGCTTTACGATCTTCCATAAAGTTGCCGCCAATCGGAGAGTTACCGTTTACATCATGGGCAAAACGTACACTTGGGCTCATGGAAACACCCGCGAAAACGTTACTGTAATCCGCCTTCAGCACCGCACGGTAGCCCCAGGAAGTGGGGTCCAGGTTGTACTTGTTCGGATCATCCGGGCTCAGGATCTGTGCTTCTGATTCCAGAATTGCCGCTGTTGAGTTGTATTCTTCATCCGGGCTTTCCAGGCCTTCGATGTGCTCAACACCCAGCTCCAGCAAGGCGATGAGGCCATCAGAACCGAATGTAGGACCGAAGTTAAAGATGCTGACCAGAGAGCCGTTGTAGCTTTCCACTTCGTCATAGAAGTAATAGAGCGCACTATCTGTGACCACTGTATCGCCGGACAGACAGCTTCCGCCCATTTCTGCACGCACACAGTGGCCGGTCAGATCTTCTATTCTCACGACAGTATCAGGGCCCAACAAACCTGCGGATTTACCCGCGGCTCCTGCCAGGGCAGAAATCAGGTCATCGCCTGCTTCGTTGATAATCGCACGCTTGGGACGGTAAGCAATCTCACCGGCCAGCGACATGCTACCAATGCTGGTGTTAAAGCTACCACCGATCATGTCCTGATCTTCGGCGTACGCCATCTGATATTCTGCGGTGTCGATAATCAATGGCATCGCTGCTGCGCCACCACCTTGTGCAGCCTGGACATTATTCAGACGAGCGCCCACGACCGGCGTCTTCGCATGGGTGCGGGTGTAATACAGCGCGAACTCCGTGCCATTAAGGCCTTCAGCAAAATAACGATATGCCAGGCCGAACTGACCACTGTCTGATGCTTCCTTGTCCCGGATACGATCTACCGTGACCTGAGTCGCTTCGTATTGATAGTCGGAGTAGTTGAGTGCGGTATAACCTGCAAAGGCGCCTTCAAGACCCGGAGCATTGGCACCCAGAGCCACCACCCGCCCGTCAATGATTACGTTGTCTGCGCCCTTGCCCGGGAAGGCATCATGGGTGGAGAAGTATGTCCCCGTTGGCGCGTCTTCAGAGTTCTTCCAGTCCAGCTGGTAGAACGCCTCAAGGGTGGCATTGAAGGTCAAGCCGTAGGAGAAGTACAAGCTATTGAGGGGAAGCAAGGCTTCTTTGATTTCAGAACCCGGCAGGCGCAAGGCATTCAGATCAAAGTAGTTGGCGGTGTTAACACCATTCTGCATGAACAGCGCCTCACCCCAGTTAATCACCTGCTGGCCAAGACGCACGTTCAGGGGGCGGTCGAACATATCGAAGTTGCCCCACACATACGCATCCAGCATACGCGCACGCTGGCCGGCATAGCGCTCGGCATCACGGGTAAAGTCATCGCCGGTGCCATTGTTGGCATAATCCGAATAGGTTGCGTAACGGCTAAAACCATTTCCAGGTACATACGGGGCAGACGCATTCAGAACACCACCGTCATGATCGCCCCCCATAATCACCTGATCATAAAAGGCGGTACCACGCAGGAACATGCCGTACTTGCCCTGCCAGCTCAGATCCAGTTCCGGAGTAATTTTGTACACCAGAGAAGCCAGACCGGTATCGTAGTTATTGTTGGCATCGTTCTTGTTGATCTGAGAACCATAACCGGCCTTGGTCATATCCACCACGTCACCGGTGGCGGCAAGCATGGAATCCTGCCCCTCCGTCCGGAACAGGGCACCAACAGACACAGTCGTATCCAGTCGCCCTGCCCAGTCAGGATTCTCGAAGTCCAGCTGGACCGCTGAAGCAGGAAGGGATAGTCCGGTAAGGGCAGTGATGCTGGCAACAGCCATAGCCAGCCTGGTTTTACGCAGGTGATTATTATTCATGTAGCTCTCCGAATTGCCATGCGCATGGCTTTATTGTTTTTTACTCGGGCAACAGTAGCTCCCATTTGCAGCAGGTCCCATCATTCTTCCTGATACAAACCACCGCCCGAGCTAATGCATAATTCTTACACATCAGGAAAAAAAATAAATCCCCTGTGTACTCTATTATTAACGACTAGCCGGTCATCCCCTAATTCGCCCCGTACAAGCCCATCCGGCGGTGCCCCCGGAATCAGGATGACAGGATGCGGCCCAGCACCTCTACCACGTTATCCGATGCACTTTTTTGCACTCCGGAAAGCACCTCTGCCAGCCGCTCCCGCCGCTGCGGTTCGAGCTTCGGCAGGCGCGCCGCCCCATTGGCCAGGCGGGCCGCCACCTGTGGGTTGATCGCATCCAACCGGGTCAGCGCCTGGGCAAACAAGCGGTACCCCGCTCCATTTTCCGCATGGAAGGCCGACGGGTTGCCATTGGTGAATGTTCCCACCAGAGCCCGCACCCGGTTCGGCGTTTTCCAGTCAAAGGCAGGATGCTCCAGCAAGCCATTGACCCGATCGACGGTCTGCTCGCCCGGCACAGTGGCCTGCACCGCGAACCACTGATCCATCACCAGTGCTTCGTCCTGCCACCGTTCAGCAAACTGCGCCAGAGCCTGGTCTGCCCCTGGCAAGTCATGGTGCACCAGCACCTTCAGCGCCCCCAACTCTTCACTCATGCACAGGGGAAGCTCAAACAATTCCACCGCCAAGCGCCCTGCTTCGTCATGTTCGCCTGCTGCTAAAAAGTCCAGCGCCAGATTACGCAATTGCCGCCGCCCCATGGCACGGCCATCCATGCTCAACTCCGTCGCCAGCAGATTTTCTGCCAGAGACAGCCAGTGTGCCTGCAAGGCCTTACCCAATGCCCGTTTCATGGCGCGATGCGCCAAGTGAATGGATGCTGGGTTCAAGGGGGTATGCCGGTCACCCAATGCCACTTCACTGGGCAAGGTGAGCAACAGCGCGGCCTGAGCGGGGTCTTCATCGCTGCGTGCGATGACTTGCTCCAGCACAGGAACCAGCGCCGCAGCTTCTGCATTCGCCTCCCCGGGCTCAGCCACCAGCCGATCCAGGGCGGCGAAGTAAAGGCGCTGAGCCGCATTCCATCGACAATAGCCATCACTGTCATACGCCAGCAGGCGTGCCAGCTGCGCCGGCGTGTAGTCATAATCCAGCACCACCGGGGCGGAGAAACCACGCAGCAACGAAGGCGTCACGCCTTCTGGCACGGAGAAGGACACAGTATCTTGTGCCTTATCCACGATGATGACCCGCTCGCCTTGCCCGCTCGCGTCCAGAGCACAGGGCGCACCCTGTTTATCCAGAAGGGCCAGGCGGATGGGGATCACCAACGGCTGCTTGTCCTCCTGACCGGGGGTGGCAGGAGTATGTTGACGAAAAGTAAGATGATACTGCCCGTCACGGTACTCATCTGTAACGGTCAGTATTGGCGTACCCGCCTGGCTGTACCAGCGCTTGAACTGGCCCAGATCACGGCCGGAAACGGCCTCCATGCTGGCCACGAAGTCATCACAGGTTACCGCTTTGCCATCATTCGCCTGGAAATAATGGTCTGTAGCCTTGCGGAAATTCTCCGCCCCCAGCAAGTGATACTGCATGCGAACAATTTCCGCGCCCTTTTCATAAATGGTCAGGGTGTAGAAATTATCAATTTTCTGATATTCCTCCGGGCGAACTGCGTGGGCCATGGGCCCCTGATCTTCCGGGAATTGGTGGTTCACCAGGAAATCCACGTTCTCCACCCGCTGAACGGCAGCGGAATTCATGTCAGCCGAAAACTGCTGATCGCGAAAGACCGTAAACCCTTCCTTCAGGCTTAGCTGGAACCAGTCGCGACAGGTCACCCGATTACCGGACCAGTTATGGAAGTATTCGTGAGCCACCACAGATTCCACCCGCTGGAAACCTGCGTCTGTGGTAGTGGAGGGATGCGCCAGCACACAGGAGGTGTTGAAAATATTCAGACCCTTATTTTCCATGGCACCCATATTGAAATGGCTGACCGCCACGATCATGTAGATATCCAGATCGTATTCCCGGCCGTAAACCTGCTCATCCCAGCGCATGGCGTTTTTCAGCGACGCCATGGCATGGTCCAGCTTGTCCAGATCACGGTGCTCGGCATACAAGCGCAATGCCACCTTGCGCCCGGAAACCGTCACGAAAGTGCCCTCCAGGCACGCCAGGTCTCCGGCTACGAGCGCAAACAGATAACAGGGTTTCGGGAACGGGTCTTCCCAGGTCACCCAGTGGCGACCGTTCCCGCCTTCCTCTTCTTCCCCCCAGGCCACGGGATTACCGTTGGAGAGTAACAACGGATAACGGGCTTTATCAGCCCGCACGGTGGTAGTGAACCGGGCCAGCACATCCGGGCGATCCGGGAAAAAGGTAATGTGGCGAAAGCCTTCCGCTTCACACTGGGTGCAATACATTCCGTTGGACTGATACAGCCCTTCCAGCGCGGTGTTTTTTTCCGGCTCGATATCGACCACGGAGGTGAGCACACAGGCTTCAGGCAATCCCTCGACGGTTAACAGGCCGTTTTCATAGTGATAGCGGTCACTATCGAGCACCACATCATCCAGCGCCAGGGTGCGTAAGAGGAGGCTTTCACCGTTGAAGATCATTACTGTGGCGTCAGGAAAGGCGGGATTGCGACGCAGAGACAGACTACTGGTCACCGTGGTCACACCATCGCGAATATCTACATCCAGTGCCACACTATCGACCAGATAGGCCGGCGGCTGGTAATCCACCAGACGGGTAGTCTTGACTGCACTGTGCGCGGTTTCCATCTACTGCTCCTGACAAATCACGGGAACCGCCATCTTAATCGTTAGCCCAGAACGACAACACCCCGCCGAGGCGGGGTGTTGTCGTTTATTGGAGACTAACTGTGAATCAGGGAGCTGGAGTTTCCACATCCGCCGGCGCAGCTGCACCCACGGCCGTTTGTGCACCACCCGAGAGAATGAAGCTCACCGCCTGGGTCTGAAGCTCCGCCGTTACCTGAGGCGCACCACCAGAAGGCGTCAGCAACGAACCATGGCCACCAGCGGTCATCTTGACGATGCCCGGGGTGCCGGAAACATCTTGCTCACCCGGTGTCAGTTGCACAGCGCCTACCAGAGAAGACAGACCATCTGTCCCCATCAAAGGCAACGATGCATCACCATTGGGTACAACGGTGTCACCATTAACCTGCTGGAGCAAAACCGGTACCCCAAGAGTGCCAAGGGTCGCCGCGAAATTCACCGGATCACCGGACGACACCGTGCTTTGCGCCACATACAGGAACTTCTCGTAGTCCGACGTGCCGACTTGAACGCCATTGGCGGCAAGCCCTGCCTGGATACGCGGTGCGAAGGTATCGGAATTATTCAGCAGGTGAGCCAGTTGCGTACCGCCAACGGACCCTACGAAACCCTGGATCGCGTTCAGGTTGCTGCCGAAGCTGGCATCGTTGCCCATGGCAATCTGGTTAACTGTGGTGAACACCGAACCAACGATGGTGCCCAATGAAGCGCCAACAACCGTCACGTTATCCACATCAAGCGAACCGTTGCCATCGATATCCAGATCACTGATCGCCTGAATGCTCGCATTCAGGTTCAGCAGATCCATAACCGATTGGCGCAGGTTGTCACGAGTATTGGTCAGGTCAGCAAGGTTGATAAACCATGCACCCGCACCGTCAAGAGCGGTAGGGTTAGTAAAGTTCATCGGCGCCGGATTGCCCGCAGCATCCTGGGCCACATTAAAGTGCCGCTCACGCAGGGTATCGCCATACAGCGTAGAGAACGGGATCAACGCGCTGTTTTCCACATTGAGCGCACCAGCAAAGGCACTGTTGGCCGGAACACCGTGAACCGGAAGGTCAATGGCCACTGTCGCCACACACTTGGACGCCAGTGTGTGGCCCAGCGCCATTACCGAGGTCCGGTCACTGGTAATGCCGTGCACATAGATAACCGTGGGGTAACCCGAGCTATCGCGGACATTCGCACAGGTGGCACCGCCAAGTTCTGCCGGCTGGCTTGCCGGGTTCGGCAAGGTTACCTGCAGAGGTACAGTTTCGTTACCCATTCGCGCCGCAAACGGATAGCGGTAAGTCACATTGAATGAACCGTCCACATCCATGGGCGGCACACCCTCTCCCAGCTGCGAGCCGAGAACCTGGTCCGCAGTCCAAGATGTTTGCAGGAAGCTCAGATCAGAGGCACTGGCCGGCGCCTTCAGATAATAGGGAAGCTCAATGGCACCGGTATACAGCTTACCAGCATCAGCAGCCAGCGCTCCCTGAGTCAGGGTACTGAAATCCAAACCGGTGGCGGCATTGACGTCAACGAAACGCGCTTTCGGTGTGCTCAACAGCCCGTTTGTTTCCAGATCTGCGGCGTTACCTGCAGCCACCATCGGATCCTGGCCGGCATCAATCTGGGCTTGGGTCACTGCCGCACGAGGCGCCGCCATGGCAACCAGCGGAGTCAGAGGATCCGTAGTCGTAAAGGTGTAGGAAATCACCACAGAGTCTTTCGCGGATACCGGATCGGCAGCCAGACCATTGGCAAACAGCACGCCACCAGCAATGGTTTCCCATCCCTGAACAGCGCCACGCACAGGTGCCAGGCTGGCTGGCACTGGAGGAGCATCGGCCCCCATTAACTGGTAGGAGGCAGAACCGCCAACAGGGTCGCCCTGAGAGTTCAGCAAGCCATCAGTTACAAACACCAGATACTTGCTTTTCGCCATCAGCGGAATGGCCGGAGTGATACGCAGCACGTTATCAGTGCCGCCATCCACCGATGCCGTTGAGGCCGAGTATGCCGTCGTTGCCAGTGCAGCCATATCGACGCCAACAATATTGCCGGGGTTCAGCGCATCACCGTCACCGCCCGAGGTATCAAGAGGAATAAGAAAAACATTTGGCTGGCACATGGCCCCCATGGCGGCTTGAACCGGGGTACAGATACTGTCGGGGTCAATAGAACCGCCAGCGAAGGCGATATCAAAATAGGCCGTAACCGAAAAACCATCCAGGCTATTAACAGCAGCTTCGATCGCGTTATCCGGCACGCCAACATTCGCCGTGCCATCACTGGTGGACGCATCGGCAAAAATCAGATCAGTGTTAAGAGGCAGATCCGATGTGACAGGGTTAAATTTCGGGTAAGTACCAAGGAAGGTGGCCCCTTCGCTCTGGTCCGGTACCGTGTCGCTCCCGCCGCCACAGGCAGCCAGTGCCATAGCCACTGCCAGAGGCAGTACCTTTTTATAAGTATTCATGATCTCTCCCAAACCACTTTTTATTATCTAATTCCTGCCGTTGCCTGCACTTACACTCAGGGGGGGCTTGATACAAGCAGCAGAAGGCTCTTTAGCCAAACGAATTATTTGTGCCTACGCTAACCCCACTACCGAAGTGAGGTTTCTAGGAAGAATACATTAATTCCGTTTTTCCACAAACGCGCGGAACAGAAAAATAATGGCGGGAAACGCCGGCAGGCGTTTTTTCAGGGACGACTCGCCGGTCACCGACGAAAAGTATTCAAATAATTAAAATATGTTTACTGCAATGTATCCGGGCCACGCAGGATTACTGGCTGTTCTTCCGGTTTTTCTTCACTGCTCTTGCAGGCCTGCTCCATATACCCGGTGCGCTGCTCTTCCGGCAGGTTCTGCTGCTCCCAGGCAATCACCGCCTGCAGGCAAAGCTCCTTTTGCTCACGGGTTAAAACGCGGCCATCCGCCCACTTCCCGGTTTCCACCGCACGGCGCATGTTGTCGCAGGCTTCTGCAGACATGGACGCAATAAGGTCTTCAAAACTTTGGTAGCTCATGGTTTCACTCTTCAAAAAAACCGCAGCACGCGGCACGCTTCATGCAACACGAACAGACAACCCGCATCAGTTGCTGTCACCGGGCCGGGAGCTCCACCCCAGCTTGGACCGACATGCCTGATAAAAATCGTGCCCCGGAGGATGAATCAGGTGGAGACGATGCGGTTTTTTACGGATCGCGATCACATCATCCACCTGCAGACGAATCCCTTCTGTGCCATCGCAGCTGACCAGGGGTCGTACTTTTTCCGTGGTGATGTGGATTTTAATTTCACTGTCACCGGCCACGACCAACGGGCGGCTGGTCAGGGTATGGGGATTCAGGGGAACCAGCACCATGGCGTCAAGCTTGGGATGCATGATGGGCCCGCCGCCGGACAAGGCGTAGGCGGTAGAGCCGGTAGGTGTAGAGATAATCAGGCCATCGGAGCGCTGCCCATAAACAAAATGCCCATCGATCATCAATTCAAAATCGATCATGTGCACACTGTCACCCGACAGCAACACGATATCGTTCAGGGCGCTGCCCTCACCCACCACGGTTTTGCCCCGGCGTACTTCCAGATCCAGCAGGAAGCGCTTTTCCGTGCTGTATTCACCATCCAGCACCTGACCGACCCGGGATTCGATTTCAGAGGGAAGAATATCGGTAAGGAAACCCAGGTGGCCGCGGTTCACGCCCAGTACCGGCACGTTATAGCGGGACAAAATGCGCGCAGCGCCCAGCAAACTGCCATCGCCCCCGACCACAATTACCAGATCGCAGGACTCGCCCATTTGCGAAGCACTGGCGGCCTGCAAACCCATCTCCGGCAGATTGCCGATAATGTGTTTATCGAGGATGACGGTGCAATCACGGCCATGCAGAAAATGGATCAGCTGGCGCAATGAATAGAGCGCCTGCTCACTTTCCGACCGTGCAATTAATCCGATATTGCGAAATTTCTCTTGCGCCACAGGGGGGTCTCATTCAGGTAAAGCTGCGTTGGGTGATGCGAAACCCGAAAATCGGGCAGTCTCACCATCCGGCAAGCGCTACCCCTGAGTCAGGTACTCGTGCAGGGTACCAGCATTGGCATTCAGGCCGCCATCCAGCACGATCACATCCAGGCCGGCGTTTTTTAACAGAAAAGCGGCGGTGGCGCTACGTCGCCCGGTATCGCAGTAGGCGATATAGGTCTTGCCCGGGTCCAGCAGGCGGGATTTCAGCCGCAACACATTCAGGGGCATGTTGGTGGCCCCCACCAGATGCTCCTGGTCAAATTCATCACTGGTGCGCACATCCAGCCACCAGGCGCCCTTCTCGGCAGAGGACAGCACCTGATCTCCCGGCATGGTATTGATGATGGGCTCACGCAGCAGGGCATCAAAGTCCTGCCGATCCAGCTTCATCAGCACCCCGTCTGTGGCCATGGTCACCGTGGCATTACGTGGCTTGCCTGATAACAGCGCCTCTTCGCCAAACCACTGCCCCTCTTCCAGCATGGCTACCGGGGTCGGCTCGCCCTCGCCCAGACCAATTGATACCTCGCACACCCCTTCTTTCAGGATATAGCAGCAGTCAGCCGCCTCTCCCTGACGAATAATCACCTCACCTTCTTTGTGGCGGGTGGCTTTGAGGCGGCGGAAAATTTCCAGAATATTGGTCGGCGGCACCCGGTGGAACAGCTTGGACTTGAGCAACCGGATCATCCATTCCCGGTCGTTCTGGTAGGCGGAGTTGGCATTAATATCAAGAATGACGTAACCCGCCGACTGGTCCCAGGACAAAATGGTGTCCAGCCGGAAGCTGTCAAAGCGCACCACGCTCACCTCACCCACGGCTTTCGCGGTACTACGACGGGGCTGTGCGTGCTCCAGCGGATGCCAGGACGCGGTATCACCGGCGCTCACCGTATGGCTTTTGCCCTCTTCATCGGTGAGCTCTACCCGGCCACTGAGCAGATAAATCGTGGTGTTATCCTGATCACCCAGCGAAAAAAGGACATCATCTGACGCATAGCGGCACACTTCCTGCTGGTCGAGCAACCAGTCCAGCTGATCTCCGGACAGGGCGTTAACCGGCACAAACGTCTGTAACAGGCTTTTATCGATGGATTCCTGCGCCATAACAGCGGCTCCCGATGTTCTTGTTGTTGCAATGGTTGTTGCAATGCTGCCGGGCCAAAGCCCCTATCAGAAAAAAGTACTGCAAAAATCTTACCAATCAAGCACCTAGCGGAACCAGTTCACAGTTATTCACTCAACGGAAACGCAGCACATTGTCGATGGCAGAATCATTGCGGCAGTTCGGGCAGCGGTTGGCGTTGCAATCAGACACCCCTGGCTTGAACTGATTGGGCACTTCCACACGGATCACCCGCTTGCCACAAGGTGTCTCATCGGCCCCCACGGGAACCTGGCAGGTGGGGCTTTCATAGTGCGCCAACCAGGCGCGGTAATGGTCTTCGGTGACCAGACATTTGCGGGCAGCAAAGGCAATGGGGTTTTCCATGTAGCTGGCCACCTGGTCCGCCGCGATGGAGATATGCCCCGCGCCAGGATGAAAAGCGATAAAGCTCAACCCCAGCTCTTCCAGCTTCTCCAGGGTCTTCTGCGCCCCGCTATTGGCGTCTTTTGCTTTATTGCGTTTCTGTTCAGCGATTTCTTCACGGAGCTGGCCAATCAGGTCATCCCGGGTAAGCACATCCATTTCCAGCGCATGTAACTGCTCCGACATCTTCGCCCGCTCTTCCTCGAGTCGCTGCTCCAATGCCAGCTTGTACTGCTCCGTCAGCACCTCCATCTCGCTTCCCTGGTGCTCACTGCGGCGACTCTGCTCTTCCAGACTCTGATTCAGGGATAGCAGCTGCCCCTTCAGGGATTCATTCTGCTCCCGCAAGGCACCATTCTGGGATTTGATCGCCTTGAACTGCCCCATCACCTTTTCCAGCTGGGCATTGAGGATTTCTTCTTTCTGCTGGGCCGCGTACCTCACCTTGGCAGCGTCTTCAGACTGGGTGTTCTCAAGGGTCTGCACCCGCAGGCGCAGCTCCTTGATAATGCGCGCCAGGCGCACACGCTCCTGGTCGGCTTTCTTTTGTGACTCATCCGTTTCCGGCGCAATCGTTGGCGCCGATGTGCCCACCACAGGCGGAGGAGCGACATCCATCTCATCATCCATTTCCAGCCCCATCTTCGGGCCTCGCTCACGAATGGAATCACGGATGGCAATAAAATCGTTGGCACCGGGCTTCATTCCCGGATCCCACATCTGGTCCTGATGCCAGGCCACCGGGCACTGGCTGCGGCAGGCAAGACGAACCGGCCCCGCCCCCATATCCGGCCCCTGACCCGCATGCTCCGCAAGGTGACGCAATGGCACATTCCAGGTGGTATCAGCCATTCCGTCTTCATCAAAATCAATGGTAAACAGCACCAGGGAGCGCACTCGCAACTGGCCGTTAACCAGGCAGTACGCCCCCCGCACCTCTTTGTCCGCAAACTCAGGCACCCCGACCATTCCATCGAGAATGGCTTCGAAATCTGCGTAGAGCATGCTTTTGGAAATACCCCGATGATCAAAAAATAGAATCGCTTCCGAGGTAACAGAGGATGCAGCCATGGTGCCGGTCCTTCCCTTGAAATTATTTTATAGGTGGCCGCCGCAGGCAGATGCGTCGCACATCGCGTCACTCCCAAAAGTGACACCCACAGTCGCGGCGCTGCCAATTATAGTCAGGCCTTATGGAAAGAGTGTGACCTGAAAGGCAGTTAAACAAAAGTCACGCCAATAGCTTGCGTCAGACGACGCCATCAGAACAGTACCGGAGTCACGTTGCGGCAGAAAAAGCAGGCAGAAATGAGGCGGGACGGAGGGAGGGGTAACCAAAGAGGGGCAGAGAACAGCGAAGGATTACAACTCCTCGCCGTCATCTGCCCAATCATCATCTTCCAGCCACTCTTCCAGGCTTTCCATCAACAGCTTTTCTTCCAGGCGCTCTTCCAGATAATCATCCATTGTCTTTTTCCTTCTATGGTTTCACATGTCGTCCGTGAAATTAGACAGATAGAAAGTGACAAGTTCATGAAAGGTAACGCCAGATGCCTGACGCAGGATGCCTGACAAAGAAAAACCGGGAGAATGAAAGGGCAAAGGCAGGAACTTACAACGCAGGAACAGCGACCGTTTTGCGTCAAACATCAGGCATTTGGCATCAAACGTACCGTTTCCAGCGTTTTCCACATACAAAAAAGGCCCTCCCGAAGGAGAGCCTTTCTTGCTGAATAGTGGCGGAGCGGACGGGACTCGAACCCGCGACCCCCGGCGTGACAGGCCGGTATTCTAACCAACTGAACTACCGCTCCACTTATCCCTTACGGAATTCTTTCACTTACAAAATTGGTGGGTGATGACGGGATCGAACCGCCGACCCTCTGCTTGTAAGGCAGATGCTCTCCCAGCTGAGCTAATCACCCTTGTTCGCGCTGCGAAGTGGGCGCCATTTTAGGGATTGGGCCGGGGGTGTCAACGGCTTTTTTTCAGAAAGACGTTCGTTTGCCTAGAAAATGGACGATAAGCCTAAAACTTGGGCAAAACGAACACAAAACCATCGAAAACAGCCCCTTTTTCCAGAACCACACCGGGGCAACCTAGCCCGCCTCCAACGCCTCAATACGGGCTTTTGCCTCTTCCAGGCTGAATTTACCCGGTAATGACTGCCCGTTCGGCTTGGCAATCAGATAATGATGCACATCCAGCGCCCAGGTCTGCCGATTCAGCTCTCCCTCCTCGATGATGGAGTAACCACTTTCCCCCCACGCTATCGCATTACCAATCATGATGCGGACTCACCAATCACCCGGGCCAACATGATATCGGCCAGATCATCCAGACTCAGCGGCCCTTCGCGATCAAACCAGTTCGGCGCCCAGCCGGTCATTCCCGTCAGCAGGCGACGCATAATGAAGGGGTCCGTGGTGAAGTCGCCCTGATCGTGCAAATCAGACAATACATCCAGCCACAGCTGCTCATAAATACCTCGCAATTTGAGTGCTCGGGCCTGCTTGTCTGCGCTCAGGCAACGCCACTCCGTCACCATCACCGTCATCGCTTCGGCGGTATCCCCCACGATGGACTGCAGCTCCGCCCGAATCAGCGCTCGCAACCTGTCTTTCCCTGAATGGTGGGCAGCGATAGCTTGGCGCAGGCGCTCGGTATTGAAATGAATTACCTCTTCCATCACCGCATAGAGGATATCCTCCTTGGTTTTGAAGTGATGGAAGATGGAGCCGCTCTGAATCCCCACCGATGCCGCAATATCGCGAACCGTGGTGCGATCGAACCCCTTGTCCCGGAACAGGTGCGCAGCAGCACTGAGCAAGCGCCCGCGGGGAGAATCATCAATTCCGTTAATCGCCAGAGACTCAGCCATTGGTATCCTCTTTTTTGTGTACCCGCATTATGGCAAGACCGCATCGCGCTGCAAGCCACAACCGGATCGCGCCTTTTCAGGGCGTCATGGGTTGGCACCGCCCCCGCATATTCCACGCACACGCTCTCTCCAGCACCGGACTCCAGTGCGCACACGCCCGTATTTTATTTTGCGTGAAACGTAATCGGTTTTGCCCTTTACAAACCAAGCGCTTGCTTGGTAGCTTACGAGACCATGAATTCACACGCAAATGGAGCCACCATGTCAGAGCCTGTTCGCATCGGTTGTGCCGCCGGATTCTGGGGCGATACCAACAGCGCTGCCTTCCAGCTGGTTCACCAGACCGAGCTGGATTATCTGGTGTTCGATTATCTGGCCGAGGTCACTCTTTCGATCATGGCCGGGGCACGGATGAAAGACCCCAACGCCGGCTATGCCCACGATTTTGTCACCAATGTGATGGCCCCTCTGGCTAAAGACATCAAAGCGAAAAACATCAAGGTGATCAGTAATGCCGGTGGCGTGAACCCACGCGCCTGTCGTGATGCACTGGAAAAAGCCTTCGCTGCCGCCGGGGTGGAAATGAAGATCGCCCTGGTAGAAGGGGATGATCTGAATAGCCGCCGCAACGATTTTGCCGGCGTGACCGAACTGGATAGTGGCGCCCCCCTGCCCCCCATGACCGTTACCATGAATGCCTATCTGGGCGCTCTGCCTATCAAGGCGGCACTGGATGGCGGGGCCGACATCGTGCTCACCGGCCGCATCGCCGACTCAGCCGTAGTACTGGGTCCGCTGATGCACGAATTTGACTGGTCCGCCGATGATTACGACAAGCTGGCCCAGGGTTCACTCGCCGGCCACGTAATTGAATGCGGCGCGCAATGCACCGGCGGTAACTTCACCGATTGGCGCGATGTCCCAGACTTCCACAATATGGGTTTCCCGGTGGCTGAATGTCATGCGGATGGCCACTTTGTGATTACCAAGCCTGCCAATACCGGTGGACTGGTCACCTGCGCTACCGTTGGCGAGCAGATTGTTTACGAAATCGGCGATCCACGTGCTTATTTGCTGCCTGACGTGGTTTGCGATTTTACCCAGGTGACCCTGGAGCAGGTCGGCGAGCATCGCGTCAGCGTCTCTGGCGCCCGTGGCCTGCCGCCCACCGACAGCTACAAAGTGTCTGCCACCTACCCGGACGGCAACCGCATTACCGCGTCCTTCTTGATGGGCGGCATAGACGCGCCCGCAAAAGGCCAGGTAGTCGCCGATGCCATTCTGAAAAAGGTAGCCGGCCTGTTTCAGCAACTGGGCATGGCCCCGTTTCGCGATACCAGTGTGGAAATTCTTGGCAGCGAAAGCACCTATGGCGCCAATGCGCGCCGCGCCGACAGCCGCGAAGTCGTGGTCAAGATCGCCGCCCTGCACGATGACAAAAAAGCACTGGGCCTGTTTGCCCGGGAAATTGCCCAGGCTGCCACCGGCATGGCGCCGGGCCTCTCCGGCCTGGTTGGCGGCCGCCCCAAACCCATCCCGCGCATCCGCCTGTTTTCTACCTTGGTAGAAAAAAGTGCGGTCACCGCCACTGTGGATCTGGACGGCAACACGCACTCCGTCGACACACCCACCGGCCAGGTCTTTGATGCCGGCGCCCTGCCCCAGGACACGGATTACGGCACCGCTAGCGGCGATACTGACACCGACACCACAGTGCCACTGGTCAAACTGGCCTGGGCCCGCAGTGGCGACAAGGGCAACCACGCCAATATTGGCGTCATCGCCCGCAAGGCAGAATACCTGCCCTACCTGAATGCAGCGCTGACAGAACAGAGCGTGGCTACTTATATGCAGCACGTGCTGGACCCGAATACTGGCAGCGTTCACCGCTGGTCCATGCCGGGCATGAATGCCTTCAACTTTCTGCTGAAAAATGCCCTGGGCGGCGGCGGCATCGCCTCTCTACGTATTGACCCGCAAGGCAAAGCCTTTGCCCAGCAGTTACTGGATATGCCGATCCCCGTCAGCCAGACCATCGCTGACGAAGTAGACAAATAACGTTGATCTTAGCGTGCTGCATGCAACGTGACGCATGCAGGCGCCTTTAGGACTGCAAGGACTAAAACATGTCATACCGTTCCGTCTTTAAAGAGAACCTGTTCGCCGGCCAGAACATCATTGTCACTGGCGGCGGCTCCGGCATTGGCCGTTGCACCGCCCACGAACTGGCGGCCCTGGGCGCCCGCGTGGTGCTCATCGGTCGCAAACAGGAAAAACTGGATGCCGTCGCCGCTGAAATTGCCGAAGACGGCGGCCAGGCGCTGGGGTTTTCCTGCGATATCCGTGATGAAGAAGCGGTAAAAACCACCGTTGGCGACGTCTACAAAGCGGTCCAGGTCGTCCACGGTCTGGTCAACAACGCCGGCGGCCAGTTCCCTTCTCCGCTGGCCTTGATCAGCCAGAAAGGCTGGGAAACCGTGGTGCGCACCAACCTGACCGGGGGCTTTCTGATGGCCCGGGAAGTGTTCCTGCAGGGCATGAACAAAAACGGCGGCGCCATCGTCAACATCGTCGCCGACATGTGGGGCGGCATGCCCGGCATGGGGCACTCCGGCGCCGCTCGCGCAGGTATGGTCAACTTTACCCAGACCTCAGCCTATGAATGGGGCAGCTGCGGTGTACGCGTCAACGCAGTCGCTCCGGGCTGGATCATGTCCAGCGGCATGGATACCTACCCCGATGGCTTCAAGCAAACCCTGAAAACCCTGCGCGCGGCCGTACCCCTGCAGCGCATGGGCAATGAATCGGAAGTGTCCGGCGCAATCTGTTTCCTGCTCAGCGATGCGTCCGCCTTTATCAGCGGCGACACCCTGCGTATCGACGGTGCCGCCAGTCAGGGCAATGTGGCGATCTTTCCGCTGCCCTCCCACGACAAGAGCAAGCCGTTCGATGGCTTCCACCGTGCCACCACCCCGGACGTGTTCAAGGATCTCTAATGGCGACTCTCGACAGCGCACTTGACCCCAACAGCGAAGAATACCGCCAGAACCGCGACGCCTTGCTCGCGGCCGTGGAGGAATTCCGTGCCATCGAACAGGCCGTGGTGGATACCGCGGAAAGCAAACGGGCCAAGTTTGAAAAACGTGGCCAACTGCTTCCCCACGAACGTATCTCCCGGCTGCTGGATGCAGGCTCCCCGTTTTTAAGTCTGATGAACCTGGCCGGCTACAAGATGCACGACGACAAGGACGGCACCGAAGCCGGCGGCAGCACCATTGCCGGCATTGGCTATGTGTCCGGTGTCCGCTGCCTAGTCACCGCCTCCAACTCGGCCATCAAGGGCGGCACTATTTCTCCCTCCGGCCTGCACAAGACCCTGCGCCTGCAGCGCATTGCGCTGGAAAACAAACTGCCGGTGGTCAGCTTGGTGGAATCCGGCGGTGCTAACCTGAACTATGCCGCAGAAGTGTTCGTGGATGGCGCCCGCACCTTTGCCAACCAGGCACGCCTGTCCGCCGCAGGCATTCCGCAAATCACCGTGGTTCACGGCAATGCCACCGCCGGCGGTGCCTACCAGCCAGGCCTGTCTGATTACGTGGTGGTGGTCCGCGAACGTGCCAAGATGTTTCTGGCCGGCCCGCCGCTGCTGAAAGCCGCTACCGGTGAAATTGCCACCGACGAAGAGCTGGGCGGCGCAGAGATGCATGCCGGCACCGCTGGGACAGCCGAGTACCTGGCGCAGTCCGATGCAGACGGTATCAGCCAGGCTCGAGATCTGGTGAAACTATTGGGCTGGCGCCGGGCGGCAGCCGAGGCGCCCGAGCATGAAGCACCCAAATTCCCGCCTGAAGAACTGCTTGGCGTGGTGCCTGCCGATGCCAAGAAACCCTACGACGTACGCGAAATCATTGCCCGCATCGTCGATGGTTCCGACTTTCTGGATTTCAAAAACGAGTGGGATAGCGCCACCGTCTGCGGCTGGAGCACCATCGAAGGCAAGCCCGTGGGCATCATTGGTAATAACGGACCGATTACGCCACGCGGCGCCGCCAAGGCAGCCCAGTTTATCCAGCTGTGCGATCAGACCCGCCGCCCCTTACTGTTCCTTCACAACACTACCGGCTTCATGGTCGGTACCGATGCGGAACAGAACGGGGTGATCAAAAACGGCTCCAAAATGCTGCAGGCTGTGGCCAACGCACGGGTGCCGAAAATTTCCGTGCTGGTGGGCGGCTCCTACGGGGCCGGCAATTACGCCATGTGCGGCCGGGGACTGGATCCGCGCTTCATCTTTGCCTGGCCGAATTCCAAAGTCGCGGTCATGGGTGGCCAACAGGCCGGCATGGTGCTGCGCATTGTGGCCGAGGGCAAACAACGGGCTAACGGTATCGAACCCGACCCGAAAGTCCTCGACATGCTGCAACAGACCACCGCCCAGAAACTGGACAGCCAGTCCACTGCGCTCTACGGCACCGCCCGGCTTTGGGACGACGGCATTATCGACCCCCGCGACACCCGCCGGGTGGTGGCTTACGCGCTGGATATTTGCGATGACGCAGAACAACGCCAGCTACACCCGAATTCGTTCGGGGTGGCGAGACTTTAAAGGCAGTTAAAAGCTGAAAGTTCAAAGTTAAAAAGCGCGAATTATGCAAAGCCAAACGGACAAAGCTCAGCCCGCGCACGAAGGCTGAGGCGCGGCTACCGATGACTTCAGTCAATGACATGCCCGGCCCGCGTTTCAACTTTGAACTTTAAGCTTTCAACTCAAACAACAGAACATAACGAACACAACAGGGAGCCTCCCATGCAATTCACTCAGGAACACGAAGAACTTCGCCGTACAGTCCGTAATTTTGTCGACAAGGAACTGAATCCCCATGTCCGCGAATGGGAAGATGCCGGACGCTTCCCGATTCACGAAGTGTTCAAGAAAATGGGCGACCTGGGGCTGCTCGGCGTCACCAAACCGGAAGAATTTGGCGGCATGGGCCTGGACTATTCCTACGGCATGGTCATGAGCGAAGAAATGGGCCGCGTCCATTGTGGCGGCGTACCGTTGGCCGTTGGGGTACAGACTGACATGGCCACCCCCGCCATCGCCCGGTTCGGTTCCGATGAACTGCGCCGTAATTACCTTGCTCCGGCCATTGCTGGCGACATGGTGGCCTCCATTGCCGTCTCCGAGCCCCATGCCGGTTCCGACGTGGCAGCGGTAAAAACCACCGCGGTGAAAGATGGCGACGACTACGTGATCAACGGTACCAAGATGTGGATCACCAACTCCCCCAGCGCGGATTTCTTCTGCCTGCTGGCGAACACCTCCGACGCCAAGCCTCACGTCAACAAATCCCTGATCGTGGTGCCCAAGGATGCCGCTGGAATCACCGTGGACAAGCCTCTGAACAAGCTGGGCATGCGCTCTTCGGAAACCGCCCAGGTGTTCTTCGATAACGTGCGCGTGCCTCAGCGCAACCTGATCGGTCAGGAAGGCATGGGCTTCATGATGCAGATGATGCAGTTCCAGGAAGAGCGTCTGTTTGCCGCGGCCAATAGTCTCAAGGGCATGGAACATGTCATCGATGAAACCATCGCCTATGCCAAAGATCGCAAAATATTCGGCATGTCACTGATCGACAACCAGAGCGTGCATTTCCGTCTGGCCGAACTGCAAACCGAGGTCGAAGCCCTGCGCGCCCTCACCTACCAGGCCTGCGAAATGTATGTGAATGGCAAGGACGTCCTGCAGCTGGCCTCCATGGCCAAACTGAAAGTGGGCCGCCTGAGCCGTGAAGTCGCTGACAGCTGCCTGCAGTACTGGGGCGGTAACGGCTTCATGTGGGAAAACCCCGCCGGCCAGCTCTACCGTGATGGCCGCCTGGGTTCCATCGGCGGCGGCGCCGACGAAGTCATGCTGGGCATTATCTGCAAGACCATGGACATCCTGCCGGGCAAGAAAAAATAACAGGCCACCCCGGCCCCGGAATACTGCCCGCTGTAGGAGCGGCGCTTGAGCCGCGAAAACCCAGGAGCGAGAAGCGAGTTACGAGAAGCGAAATGCACAACCGAACCATCGTGTTTCAGGTTTTCGGGCCTCGTAACTCGCGCCTCGCAACTCATATTCTGTTCGCGCCTCAAGCGGCGCTCCTACAGCGGCCCTGTAGACATGTTGAGAGGAGCGCATGATGACGCTACCGAAAACAGATACCTTACAGCTAAATCAAGACGGCCCGGTTCTGCATATCACCTTGAACCGGCCCGAAAGCCGCAATGCCATGAGCCTGACCATGGTGAACGAATTGATGGCGGTGTTTGAAAGCGTGGCCGGCGATACAACCATTCGTGCCATCGTTCTGCGCGGCGCCGACGGCCATTTCTGTGCCGGCGGCGACATCAAGGACATGGCCGGAGCGCGACAGCAGGCCGCCAGCGGCGACGATAATGCCTTCCAGGCGCTGAACCGTCGTTTCGGGGAAATGATTACCGCAGCCAACCGTCAGCCACAGGTAATGATCACCGTGCTGGAAGGGGCGGTGCTCGGTGGCGGCTTTGGCCTGGCGTGTATTTCGGACGTGGCCATTGCCAGCGAAGACGCCACCTTCGGCCTGCCGGAAACCGGGCTGGGTGTGATCCCCGCACAAATTGCCCCCTTTGTGGTGGAACGCATCGGCCTGACCCAGGCCCGCCGCCTGGCGTTGACTGGCGTACGCTTCAAGGGAAGCGAAGCCTTGCGGCTGGGTATCGTGCATGAGGTGGCAAGTGACACCAAGGCACTGAATGCTGCCCTGGAGAACACCCTGTCGGCCGTTCGCCGCTGTGCGCCACATGCCAATCGCGTCACCAAAGAGCTGGTATTAAACGTGGGCCACATTCCCATGAACACCTTGCTGGACCAGGCCGCCACCGACTTCGCTGCTGCGGTCAACAGCGAGGAAGGCCAGGAAGGCACCATCGCGTTCGTACAAAAACGCCCGGCGGCCTGGAATCAATAAGCACATACGTTGCGAGGAGCGAGTGACGAGTCGTGAAACCAGCTTGCCTCGTTTTTGCATTTCGCTACTCGTTACTCGTATCTCGCTCCTGAGCGGTTCGTGTCCTCAAGTAGCGCTCCTGCGGGAAAGTATTTTCAACCGGAACACCGGTAAGGAATCACAATGAGCTTTGAAAAAATCCTGATTGCCAACCGTGGCGAGATTGCCTGCCGGGTCATCGCCACCGCCCAGTCCCTGGGCTACCGGACCGTGGCGGTCTATTCCGAGCCGGATGCCGGTGCCCGTCATGTGCAACTGGCTGACGAAGCGGTTTGTATCGGCCCGGCCCTGGCCAGCGCTTCCTACCTGAACATGGACGCCTTGCTCGCCGCCTGCCAGCAAACCGGCGCTGATGCGGTGCATCCCGGTTACGGCTTTCTCTCCGAAAATGCTGCTTTTTCCAAGGCATGCAAAGAGGCGGGCATTACCTTTATCGGCCCCGATGAAGACGCCATTCAGCTGATGGGCTCCAAACGGCTTTCCAAGATTGCCATGCAAGACGCCGGTGTGCCGTGTATCCCGGGCTACCAGGGCGAAGAACAAAGTGACGAACGCTTACAGCAGGAGGCCGAACGTATCGGCCTGCCATTGATGATCAAAGCCAGTGCCGGCGGTGGCGGTCGGGGTATGCGCGTGGTCACCGACGCAGGGGATATCAGCGCACAGCTGAAAAGCGCCCGTCAGGAAGCCAAAAACGCGTTCGGCAGTGACGAGCTGATCCTGGAACGCGCTGTGCTGCAGCCCCGGCATGTGGAAATTCAGGTATTCGGTGACCGCCACGGCAACGTGATCCATCTGGGAGAGCGCGACTGCTCCGTGCAACGCCGCCACCAGAAAGTGGTGGAAGAAGCGCCCTCCCCGGCAGTGGACGAGCCCCTGCGCCAACGCATGGGCGAGGCCGCCGTACAGGCCGCCAAGGCCTGCCAGTATGTGGGCGCCGGCACGGTGGAATTCCTGCTTGCTCCGGAGGGCGACTTTTTCTTCCTGGAAATGAACACTCGCCTGCAGGTAGAGCATCCGGTCACCGAGCTGGTCACCGGTCTGGATCTGGTCGCCTGGCAAATCAAGGTCGCTAGAGGTGAAGCCCTGCCACTGACCCAAGACCAGGTACAGCTCACCGGCCATGCCATGGAAGTGCGCCTCTACGCAGAAGATCCGGCACAGAACTACATGCCGCAAACCGGCCCGGTGTTGCGCTGGCAACCGGCCAGTGGTGACGGTATTCGCATCGACCACGGCCTGGTGGAAGGCGCCGAGATCGGCAGCCATTACGACCCCATGCTGGCCAAGATCATTGCCGTGGGTGATAGCCGCGAAGACGCCCGCCGCCGCCTGATTCGTGCCGTGCAAGACACCACCCTGATGGGCGTCAACGACAACCGCCAGTTCCTGGCCGCGATCCTCGCCCATCCGGTCTTTGCCCGTGGTGACGCGACTACCGCCTTTATTGGGGATGACTTTGCCGACGACAGTAGCCTGGCCGGCGATGCCCCGGACGCCTTGTTATGGGCACTGGCTGCCCTGTATCACTGTCGCAGCGAAACCCCCTCTGATGCCCTGCGCGGCTGGCACTCCAGCACCCTGGGGGCACAACCCGTCACCCTGCGCTGCGGCGCGCACACCCAGACACTCTATATCCGCTATCAGGATGACGCGGCACAGATCAGCGTCGGCGATGCGGCATCAGCCATCACTCTGGCACCACTCAGCGACAACCGCGTGGCTGTCAACGGCGTCGCTGTGGACGTCACCGTGTTACAGGATGGCAAGCAATACTGGCTGCAATGCCAGGGCCGCACCGCCTGCTTCACCGATGATACCCATACCGCTGCCGGCAGCAGCGACCAGGCCGGTTCCGGCCTGATCCGAGCCCCCATGGACGGCGCCATTATCGACGTGAACGTGAAAGCCGGCGATACCGTCAGCAAGGGGCAGGTTCTGGTGGTCATGGAGGCCATGAAAATGGAGCACAGCCTGAAAGCCGACTGTGACGGCACCATTAAGGTGCTTGATCTCAATGTGGGCAGCCAGGTAAAACGCCAACAATTGCTGGTCACTGTCACCCCGGATGCAGCACAGTAACGTCCGTCACATTCGGTCAGTGACAATTTTCCCACGGAGAAGGACACTCCGCTGTGATCCAATAATTTGCACCGGGCAAATCGGGCCAAAACGGACCTCTCCGATTTCCCCGGGCACCGCCGCCGGGCAGGGTGCTTGCCCTGCCCTGGTGCTGCGGTTAAGGTAAGCGCCCGCTTGCCAACACTGGGCTTCCGGCTTTTCCGGGCCTTCCAAGAACACAGACAATGGAGATCCTATGAGCAACGCCGACATCATCACGTTGCCCAAGCTTCTGTCCAAGGTTCCAGAGGTAATCACCAATCTTCCCGGCCTGATCAAGGGCTCGAAGATGGCGAAAATCACTGACACCAGCAAGCCATTGGGGCTGGGCGTTGCTATCGAGCGCGCCACCAGCATGAACCCGAATGGCGCTGCCGTGATCTACCAGGACACAGAACTTACTTACAAGCAGTTCAACGCCTGGGCCAACCGCCTGGCAGACTATCTGGCCTCTATCGGCCTGAAAAAAGGCGATACCGTTGCCGTCAACGTGGAAAACCGCCCCGAGCTACTGGCCACTGTTCTTGCCTGTGCCAAACTGGGCGTCTGTGCGGCCCTGATCAATACCTCCCAGCGCGGCAAGGTACTGATCCATAGTTTCAATCTGGTGAAACCCAAAGCCGCCATCGTTGGCGAAGAATTGATTGATGCCGTGGAAGAAGTCCGCGGTGATCTGGATCTGAAGGACAATTTCTTCTTCTTTGCGGATCAGAACACCCTGGAAAACCCCGGTGAAGCCCCGGCGGGTTACAAAAACCTGGCCAGCGAAAGCCGTGACTGCTCCAGTGAGAACCCGGCGTCCAGCAAGCAGACATTCCTGCGCGACCCGCTGTTCTACATTTATACCTCCGGCACCACTGGTCTGCCCAAGGCGGTGGTCTTCAACCACGGTCGCTGGGAAAAAGCCTATGGTGGCTTCGGCTTCTCCGCCGTACGCCTGACCAAGGATGACCGCATCTACACCACCCTGCCGTTCTACCACGCCACCGGCATGGTGATCTGCTGGGCGTCGGTAATCGCCAGCGCCGGCTCCATCGTCATTGCGCGCAAATTCTCCGCCAGTGGTTTCTGGGAAGACATCCGCCGCCATAACTGCACCGCCTTCGGCTATGTCGGCGAGCTGTGCCGTTACCTGCACGAACAACCAGAGAAGCCGAACGATCAGGACAACAAGGTCCACACCATCGTCGGTAACGGCCTGCGCCCGAGCATCTGGAAAGACTTCAAGAACCGCTTCGGCATTGATCGTGTGGTCGAGCTGTATGCCTCCTCGGAAGGCAACGTGGCTTTCACCAACGTGTTCAACTTCGACAACACTGTGGGTTTCTCCCCGGTCAGCTACGCCATCGTCAAATACGACAAAGAGCGTGACGAGCCAGTGCGTGACAGCAAAGGCCACATGATCAAGGTCGGCAAGGGTGAATCCGGGCTGATGCTGGGCGAGATCACCGAGAAAACGCCTTTCGACGGCTACACCGACCCGGAGAAAACAGAGAAATCCATCTACCGTGATGTCTTTGCCAAAGGTGATGCCTGGTTCAACACCGGCGACATGATGCGCGATATCGGTTTCCGCCACGCCCAGTTTGTGGACCGCCTGGGGGATACCTTCCGCTGGAAAGGTGAAAACGTATCCACCACCGAAGTGGAACAGATTCTTGATGGCTATGACGGCATCCAGGAATCCGTGGTCTACGGTGTGGAAATTCCCAACACCAACGGCCGTGCCGGCATGGGCCAGATCCGCCTGACCGGTAACCACAGCGACTTCGACTTCGAGGGCCTGTGTGCCTACCTGAAGCGGGAATTGCCGCCTTATGCCATTCCGGTTTTCCTGCGTATCAACGAAGAAGCCATGGAAACCACTGGCACCTTCAAGCACCAGAAAAACAAGCTCAAGGAACAGAAGTATGACCTGAGCCAACAAAGCAACGCGGTGTACGCGCTGCTGCCTGGTGAAAGCTGCTACCAGAAACTGGACGAAGCCACGCAAAACGGCATCGACAGTGGTGAGTACCGCTTCTAGCGCACTCGCTGCAAAGAAGCACAAAAAAGGCGCCTCACGGCGCCTTTTTTGGTTCTGCAGTCCACAGATAAACACATCGCAGGCACCAGCCTGTTAACACTTGCATGGCACTCAGCTGTAACGACTCAATCACCAGCTCAGTTACTCACACCCACCTTTCTATCCACGGCATCTGTGGATAACACTGTTAGCGAGTGTCGGATAACGCGACCAAAGCCAGCCATGGCGGGCCATCCAGCGATTTGCGTGGTTTTTCACCAAGCTGACACAGGCTCGGAAAAGCGACGAAAGGTCAAGCCCGTCAGGACTTTTTTCTGTGCTGGGGATTATTCCACAAAAGCTGTGCATAACTTTGTGAACAACCTGACTAAAACCGGCCGAAGCGCCCGGTATCCGCCGCTTCCCGCAAACTGGTTTATTTTTACGCTAATCATAAATCATTGATTATTCAGTGACTTATTGGTGTTTTTTTACACTACTCACAGAAAGAGGTTGAGCCGGTTGGCAAAATGGCGGGAGTAATCAGCTTGTGCAAAAGCGCCAGACAAATCATATATCTGTCATAACAAACCTGTGTTTTCGGTCTATGGCGAATCAGGGCGTTCCTGACTGGCAGACTTTTTCCACAGATCCTGTGGATAACCCTGTGCATAGACGGTAGAAAACATTGCAACATCACCCAAAAATCACGCCTCAGGACGACATGACTATTTTTTAACCAATCATTTTTTTATTTTTAAATCATGAGGTTACGCTATTTTTTATGGGTATTTAACGTAGTTGTCATTTTTTTCTGCAGAAAAAGAGCATTGACAAAAAACTGTGTACAAAATTGGGGCAGCCACACGTTACCAAGGGTGACACCCTGGTACAGCCGTGCATATAACAGGCCACTTTCCTTTCCTCTATCCGGTTCGCCACTGCCACCCTGCCCCTCAAGCACACACCTTCAGGGCAAGAGTGGCAGTTGTTAGCCGAAGGCCTGCAAGCCGGTCTGTGCCCGGCCCAGTATCAAGGCGTGAACATCGTGCGTACCTTCGTAGGTATTTACCGCTTCCAGGTTCATCACATGGCGAATCACATGGTATTCATCGCTGATCCCATTGCCTCCATGCATGTCACGGGCCTGACGGGCGATATCAATGGCCTTGCCACAATTATTGCGCTTCATCAGCGAGACCATTTCCGGTGACCAGTCTCCTGCATCCATCAACCGGCCCAGCTGCAAGGCGCCCTGCAGACCCAGGGTGATCTCAGTTTGCATATCCGCCAGCTTTTTCTGTATCAGCTGAGTCGCCGCCAATGGACGGCCAAACTGTTTGCGGTCCAGGGTGTACTGGCGAGCCGCCTGCCAACAGAATTCCGCCGCGCCCATGGCGCCCCAGCTAATCCCGTAGCGCGCCTTGTTCAGGCAGCTGAACGGCCCCTTCAGGCCTTCCACGTCTAACCGGTTTTCTCCCGGCACAAAGCAATCGTCCAGCGAGATCTGCCCGGTGATGGAGGCACGCAGAGAGAACTTGCCTTCGATCTTCGGAGTGCTGAAGCCGTCAAAGCCCCGCTCCACTACAAAGCCGTTGATCTTGCCGTCCAGGTTGGCCCACACCACCGCCACATCCGCAATCGGCGAATTGGTAATCCAGGTCTTGGCCCCATTGAGCAGGTAACCCCCATCCACCTTTTTGGCACGGGTGCTCATGGAGCCCGGGTCAGAACCGTGGTCCGGCTCGGTCAGGCCAAAGCAGCCCACCCATTCACCGGTGGCAAGCCTGGGCAGGTATTTCTCGCGCACCGCTTCACTGCCGAAGGTGTAGATAGGGAACATCACCAAGGACGACTGCACGCTCATGGCTGAACGGTAACCGGAATCCACCCGCTCCACTTCACGGGCAACCAGGCCATAACTGACATGGTTTACGCCGGCGCCACCATATTGCTCAGGAATGGTGGGGCCGAGAAAGCCCAGTGCGCCCATTTCCGTCATGATTTCCCGGTGGAAAATCTCGTGACGGTTCGCCTCAAGCACGCGCGTCATCAACTTGCTCTGGCAGTAGTCCTGCGCCGCATCACGGATCATTCGCTCGTCTTCAGTGAGCTGGGTTTCCAGCAACAAGGGGTCTTTCCAGTCAAATCTCTGCATTTTCAATCCTGTTCGAGTCATTCCTGTAAGACGGAGATCGGCTTACGCTGATTTCCGCTCTATCGGGTTTTCGTTATTAACTATTCACTATTAATTATTCACTGCTTCTCGATCACCATGGCCACACCCTGGCCCACCCCGATACACAGGCTCACCAGTGCATAGCGACCGCCAGTGGCTTCCAGTTGCCGCGTGGCGGTGAGAGCCAGTCGGGCGCCGGAGGCACCCAGCGGATGGCCCACGGCGATAGCGCCGCCATTCGGGTTCAGGCGTTCATCATCGCCGGCCAGCCCCAGCTGCTTACAGCAGCCCAACACCTGGGCGGCGAATGCCTCATTGATTTCGATGACATCCATCTGCTCCAGCGTCAGGCCGGCCCTGGCCAATGCCTTGTTACAGGCCTCAACCGGCCCCAACCCCATGACCCGAGGCGCCACACCAGCAACGGCCCCCGCCAGAATACGGGCGCGCGGTGCAATGCCAGCCGCTTCTCCGGCCGCTCGGGAGCCCACGATCAGCGCCGCCGCCCCATCATTGACCCCCGACGCATTGCCGGCAGTAATCACCCCACCGTCCACAATCGCAGGCAGTTTGGCCAGCTTATCCACGCCGGTTCCCGGACGCGGGTGCTCGTCGTCAGTCACCGTCAGTGGGTCTTTCTTGCGGCCCTGCGGTACCGTTACCGGTGTCAGTTCTTCACGGAAGAAGCCCCGCTCGCGGGCGTCCTCGTAGCGCTGCTGGGATCGGGCGGCAAAGGCGTCCGCGGATTCACGGCTGATACCCAGATCCTCAGCCACATTCTGGGCCGTCTCCGGCATGGTATCGCCGCCAAACTGCTGGAGGATTGCCGGGTTGGGGAAACGGGCACCAATGGTGCTGTCGAAAATCGTCATGTCCCGGCTGAAGGCTTTCTCTGCCTTGGCCATGACAAAGGGGGCGCGGCTCATGGATTCCGTGCCGCCGGCGATAACCAGATCGCCCTCACCCACGGTGACCATACGGGCGGCATCCAGGGTCGCGGCCAGGCCACTGCCACAAAGCCGGTTCACAGTAATTCCCGCCACCGATTCCGGCAGGCCCGCGAGCAGGCCGGCATGGCGAGCCACGTTACGGGCATCCTCACCGGCCTGATTAGTGTTGCCGATGACCACGTCTTCAAAGCCCTCAGGCTCGAAACGATTACGCTGCACCAGCTCGCGGATCACCCCGGCCAGCAAATCATCCGGCCGCACCGGCGCCAGCGCGCCACCGTGGCGGCCAAAGGGGGTTCGCAGACCATCGTAAATATAGGCATCAAGCATTACATTCTCCGAATGTGCAGCAGGCTCCACGCAACACGCAGCAACGCGTAAACGGCCTCGGCCAGGCGTCATGGCCGTGCCCGCGAATCAATGTTGGCCGCGAGCAAAAAGGTCGCCAAATCCATTGGCTTCCACCGCGTTGTTGCGTGCAGCTTGAAGCGTGCCGCAGCAAGCTCGTCCGCTATGCGGAATGATGTTTTGAAACTTGACGGGCAGAATAGGCCGTGACAGAGTGCGATGCAAGTGGTGCAACCGGGCCGCCACAAGACATGCCTCCCCAGGCCGCAACCACCCAACAAGAGTCTGCCGTTACCGCCCCGAACCCCATTATAGCCGCCGGACCCAGCCATGATTCGTGATGCCGAAATCCTCTCGCAGTTGACTGACACCATTGCCCGTTTTGTACGCGAACGACTCGTTCCCGCCGAACAGCAAGTGGCCGAAAGTGACGCCATTCCCGACGACATTATCGCCGACATGAAGGCCATGGGCCTGTTCGGATTGTCGATTCCGGAGGAGCTTGGCGGACTCGGGCTGACCATGGAAGAGGAAGTCATGGTGGCCTTTGAACTGGGTCGCACCTCCCCCGCATTTCGCTCCCTCATGGGCACCAACAATGGTATCGGCGCCCAGGGCATCCTGATTGATGGCACCGACGAACAGAAACAAAAATACGTTCCCCAGCTCGCCACCGGGGACGTGATTGGCGCCTTCTGCCTGACCGAACCGGACGCGGGCTCCGACTCCGGCGCAGTGAAAACCCGTGCCGACAAAGACGGCGATCACTATATCCTCAACGGCACCAAGCGCTTTATCACCAACGGCCCCCATGCCGGCCTCTTTACCGTGATGGCGCGCACCAACCCGGATATCGCGGGCGGTGGCGGTGTTACCGCCTTTATCGTCGAGGGAGACACCCCCGGCATTCACCGCGGCAAGGCGGACGTGAAAATGGGCCAGAAAGGCGCCCACACCTGCGACATCATTTTTGAAAATTGCCGGGTCCCCGCAGAGAACATTATCGGCGGCCAGGAAGGCAAGGGGTTCAAAACCGCCATGAAAGTGCTGGACCGGGGCCGGCTGCATATTTCTGCCATCTGCGTGGGCGTTGCCTACCGGCTCATCGAGGACGCGGTGAATTTTTCTGCCGAGCGTAAACAGTTCGGCAAGCCCATCATCGAGCACCAGCTGATTCAGGCCATGCTGGCTGACTCCCGGGCAGAAGCCTTCGCCGGCCGCTCCATGGTACTGGAAGCCGCCCGCAGCAAGGACCGGGGAGAACGGGTCAGCCTGGACGCCTCCTGCTGCAAGCTGTTCTGCTCGGAAATGGTAGGACGGGTGGCCGATCGTGCCGTGCAGATTCATGGCGGCGCAGGCTACATGGCGGACTATCCGGTGGAACGGTTCTATCGCGATGTGCGGCTGTTCCGTATTTACGAAGGCACCACCCAGATTCAGCAGATAGTCATCGCCCGGGAACTGGCGCGGCAGGCGAAAAGCAGTTGAACGTTCAAAGTGGAAAGTTCAAAAGCGCGTTCCATGCCAAAGGTAACTGATGCAATCCGTGCCCGCGACCACTGGCCGATTCGCGATGCAAGCATCGCGAATAACATCGGTCGGCACGGCGCCGGCTTTGTTCAATCTGCAGCAACAGTGATTCGCGTTTCAACTTTGAACGTTACACTTTCAACTCATCCATGCCGCTGACCCGCCTCCTCGATTACACCCTCCCCCTGTGCATGATCGGCACAATCCTGTCTCTGGTGTTCGATCTGGACGCCGGGGCCTGGCTGGCACGAATTGCCTTACTGGTTTATCTGCTGGTGCAATGGCCCGGGCAAGCCCCCATGGCCAAAGGCATTCTGCTGGTAGTGATCGCCATGGCCGGCGTTGTTATCTGCCGTGAAGCCCAGCCTGTTCCGGTTTTACTGCAGGCCCTGGACCGCCTCTGTTTTTTCGCCACTTTCGTTTCATCACTGGGCCTGCTGCGCGTCTCCGCCATGCGCTCGCGATTGGTCCGCGATGCGGGGCAAACCCTGATTCGCCAAAAACCTGCGCTGCGCTACCCCACCCTGTCCCTGGGGACCGCACTGTTCGGCATTATCATCAACATCGGAGTACTAAACCTGTTCGGCGCCATGGTGATGCGCAGCAATACGCTCAAGGCGGCAGGCGGACACGATGATATTCAACAGGCCCGCGAGCGGCGGATGATGTTGTCGATTTTGCGCGGCTTTGCCCTGGCCCCCCTGGTATCGCCACTGGGGGTAACCATGGCGGTAATTCTGGCGAATATGCCCAGCCTCACCTGGGCCAGCCTGGCCCCGGTGGCGCTGCCCACCGCCGGGCTCTTTTTTCTGCTCGGCTGGTGGCTGGACTGGCAACTGCGCCCCAAGCAACTGGCTGACCGTGTACCTGAAACACAGCCGCCCTCATTGTCGCCACTTATTCTCTTCACCCTGCTCGCCGTACTGATCACCCTGAGCGTCTTTGCCGTTGCCCTGGCGGGGAATTTGCGTTTACCCGTGGCCGTCCTGATTGCCTGCCCGCTTGCTGCCATCCTGTGGATGGCAAAACAGAGACGGCGACTTGGCGGCGGCACCGGGCTGCGCCGCTCTCTGACCTTGCTTGCCCGTCATTCGCGCTTGATCTTCGGAGCCAATCGAGGGGAAATTGCCGTGCTGGGTGGGTCCGCCTGCCTGGGCGCACTGATCACTCCCCTGGTAGATCAACACGCCTTGCACGATCTGCTACTGGCCACCCATCTGCAAGGCGCCGCCATGGCCGTGGCGGCCATGTTGCTGGTGGTCGGGTTAGCGCAAGTGGGGCTGAACCCAATCGTGTCTGTCACCCTGCTCGCCTCCTTGCTGGGTGACGGCGTCGGGGTGGACCCGAGAATCCTGGCGGTCGGGTTAATGTGTGCCTGGAGTCTGTCGATGATTTCCTCCCCCTTCACCGCCTCTATGCTGGTACTCAGCCAACTGATTCATCGCTCCCCCTACCGGATCGCCTGGCACTGGAACGGGCTGTTCTTTGTGTTGGTGGTGCCAATGCTGGCGTTGTGGATTGGGGTAATGACGCAATGGTTGTGAGAGCAGTTGAAAGTTCAAAGTGTAGAGTTGAAAAGCGCGCGCGAGCCTGTCGTGAACAGTTAAGCCGTGCCCGCGTTGCGCACTTTGTGGAAACGCGGAGGAAAGCACTTATCGGATGGCTTTGCCCATTTTCGCGCTTTTCAACTTTACACTTTGAACTTTCAACTCACCCTCAGATCAGGCCGCAAAGAGCCAGATCCCATCGCGGTCTTCGCGCTGCACCCTGCCCTGCTCCAGCAGGCAGTTAAGGTGCGCAATACTCTCGCCCATGGCAAACATCATTTGCTGCACATCCAGTTGCCGCTTGAACATCACTGGCAATACATCGTGGGCATTATGAGGCTGCTCACAGCAGGCAGCATGCACCTGATCCAGCTGCTCGGCGTGGTGATCCACCAGCGTATTGATCCGCGTATGCAGCCCCCGAAAAGGCAAACCGTGGGCGGGCAGCACCAGCGTGTCTTCCGGCAATGCATCGCGGATTACTGTCAGGCTTTCCACAAACGCTGTCACTGGATTGGCGTTCGGCTCCGTGGGGCGCACCATCAAGTTACTGGAAATGGTCGGCAGCACCTGGTCCCCACTGAGCAACACCCGGTCGGCTCTGCGGTACAGACACAAATGCTCCGGTGCATGACCGCGGCCGATATACACCTGCCAACGCTCCCCATTGATGGTCAACGTGTCGCCCTCGGCCACAAATTCCGGACTCTCAGGCAAAGGCATCACCACCCGGCGAAAGCCGTTGCCTTTACCCGCCACTTTATCCAGGTCTTCGCCTTGCAGGCCGTGGCTGCCCAGAAACCCCTTGAACCGCTCAATGGTCTGGGCGTCCGTTGCGTGGCAAATGCTGGTGGCCAGTTGCCACTCGCCCCGGCTCATGATCACCGGCGCCTCGCATTGCTGCTGCAGCCAGCCCGCCATGCCCAGATGATCCGGGTGATAATGGGTAACGATCACCCGAGTGACCGGTTTTCCGTCGAGCTGCTCTGCCAGCAGCTGCTGCCAGATTTCCCGGCTGCGCCTAACACCAAGTCCGGTATCCACAATCACCCAACCCTGGTTATCTTCCAGCAACCAGAGGTTGATATGGTCGAGCGCAAACGGCAGCGGAAAACGCAGCCAGAAAACGCCGTCGGCCACCTTGAAACGCTGAGCTGCCGGTGGCAGATCAGTAAACGGGTAGATTAATGGGGACGTCGTCATAACGTTTTCCTTCTACTGCTAAATACGGCGAATAGGAGCACAACCATGCGTGCCTGGTGTATTGAAGATCAGCAACTGCAACTGGACACCCTGCCCGACCCACAACCCGGGCCGGAAGAAATCCGCGTTCAGGTCAAAGCCATAGGGGTAAACCGGGCAGATTTGCTGCAGGTGCTGGGCCGCTACCCGGCGCCAGCGGGCACCAGCAGCCGCATCCCCGGGCTCGAATATGCCGGTGTTGTCAGTGCCGTGGGCAAGCGAGTACAGCAACGAAAAGTGGGCGATGCGGTGATGGGGCTGGTACCCGGCTGCGCCTATGCCGAACAGGTGATCACCCATGAACGCGAAGCCCTGACCATGCCGGAAGGCATGGACTTTGCCCGCGCCGCCACGCTGCCGGAAGCGTTTCTGACCGCCTACCGGGCATTGTTTCTGGAAGGCGGCCTGCAACCGGGACAGTGGTGTCTGGTGCGCCCGGCCACCGCGGGGGTCGGTCTCGCCGCTACCCAGCTGGCCCACACCCTTGGCGCCCGGCCCATCGGCAGCAGCCGGGACTTGAGCAAACTCGACACCGCCAACGATATGGGCCTCGCTGCCCAGGTGAGCGACGACGGCACCCTCGCCACCCAACTCAACGCCATTACCCACGGCGATGGAGTGGCGGTGATTCTGGATATGGTCGGCCCGGACTGGAACGACCTGCTCGGCGGCCTCCGTGCAGAAGGCAGCCTGGTGAATATCGGCGTTCTTGGCGGCTTGAGCACCGAGCTGAATCTTGGGGCTCTGCTGATGAAACGCCAGACCCTGAAAAGCATGACCATGCGCAGCCAGCCGCTGGAAAACCGCATTCGTCTGGCGCAGATTTTCAATGACCGGCTGGCGCCACTGTTTGCCAGCGGCGCACTGCTGCCCCTGCCGCTGGAAACCTTTCCCTTTAAAGACGCAAACGCTGCCCACCAACACATGGCCAGCAACGACTTCAGTGGCAAGCGCGTGATCCTGGTCGAATAACGAAAGCGTTGGACGATGCATGTCGGCACACAGAGAAGCGGTATTCGGAATACTATTTCATATTGCCTTTCGACATCTCAATGACCAAAACGATCAGCCCGGCTGAATCCGACAAGCGCCCGCCCTGGCAACCGCTGGACGCCGGATGCCCGACGACGGACGCTTGCATTCAAAACCTGAAAACCTTGGCCGCCATGCTCTTTGCGCAAATGCATTACCCGATTACAGCCTGAAGACGGCCCTGACAATCCCTCAAAATACCCCTCAAAAGAGACACCGTAATAACGACAGTCGCTCAGGCTAAGGGGCTTTACATCAGGCATCCGGCGTCCAGCGTTTGGCATAGTGCCGGGTATAAAGTGCCGGGTATTCGCGATAAACCCATCAGACGACGAGAAGCGTGTTCTTCACTCTAATCCGCGATGAACCAAAAAAAAGCGGGTACCCAAGGAGGGTACCCGCTGAAAGACACCACTAAGGGGTTAGCGGTGTGCGCTACAACACGGTTTGAATGCCGTTAACTCTTTTTACGAGTCTGGCGTTTCGGGGCAGGTTTTTCGGACTTTTCTTCGGCACTATCCAATGCCTGAGTCAGTTCCTGCACCCGTTTTTCAAGCTGTTCGACCTCCCGCTTATTGGGCAGGCCTAAACGGGACAAAGCCTTGTTAAACCGGTCATCAAATGCTTTTTCCATTTTATCCATGGTTTCGCCGGTATGATGACGAACCCGTTCTTTAATCTCTTCCACCCGGGACTCGGTTTTGTCCTTGGTATGCCGCTCTACTTCGCGGCCCGCTTCCACCAGAGCATCAAAAAAACCGCTGCCCTCTTCTTCGGCGCGAGCAAAGGCGCCCAGACCGGCAAGCCAGATCTGATGGGTGTACTTGCGAATGTCTCGTGAAGCCCCACTCAGGGCTTTCAGCGGGTTTTGACGCCCGTCTTTTTCGTTCTGGTTCTGTTCTTGATCGGACATGGTCCAAACTCCCGAAGGCAATTCCACGAGCGAATGCAGCGGGAAAACAACACACAAGCATTATCATCAGCGCGCGGAGTGAATTATAGGGGGGTAGTGACGCCGGGTAGCGGCGCATTGTCGAACAATAAAACAGTGTTGGTCAGGAGATTCCTTCCTGCTACGCCAAGTGCTCAAAATCCAGACAGCCTGCGCTATTCAGGCCTTACTCGCCGGTCTCATCCTTGTCGCTGGCGCCTTGCCGGCGGCCACTGATCAAACCGACACCACGGGCCAGATCCCGGGCCCTGTCACGGATAACGTCCCGCGAGCGGCCGGTCAGCAGATCCAGAAAACGTTGCCGCAACCGTTCTTCCAGTTGTGCTGCACCCTCTTCAAGGCGCCGGTCAATCTTGCGTTCAACCCGGGGAACCAACCAGAAATGCCCGATAATACCCAGCAGAATCAGGGTAAGCAGCGAAGAGCCCGCCGCTGCTGCAAACAACAACCACCCAAGGGTGGCCATGTCTATCTGCAGCACCTGCATTCAACTGACTCCAAACATAAACACCAGCTGGAAAACACCGGCCATGGCCCCCAGGAAGCCACCCACCACAATCAGGATCCATTCGTCTTCCTGAAAGGCCGGGCGCAACAAATCCTGAAATTCATCGGAGCTCAGTGCCTGCATGCGTTCGGACATGAGCCGCTCCACAATTTGCCCACGCTCCTTGTTGAAGCCCTGGTCTTCAAAAGGTTCCACCGCCAGATCGACCGCCTTTTCTTCCACCGCCTTTTTCAGGTCAGCGTAGCCTTCCGGCCCCACGGTAAGTTGGGCTGCCGTACGCACCACGCCACCGTTCAACAGCGGTTTCAAATGGCGTTTGATCAGCGCTTTGGTACGGTCACCTCGCGGCCCGTTCACCACCTGATACATAATATTGCGCAGGGTAATAACCTGATCCGTGGACAGCCGGGCAAAGGATTCCGCCACATCCTTCTGGCGTTTCAGGAATAGCCCCTGAATCCGGAATGGCCCAACCTTGATGGGATTGAGCGGACGAAAAATCAGATTCAGTGCCAGCCAGTTGGTAGCAATCCCGACAATAAAACCGAACAGCGGCAACACCCAGTTTTCCGGCATAAAGATAAAGACCGGAACCTGGATCAAGCCGAACAGGAAGCCGAAATACAAACCGGAGTTGGTCACAAAGCGGAATTCAGGGTCGCCCACTTCGCGAAACATCTGGACCATGAGCTGCTTGTCTTCGCTCATCTGGGTGACAACCATGTGCTTCATGTCCACCAGGCTATCCAGATTACGGCTGATATCGTCAACCACGTTGTCCATGACGGCCGGAATGGCCCGGCGGGCACGGCTATAGACCCGCTTGCGCACCAACAACGGCAGGTTTTCCCACAGCACCGCATTGCGCTCGGTCATGACTTCGTCGGTGTATTCTTCGATACGAACCTGAATGGTGCGGGTGAGATGGGCAGAGATTTTTTCCGGTTCCATTTCGCGGAAGAACTCGTCCAGGCTACCCAGCTTCGAGAGCGCCTTGTCTACCACGATACCCGCCATCTTTTCGACCTTGGAGGGAATAATGCCCTGCCAGCCGAAAAAAGGTCGGATGCCCAGAAATTCCAGGGGATAGAATGTCATCTGCACGGCCATCCAGTTGGTTGTCCAACCGACTGCACCAGCGATGAACGGAATACTGACGTACTTCCAGAAATCCGGGTACGCAAGCAAAGATTCCAGCATTTAAAAACAACTCCCCTCCAAGGGCTGGTGCACTGTAACGCGACAGTGCCAAGGCGAACAGGTCCCGTGTACACCTATCCAAGTCAAAAAAGCCAATGTTGTTTAATTATGAAAATGCATAGTATAGGGAGCCGTCATGCCAAATATAAGCGACATCGCGTAATTTTTGGCAACAAAACGGGACCGAAAACATCACCTCGGCCCAACATAAAGACAGGACCGCGCTGCCACCATGCCTGAAACCGGTAGTTTCCCCCAGCTTATCGTGCTCGGGGGCCTGGAAAGTGCCCTTAACCAGGCCCTGACAGGGACACAACAAGGGCGAGAACGCCTCGCCGCCCTCCATGGAACCGTGGTGCGCATCCGTGCCGAACGCCCGCGTTCGGTCCTGTATGTGCTGATCTATGAAGACGGCGTCGAGCTGCTGACCGACTACGAAGGCAATGTGGACATTCGGGTTCGCGGCCCTCTGGGCGGCATGGTCCACTGGTTGTTTGCCAGCGAACCACTGGAAGACCACGAATCATTACGCATCACCGGTAGCGACGCCCATGTGGCCCAACTGGCCGAGCTGATCAACCAGTTCAGCCTCTGGCCGTTGATACGTAACTGGCTGGACGACCACGTACGGCTCAAGGAGCTGCTGGCACTGCTGCGCCGGGAAGATCCGGTCTGGCTGGAACAGCTGGCCACCCTGCCCCGGCAAGTGGGCCAGCTGGCTGAGCAGATGGCGCAACAACAATTGTTGCAGGAAGACATCCTTGATGAACTACGGCAACTGCGCGGCGAATTTCAGCGAGCGCGTAAACTGGACCAGTTCTTTACCCTCACCGGCATGCTGCTGATTCTGCTATCGCTGATGAAGGCATCCGATCTCTGGGAAACCACCTGGCATGCGCTGCAACAGGACTTCCTGTCCCTGGCCATGCTCAGCCTGGGCATCGCCTGCCTGGTGATTCGTTTATTGCCAAAACGGCTTCAATAAAAGCCCGACGCTGGAGGCACCACACCTGACGCTATAACCCGGATCCGGCAAGCCGGGCCGAAGTCAGGGCTTGTCCTTACGCCCGAAGATTTGCCCCAGGCGCTCCCCCACCATCTCCGCACTGGTGCGCGCCAGGTTGCGGCTAGCGCCTTCCAGTAATTCCTTCGAGGGCAGATTACGCACCCCTTCCACCAAGCCCCGGCGAACCCCTTCTTCTACCCGGTCCGAAAGCACTTGTGCGGCCTTCTCGACCTGCTCATCCAGCTCCCGCTGCAGGCTGTCACGCAAACGGGGCTGAAAATAGAAATGTGCCCACACACCCACAGCCAGCAGGGTGAACAGGGAGCTGAGCAGCGCCGACGCGACAATCCAGGTAACCGACATGATTGATCCCTCTGAGTGAAACCCGTTCCGGGCCACGCATGCTGGCAACTGTTTGCGTAACAGTGACCGACATTGTTGTTAAATAGAGTATGCACCCGATGCCGGACAGCCGTGAACCCGCTAAAGTTATGTCAGCGGGAATGGAAGCCTAGAACATGAGCAGGATGCCATCATAATCTCTGGTCCCGAGGTGCCAATGACTGCCGTGACAAGCCCGCAACGTGCAGAAAGCCATAGCCAACATGTTTTGCAGCAGGCGTTATCGTTTTGCCGGCGACACAAACAACCCTTCGCACTCCTTGCCATCGACCTGCAGGAACTGAAAACCCTGCAGGCTGAAATTGGCGAGCATTACATTGCCCCACTGTTCGCACAATTCTGCCAACAGCTGAATAACCGCAAACGCTGTGAAGATATCCTGATTACCACGCGCAGCAATCAGGTGGTGTTTCTGGCCCTGCCCGGCACCCATGCAGACGGCGCGGACATCGCCGCCGGGCGACTACTGGACTGGCTTAACCACCACGAATTCAGGATTGATGAATTTCGCGTCACGCTGAACGTGCGCATTGCCGTTCATGTGCACAGCGGCGCTGACAACGAAGGCACCGGGCGGCTGGTCAACGATACCCTGAAGCTGTTGCGCCAACCCGCGGAGCGCGGCCAGCGCATCCTCTCCCCCCAGGCGCAGAGGCAACAAAGCCAGCAAGCCCAGGCTCAGGAAGACACACAACAGGATGAAGCAAACGCGCCCCAAGAGCTTAGCGATGCGTTACTGGCGCAGGCCCGCAAAGATGGCTTGCTCGACACCCTGACCCCCTTAATCAATGCACTGGATGAAAGCGCGCGCCTGGAGTTGGTGGATCACCTGCTCGACGCCTCCACGCGCACCACATCGACAGCCAAACCTTACGGCTTTCGGGCAACCAACACCGCACGGCGAGGCGCCGGATAACCTTCACGGGTAAGGCGGTGGTCGTCCGGATCCAGAAAATCCGGAAGCGACTGGAAACGCATCCAGTCAGTGGATCGCTGCTCTTGCACCGTAGTATTGCTTTCATCCACGCATCGCACATCCACAAAGCCACACCGCTCCAGCCAGCGGGTGAGCATGGCCACCGAAGGCAGGAAAAACACATTGCGCATGACCGCGTAGCGATCTTCCGGCATCAACACGGTGCGCTCGTCTCCCTCCACGACCAGGGTTTCCAGCACCAGCTCGCCGCCGGCGCATAGCGCCCCTTTTAATTCCAGCAGGTGGTCCAGCGGTGAACGCCGGTGGTACAGCACGCCCATGGAAAAAACCGTATCAAACTGCCCCCCTTCCGCGGGCAGCTCTTCCATGCGCAGGGGCAGGAACCACACGGGCAACTCAGGGGCAAAACGGCGCACTGCCAGGTACTGCACCAGAAACAAAATGGTCGGATCGATCCCAACGACCGCACTGGCGCCGGCCGCCGCCATACGCCAGCAGTGGTAACCACTGCCACAACCCACATCAAGAATACGTCGCCCCGCCAAAGGCGACAGATGCGGCGCTACCCGTTGCCACTTCCAGTCCGAACGCCACTCCGTTTCCACCGACACGCCGAAAAATTCAAACGGGCCCTTGCGCCAGGGGATCAGCCCCTGCAACGCCTGTTTCACCGTCTCCGCGTCTTGCTCACCGGCCCCACCAATGGTCAGCGTGTCCTGATCCAGGGCACACTCGGCGGGCCCCATCGGCAACGCCTCCAGTGCCGCCAGCCAACGGGGCAAATCCCCATGGGGACGGTCGACCAGACGCTCCCGGGACAGCGTCATCACGACGGACAAGGGTTGCGGAGCAAACAGGGACGCAAGCCCGCGTTCACAGGCCTGAAGGTAATCGGTAAGCATCAGCGCACGGCCAGTAGAGAAATGAAATTAAAACAACGGAACCAGACATGAATATGTCGGTAACCCGCCTTTTTCAGGCGCGCCTCATGATCGGCCAGAGTCTCCGGAATCAGCACATTCTCCAGCGCGGTACGCTTCTGGCTGATTTCCAGATCGGAATAACCGTTATTACGCTTGAAAGCATGATGCAGCTCGGTCTGCAGGGCATTCTCAACCTCATCGGCAAAACGGATTTTTTCCGACAACACCAGAATGCCGCCGGGCACCGTGGCATCCGCCAGACGCTGAATCAGGGCGTCACGCTTTTGCGGGGCAATGAACTGCAACGTGAAATTAAGCACCGCCATGGAACAAGGCGCGAATGCCATCTCGGCCACATCGCCCTCTTCCAGTGTCACCCGGTGGGCCTGACCGACGTCTGCCAGCAAGGTGGCAGCCTGCTCAATCATGGCGCGGGAATTATCCACCGCCACAATCGGGTTACCGCTTTCTTCCGTCAGCGACGCCATGGCCGTGGCCGCCGCCCCCAGGGAACAACCCAGGTCGTACAGGCAGGTATCAGGTTGGGCATAACGGGCCGCCAGCACCCCGATCATATCGATAATGGTGGGGTAACCAGGCACCGAACGACGAATCATGTCGGGGAAAACCCGCACTACCGTATCGTCGAAGGAAAAACGCGCCACCTGCTGGTGGGACGTAGCGTAAATGCGATCATGCTGGTCTGACATAGAGGCCCCGATATTCGTCTGCGGGCCGATTATAGCGGTGTGAGGAGCCGGGGAGAAACGGCTGCAAATGCAGCCGTCTGGAAAAACAGGAAACGCGGAGCGACAGGAACGATGATTACTTCAGGCTGACCCGCAAATTGGGATTAAAGTCTTCGTCGGCCAGATCGTCCAGGTAACTCTCTACAAAGTCCCGGGTGGCGGTATCGCTGTCAGCACCAAGACGCGCCAGAGCCTCACCCAGACTCACCGTCTGGCCGTTCAGACTCACCTGGGACGCTGACAAGCTCAGGCCCATATCAATCACCGCATATTCCAGATTTTCCGCGTGACGACCGTTGACCATATGGGTAAGTACGGTCTGCCCATCCTGACAATCAATGGAAAGCAGGGACTCACCAGCCGTCATTTGCACTTTCCCGGTTTCAATCAACTGATCCACCAGCGCGCCAAAAGCGCTGTCCTGGGACGCCGCCAGACACAGCCGGCCCTCCATCCCCGGATTCAACTGGGCCTGGGCCGGCAACACAGCGAAAAGAGTCAGAATAATTGCCAAAATACGCATATTTCCCCCATTTCTCCCTGTTGCCAGCCCCCATTGGCTTTCACAGCAAGAAATCAATAAATCACGATTGCCGGTATTGCGGTGCGCATTATACGAACTAATGCGTACATTTGTTAACCGTTTTTAATCATTAATGGTGTAGAAAAAAGGCAAATATTAACCTGATACGCTGAGGACATTCACACAGGTTTCATAAATAATGCTTAGCTTTCAGATGAACAAAGGACAGGTTTCGGCACGGTGCTTGCTTGCACCATCCGTTACCACGGGGGTTACCTTTAGGATGTTGAACATGCCTGCCACTCACCATCACTCGTCATTTTCATTCCTCACTGTTTGCGCTGCAGCACTCACCGTCTGCGGCATCGGCCTGACATTCAATGATGTTCAATGGCAGCTGGTCAGCATGGCCAGTTTTTTCAGTGGCCTTGGGTTGGCAGTCGTCGCCTGCCTGTTTCACGTCATACGCCGTCATCGGGCCTGGCGTATTGAGGGCGCGATTCTGGTAAGCCTGATGGCTCTCGTGTGGTCTGCACCGCTGCTACCGCCGGCCATGCAAGACACCTTGGTCTACCTTATGCCGTAACGCCCAGATACTGGGAAAGCGCCTGTTTCATGGCCGCCAGAGACAGGGGCTTGATCAATTGCCCGTTCATCCCCGCCCTGGAAACCCGGCCTCCCTGCTCGCTAATGGCATGGGCACTGAGCGCCAATACCTGACAGGGTGCCCAGCCATGCTGCGCCTCCAATTCGCGGATATGATGGGCACTGGTAAACCCGTCCATCACCGGCATGTCCAGATCCATCAACACCAGGTCCAGCTCCCCATCCTCAGCGTCAAAACAATCGACCCCCTGCTGGCCATCTTCCGCGACGATGATGTTCGCAATGCCCAGCCGCTCCAGATAGCCCTTGGTGACCATCTGATTGACCGGGTTATCTTCCACAATCAAAACACGCAGGCTGGAAATGGATTCCACTGCCACTGGTTCGGTGACAATCGGGATTGCCCCCGGAACATAGCTTCCCAACAGCTGCTGAAGATCATTGACCGTGACCACCGAGCGACGCAGCACACGCACCTCCCTGGGTAGCCAGTCTGGCGTGTCGCAACGCATGCCAATCAACAGCAAGACCTGGATACGGGCCGGATTCAGACGCACCATCTGCAATGCTTCATCGAGCAGCGCCTGTTCCGGCAGGCCATTGATCAGCAAAACACCACTGCGGATTTCCCCCTTCGCTTCCGCCAGTTGCCCGGTGTTTTCCACCACTTTCACGGTTTCAAAACGTGGGTCATCGATCAGCCAATCCTCCAGGCTTCCCTGCACATCCCAAAGCCAACTGGCTGGCGGCAGCTCGGCCATCATCGGGATTTCATCCTCCTCGCTGGCCATCTGGATACTGAAACTGAACCGCGAACCCAGCCCCGGGGCACTGTGTACATGAATCTCACCGCCCATCAGCCCCACCAGTTCGCGGCTGATGGACAGCCCCAGCCCGGTACCACCATAACGGCGGGCCGTATTGGCAGATGCCTGGGTAAAACGCTGGAAAAGTTGCGTTTGCTCGTCCTGGGTCAAGCCAATGCCAGTATCCGTCACCGCAAAAGTGAACAGCGGCGCTTCACCGCCGTGACGGCGGCACACCAGGGACAGAACAACCCGCCCATTGCGGGTGAATTTCACTGCATTACCGATCAGGTTGATGAGGATCTGGCGCAGCCGGATCGCATCCCCCACCACATCCGACGGGGTGTGCGGATCCACATCCAGAATCACCAGGGTACCGTTATCACTGGCCGGCAAATTGAACATCTGCACGCATTCCGCCAGCAGCGTCAGCAGATCAAAGCGCTCTTCGACTAACTCCAGTTTGCCAGCTTCAATTTTGGCAAAATCCAGCACGTCGTTAATTAGCGCCGTCAGGGTTCGGCCGGCGCTATCAATCAGGCTGATATATTCCTGTTGCCGTGGTGACGGGTCGGTCTCGCGCAATAATTCCGCCAAGCCAATCACGCCATTCAGTGGCGTCCGGATTTCGTGGCTCATGCGGGCCAGAAAGAGGCCCTTGGCCTGGCTCTCGGCACGGGCATTGATCGCCCGGGAATTGGCCCGGTACACCCACAACGCCAGCCCCAGCACCAGCACATACAGCAACACGATCCCCAGCATCATCCAGACCGTGGCCCGGGCCTTCTCCTGGCGAGCGTTGCTGAGCAACTGGTCCGCCAGTGAAATCAACGTGGCAGACAGCCCGTCCAGTGATTTCATGGCATTGCGGCTGCGATCGTAAGCCCCTTCCCAGGACACCTGAATGCGTGGTGCCAGAATCAGCTCACGTTCGGACCACTCCAGAAACGACAGCAAGCCGCCCTGCACCAACCGCCACTGCTGCTGCAACTCAATGGCACCGGTACGTGCAACCAGCGCCTTGATTTCGCTGTCGATGATGCTCACCTGATGCTGTAATCGCTGCCAGGCATTCTCCAGGCGCCGGGCATCATTGTCTCCCAAATAACCACCACGCAGGCTCACATACAGAGCCAGCGCCCGAATCAGGCCGATATCTTCCTGGGCCTGACGAAATGAGCCCAGTGGCAAGGACAGCACCTCATTGGGTTCCAGCCCCTCACCAATCGACAGATCCGAGACAAACAGTACCGTGGACAAGGCATTGCTCAACCGCTGGGTAATCTGGTTGACGTTATCGAAAGGGCCGACCACGTCCTCCATGGGGATACCGGTTTTCACCGTCAGGTCGCGCCACGCTTCGCTCAGCAAGCCGCCCTGATCATTCAGCCCCGGAATATCGCGCTGACGGACAAGCTGCAGGAAGGCCAGCAAACGACTGCCGGCACGGGAGCGGCTGAGCTCAAAACGGGAGACAATTCCCGGTTCCTGGGTATGAATCGCCGCCGGGGCCAGATCGCGCATGTCATTCAGCGGAGGGAACGCGGCCAGCCCCTCATCAAACAGGCGCACGTCTTCACGCATGGTATCGTAGGTATCGAGCATACCCAGGCGATGTTGAATCAGAAGCACCGATGCGATGGCGAACGGCACCGTGATTAGCGCAAACAGCAACAGCATGGCCGCACTGGTTCGCAGGCCCACAACCGGCAAACCCGGCACTGACCGCGATCTGTCTGGCGACACATTATGTGATGGCTTTTCCATCCGCCTGCCCTGAAAACGGTTATGCTCGTAGTTTGCCATTACTTAGGCTTTGCCACATCTCTGAACACAACGGCATATCCTTACAACAAGATATTTACCTTGCCCTATGCTGCGACCGATGAATGTAAAAGCTTGCTATCTCTTGCCTGCCCTCACACTGGCGCTTCTACTGGCGGGTTGTGCCGGCAAGCCCGTAGAGGAAACCCCGGATACACCGCTAAACGTGCAAAAGCTGGACAAGGTCAGTCTGAAAGCCACTGGGTCGGAAAATCAGGCCCGCGCACTGCCCGATCGCCAGGCGCAGCTTGGGCTCTATCAGGCGCCCAAGACCCTGGCCGGCCTGCAATTCGACGGAGAGATCAGCTCCGAACACGCGCGCACCCTGCGTTACCGGGACGCGAATGGCAAGGAACAGCTTTCGCTCACTCTGTCCGGCTTGCCCACGGGCTGGGATACCATGAAACCCGAGCGCGCCGTGGCCGGTTACTACAGCGAACTGCGCCAGCGCCGGGTCGACAAGGCGCTCAGTAACAGCGCCAACGCGCTCAGCATCATCAGCGAGCGACTGGTCGACCTGGAAGGCAACCCCAGCGCCCAGTCACAAATGCGCTGGATAGAACCCAACCGCCCGATCCAGAACCAGGCATTACTGGTCACTCTGATCAACGACGACTTCATTCGCATCAGCAACGCCAGCTATCGGCAAAAAACTGTCTGGCTGCTACAACAGGCGAAGCGTGTACTGGCAGAATTCAAGGCGGCCCAGGACGTGCCAGCTCCGTAATCACAACGTGTTACCCTAAGCGCTCTGCGAAGCCGCCAACCACACAGGTTCCATGATCACTGCCCTGTCCACTGCCCCGATCTCCACCCGATTAAAGGGGCCGTCTTTGCCATGACCGAAACCGCAGCCCCTGCTTGCCAGCATGCCATCGTCATCGGCGCCGGGCTGGCCGGAGCCACCACGGCCCGCGCCCTGGCCGAACGGAACTGGCAAGTGACCGTTGTGGACCCCCGGGGCGTTGCCGCCGGCGCCTCCGGCAATCTGGCCGGCGTGGTGTATAGCACCGCCAGCCCGCACCTGACGCCACAGAACCGCTTCTATAAGGAAAGTTACCGTCATGCATTACGCTGGCTGCACCGTTACGGCTTTCCCGCCAGCGATCAGGACGGCCAACTCAATGGGGTCATCCAGCACTTTGTAAACGACAAACAACGGGACAAATTCACCGCGGCCATGGACAGCGGCGCCTGGCCTGCCGACCTGCTGCGCCCGGCGCCGGACGGCAATGGAGTGGAACTGGTGGGCGGCGGTTACCTGCGCCCGAATCGCTGGTGCCAGCACCTGCTTGATCACCCAGGCATCACCCTGCTTCGCGAATCCGTGGCCTCACTACACGAAGGCACGCCCGCCAGCGTCATGCTGGACAATGGCAGCCAACTGCACGCCAACGCCGTGGTCGTCTGCGCCGCCGGCGCCAGCCAGCAGCTATCGGGCCAGGCCTGGCTACCGCTTAAACACATTCGCGGCCAGGTCAGTTATTGCCAGGCCACCGAGGCCTCCCGGCAATGGCAGCAGGCCCAATGCCATGGCGGCTACCTGACGCCGGCACTGGATGATCTGCATTGCGTAGGCGCCACCTTCAATCTGCACGACAGCCAACCCCGCCCCACCGATGCAGACGACGCTGACAACCTGGCACAACTGAAACACCACCTGCCCGAACACTGGCAGGCGCTAGGCGGGGAAGCCATTGTCATCCAGGACCGGCGCGTAGCCTTTCGTTGCCAGAGCCTCGACTTTCTCCCTCTGTGCGGCCCGTTGCCCGTGGCCACTGAAAACCCCCATCGCAGTGCCACCGGCCTGTACCTGAATGTGGCCCACGGCAGCCGGGGCATTACTGGCACACCGCTATGTGCCGACCTGCTGGCCGACCAGATTGGCGGGCAACCGCTTCCCGTGGATGCACAATTGGTTGACGCCCTGGACCCATCCCGGTTTATTGTTCGCAAACGCAAAAAACAACCTGAGTGGAAACCATGCAATTAATCAGCTTGCCCATTACCGCCTTGTACGCCGCCCTGTGCGGCTTTCTTGTCGTCGCCCTGGCGGCTAACGTGGTTCGCTACCGTCTGGGAAAAAAAGTGTCCCTGGGTGATGGCGGCCACAAAGACGTGAACCGCGCGATCCGTGCCCACGGCAACACGGTGGAATACATTCCGCTGGCGCTGATCCTGATGGCCTTGCTGGAAATCAATGGCGGAGGCAATAGCGCCCTGCATGTTTACGGCATCCTGCTGCTGACCGGGCGCCTGTCCTACGCCTATGGCATGCTGGTGCCCCGCAGCAGCGCCAACCTGCCCCGCCAGCTCGGCATCCTCACATCCTGGATTGTCATTGTCGGCACCGGCATCCAGTTGCTGTTGGTATAAGACGTAAGCGCGACGCCCCAAGCCTGATGCCTGACGCTAAAGGCAAAAGACGAAAAACTGAAGTTCAGGGTTTTGCACGTCATCGAATGCATCCCTGACAATATTCACTTTTTTATAGAACTGGATATATGCCCATCATTGTTCCCTGGAAAGACCTACCGCCGGATACCCTTCACAACCTGATTGAAGAATTCGTGACGCGAGACGGCACCGATTACGGCGACACGGAAATTCCCACCGCCACCAAGGTGGAGCAGGTGCGTGAACAGTTGAAAAAGGAACAGGTCTTTGTGGTCTTCGATGAGACCACCGAGAGTGTTTCCGTGCTGAGCAAGGAGCAACTCGCGGAAATAGAGAACGGCCTGTAACACAAGCCTCGCTTCTTTGACGAAGGGTTGGGTTACGCCGCGTTACGGAGTAACCCAACTGGCAACACGTTTCAGAAGGTGAAACCCACCCCCAGACTGAATGCATAGACATTCATGTCAGCGTTGAACTCCGCATCCCCCACTTCAGCATACTGGTACTGCGGCAAACCCGGCGCCCGGATGAAAGTTCTTTCCACCGTGGCCGAAACATCTTTCACGCTGATGTATTTAAAATCCGCCGCCAACCACCAGTAGTCCGTCATCCGCCAGTCCACACCCACCTGACCAACCCAGCCAAACTTGTTCTCGATTTCCAACTCTGGCTCGCCCACTTCAGTGAGAATGGGGTTAGTCACGTGGCTGTCGTAGGTGAACAGATACACCACCCCCAATCCGGCATAAGGGCGAAAATCTCGCTCGTTACGAAAACGTTTAACCAACGTCACCATGGGCGGCGCCACCTTGGTTTCCGCCACTTTTTCCCCCAAGGCCGGGACACCGGTGGGAATCCCGTTGGCTTCGGTCACCAGGGGTACATCGGCAATGCGGCCCTTGGCTTTTAGTTCAAGCGTCGGCGGCATGGCCGCCATCGTTTCTACTGACCAACCACCACCCCAGGCTCCCCACCGCAGTTTATAGCCAATCGTTGCCGCCGGAATCATCAGCGGGTCACTAAAGGCATCACCTTCCTGTTCTCCTGATTCCACCGCCACTTCAGCAATTTCCGACAGATTGCTCAAAGTGATCGAGTTGGTCTTTACATCCGGGCTCATATAGAGAGCCCCGAGACGAAAATAGAGGCGGTCCTCGCCGAACAACTTCTGGGTAAACTTCACCCCGGGATAGTCCGGTCCGTAAAGATCCTGAGCGGCGGTGGCGCTGCCTCCCAACATTGTTAATGCGGCAGCAAGGTAAACCCGTTTTTTATTAGTCATTGTTATTTTCATGATCAAAGATCTCCCGCGTTTTCCTGGCCAGCCGAGGTAAAACGCGCGTGGGCCGGATTGTTGACCACCCGGATGCGGAAGTCGTCCTTGGCAATGCCCAGTTCAAGAGAGCCAACGCCCTCTTCCGGCAGCACCCCGCCAATAATCAGATCCAGCAGGTCACCCAATACCGGGATAAGGGCCCCCAGGTCGATACTCAGATTCAGAGAGGCAGCAATGGCAGATGCATTACTCGATTCCAGCGTAATCTGGCCATTGCGCAGGAATTTCACCGGTCCGTTCAGATAGGCAGACACCGGCAGGCTTCTCACGTTGGCGTCAGCCACATTCGGAATGGCTGCCCCACCGGGGATCAATGCCGAGAAAAGTCGCACATCCGGCGCATCCAGCCAGGCATCCAGACGGGTAATAAAAACCGGATCGTCTATTTCCTCCCCGGTGTCCGGGTCGATGGCATTGATCACGAACCCCCGCAACGGCTGCGGCGGCATGTCGTCATAGGGTCGGAAACGCAGCACCAGCGCTCCCGTTTCCAATGGCAGAGGAATCAAGTCGCCCAACACCGGAATCGCCAGGTTTGCGTTGGCAACCAGCGACGTCCCCATGACATGCTGGGCATTAATTTCTACCGGAATAGCCGTATCTCCCACCGTCTGGATACAATAAATATCGCCATCGGCATCTTCCTCGGTGGCACACCAGCGACCATTACCTTCATCCACCAGACCGATGTAACTCAGATCCAGTGGCACCTTGGGCAAAAACGCCATGGGCAACGCCGCATGGGTAAAGATCTGGTCGCCCTCATCAAGATTGGCGCCCCCGATCAAGCCACCGGTGCTTTTCACAAAGCCCCGGGCATGGTTTTTTTCTGCGTCCGGCTCGTCAACATCCTGAACACCGTTACCGTTCACGTCTGTGTATGTGCGAGTCAGCACCGTGGCATAGGCTGCTCCCACATCCGGCGTCGCGGTAAAATCAATCAGAATGGGCGGACCACCTTCGCAGGGCATATTGGAGAGAGGGCCACAGGTACCCATGCCATTGAGCGGATCCGTATTGATACCCAGATTGTCGAAACGGCCATGACTACGGAATACGGCCTCCCCATTGTCACCACCGTTGATCACCAGCCGGTATGCCCTGCCCGGCACCATGGTGTTGGGCGGCGGTACCGCACGCAGACGCAGGCTGTTACGGCGGGCTGACAGCGCAATAGATGCCCAACCGCTCTCCGTTGCTTCAGCCAGACACATGGCTCCGCCTTCACAGGACTCACCATCAGCCGTAATGGTGCCAAAGGTCATGGACGCCAGCTCCATGGGCATATTGAAGCTCACCTCAATGGGGCGGCTGACGTCGTAAAAGAAGGGATAGTAAAGTGAGTCGTCGGCCAGGCCGCCCACGCAACGCCCCGCCATTTCCAGCGTATTACCCTGGGCATCTTGGCGCTCGACACCACGGTCTTCCAGGGCACAGCCGATACCGGGGTACAACCCCAACACCACCGGCGGCAGCACCGGAGCATCGTTATTGGCCGCGTAGCTGGCGGTATCAAAAACAATCTGCCCACTGCCATCGGTGGCGTCACCGGGCACAAATTCCAGGTGAGAAGGATCGAAAATATCCATGTCTTTCAGGTTATCGCCCAGATCCAGGTTATAGCGTTCACCCGCCGCCAATTCATCAAGCGGCGTGATCACCAGATTGGAGCCACTGCTGCGCACCTGAATCGGCACCGGCTCGTTGCTGGCCTGACGGAACAGCTGAACCCCGTCCATTCCCTCGTCACTCACCGGCTCGTTGAATACCACGATGATATTGTTGCTCGGCTCTACCTGGGTTTGGTTATGTTCGGGAAAGGAACCGGTAACCCGCAGCGGATCACGGTTGAGTTGTTCAAATTCGAATGCCGAATCCGCACGCACCCCCAACGCAAAATCCGCGCTCACTTTGGCTGCACCACTGAGGATATCCAGCTCCAGAGTACGGAAGACTTCGAAAGTCAGGGCGCCATCCTTTACGTCCACCACACCGACTGCCTGCACATGCATCAGGTTCTGGTTAACCGAGGCATTGCCTCGCGGCTCTACCGCATGCATGGCGAGATCGAAATTCATGTGGACATACATCGGCGCAAAGTCGTCATCGGGCTGAAAGCCCTCGGGCCGATAGGGATTGGTGGTCAGATAACCGGTGACGTCGGTAACAAAGGTGCCGATCAGATCACCGGTGAACATGGGCGTGCGTACTTCACCGCCCAGCAGGATTGGGTCGATGCCGGTAATGCGCAGCTGCTGACCGGCGCGGGCCACCACAGGCACGGCTTGCACATGCTCATCCGGGCGACCCATCCAGCCCTCCAGCACCAGCGGCATGGCATCCACCTGGGTAAGCCCCAGGGCCTCGGTCACCAGGTTGAACTGGTTGAGCGGTAGCCCATGCAGGCGTGACGTTTCCGGGTACCCGGGATCACCCAGCGCAGGCTGGGCTTTCATCAACTGCTTGATCGGCGGATTGAGATCGGCCACATCATCCTTGGATAACCGCGGCGTCAGTTCATAAACCACCGTCTCCAGCACGTCCTCATCAAAGTCCTGCAGCCCTTCCAGCGTCAGCGTGTAGGTATCACCACCGATCAGATCGTCTTTCGGATCGAGAGTAATGTAATGGCGTTCGCTCAGAATGCGCGCATCTACCAGTTCGCCGGATTCCTGATGCACGAGCTGTACCGTGTCACCGTAGCGTACGGTAGTTTGCACCAACGGTTCGGTAAAGGTGATGCGTACCGGGGAAAAATCCATGAACGGAAAACGTTCAGTCCCTTCAGGCTCAGGCAGATAGACCCTGGGGTTTTCCTGATTGATGACCAACACCTCGGGGGCCTGATCAGGCACTGGGTGATACTGGCGAGTGCGGAAGGTGATCAGCGGGCCGTTCTGGCCCAGGTTCACCACTCCCGGGGCAATCTCGGGTGACACCCAAAGGCGATATTGCTCACCCGCACGCAAGGTCTCCATGGAAAACGTCAAGGTCCGATTCCGGTTCGACACCTCGGCACTCGCCAGGTCAACCAGATTGCCTTGGCTGTCCGCCAGGCAAAGCGCCCCGACAAAGTCGTCACCGTCAGGCTGACAATCTTCCTTTGCCGCCGCCTCATTAATGCTGTTGGAAAACGTCAGTAGCAGCTTGCTTCCCAGAGGCAAGTCCACCATGCCACTGGAAGGATAGGCATAAATGAGGGCGTTGCCAGGGTCCGGCGGCACGAACACATCCGGTTCTTCTTCACAGCCTTGCAGCAATGGCAGCAGCAGGCAGGCGATGGCGGGGAGTTTTATTATACGCATCATGTCACCCTTTTCTTGTTTTCGGACTACATAGTCACGGATGCATGCGACAGCGCGCCAGTGCCTGCGCGTTAGCGTTTGTAATTTAAAAATCCACAAAAATCAGTATTTTATCTACTTTTACGGTATACGAGGACATTTTCCGTGTATCCGTCTCAAACACTCACCCCTTCTTTTACAGGCTCGTCCCCCGACCGACTTTCATTAAGCGCTTTTGCACTGATCAACTTATTGCTTAACAAAAAGGTGACAAAAAAAACCGCAACATGACGATAAGTATCATGGTGCGGCCTGATTGACATGATTTGGTTCAGTGGCGAATCGTCATGCCTGCCGGATGCGCAGCGTTACCAGCACCGTGCGCAGATGGGGAACGGGCACATTCAGGCGGTCCGCTATGGCGACCACGTTGCCAAGAATCGCATCCAGCTCAATGGGCCTGTCGTTCAGATAATCCAGCGCCATGGAGTTCTTATACGCGCCCATGGCCCGGGTGCCCGACAAGTTCTTCTCAATAATGTTATCCGGCATCGGATAACCGTCCGCCTTAGCCACCGCGATCACTTCTTCCATGAGCGTACGAATCAACGCTTCCCCCCCGGGGGCATCGAGCATGGATAAGGTATCGGCCCCATTGGCCAGCACACTCAACGGATTGAACGGGGTATTCCAGACGCATTTTCGCCAGCGTTCGCCAACCACAGCATCCGTCTCGTTGATATCGATGCCCCCCTCTCGGAACAAGCCCGCCAAATGCTCACAATGGTGATCAAAACCCTGGGGGAAATTTCCCATGACCAGCTGCCCGTAAGCCTGATGGTTCACGGTGCCCGGCCCGGTGCGGCTTACCGCGATAAACGCGAGGCAACTCACCAGAGGGTTACTCGGGAAGGCCTCCGCCAACTCACGCTCAATATCCAGACCGTTCTCAATCAACACCAACCCGGTGTGCTCCCCTAGCCAGGGCCGCACCAATTCCGCCCGGTCTACGCCCGGCAGCACCTTGACGCACAGCAGCACATAATCCGGAACCCGCACCGGGGACTCGCCCGGCTGATAAACATGATCCGGCATCCACGACAGCTCACCCAGCGGGCTGGTAAACCGAAAGCCGTCGGCTTTTACTGCTTCATAATCCGACCGCAGCACCACGCTGACAGAACAACCCGCCCGCTTCAGAATCGCGCCATAGAAACTCCCGATAGCGCCAGCGCCGATTACCAGAATGTCTGGTTTCCCATTGCCGGTGTTGTGCTTCATTGTGTCTGCTCTCCCATACCTCGAATACCCTGCTGCATGTTGCGCAGAGGCAACAGCGCCACCACGAAAATTGCCAACAACAGCAGGAATGCCATATCAAAACCCGACTCAAACGCCTGCGCTGTCGAGGCAGCCGGCCGGGCCTGTGCAAAGGATTCACTGAAAAACTGAATGCACAAAGCGCACAGATTCACGCCCAGTGCGCCACCAATCTGGCGGCCAAAATTGAAGATGCCCGAGCCCTGGGGGATCAGCCCCGGAGGCAACAGGCCCAAGGCGCCGGTGGACGACGGCGGCATCATCAACCCCAGCCCCACCCGGCCCAGCAGGGTCCACCACACCAACCAGACCGCTGAGGTGCCCAGGTTGGCGCCAGCCATCAGCACCATATTGAAAATGAACAACACCAGCCCCGCCGCCATGATGCGTGTTTCCGGAAAGCGGTCGGTTAAGTGTCCCGCCACGGGAAAGGTAAACGCCATGGCCAGACCCGCCGGCATCAACATCAACCCTGCGCTGGCCGCACTCTCGCCCAGCACCTGTTGAAAATACAGCGGCGTAATGTAGGTAGAGGCAAACACCCCGGCACCAATCACCATGGACATGAGAAAGCTGCCGGTGAACCCCTGGTAACGAAACACGCGCAGATCCATCAACGGGTGCCGCAGGCGGGTTTGCCAGTAAATGAAAAAGCCCGTTAGGCCCAGCCCGCCCAAAAACGCCAGCAACAGCGCCGGGTCTAACCAGTCACGGCGGTGGCCGTTAGCCAGCGCCCACAACAAGGCAGTGATACCCAGTGCCAGCGACACCAGGCCAATCCCGTCAAGCGTCACCGGTTCCGCTTCTGCTTCACGTTTTGGCAGGTAACGGGCAGCCATTACCATGCCGACAACACAGGCCGGCAGCACCACCAGAAAGACTGCCCGCCAGGACAGCGTATCCACCAGCACCCCGCCAATAGCCGGCGCAATGGCTGGCCCCAATACGACACCCAGCCCATAGATACCCATAGCCTGACCGCGACGATTGAGAGGAAACACCTGGAAGATGGTAATCATGGCCAGCGGCTGAATCAGCCCGGCCAGCAGACCCTGCCCCACCCGGGCAGCCACCAATAAAGGAAAATGTTCACTGACAGCGCCAATAATGGACACCACCACGAACAGGCCCATGGCCAACAAATAAGCACCACGGGCCCCGAATCGTTGAGTGCACCAGGCATTGAGCAGCATGCCTACCGTCATCGCTGCCAGGAAACCGGTCGCCAGCCAGTGCACTTGATCCTGCGCCAGCTGGAACTCGGTCATGATGGTAGGAATGGCTACATTGATAATGGTGGATGCCAGCACCACAGACATGGTGCCCAGCATCACCGTTATCGTTGCGAGCCAGCGGTAACGCGGGCCATGCAGAGCAAAAAGCGCCTGGACCTGCGCTTCCACTGTTGCCATTACCGGGAGGTATCTTCGCTGACCCGTACCAACAGCTTGCCCCGGTTACGACCTTGCAGCAGCCCCTGAAAGGCATCCACGGTATTTTCCAGCCCTTCAACCACATCTTCCTGGTACTGGATTTTGCCGGCCTGCATCCAGGTACTCATGTCGCGGACGAAATCTTTCATCAGATGCGCATAATCAAACTGGATAAAGCCCTTGATCAGCACACGCTTCACCAGCAGCTTGGTCAGAAACGCGGGCAACTGGTCCGGCCCCTGGGGCGCCTCGGTATCGTTGTAATGAGCGATACGACCGCACAGGGGAATACGCGCAAAGTCGTTTACCAGCTTCATCACCGCATCAAACACCTTGCCACCCACGTTTTCAAAATACACGTCGATGCCATTCGGGCACGCGGCTTTAAGCTGAGCTTCGAAGTCGTCGTCCTTGTAATTCACGCAGGCATCAAAACCATAGGTATCGACCACGTGCTTACATTTGTCCGGCGCACCGGCAACGCCGACTACGCGGCAGCCTTTGATCTTGGCGATCTGCCCAACGATCTGGCCCACCGCGCCGCTGGCCGCAGACACCACCACGGTTTCGCCTTCTTTGGGTTGGCCAATTTCCAGTAGCCCTGCGTAGGCGGTAAAGCCCGGCATGCCCAGTACACCCAACGCCGTGCTGATTGGCACCTGTTTCGGGTCCAGCTTGCGCAGCATCTCTTTGCCCTGCACGGAATATTCCTGCCAGCCACCAAAGCCCAGCACATAATCACCGGCTTCATAGCCTTCCAGCCGCGATTCCACAATCTGGCCGACGGTACCGCCCTGCATCACATCTCCCAGCTCCACGCTGGCCGCGTAGGACTTGGCCGGGCTCATGCGCCCACGCATGTAAGGATCCAGGGACAGGTAGATAGTCTTGATCAGTACCTGGCCCTCTTTCGGCGAAGGCATCGCACCGTCTTTCAAAGGCAGATGTTCTGGCTGAGGCATCCCCTTGGGGTACTCGGATAAAATAATCTGGCGATTCACACTCATGCTTTCTCTCCCGTAAAACGCAAAAAATAAAAGTCAGTCCACAGACTGGGGGAAGGCAGGCCCGCTTCAAATAGCGCATGGCGCGGATTGTCGTTTCACGCCGCCCCTGTGTCGTTAGCGACCGCGCATCACAACCAAAAAGGGCGACCGAAGCCGCCCTTTTCATCTACTTATGCTGCATCGTCATCCACATCCAGCAAGCTTTCCAGCTGCTGCATGTGATAACCCAGATCACCCAGCTGGTGATCAATCAGCACAATCCGCTTGGCGTAATGAGCCACTGCGGTTTCTTCCATCATGCCCATGCCACCATGCAACTGGATGGCTTCTTCCGCCACCTTGCGGCCAGACTTGCCGATAATCGCCTTGGCAGCCGCCAGACGCTTGGCACAGACCTGGGCCGGCGCATCCAGAGAGCAGGCCGCAAAAATGGTCATCGAGCGGGCCTTTTCCAGCTCCATACGCATTTCCACCATGCGATGTTGCAGCGCCTGGAACTTGCCAATGGCCACACCAAATTGCTGACGCTCCTTGATGTAAGCCAGAGTCTGATCACAGGCCACTTCCATTGCACCAGTGGCTTCTGCGCACAGGGCCACAATACCCAGGGCCAGGGAGGCTTCAAGCGCATCAATGGCCTTGCCTTCTTCGCCCAGCAGCTCAGCCGCCGCACCGTTGAAAGTGATTTCTGCAGCACGCAGCCCATCGATGGTTTCGTAACCACGGCGGCTGACACCGTCGGCATTGGCATCGACGATAAACGCAGACAAGCCATCACGGTCCGTGCCATTACCACCGGTGCGGGCAATCACCACCAGCTGGTCGGCGCTGTCGCCGTGAAGCACCACAGCTTTCTTGCCTGTCAGGCTGTAGCCATCACCACTTTTCTCTGCGGTGGCTGCAACGTGGGTATGGTCATAACGGCCTTCCGGCTCGTAAGCCGCCAACGCCAGACGCAACTCACCGCCGACGATGGCACTGATCAGTTTTTCTTTCTGGGCATCGCTGCCCAGGGAATTGATCAAGGTCCCGCTCAGCACCACTGTGGCCAGATAAGGTTCCAACACCAGGCCACGGCCAAAGCCTTCAGCCACCACCATCAGTTCCGGGCCGCCGCCATTGAAACCACCGAAGTCTTCGGAAAACGGCACACCCAACAGGCCAAGCTCGGCAAACTGCTGCCACATTTCTGCGGAATAACCCAGTTCACTGGTGCGGGCTTTCTCGCGTACGTCGAAGGGATAACCATCGCGAACCAGACGGCCCACGGTTTCCTCGAGCATGCGCTGTTCATCGCTCAGTTTAAAATCCATGCTCAATACTCCTTACAGACCGAGAATCATCTTGGCGATGATGTTCTTCTGAATTTCGTTGGAACCGCCGAAGATCGACAGCTTGCGCATATTGAAGTACTTGGCGGACACCGTGTTGGCGAAATCCGGCCCAACCAGCTCACCGTCATAATCCGCATCGAAGGTTTCCGGCAGGAACGGCTGGGCGTAAGGGCCAGCCGCACGACGGAACAGGTCGGTAATTTCCTGACGCAGTTCGGTACCCATGATTTTCAGGAACGAACTCTCCGCACCGGGTACACCACCGGCCTGGGCCGCAGCCACGGTACGCAGGTTGGTCATTTCCAGCGCCATCAGCTCCATTTCCACATCCGCCAGACGGTTGCGGAACAGCGGATCCTCAATCAGTGGCTTGCCGTTCTGCTGTACCTTGCGCGCCACTTCTTTAAGGTGCTTGAGAGCCGCCTTGGACTGGCCCACACCGGCGATGCCGGTACGCTCGAAGGTGAGCAAGTACTTGGCACAGGTCCAGCCCTTGTTCTCTTCACCCACCAGGTTTTCTACCGGCACTTTCACTTCATCGAAGAATACTTCGTTGACTTCATGCTCGCCGTCCAGCGTGATCAGTGGACGCACGGTGATGCCCGGCGTTTTCATGTCAATCAGCAGGAACGAAATCCCTTCCTGTTTTTTGGCACTGGGGTCAGTGCGCACCAGGCAGAAAATCCAGTCTGCGTGCTGGCCCAGGGTGGTCCAGGTTTTCTGTCCGGTTACCACATAGTGATCGCCTTCACGCACCGCTTTGGTTTTCAGGCCCGCCAAGTCAGAACCGGCGCCCGGCTCGGAATAACCCTGACACCACCACACATCACTGTTGAGGATGGGCGGCAGGTACTTCTGCTTTTGCTCTTCGGTACCGAACTTGATGATCACTGGCGCCACCATGTTCACACCAAACGGCAACACACTCGGAGCTCCGTACTCTGCACATTCTTCTTCAAAAATATGCTTCTGGATCGGAGACCAGCCAGTGCCACCATGTTCTTTTGGCCAGTGCAGGGCCATCCAGCCCTGTTCATTAAGAATTTTCTGCCAGCGCACGGAGTCGTCTTTGCTCAGATGCTGGCCGTTCTTCACTTTGCTGGCGATTTCTTTCGGCAGCTTGGTATCCAGAAAGACGCGCACTTCATCACGAAACGCCAGTTCTTCCGGGGTAAAATTAATGTCCATGATTACCTCAGCTAATGCTTATTTGCTGTAGAAGCCCTTGCCCTGCTCTGCCAGATCGCTAAGCAGCTTGGCAGGCTTCCAGACATCCGAGCCGGTTTGTTGATAGATCTCGTTCACTTTGTCGAAGATGGCTTTCACACCCACCTGATCTGCCCAGAACAGCACGCCCCCCCGGTACACCGGGAAGCCGTAGCCATAAATCCAGATCACATCCACATCCAGCGGACGCGCAGCGATGCCTTCCTCCAGAATCTTCGCGCCTTCATTGACCATCACGTACATGCAGCGCTCCAGGATTTCCTGATCGCTGATCTCACGTGGCGCGATACCGTTATCGCTGCGGTAAGTCTCAATAATGCCGTCAACAGCCGCAGACGGTACAGGGGTACGATCGCCGTCTTTATAGTCAAATACGCCGGCCTGGGTTTTCTGGCCAAGGCGCCCCGCTTCCACCAGCTCATCGGTCCAGTTGCGGGCCGGAGCATTGGCCGGGTCTTCCTTGCGCAGTTCCTCGCGGATGCGATAACCCACATCCATGCCCGCCAGGTCAGACATGGCAAACGGCCCCATGGGGAAACCCAGATCAAACAGTACCTTGTCCACCTGCTGGGGGCTGGCACCTTCATTAACCAGCTGTACCGCTTCCGCCTGCCGGCGGTGCAGCATACGGTTGCCCACAAAGCCGTGACACACACCAACCAGCACACCGACCTTGCCAATCCGGCGGCTCAGATCCATCACCGTGGCGATCACCTCATCAGAGGTTTTCTCACCGCGGACATTTTCCAGCAGCTTCATGACATTGGCAGGGCTGAAGAAATGCATGCCCATGACATCTTCCGGGCGCTGAGTGAACCCGGCAATGCGGTCTACATCCAGCGTGGACGTGTTGGTAGCGAGAATCGCACCGGGTTTGCACACCCGATCCAGCTCACTGAACACGGCTTCTTTCACGTCCATGTTCTCGAACACGGCTTCAATCACCAGATCCACATCGCTCAAATCATCGTAGCGCAAGGTGGGCTGAATCAACGCCATGCGCTGTTCCACCTGCTCATCGGTGATGCGGCCTTTTTTAGCCGTGTTTTCGTAGTTCTTGCGAATGACCGCCACGCCCCGCTCCAGCGCGTCTTCCTTTACTTCCAGCAGGCGCACGGGAATGCCGGCATTGGCGAAGTTCATGGCGATACCGCCGCCCATGGTGCCAGCACCAATCACCGCCACCTGGTTGATCTCGCGCTTGGGAGTGTTCTTGTCCAGGCCGGGCACCTTGGCCACTTCCCGTTCGGCAAAGAACACATGACGCTGGGCCGCCGACTCTGGAGACACCAGTAACTTGAAGAACAGTTCCCGCTCGCGCTCCACCCCTTTATCGAACGGCAGCTCCACCGCCGCTTTCACTGCCTTGATGCAAGAAAATGGCGCCTTGAAACCGCGCTGTTTGCGAGCAATGGATTGCTCGAACTGATCGAACAGCCCGTCTTGCGCATCCGGCACGGCCAGATCACAGAGTTTTCTCAAGGGTGCGTTATCCGCCAGTAATTGACGGGTATAGGCCAGCGCACCGTCCAGCAGATCACCGCTGACCACCTCATCAACCAGCCCCAGTGACAAGGCCTCTTTGGCTTTCACCGGGTTCCCGCCGACAACCATTTCCAGTGCTTTCTGCGCACCCACCAGCCGCGGCAATCGCTGAGTGCCACCGGCACCGGGGAGCAGCCCCAGCTTCACTTCCGGTAACCCCAGGCGGGCGCTGTCCAACGCCACGCGGTAGTCACAGCCCAGCGCGACTTCCAGTCCACCGCCCAAGGCGGTGCCATGAATCGCTGCGACGATCAGCTTGTCGCTGGCTTCATATTCATCAATCACGGCCGGCAAGGCCGGCTGCTGGGGGGGCTTGCCGAATTCACGAATATCGGCACCGGCCGGAAAGGTTTTGCCTTCACCGATTACCACCACCGCCCGAATCTGTTCATCTGCCAGTGCCTCACGGAGGCATTGCTGCAGGCCTTCGCGTACGCCATGGCCCAGCGCATTCACCGGGGGATAATTGATGCGGATAACGCCAATGTCGCTATCGCGACTGAGGCTGACCGGGTTACTCATTACGACTCTCCTCAGGACGTCCTTCCCGTCTGCATCGCCGGTACGGCGTAAAAGGCAGCGCCAGCCCGGTTATCGGGCCGCACAGGAAAGGATCAGATTGATACCAGTATAAGCAAAGACAAGCGGGTTTCAATTATTTCGAAATATAATTTCATTATTTGAAAAAGACCGAAAAACGGGGCGACTGGCGCCCCGTTTCCGTGATGACGGTTTATTCAGCCAACACTTCAGACATACGCTGCAATACCACTTCGCCGTTCTTCACGGTAGCGATATTCGGGTCCGCCATCATGCCGCCCTTGTCATCAATCGCCGTCACACCGTAGGGATTATTCTCCGGCTTCAGGTTCTTCAGCGCCGCCCCGAAAGCACCGCGGATTGCCTTGGCATCTTCAACGGTACCGGCTTCCTGCATGGCCTGAACCACCGTGTGCAAAGCGAAGTAGTTATAGGCCACTTCAGTGGTCGGGTCCTTCTCCGCGTTCTGCTTGTGATATTTGGACACGAACGCCTTGGCACCCGGCTCTTCATAAAGCGTCAACGGCACCACACCCACAGAGCCTTCCAGCATTTTGTAGCCACCGATAATCTTGGACATTTCACCCATCTTGGCCTGGTCCATGATCACGAAACCACCCTTGAAACCCAGCTCACGGGCCTGTTTCGCCACCAGCGCGGTGGGCTCGGACGCACCACCGATGAACATCACGTCCGGCTTCTCCGCCAGCACCTTGCTCACGCCGGTGTAGAAGTCCGCGGACTTGTTGTAGTCCATCGGGTTATCCGCCACCACGGTACCGCCCATGGCTTCCCAGGTCGGCACAAAGGCCTTGGTCCAGTATTTGGCATAGTCGTGGGTGGCGTTGGCCACGGCCACCTTCTTGCCGTTTTCCTTCATGGCGATTTTGGTAAACGGCTTCATGTAACCGGTAAAGGTGGGCGGAATCCGTACGGTCAGCTCATTGCCTTTCTCCGTCACCGTGGGCACCGAGGTGTACGACATCACCACAAAACCATCGCGTTCGTTGAACGCTTGCAGCGCAAAGGTACCACCGGAGTGCGGCGTAAAAATCACCGGCGCACTGTACTGCTGCACCAGCCGCTTGCCGTTCACCGCTGCCTGACTGGGCGAGTACTTGTCATCCAGCGACACCAGGTTAATTTCGTAGGTCTCGCCACCCACGGTGAAACCGCCAGCATCGTTGATTTCCTTTGCCGCCATCTGCAAACCTTCCAGGGTGTTCTGGCCGTATAACGCCGCACCACCACTCAAAGGCCCGGTAAAACCGATATTCACCTCTTCTGCCGCCTGCGCGCCCGTGGCTGCCAGGGCGATTGCGCTGGCACAGGCCAGGCGGCGAAAGCGATTAATCAGAGTCTGTTTTCCGTTACCCATGAAACTCTCCCGTTGTTTTTTTGCTCAAACCGTGAGTCTTGTGTTGTAGCAATTGATTATGTTGTAGCGCACACGCTGCTACCGGATCACGATTACGCGCCAATATAGGCTTTGCGAATGGCTTCGTTACCCAGCATCGCGTCTTTATCACCCTCCATGACCAGGCGACCGTTTTCGATCACATAGGCACGGTGGGCAATCTTGAGTGCGGCGAAGGCATTCTGCTCCGCCAGCAAAACCGTGGTGCCTTGCTCGTTGATGCCCTTGATGGTTTCAAACATCTGCTTGACCACCAGTGGCGCCAGCCCCAACGAGGGCTCATCCAGCAATAGCAGTTTGGGTCTTCCCATCATGGCACGACCAATGGCAACCATTTGCTGCTGACCACCACTGAGAGACCCGGCGGACTGATCCTTCTTTTCATCCAGAATCGGAAACAGCGCCAGAATTTCTTCCAGTGTCTTTTTAATCGCCGCCTTGTCACGGCGATGCACATAGGCGCCCAGCATCAGATTTTTCAGCACGGACATTTCCGGAAACAGCTTGCGCCCTTCCGGACACTGCACCACGCCACTTTGTACCAGCCCCGACGGCTTCAGCCCGGTGACATCAGTGCCATCCAGGGTAATGGTGCCTGCCGACGGCTTGATCAGGCCGCTGATGGTATTGAACAAGGTGCTCTTGCCGGCGCCATTGGCGCCCAGTAGCACGACCAATTCGCCCTGAGCCACCGACATGGAGACCTGCTCCAGTGCTTTGAAGCTGCCGTAACGGGCTTCCACGTTATTAAGCTGCAGCATCTTCATCACTCCCCAGATAGGCCTCGATCACCAACGGATTATTTTTCACTTCATCCGGCGTGCCTTCAGCAATTTTTTCGCCATGGTCGATCACCATGATCTTGTCTGCCAGGCTCATGATCATGTCCATCTTGTGCTCAATCAGACAGACCGTGACACCGTGATCCACCATCTTGCGAATCAAGGCCGCCAGGTTTTCAGTTTCTTCCGGATTGATCCCGCCAGCCGGTTCATCCAGCAGCACCAACTCGGGATCGGTGGCCAGCGCCAACGCAAATGCCACCCGCTTTTTTTCTTCCTGGCTGATATCCGCAGTAATGCGGTGGCCGATATGCGACAGACCGACAAAATCCAGCACTTCCTGCGCCCGGGCACGACATTTTTTTTCTTCATCGCGCAGACGTTTGGAATTAATGATCACATCCCACAGGCGGGACTGGGTGCGCAAACGATGCCCCACGATCAGGTTGTCCAGCACAGTGGATTGATCGAACAACATGGTGGTCTGGAAAGTCCGCGCGATACCCAGCCGGGCAATGCGATCGCAAGCCATGCCGGTAATATCCATGCCTTGATATTCGATACGACCTTCCGTGGGCGCCATGGCACCGGCCACCAGATTGAAGAAGGTGCTCTTGCCAGCCCCGTTGGGGCCGATGATCGCGTTGATCTTGTTCGCTTCGAATTCGATGCTGACGTTATTCACCGCCGCCAGGCCACCAAAACGCTTGGTGAGGTTATGAATTTTAAGCATGGTTCCCGGCCTCCTGCGTGGATGTGGCTGGCGTCTTGTCGGTGGACGTTTTACTGACAGCGGCTTGCTTCGCCGTGTTGGCATCATGGGCGGCCGCAAGACGGCGCCCTCGCCAGGCCAGGAACGAGCCCACCACCCCTTTCGGGAAGAAAATGACCAGCACCACCAGCATCGGACCGAACACGATCATCCGGTACTCTTCCAGAAACTGCAGCGACTGGGTCAGCCAGGTAATGGCCAGAGTGCCCAGCAGCGGGCCCATCAGGGTGCCGATGCCGCCGACCAACAGGTAGGTAATCATGTCGAAGGTGTGGGTCACTTCCGCTTCCGCCGGGCCGATGAAACGCACCATGCCAGCATACAGGGCCCCCGCCACACTGGCGTACGTGGTAGACAGCACAAACGCCAGTACCTTGTTACGCATCAGGTTGATCCCCAGCGATGCCGCCAGATCATCACTGATACGAATGGCGAGAAAAGTGCGCCCCAGCAAAGAGTGGGCAATGCGTGATGCCAGCCAGATAGACAGCACCATGAATGCCAACGCCAGGTAATAGAACGGGGTGGTCTCGGTGAAGTCCACCAGCCCGAAACCGCTCGGCGCAGGGATATTGATAATCCCCAGAGCACCGTGGGTCAGCTCTTCCCACTTATCCAGCAACAGATAAATGATAAAGCCCACGCACAGAGTGAAAATGGCAAAGTAGTGTTCTTTCAGGCGCAGGGAGATCACCCCCACCAGAAAACCGAGCAGAGCGCCCACGGCCCCTGCCGCAATAAACGCCGGCCAAAAGGCCCAGCCATGATCCACGGTGAGGATTGCCAGGGTGTACGCGCCGATGGCGAAGAAACCACCATGGGCCAGATTCAACTGACCACACAGACCAGTGATGATATTCATGCCATACACGGCAATGGCCCAGACAAACGCCAGTGCCATCACATAGATCTGGTACTCGTTGCTCGCCACAAAGGGAAACAACAGCGCCGCAACGATCATGACCATCTTCATGGCCGGAGTCATAAGGAAGTTGGAAATCTTGGTCAGGGCGTTCATTAGTGGACCCCCTTGCTGAACAGGCCGGTAGGCTTAATGGACAGAATCACCACCAACAGAGCAAACGCGATGATGTCTTTGTAATCGGTGGAGATATAAAAACCACCAAACGCTTCGGCGAAGCCAATAATCAGGCCGCCAACAATGGCGCCGGGAATGGAGCCCATGCCACCGAGGATGATGATCACAAAGGCTTTCATGATCAGCAGATGCCCCATGGCCGGGTAGACCAGGTTGATCGGCGCAAACAGGGTTGCCCCCACCGCCGCCAGTGCCCCGGAAATGGCAAAGGTCATCATCGCCACCCGGTTGGCATCAATACCGACCAGAAAGGCGCCCTCACGGTTCTGGGCCATGGCCACGATGGTGGAGCCGGTCATGGTTTTCTTCAGGAACAGGTGCAGCACTGCCATCAGTGAAAATGCACCGGCAATAATCAGCACCCGCTGAGCCGGAATGGTCATGCCGGCAATATCCAGAATCTCGGTATAGGGGGTCGGCATGCGGCGGAACTCGGCGCCCCACTGCATCTGCACCAGCGCTTCGAGAAACAACATGATGCCGATAGCCGCAATTTTGTCGTGAATCGGCGGCGCATCGCGCAACGGATTGAACACCAGCCGTTCACACAGTACCGCCAGCACCGCCACCGCGACGGCAGCCAACAGCATGGCCACCCAGTAGTTCACACCGAAGTCGACCATGGTGATATACGAGACATAGGCGCCGACCATATACAGCGCCCCGTGAGCAAAATTCGGTACGTGCAGAATGCCGTACACCAGCGTCAGCCCCAGGGCCACCAGCCCGTAGATGCTGCCCAGCGTCAGGCCATTGAGCACTTGTTGAAAGAACAGTTCCAAGGCAAAGCCTCCTGTTTGGGAGAAACCCGCCGGCGATATGCCGTCATTCCCTCGCGGTTACAGACCACGTAAGGCACCGGTTTCTCGTTTTGCGTTGTTATTCAGCTCCGCGGAGTAGCGCTTCCGCTTATTGGTTTATGCTGGAGCTGACTCGGCCTGCCCACCATTAGACAGACCGCTAGGGCAAGCGCCGTTACGACGCCTGCTGTGCTTTCTGGCTTTCCCACTCCTGTTCCTGCAGGGCTCGCCACATCACTTTGCCGGTGGGCGAACGGGGAAGCTCATCGCGAAACTCCACCACATTCGGCACCTTGTAGGCCGCCATTTCCTCTTTACACCAATCGATGACGGCCTGCTCGGTGAGCGTGCCTTTCATGTCGGCACTCAGAACCACACACGCCTTCACGCTTTCACCGCGGCGCTCGTGGGGGGTGGAAATCACGCAGCTTTCCTGGATCGCCGGATGGCGGTACATCAGGCTTTCCACTTCCGCCGGCCATACCTTGAAGCCGGACGCATTGATCATGCGTTTCACCCGATCGACGATGAAGAAGTAACCCTCTTCGTCGATGTAGCCCAGGTCACCGGTGCGGAAGAAGCGTTTACCATCCAGTTCGATAAACGCTTTTTGCGTTTCCTGCGGACGCTTCCAGTAACCCTGGAACACTTGCGGACCATGGGTAACGATCTCGCCCACTTCACCGGGCGCCAGCTCCTTACCGCTTTCCACATCAATGATGCGCGAATCGATATCAAACACCGGAATACCCAGGCACTGAGACTTGGGCCGGTCGGTGGGATTGATGTGGGTGCCGGCAATGGTTTCGGACAGGCCATAGCCTTCCATATAACGCAGGCCGGTAAGCTTGAAGAGCTTGTCGGATACCGCCGCCGGCATCGCTGCCCCGCCACCGCCGATATTTTCCAGCGACGACAGGTCGTAGTTTTCCACTTCCGGGTCGGACAGCAGATCGATGGCCATGGTGACAATGTTCACCCAGCGACTCACCTGATAGCGCTCGATCAGCTTGGCCGCCACACGGCGGTCCCAGCGCGTCATCAACACCACCAACGAACCGCAGTAAATCGGCGAATTCATGGAACCCTGCATACCGGTCACATGAAAATACGGCAACGTAGCCAAGGTGACAGACTCGGTGGTGCCATGACTCCACACCGCCCCCTGCACGCAGGTAGCCATTACCGACGCATGGGTATGCATGCACCCCTTGGGCGCACCAGTGGTTCCCGAGCTATAGGGGAAGACCGCCAGATCATCCGGGCCGACCAACAATTCGCTGGGCTGTTTAGCGGCCGCGATAACGTCCTTCCAGGCCAGGTGTGCCGGATCGGTCAGCGCAACCGCAGGCGTCTCCACTTCGGCAGGCAGGGGCAGGTCCGTGTCACGGACGATGTAGTCGTTGTAGGCCGCCACAATCACATGGCGCAGGTTCACCATGCCCACCACCGGCGCAATCGCTGACAGCAACTCCTGGCCACAGATCGCCACAGATGCCTCGGTATCTTCCAGGTAGTGCTCCAGCTCTGCCGCCCGGTTCATGGGGTTCACCGGCACCACAATGGCATTGGCACGCAGGATGGCGTAATAGCTGATAGTGAACTGGGGGGCGTTCTGCATGAACAGCAGCACCCGGTCGCCCTTCTCCACGCCCAGTGACTGCAGGTAACCCGCCAGGGCATCCACCTGCTGCTTCAACTGGGAAAACGTGATGGGGCTATCGTAATAATTGATCGCGTCCCGCTGTGGGTAACGCAGTGCAGACACCTCCAGATTGGTATAGAGGCTGGTCTGCGGCAGGCTCAGATGCTTGGGAATATTCTCTGGCCAGACCGCATGATGCCGATCAGACATGACTTACTCTCCCGAATGCAGCCCTACAGGACCGCTTTTATTGTTGATGCCCGGAAAAAGCGGGCAAAACCGACAAGATCGGAGGGGGCCTCTGTATAGCGCCTTGCGTGCTCAGCGAGATCTGAAGCGTGCAGCTGTTGTGTCTTGTCTCGACGGTCAGGGTGGCTCCCTTTCCTAGAGGCAAGGCGCAGCAGATGTGCGCTTCAGACCTCGCCCTCCGGGGCTTCCAGGCTAGCCCACACTCGTCGTTGTACTTTCTCGACAGGCAACCAGCATGCCTTCAAAAGTACGCCTAGATTGTGGACTAGCCTGAAAGCCTGAGAACTCAAGGCGTTACACTGAGGCTCCCTGGCGCAGCCTACTTATCGGTGAATACAAAGTGTTGACTCGCCGGTCAATCTGACACGGCCTACGGAGAGCGTCAATACTATTTTGGAACTACGTTTCGTTTTTTGAAAACAAATATAACAAAGGGGAAAAGCGGGAAGACAGGGAGGAGGACCAAGAACATACCACCAGGTATGCCCGAGGCACACACCGGCTATCGGAAATTCGGACAGGTATTTTATTGGCGGGAAACCGTGGCGCCACGCCCCGTCAGGCCGGGGCTTCAGCTCCGCCGAGCAGGAAGGGAGAATGCTGCAGGCTGAACAGGAAGGTATCGACATAATCCGGTGCCGAATCCGCCAGATCAAACATCGACGGATCCAGCAGCCAGTGCATGATCAGCCCGGTCAGCAGGCTGTGTAGTAATGTCACCGCGCGACCAACGTCTAACCCGGCAGGCAGCTGCCCTCTGGCAATGGCATTTTTGAACGTGGTCTCCAACCCGTCAGAGGCATCCCTGCATGCATCCTGCTGACGATGCAGCAGGTCCAGGTTGTCACCGCTGAACTCGCACTTCTGAAAAATAATCTCGAAAACCCGACGCTGGGAAGGATCCTGTGCCGCTTGCTGTAACAGATAGACCATAAACTCACGCAGGCGACCGAGCGGATCCACCTCATCATCGGCCCCCGCCCGCTGGGCCAGGGCCTCGAATGGCAGGCGTCGGCGGTCCGCCATGGCGACGAAAACATCGTGTTTGTTTTTGAAATGCCAGTAAATCGCCCCTCGTGTCACACCCGCCTCACTGGCAATATCATTCAATGAAGCGGATAACACACCTTTGCGGTGGAATACCTGCTCGGCCGCATCCAGAATCTGGGTACGGGTTTCCATCGCTTCTGCCTTGGTGCGCCGGACCATAGGAGGCTCCCAAATGGAATTAAGAATTTTTTGTGCAAGTTGGCCCACAGGCCTATACATACATTGTCGAATGTATATACTGAACCTGATTCATTTTTCATGCAAGCACCACCGGACCGCCTGCACAAGGCCGGTTAGTGGCGTGCTATAGCGTGTTTCCAAGCACTGAGGTGATTATGCGCAGCGGTTTCATTCTCCCCCTGATAGCAGGTGCACTCGCCCTGCAGCTTAGTGGCTGCGGCGATGCCGGCCAGCCAGGCCAACAACAACAGCAAGCGCCACAAGCCGGTTTTGTCACGGTAAAAGCCGAGACCATTACCCTGAATCGGGAATTGCCCGGGCGCACCACCGCTCACCAGATCGCCGAAGTGCGGCCACAGGTCAGCGGCGTGATAGAGAAGCGCCTGTTCGAGGAAGGGCAGGAAGTGGAAGCCGGGCAACCGCTGTACAAGATTGACTCGCGCACCTATCAAGCGGCCGTGGCCACCGCCAGGGCCGAACTGGCCCGCTCCCAGGCAACGCTGAAGTCCAACGACTTGCGCGCCAAGCGCTTCAAGAAACTGCTCGATTACAAAGCCGTGAGCCAGCAGGAATACGATGAAGCCCAGGCCCAGCTGGATGAAAACAAGGCCGCCGTCGCCGCCGCCCGCGCCAACCTGCAAAGCGCCCAGATCAATCTGGACTACGCCACCATCGAAGCGCCGATCAGTGGCCGTATCGGCCGCTCCAGCGTCACCGCCGGCGCCCTGGTCACCGCCAACCAGGCCAATACCCTGGCCACCATTCGTCAGCTGGATCCGATCTACGTGGACCTGACCCAGTCCAGCAATGAGCTGCGTCAGCTGCGCCAGGCCATGCAGGCCGGTGAGCTCCAGCAAGTCAGCGACGATGCCGCCCGCATCACCCTGCTTCTGGAAGACGGTAGCGCCTATCCGCAACCCGGTGTGCTGCAGTTCTCGGAGTTCGCCGTGGACGAAAGCACCGGCTCGGTAACCCTGCGCGCCCTGTTCCCGAACCCGGAAAGTGAGCTGCTGCCCGGTATGTTTGTTCGCGGTCGCCTGCCAGAGGGCCAACGCGAGGACGCCATTCTGGTTCCCCAGAAAGGCATCACCCGCGATCCGACAGGCCAGGCCTATGCCATGCTGATCGACAGCAATGACCAGGCCAAGAAGGTGAAAGTCAGCACCGAGCGTGCCGTGAAAAGCCAATGGTTGATCGCTGACGGCCTGAAAGACGGCGATCGTCTGATTGTCGACGGCCTGCAGCGCATTCAGCCCGGCTCCCCGGTGACCCCCGTGGACACAGAAAAAGCTGACGACGCCGCCGCCCAGCAAGAACAGCCCCAGTCCCCCGCCGAGAACACCGGCGAGGCACAAAGCGCAGCGCAATAACGCGCAACGAAGAGAAACGGGATTCCCATGGCCAGATTTTTTATTGACCGTCCGATTTTCGCCTGGGTTATCGCCATCATCATGATGATGGCCGGTGCCCTGGCCATTTACACCCTGCCCATCGAGCAGTACCCCACCGTTGCGCCGCCGCAGGTCTCCATCGCCGGTAACTACCCGGGGGCCTCGGCGAAAACCGTGGAAGACTCGGTCACCCAGGTGATCGAGCAACAAATGAACGGGATCGATAATCTGCTGTACATGAGCTCCAGCAGTGACTCTTTCGGTAACGCCGCGGTGAACCTGACGTTCGCCCCCGGCACCGACCCGGACATTGCCCAGGTGCAAGTGCAGAACAAACTGCAGCTGGCAACGCCACTGCTGCCCCAGGAAGTGCAGCAACAAGGCATGCAGGTCACCAAGTCCTCTGACTCCTTCCTCATGGTAGTCGGCTTCACCTCCGAGGATGGCAGCCTGTCACGGGCCGATCTGGCCGACTATGTAGCCTCCAATGTTCAGGACCCGGTAAGCCGGGTGCCCGGCGTGGGCCAGATCCAGCTATTCGGTTCGCCCTACGCCATGCGCATCTGGCTGGACCCGAACAAACTGAACAAGTTTGATCTGACCCCCCAGGACATCACCCAGACCATTCAGGTCCAGAACAATCAGGTGGCCAGTGGCCAACTGGGCGGCGCGCCTGCAGTGGAAGGCCAGCAACTGAACGCCACCATCATCGCCCAGACCCGCCTGGAAGACGTAGACCAGTTCAAGCGCATTCTCCTGAAAGTGAACCCGGATGGTTCTCAGGTGTTTCTGGAAGACGTGGCCCGGGTCGAATTGGCCGCCCAGAACTACGATGTACAGGGCCGCTATAACGGTCAGCCCGCGGCTGGCCTGGCCATCAACCTGGCCACCGGCGCCAACGCCCTGGACACCGCCGAAGCGCTGCGCGCGCGGCTGGCAGAGCTGGAACCCTACTTCCCTGACAAGATGGAAATGGTGTTCCCCTACGACACCACACCTTTCGTCAGCATCTCCATCGAAGAAGTGGTGCACACTCTATTCGAGGCCATCATCCTGGTTTTCCTGGTGATGTACCTGTTCCTGCAGAACTTCCGCGCCACCCTGATTCCGACCCTGGCCGTGCCCGTGGTACTGCTCGGCACCTTTGCCGTATTGGCGGCCTTTGGTTTCTCCATCAACACCCTGACCATGTTCGGCATGGTGCTGGCCATCGGTCTGCTGGTGGATGACGCCATCGTGGTGGTGGAGAACGTGGAACGGGTGATGCACGAGGAAGGCCTGCCTCCCAAGGAAGCCACCCGTAAATCCATGGGCCAGATTACTGGGGCCCTGGTGGGTATCGCCCTGGTGCTCTCGGCCGTCTTCGTTCCCATGGCCTTCTTCCCCGGTTCCACCGGTGCCATTTACCGTCAGTTCTCCATCACCATTGTGTCTGCCATGGTGCTGTCCGTTCTGGTAGCCCTGATCCTGACCCCGGCTTTGTGTGCCACCATGCTGAAGGCCAAGGACAGCGAACACCAGACCGATCACGGCTTCTTCGGCTGGTTCAACCGTACCTTCGACAAAAGCAGCCGACGCTATCAGGGCAGCATTGAGAAAATTCTCGGACGCCGTGGTCGTTACCTGTTCATTTACGTGGTCATCGTCGGTGTGCTCGGCTTCAGCTTCATGCGGTTGCCGTCCAGCTTCCTGCCGGAAGAAGACCAGGGAATTCTGTTCACCCTGGTGACGCTGCCGGCCGGCTCCACTCAGGAGCAAACCGTCGATGTACTGAAAAAGATGGAGAACTACTACCTCAACGAAGAATCAGCTGCCGTGGATGGTCTGTTCACCGTGGCCGGCTTCAGCTTCACCGGTCAGGGCCAGAACGCCGGCATGGCGTTCGTGAATCTGAAGGACTGGTCAGAACGCGACCTGTCCGTGGACGGCGCGGATAACGTGGTAGGCCGTGCCATGGGGTATTTCTCGACCATTCGTGAAGCCATGATGTTCGCCCTCAACCCGCCATCGATTCCTGAGCTGGGCAATGCCAGCGGTTTCGATTTCCAGCTGCTGGACCAGTCAGGCCAGGGCCACGAAGCGCTAATCCAGGCCCGTAACCAGATGCTCGGCATGGCCGCACAGGACCCGCGCCTGGCCGGGGTACGCCCGAATGGTCTGGAAGACAGCCCGCAGTACCAGATCGACATCGACCAGCAAAAAGCCAAGGCGCTGGGTCTGTCCATCAGCGACATCAACAACACCCTGCAAATTGCCTGGGGCTCCAGCTACGTGAACAACTTCGTAGACCGGGGTCGGGTTAAGCGGGTGTATGTGCAGGCAGACGCGCCCTACCGGATGCTGCCGGAAAACATCAACGACTGGTTTGTGCGTAATAACCAGGGCGAAATGGTACCGTTCTCGACCTTCGCCACCGGCCACTGGACCTATGGTTCACCCAAGCTGGAACGCTACAACGGCGTATCCTCAGTAAACATCCAGGGTAACGCGGCACCCGGCTACAGTACTGGTGACGCCATGGATGCCATGGAAGAACTGTCTGCCAAGCTGCCCGCAGGCTTTGGCTTTGAGTGGACCGGCCTGTCCTATCAGGAGCGACAGTCCGGCGACCAGGCACCGGCCCTGTATGTGATCTCGCTGATCGTGGTATTCCTGTGTCTGGCCGCGCTTTATGAAAGCTGGTCCATTCCGTTCGCAGTGATGCTGGTGGTGCCACTGGGTGTGATTGGTGCGGTACTGGCCGCCACCTTCCGTGACCTGAACAATGACGTCTTCTTCCAGGTGGGGCTGCTGACCACCATCGGGCTCTCGGCGAAAAACGCCATTCTGATTGCAGAATTTGCGTTGGAGCTGGAGCAAAAAGGCGAACACCTGCTCAAGGCCACACTGGAAGCCGTGCGCATGCGGCTACGCCCAATTCTGATGACATCACTGGCCTTCATGCTCGGGGTAACCCCGCTGATGATCAGCACCGGCGCTGGCGCCGGGGCACGTAACGCCATCGGCACCGGGGTATTCGGCGGCATGCTCACCGCCACCGTCCTCGCCATCTTCTTCATCCCGCTGTTCTACGTTGCGGTGCGCAAGCTGTCCGGCGTGCCGTTGGACGGCAAGAAGAAAGGCAAAGAGTAAGTCCAAGCGGAGTAACCCTCATGACTCGTAACCCACTGACGCTCGCCCTTCTGGGCGGGCTGATGCTGGGTGGCTGCACCCTGGCCCCCAGCTACGAACAACCCGCATCACCGGTACCGGCCCAAGTGGGCGCAACAGCCGTTGACGGCGCCAGCGAGCTCACCCTACCCGGCTGGTCTACCCTGTATCAGAGCGCGGAGCTGCAACAACTCATCCAGAGCGCGCTGGATAACAACCGGGATTTGCGCCTGGCCGTTCTGGATGTGGCCGCCCTGCGCGCCCAGTACCAAATCCAGCGCGCCGACCTGTACCCGAACCTGTCCGTGGATGGCAGCGGCACTCGCCAGCGCCTGCCTGGCGACCTGTCATACACCGGTAGCTCAACCCTTTCTGATCAATACGGTGTTCAGGTTGGCGTCACCGCCTGGGAACTGGATTTGTTCGGACGCGTACGCAGCCTCAAGGATGCGTCTCTGGAGACTTACCTGGCTAGCGAAGAAGCCCGGCGCAGCACCCAGCTGGCACTGGTAGCCCAGGTGGCGCAAAGCTACCTGACCCTGGTCAGCGACCGTCAGAATCTGGCGATCAGCCGTGAAACGGTAGCCGCGCAAGCGGATTCGCTGGCGCTGATCCAGCGGCGCTTCGAAGGCGGGCTGGGCACAGAACTGGATGTACGTCAGGCACAGATTGCCCTGCAAGGTGCCCGCGCCAACCAGGCCAGCTTTGAACGCCAGGTCAACCAGGATTACAACGCCCTGGCGGTATTGGTAGGCGGACCCCTGCCCGCACTGGAATCGGTGAACCTGAACAGCGACACCCTCTCACTGGTGGCACCGGTACCGGAAGGACTATCGTCCAGCCTCCTGACCCAGCGGCCGGACGTGCAGCAGGCGGAGCATCAGCTACGTGCCGCCAATGCCAGCATCGGTGCCGCGCGAGCCGCCTTCTTCCCCAGCATCCAGCTCACCGGCGCCTATGGCACCATGAGCAGCGAGCTGTCCGGCCTGTTCGACAGCGGCTCCAAGGCCTGGTCCTTCAGCCCCAGTATCTCCCTGCCGATTTTCTCCGGCGGCCGCAACAAGGCCAATCTGGATCTGGCTGAAGTGCGCCAGGACCAGGCGGTAGCGACCTATGAGAAAGCGATTCAAACCGCCTTTCAGGAAGTCGCCAACGCGCTACAGGCCCGCGACACTCTGGCCCGCCAGCAACAGGCCCAGCAAGCGCTGGTCACCGCCACCGAGCAGTCCCTCGCGCTCTCGCAGCAACGCTATGAGCAAGGCGCAGATGACTACCTGGCCGTGCTGGATGCCCAGCGCACCCTGCTATCCGCCCGCCAGCAGCTGGTGACGCTGAAGCTGCAGCAGCTGACCAATGAAACCGAGCTGTATCGGGCGCTGGGTGGTGGCTGGGATGCACAACAGCCCACCCACGTGGCTAGCCGTTAGCGTGTTTTGAAAAATGCAGACAGATGTCGGATTACGCCGCTACGCGGCTAATCCGACCTACCCCAAAAGGGGCAGAGGCCTCTCAAGGCAGAAAACGGCAAGAGATAACGCGGAAGGGAATTACTCACTGCGTAAACGGAAGGTTGCCTCACCGAGTGCCAGCAGCGTGTCCTTTTCATCGAACACTTCCATGGTGCTGTTGTAGATCCGGGTGCCACCGGCACGGCGGGTACCCACCGCACGGATCAATCCTTCACTGGCCTGTCCGGTGAACGTGGTGGTCATGGACAGGGTGACGGCCTTGCGAATGTGCGCAGGGTCCGGGCTCCAGGTCCCGGCACAGGCCCCGGCCACATCCATCAGGGTCGCCAGCACCCCACCATGAATGACCCCGCCCAGGTTCAAATGCGGGGCCTCAATCTGCAAACCCAACACCGCCCTGCCTTCTTCCCATTCCAGAAAATGAAACCCCACCAGAGCCGGAAAACCTATATCGAAACGGGTATTGGCATCAGCCAGGGAAAACCCTTTGGAGGGCGGAACTGCACTCATACTCTCGCACTCATTGTTCGTTTTACCTGTGGCGGTTCAGGCGCGGCCCTGTACCATTTGTGCAACCTGCCCGACCACGTCTTTCAGGCGTGGGCCAAGATTTTCCAACAGCGTTCTGCGACTCAACCGCAACGATGAACCGCCGCAGTTGAATGGCACTACCTGAGCGCCACCATCCAGAATCAATGGCACCGCCACGCCACTCACATCGCGGTTCCATTCTCCGTCAGACGTACAGAAGCCGTATTGCTCATATTCCTCATAGGCACTCTGCAGGCTGCGCTCCAGCGCCGGCCAGGCCGCCGGGTCCTGCTGACGAATCTGCTCGTAGTACATTTCCCGCTCGACTTCCGGCGTGGCCGCCAGGAACGCCCGGCCCAATGCCGAGGTGGCCATGGGCACCCGCGAACCGATATCCAGCCGCAGCACCAGTGGGCCATTGCCCTGACAAACCTGGATATACGTCACCTGAGCGCCATCCGGCGCGCCAATGGCGACCATGCAATCGGTCGAATCCGCCAGCTCCTGCATGTAAGGTCGTGCCAGATCCCGCACCCCCTCACTGGCCAGATAGCGGTAACCCAGATCCAGCACGCCCGGCCCTAGCCGGTATTTCTCCAGCTGCGGCACATAACGCAGGTAGCCCAGCTGTGTCAGGGTCGCAGTCATCCGCGATACGGTGGGGCGGGGAATGCTGGTGCGCTTGGCCAGCTCCGCATTGCCCAGGTATTCATCAGAAGGCCCAAAGCAACGAAGAATATCCAGCCCCCTTGCGAGGGCCGTGACGAAATTACGGTCTTTATCATTGGCGCCGAGGTCGGCAACAGCTCTACGCATTCTTCTCGTTCCTGTATCAGGCTTCGGGTTGGCTGAAACCGGTTGTTCCGGCTAACCGGACATCGATTCCATTTATAGTTATGTATTAGGCTCGCAAATATAACAAAAAGCGTTTCGCCTGCCTAAGACACCGCTTGCCCGCGGCTCAAACCGGCCATGGCTCGACGTCCCCCTCTCAAGCACAATGGGGGGGCGCGGGCACGGCAGGAACATTCACCATGTCACGCTTCAGCCATAGCGGTCAATATTTTAAAATTACGTTTCATTATTGTAATGTTGACCCACCACACACAATGGAAGACCGATAAAAGGACGATTCCATGGATACGCTGCAGCAGTTCTACATCAACGGCAGCTGGGTTTCTCCCGCGCCGGGAGCCACCACCCACGCCGTTATCAACCCCGCCAATGAAGAACAGATTGCCACCTTGCCGCTGGCACAGGCTGCCGACATTGATGCGGCAATCGACGCCGCCCACCAGGCCTTCCCCACCTGGTCCGCTCTGACACTGGAAGAGCGACTGGGCTATATGGAAAAAATGCTCGAAGCCTACCAGGCCCATCTACCGGAAATGGCCGAGGCCATCAGCCAGGAAATGGGGGCCCCCATCTCCCTGGCCAGCAAGGTGCAGGCCCCCATGGGCCTGGCCCATTTGAAAACCGCTCTGGGCATCGCCCGGGAATTTCCGTTTGAAGAAACCGCAGGGCAGTCACTGATCCGCCGTGAAGCGGCCGGTGTCTGCGCCCTGATCACGCCCTGGAACTGGCCCATGAACCAGGTCATGTGCAAAGTCGCCCCGGCCATGGCTGCCGGTTGTACCATGGTGCTCAAGCCCAGTGAATTCGCCCCGCTCTCCGCTAACCTGCTGACCCGCATCATTGATGAAGCCGGCGTACCCGCCGGGGTCTTCAATATGGTGTACGGCGATGGCGCCGCAGTGGGTCCGTTGCTATCCAGCGACCCTCGAATTGATGTGGTCTCCCTCACCGGCTCCACCCGCGCCGGGGAATCCGTAAGCCGGGAAGCAGCGAGCACGATTAAACGCGTGTCACTGGAGCTGGGCGGCAAATCTGCCAATATCCTGCTGCCGGGCTGCGATCTGGAGCAGGCTGTTACCCACGGAGTGCGCTCCATGATGACCAACACCGGGCAAAGCTGTAATGCGCCGTCGCGTATGCTGGTGCCAGCGGATCAACTGGCTGAAGCCGAACAGATCGCTGCCCAGGTTTGCGACAGCGTAGTCGTCGGAGACCCCACTGATAACGCTACCGTCATGGGCCCTATCGCTAACGGGCGTCAGTACCAACGGGTGCAGGCCATGATTGAGAAAGGACAGGAAGAAGGCGCTAAACTGGTTGCCGGTGGTCCCGGCAAGCCCGATGGCATCACCAAGGGTTATTTCGCTCGCCCCACGGTATTCAGTGAGGTGAACAACCAGATGACCATCGCCCGGGAAGAAATCTTTGGCCCGGTACTGGTGATGATCCCCTACGACACCGTGGACAATGCCGTCGCCATTGCCAACGACTCCGAGTACGGGCTGTCCGGCTATGTCTTCGGGGATGATGCCCAGGCCCGCCAGGTGGCCGCACGCCTGCGTACCGGCAACGTCCATATCAATGGGGCCGGCCCGGATGTACAGGCGGCCTTTGGAGGCTACAAACAATCCGGAATTGGCCGGGAATGGGGCCGCTTTGGCTTTGAAGAGTTCCTGGAAACCAAATCCCTGTTCCTGCCGGGGTAATGCCTCCCCTGTCATAACCGGACACAAAATCCCTCATTTTGTGTACTGGCACTAGCGCCCCGCCCGGGGCGCCAAAGTGCCATTTACCTGATCAGCCGCAACCTCGACTATCGTTACATCAGACAATGTCACAGTGTGGCATTCAGCGGCGCCCCTGCCGCCAAAGATCAGGAGGACACCATGACAACAACAGCATCCACCACCATTGAGTCCGGCCAGTCAAAGGCCCAGAAAATCCCGTTGGGCGCCACCGTCAATATTCCGCCCCGTCGTCTCGACTTCCAGTTCGATGACAAGACCACGGCGCGTTACTTCTATGACAATGACCCTTTCCTGAGCGCCTTCTGGTTGAGCCTGTCTGCCCTTTTTCCGGAAGGCGAAGCCTTCTTCGTGGATTCCGTGCGTCATTATCGTAAAGAGATCACCGACGGCACACTGAAAGCCCAGGTGGCGGGCTTTATTGGCCAGGAAGCCATGCACAGCAAAGAACATGAAGCCTGGAACGAAATGGGCGTGAAATTCGGCTACCCCACTGACAAGCTGGATAAGTCACTAGGCAAATTGCTGGGGCTGGTGCAAAAACGCACCCCGAAAATCTTCCAGCTGGCCGCCACTGTATGCCTGGAACACTACACTGCCATCATCGCCGAACAGCTGCTGCGCGAAGATGAGCACCAAGAAAAAATCCTCGATGAAGCCACCGCAAAACTGTGGTTGTGGCACGCTCTGGAAGAAAACGAACACAAAACCGTTGCCTATGATGTCTATGAAAAGGTCAGCGGTAGTTATGCTATTCGTGCCGGCGCCATGATCCCCACTACCGTGGTTTTCTTCGCGGTATTAGCCGCTTTCCAGGCTCGCATGCTGGCTTCCGACGGCCGCCTGTTCAGTCTGAAAAACAACTGGCAAGGCATGAAATTCCTGTTTGGCCGCAAGGGGCTGTTCACCAAACTGGCGCCCCAGTATCTGGATTTCTTCAAGCGGGATTTCCACCCTTCCCAGCACGACACCGATGCCCTGCTGGACGAATGGCGGGAAAAGCTGTTCGGCGTCGATGGCATGCTCACCGAGCAGCATGCCCAGGCCAGCCAGCGCAAGAGAAAGAAAACCCACTGAATGTCTTCCTCTCAAGCATAAGAAAGGGCCGCTCACCGCGGCCTTTTTTATGGTCATCGGTTATGGATTAGAGGCGTAACACTGCGACTTATGGGGAACATCAGTAGTACTTTCGCACTGTATGACTTGAGGGCAGCCCTATAAGCAAATAGCGTAAACCCCACACTAACAACAAAGCCGTACATGCCATGCCCTCATTGAAGCGAATCGCCTTCGGTCTTGCGACAATCAACCTGCCCCTGACTGTTCTGGCCGCCCCCTCAGAGCTGGAAACCATACAGGTTGATGGCACGCGCATGGAGCGTAGTCTTTTGGACACCCCTGCCGCAGTAAGTGTCGTGGATGCCAGAACTGCTCAGCAAGGCCAACAGAACATTCAACTTGATGAAAGTCTTGCCAGGGTACCCGGGCTCTACCTGCAAAACCGCTACAACTTCGCCCAGAACCAACGAATCTCTATTCGGGGCTTTGGCGCACGCGCGCCTTTTGGGGTCCGCGGGTTACGGGTTCGAGTAGATGGTTTCCCCGAAACACTACCGGATGGGCAGTCACAGGTGGACAATATCGACTTGGACTCTATCTACCAGGCAACGGTATTGCGTGGCCCTGCGTCGGTTCTCTATGGCAATGCTACCGGCGGCGTCATCGATATTGAAAGCCTCTCCGGGCGAACCATAAGGAATAATGGTGCGCTGAGTTTGTCGAGCGGCGCCGATGGCTTCCGCAAAGCCCATCTCAAGAGCGGGGGACAGAAAGGCAATGCGCATTATTATCTCGGCGTCAGCGGTCTTAACTACGAGGGATACCGTGATCAAAGCGCCGTCGAGAAATACCAACTCAACAGCCGGGTTGGCTGGACACTGGGCAACCACCAGGAAATAGACCTGTTTCTGACCGCTTTAGATACACCGTATGCTGAAGACCCTGGCGGACTAACCCGTGCCCAGGCTCACGCTGACAGAAAGCAGGCCACCATGCTTGCGGATCGACTGGACGCCGGCCAGGAAGTGGACCAACAACGGATTGGCTTCCGTTACCGCAATACGTCCTTGGCTGGGGGTGTGTTACAGACACGAGCATTCATTAGCCAACGCGATTTTACCCAGCAGCTCCCATTTCCCGGTAGCAGCTTGATCGATTATCAGCGGACGTTCTACGGAGCAGGCGTAGAATATAATCACGATCTCGACTTATTCGGTTTACGCCACCGCTATCTGGTTGGCGTTGACGTGGATCGCCAGCAGGATGATCGTGGCCGCCGGGGAGTGAGTTTCAGCGGTGTGATTACTGGACTCACCGCCAATGAGGATCAGATTGCCACCAGCAGTGGCCTTTTTGTACAGACCGATACCTTTCTCACCGATACCCTCACTCTCTCGCTAGGGGCAAGAGCCGACCGGATCCAGTTCAAGATAGAAGATCATTTCCTGACAGACGGAGACGATAGCGGCAAGCAACACTTCAATGAAGGCAGCTTTAGTGCCGGCATTGCCTGGCATGCCCTCCCTGCCCACACCCTCTATGCCTCAGTCAGCTCAGCGTTTGAAACCCCCACCTTCACTGAGCTAGCCAATCCGTCTGGCGCGGGAGGCTTCAATCCAGATCTTGAGCCGCAGAAAGCACTGAATCAGGAACTGGGTATCCGTGGCACCATCAGCAATGACCTGCTCTATGATCTCACGCTGTTTAGCGTCCGCGTCAAAGACGAAATTACCCCTTACGAACTCGGCGGACGAACCTACTACGAGAATGCTGCCCGCACACGCCGCGAAGGCATTGAACTATCGCTGGAACACTTCACCACAGAAACCCTGACCACAACGATTGCCTGGACGTGGGCGCAATACCGTTTCGATCGCTTCTTTGATGATCAACAGGGCGTTGACGTAAGCGATAACCATATGCCTGGTTTGCCGCAACATATTGTTTTTGCCGAAGCAGCCTGGCGCCCCGAAAACGGTTTTTTTGTTGTCGGCGATGTACGTTTTGCCAGCGAGGTTTATGCGGAAAACACCAACCAGACACGCATTGGCAGCCATGCAGTTGTTAATGCCCGGTTTGGAAAGCGCTGGCAATTCAATCGCCAGAGTTTTGAAATTCACACCGGCATTAATAACCTTTTCGACCGTGATTACTACAGCAACATTCGTATCAATGCCAATAGCGACAGGCCAGACCCTGCTGATCGCGGCTACTTTGAACCAGCCCCGGGCCGAACCTTGTACGCCGGGATAACCCTTGGGTGGTAAATATGAAGTATTGGCTAGCAACGTTGTTACTGTACGCTCTTCCTCTTCATGCGCTTCAACTGGGTGATGCAGCACCTGATTTTGAAGCTGAAACGACCGTGGGACATGTGCATTTCGAACGTTGGAGGCAGGATCATTGGGTCGTCATGTTTTCCCATCCAGCCAGTTTCACCCCGGTATGTACCACCGAGCTCGCTGCAGTGGAACGCTTAAACAGCGCCTTCGAGCAACGAAACGTACGTGCATTAGCTTTGGCTGTGAGTCCACTGAATGATCTAAAAGAATGGCTTGATGATATCGACGAAAGCCAAGGTGTCCGACCATCCTTTCCGATTATCTCGGATCAAAACCGAACCATCAGCACTCGTTACGGCATGCTTCACCCACGCTCGAACAACCTGACCACCGTTCGCAGCGTCTTTATCATTGACCCACGTGGACGCATTCGCCTGAAAATGGATTACCCACCGAGTATCGGGCGAAATTTTGATGAACTTATACGTGCAATTGATGCCCTGCAAACCACTTATCGCTATCCGGTATTAACGCCAGCCGACTGGAAACCTGGCGACGACGCCATCATATCACCAAAACTATCTGACGATGACGCAAAGACGCTCTTTCCTGCACAGAAAGAAGCGACCCTCCCTTACTTGAAATACACCCCACTACCCTGATCAAAACGATAATATGAATAGTTAAACCGTCATCACAGCAAAATCACTTATTAGTCACCAGGCAAAGTGATTCATAAATCACAACCAAATTAACCGTATATTAATCCCTTAGTCGCACGACCAAACGCTATAAACATCACACTTAATACAGTACCAAGGCGGTATTCTTCGTTCATTTTACGCTCTCCATACTCGTTGCTATCAACATGATAGAAACTTCAGGGAGCGTAAGATGAAAAGAACCAATGAAACACTTCTATCCCGGTCGGCATTATGCCTTCTGCCATTACTCGCTGTGCAATCAGCCAACGCTGAAATCGTACTATATGACGATGACGGCACCAGCTTCAGCACCGACGGATATATTAATGCTTTCTATGTAAACAACGACGTAGATCGTGCTGGCGATCAATTCGATCGCCGACAATCCAGAGTCAAAATGGGCTTCCTGCCAAACTATATTGGCTTCAACATGAAGCGGGAAACAGGAAATCTTACTTTGGGCGCCAGATCATCATTCTGGGTCACTATCAATGACAGTGAAAGCGCTGCCACCGGCACGGCTATTGATGTACGCCAATTCTATGGAACCATCGGCGGCAGCTTCGGTGAGGTACTTATTGGTAAAGACTTCGGCCTTTTCGCTCGTTCCAATATCCTTCGTGACGAGCTACTTACGGGATTTGGCCATTCTAGCGACATGGTTGGCCTCGTTGATGGGGGGGGCGTCTCCTTCGGCAATATCGGCACCGGCTACCCCTACGCATTCCCTAGCTCACAAATTACCTGGCGAAGCCCGGAAATGGGGGGGTTAAACATTGCCGTAGGTATTCTGGATCCATACGATACCAATGAAGTTGGTGCGCCAGGAAAGGCATACCAGGACACACCGAGAGTGGAAAGCGAAATTAGCTACCAGGCAGATATTAGCGGAATCGATATTTACACCTGGGTAAATGGCGCGTATCAAAACTCAGAAAATACCGACAGCTCCGTTGCTGATATTACATCAGAAGGCGTAGGTTACGGTGTTCAACTTAAAGTTGCTGATCTTACCCTCACCGCCTCCGGTTTCGATGCCACCGGCATTCACCCTTTGTTCACCAACAATGCTGGGCAAGCCCCTCTTCAGGAAGTTGATAGCAATGGTTATCTTATTCAAGCTGGCTACCAAATCGGCAAGGCGCGCATTGCTGGAACTTATGGTCGTACTGAGGACGATGGAGTTACAGGTGGCAGCGCAATCGATTATGATAACAAAGGTCTTATCCTAAGTTACGCAGCCAATGACTATTTTAACCTGGTGGCCAACTTTAGCCGTGTTGAACTGGATGATGAAACAATAGGTGAAATAGAAACGACGGACACTCTTGCACTGGGTGCCACTGTCGCCTGGTGACCAGTCACCTCAGGTGGCATAAAGGATGAGTCGTAACGACGGCTCATCCTTTATCTATTGCAGAAAATCGTGGTAAGGCTGTGTAATTCGCTTGCGCAACCGAGCCAGAGGCATAAAATCCCCATCTTCGGCAGCCACAGTAACGCTGTAAATATCCCTATCCCTTAACACCGTAACCGGGTTGAAAGCAGCCATGAAACGATAACGCTCCAAGTGAGTGCAACACTCATTTTCAAGACGTTTTCGATAAGCACTTAACCATTCACATAGATCTTTGTCGCTACCATCAATACCAAGTTGATCCGCCAAACGTCGGTCACTGGATTGATCATTCTTCCACTCCATCAAATAACGGAATGACAAAGTATAGTCTGCACCATTGCGATGCAGGATATTCAACCACTTCCCAATCAATTCTGAGTCTGCATCTCTTGACATCATCAACCCCAAACGGGAGCGCATACCACATAACATCGCATTTTCAATTTGATCATCAAAGTTTTCCAATGTGGCGTTTAATTGCTCTTCGCTCAATAACAGCCGTAATGCCCTGGCAAGCACTTCAAGACCGAACTTCATCGATTCTGACTGAGAAGAGAACAGAGATGAATTGTCACCAGAATAATGGCCATTTTTCATAGACGACGGGAAAGACTCAATAAAAGCTCCCGATCCGTGGTCCAGAGTTATTCCTATAACAGAAATATCATCCGTATTCATCGCACCATGAACAAACCCCCAAACCTGCCATGCGGCCACAAGATGCGCGGCCCGCTGCACAGAATGCTTAAAAAACTTATCTGCATCCATTTTGCCACTCTCACCATAACAACCACCAAGATGAGCAATCAGCGCATTCATGGCTGAAGCGTTCCCCCGCTCGGCAAGCCACTCAAAATGACCAATCCGTACATGTGATGGTGAAAGACGGAGAATAGTTGCCGATTGCTCTATTTCGCCACGAACAATCTTTCTTTTATGCTTACAGATACTTAATGGCAAACTTGTAGGTATTCCTATTCCATAGAGAGCATGACCTACAAGATACTCTTTGATCGCACTACGCAGCCCCATATACCCATCCTCTCTAAGAGAATACGGCGTTCTACCTCCGCCTTTTAAATACATATCCATACGACCTAAAGGCGTAGCAACCTCACCTAAAAGCAATGCCCCTCCATCACCGATGCGATCATTAAAAATACCATGACGGTGTCCTGCATACTTTTGAGCCACCGGGGACATACCAGGCAGAAGACAACTACCTGCATGTAGATTTTTCAGTGTTGAAACACCTTCAACATGTGTCCGGATATGCTGAACATCGAGCTGCAACAGTCGTAACGCCATAGGTGATATATCAATCAATTTGTCCACAGGAGAGAATTCTGGTGCCTGTGCTGACCACAGTGTTGATGGCAGTAACTTCCACTCGTTCGCAATCGAAAGAACCGTCCACGGATTATCTTGCTTATTAGGAAGTTCAAGCATCTTTCCCTTCTCGCAACAATAAAAAAGCCGCCCGTAGGGCGGCAAAAGACGTCAAGTTAGACGACCAGGAGATAGTACTCAGAAAAAGCCAAGGGGATTGGTATCGTAACTAACCAGCAAGTTCTTTGTTTGCTGATAGTGATCAAGAATCATCTTGTGAGTCTCACGACCAATACCTGACTTCTTATATCCGCCAAAAGCGGCATGCGCAGGATAAGCGTGATAACAGTTAGTCCAGACTCGTCCTGCCTGAATGCCACGCCCCATTCTGAAAGCAACGTTCATATCTCGACTCCATACGCCAGCCCCAAGGCCGAATTCGGTGTCATTGGCGATTTGCAATGCTTCTGCTTCGTCCTTGAATGTAGTCACCCCCACAACGGGACCGAAAATTTCTTCCTGGAAGACCCGCATTTTATTGTGGCCTTTAAGCAGGGTAGGTTGAATATAAAACCCATTGCCATACTCACCTTCGAGAGATTCACTGCTTCCACCGGCAAGTACGGTCGCGCCTTCTTCTTTAGCAATACTCATGTAAGACATAATCTTGTCATACTGCTCACGAGACGCCTGAGCCCCCACCTGTGTTTCGGTATCAAGTGGATTTCCACGCTTGATGGTCTTTATCCTTTTAAGAACGCGATCAATAAAATCATCGTACATATTCTCTTGAACCAATGCGCGAGAAGGGCATGTGCACACTTCACCTTGATTAAAGTAGGCTAAAACCAGACCCTCTACAGCTTTATCAATAAACGAAGCTTCCGCATTCATAATGTCTGAGAAGTAAATGTTTGGAGATTTACCACCCAGCTCTACCGTAGAGGGAATAATATTTTCTGCTGCACATTTAAGAATGTGTGATCCCACAGGGGTTGAACCAGTAAAAGCAATTTTTGCAATACGTTTACTGGAGGCAAGCGCCTGGCCTGCCTCTTTACCGTATCCATTCACAACGTTAAGAACACCGGCAGGTAGCAGGTCACCAATACACTCCATCACCTTAAGGATAGAAACCGGGGTTTGTTCGGCGGGCTTTAACACAATGCAGTTACCGGCCGCCAGAGCCGGAGCGATCTTCCATGTCGCCATCAGAATAGGGAAATTCCAGGGAATGATTTGCCCAACAACGCCTAGGGGCTCATGAAAATGGTACGCTACCGTATTGGCGTCAATTTCCGCAGCAGTTCCTTCTTGAGCACGAATACAGCCTGCAAAGTAGCGAAAATGATCAACAGCCAAAGGCAAATCAGCATTCAGGGTTTCCCTTACAGCCTTACCATTATCCCAGGTTTCGGCTACCGCAAGAGATTCAAGATTCTGCTCGAGGCGGTCTGCTATTTTCAACAGTATGTTACTGCGCTCAGTCACTGAGGTTTTACCCCACTCATCTGAAATCCGATGAGCCGCATCCAGTGCCAAATCAACATCCTCTGCACTTGACCTGGCTACCTGACAGAAAACGTTACCGTTTACTGGGCTAACGTTGTCAAAATATTGCCCTTTTACCGGTGCAACCCACTCACCTCCAATGTAGTTTTCATAACGTTCTTTAAATGAAACCACTGAACCTTCGCTACCAGGATTCGCATAAATCATTACCTGATTCCTCTTCTAATTGCTTGACGTCCGCGCTTTGATAAGTAGCGCCTGCACAATCAGAATAGGATGGAGTGGACCAAATACGCATGCTACCAAGGGAGTAATTCTTCTCCTCATTTGGTCTTATCGGTTAGTACTCTCCCACCAATCGTCTTCATATTTTCGGTAAAAGTGACTGATGGTGCGGGTTAACTCGAATTTAGCGAGCGACATACCCGCAAACTGACCAGGAATTTCGGCATCAATAAGCGTATTAGCAGAATAGCCTTTCATGACCCCTTCTTTCATGAGAGCGTCCAGCCACAAAAGCCATTCACGCGTTTGGACCAAGGGAGAATAATCACGGGCAAAAGGGCCGTGCCCGGGGATAATCGCTTTAACCTCAATTTCAGACAACCGATCCAGTTCTTCCAACCAGATATCGATTCCTGGAGAATGAGGTGTGGTTGGCGCTCGGTTCCAGAACAATATATCGCCCGCGAAAAGGGTACCGCTCTGAGGATCGTAAACGACAAGATCATTGCCGCTATGCCCAGTAAATTTCATTAGCTTGAGCGAATATCCGGAAAAAAGTTTCACTCCCGGCTCAACATTGACATTCGGCATAGAGACTACCGTTTCAGCCGCTGTATCCCCAACACGCTCTTTAACGGTTTTGAGAAAGAAGTCACCATCTCGGTTTAACGCATTCTTCGTTCCGGAAAGCGCCATTATAGGCACCCCTGAGAATGCACTATTACCAAAGGTATGATCAGGATGGTGATGCGTGTTGATTACCCAGCGAACAGGTTCATCCGTGTACTCTTTAATAGTTTCCCTTAGCTGACGCCCATATGTTTCTGTTGTCCCGGTATCGATCACCACGACGCCATTTCCCGTGGCGATAAAAGAACTATTGCTTATATTTCCCTTGTTCTCTTCATCTAGCTCCGCTGGTTCACCCTGAGCCATCCAAACATTACTTGCCACCTGGTGAACATTAAGGCTTCCTCCATGCACTGGGGCTACACAGGTAAAAAGTAAAGAAGCAGAAAATTGAAGCAGGCATTGATCAGATTTCTGATTCCAGAACATTGGCATTGTTGTCCCTTGCTCTCAGCTTGTAAGTAGTTCCTTTATCACCTTTCATTTCAATTGTCAGAACCGGGTTTTCGCTGATAGAGGCATGCCACTTCATATCAGCAACGGATTCTCCCCCACTGTTGATCGTAAGCTCCTCGATATAGAAAGGAATCTCACTGGGTAACAAACCACTTTCCATTGGATGCATAATCAGAAAACGAAGACGGCTGCCATTATCAGCAGGGAACCTACGGGCTCTAACCTGACCAAAGTCTTTCGACCAATTCTTGCCGGAGTTAGCGATGCCCGGTGTTGAGCATCCTCCCCCTGCGCCATCTATAAAGGTACTGCCAACATACCAGGCGCCCTGACTTAACACTGCCACTCTGACAGGGGACCCCTGCTCAAGCCGGATATTCAGCCCTACCTTTGCCAGGCCATGCGTACCCGGGCTGTATTCGAACACCATAGGTATGGGGTTAAGCTCGACCCACAGTAGCATCTTGTCGAATTGATCATTTAAATGGCTGGCATCGATTTCTACTGGCACCTGCCCCGAATCCTCAGCAAATTCAGGCGCCGTTATCCTTACTCTCGAATCAAAATGTACTGGTGCGTCTGACAAAAAACGATTCCTGTATAGATCCCACATGAATGAATCAAGTGGATCCTTGGCGTTGTCAGCATTATTTTCCTGTGCTGATCCTATATTGATTAACAGCAGGAATAGTAATCCGGGAAATACCATTACAGACCGCACGGTTATTGCCCCACCGTTTCCATACTGACGGTTTCAAGCCAGGTCCGGATGGCCCATAAGGCTTCTTGACTAATAAAATCTGCCATTTTAGGCATTAACACTCGGCCATCACGCACAGCTCCATTTACGACCCGCTCTTTGTACCATTCATCACCATAATCACCGTTTTCCAGTTCTCTCAGATCCGGAGCTATACCGCCTGATTTGGCTTCCAGGCCATGACAAGCTGCACAGTTCTGGTTATAGGCGGAGCTGCCAATATCCACGGCCAATTCATGCTGCGGATGATCCTCACGATAGGGATTAGTATCACGCCACTCCTCACCCAGCTTTTCCAATCCTCGAAGATCTACCCCTTGTGGCGTCACATTGCCATGGCCATATGCAACCAGCGAACAACCCAACAAGGCTACACTTCCCGCTATGCGCATTAATACATTCATACTTCACTCCAACCAATGAATTCTATTATGGGAATTAATCTAGCAGTCAGCCGACAAGATCAGCACTAGCCCTTCGCACCATCATGCGTAGTCCCTTAGTCGTAGACCCAAATGGTTAGATCATTTACTTCCACTGACGGTATCTTGCAGCCCCTGATCTCTGCCTGAATGGATACACCGCGTTGCTGGGGATTCTCAAACTGGCACGCCGTAATTTCCCATGCACTGATCCCATTACCGCCAGTGCGATCAGATATTAAAACCAGAGCAGAGGCTTGCGTTATGAGGAAAACAAACTACAACCCACCGTATCGCGGGAAGCTTTCCCGTATGATCGGTGTAATATCCATGTCTACTATGCTGACCGCATGTAGCAGCGGCACGGTTATTGCCGAAGAAGGGGTCACCTGGAACGATATCGCCAATGACCATAAAACCACTGAAGATGTGCTTATGTATGGCATGGGCACCAGCGCCCAGCGATACAGCACGCTAGAAGGGATCAATAGCGAAAACGTTTCCATGCTTACCCCTGCGTGGTCTTACTCATTCGGGGATGAGAAACAACGCGGTCAGGAATCCCAGGCCCTGGTTCATGAAGGTGTAATCTACGTTACTGGTTCCTACTCCCGTATTTTTGCTGTTGATGCCAAAACAGGGAAACGCATTTGGACTTATTCGCACCGTCTACCCGATGATATTCGTCCTTGCTGCGATGTTGTAAACCGCGGTGCAGCTATCTACGGCGACAATATTTTCTTCGGCACACTTGATGCCAGCGTAGTGGCACTGAACAAAGACACCGGCAAGGTAGTTTGGCGTAAAAAATTCGGCGACCACAAAGTGGGCTACACAATGACTGGCGCGCCGACCATTGTTAAAGATCAAAAAACAGGCAAAGTTCTGTTGATTCATGGCTCTTCCGGTGATGAATTCGGTGTTGTTGGCAAACTGTTCGCCCGTGACCCTGCAACGGGTGAAGAAGTTTGGATGCGTCCTTTCGTAGAGGGTCACATTGGTCGTCTTAACGGAGAAGACAGCACCCCCAGTGGGGACCCTAGAGCACCCAGCTGGCCGGACGATCCGAACACTGAAACGGGTAAAGTAAAAGCTTGGAGCCAGGGGGGCGGTGCTCCGTGGCAAAGCGCCACCTTTGACGCAGCGACCAACACCATCATTATTGGCGCAGGTAACCCTGCACCGTGGAATGGCTGGGCTCGCACAGCACCCGATGGCGACCCTGCCGACTACGACAGCCTTTACACCTCTGGACAAGTCGGAGTTGATCCAACCACCGGTGAAATCAAGTGGTTCTATCAACATACACCCAACGATACCTGGGATTTTTCAGGTAATAATGAAATCGTCCTCTTTGACTACAAAGACAAGAAGGGCAAGAGCCATAAAGCCGGTGCACACGCTGACCGAAATGGCTTCTTCTATGTAACGGACCGCACTAACGGCAAACTTCTCAATGCTTTCCCATTCGTGGATGGCATTACCTGGGCTGAAGGTATTGATCTGGATACCGGGCGCCCCATTGAAGTCGAAGGCCAACGACCATCCCGCCTTAAAGACGGTGAGACTCGCTCACCGGCAGTTGAAGTCTCCCCGCCTTTCCTCGGCGGCAAGAACTGGAACCCCATGGCGTATAGCCAGGATACCGGCCTGTTCTACGTTCCCGCCAACCACTGGAAAGAAGATTACTGGACCGAGGAGGTTGAGTATCAACCTGGTTCAGCCTATCTGGGCATGGGTTTCCGCATCAAACGGTTGTTCGATGACCACGTAGGTATCCTCCGTGCCATGGACCCCGCTACCGGCAAAGTTGCCTGGGAACACAAAGAGCCGATGCCACTTTGGGCCGGTGTACTCGCAACCAAAGGTAACCTGGTCTTCACTGGTACAGGTGACGGTTACTTCAAGGCCTTTGACGCTAAAACGGGTGAAGAACTGTGGAAATTTCAGGTTGGTACCGGGATTATTTCCCCGCCGATTACATGGGAAATGGATGGTGAGCAATACATTGGTGTCACAGCCGGGTATGGCGGTGCAGTGCCTCTCTGGGGCGGTGACATGGCTGAGCTAACCAAGCCTATCTCCCAAGGTGGTTCTTTCTGGGTATTTAAACTCCCCAAATTCGCCAAGGACCTGGCCAGCAAGTAACAGGAACGTCAGCCCGCATTGCGGGCTGACGCTTTTCCAGGAGAATATAATGAAACTTATAACGCTATCTCGAGCAATAACTTTAATCACTTTCCTGGCTCTGAATGGCGGCGTTCATGCTGACGACTTTAGCGCGGACATTCCCAGCCATAATGGTTGCCAACTTAAGCCAGCCACAGACTGTGCAGGTGCAAACCTGAAAGGTGCAGACCTTAGCGGCCTGGACCTGACGGGAGCAAATTTTGCGGGCGCCAATCTTGAAGGCGCAGACCTGCGACACAGCAACCTCAAGGGAGTCAATCTAGAAAAAGCCAATCTTCGCAAGGCAAACATGAGCCGAGCACGCCTAATGAGCACCAACCTACGCATGGCAGACCTTACCGGCGCGCGCTTGCTTGCCATTCAAAGCTGGAATCTATTTGCCCAAAAAGCCATTTTTGACAACGTGGATGCCACCGGTGCTAATCTGGAATTTGGCCGGCTGACTCGCTCTGAATGGAACAATGCTAATATGACGGGAGTGAACTTGGAGATGGCCTGGCTCAACAAGGCAAAGCTTAACGGCGCGAACCTTCAGGATGCTAATCTACAAGAAGTAAAACTCAACCTGTCGAGCTTACGTAACGCCAACCTGGAAGGCGCAAACCTGCGCTATGGAAACTTCCAGAGCATGGACATGCACGGTTGCACCGCTTGCCCCTTTGATTGGGCTTATAAAGACGCAGCAGGGCCATAAAGATCACACTTCAGCCCCCTCCTCTGCGAGGAGAGGGCTACTCTTCTTTTCCTTTTATTCTGCTCGATAAGTTCTTTAACGCCATTTTCAACTTCAATGGTTTCAGTGGTTTGTAAACCTGCGTAAACCCATTTTGGATACAACGTTGCTTGAGTTCTGCACTACGATCAGCTGTTACCAGTATTACCGGTAATGGGATTTGGCGACCAGAATTGATAAACGTTGCAACAGTAATGCCATCATCTGTCCCTGGATCCAGATGATAATCCATTAGTAATACATCAGCGTCGTCAGCGCCGGTATCCACCTTACTACGTAAAGAGGCTAACGAATCAGCGACCACCACATCACACCCCCACCCCTCCATCAAGGTTTGCATCCCAATGCAGATTGCCTCATCGTTATCAACCACCCAAATACGCAGTCCTTGCAGAGATTGATCTACAAAAGGGTCTTCTGACAAAGCTCTGCGGATATAAGCCTCAGGCTCAGCAATAGGGATTAATAAACCAAAGCTTGACCCTTTCCCCTCTTGAGAGTGAAAACGCAAGGGATGGGAGAGTATATCGCTAATTTTTTCCACAATAGCCAAGCCCAGGCCCAAGCCTCGCTCGTGGTGTCTTACGGCTTGCTTTCCACGTTTGAACTCTTTAAATATTTCATCATGTTGATCATCACGAATACCTATGCCGGTATCAGTGACCACAACCTCAACCCCTTCATCGCGTTTTCGGCAACCCAGTAAGATCGAGCCACTTTCTGTATAACGAACCGCATTAGATAACAGGTTACGAAGGATTCTGCTTAATAATTGTGAATCAGATCTAACCAAGGATGCGCAAGGAACATAACGAAATCGCAGACCTTTCTGTTGCGCGATTTGCCTAAACTCTTCAGCTAGAACATCCAGTAAACGACTTAATGGAAAAACTTCGAGCTCAGCCGTTACCACTCCGGCATCCAGCTTTGAAGCATCTGAAAGTGTAGTAATGAGTGATTCAAGATCAGCCAGCGCTGTGCTGATATGAGCGAGCTGAAACGTCATATTCTCTGGCTTTTCCTGCAACGCACTGGTGAAGAGCCGAGCAGCATTCAGTGGCTGCATCAAATCATGGCTCACCGCTGCAACAAAGCGTGTTTTAGAAAGGTTCGCCTGCTCCGCTTTTTCCCGTGCTTCGCGTAGCTGCATTTCTATGTGGCGACGCTCTTCTATTTCTTCCAGTAGTTTCTGGTTTACATCACGTAAGTCCTGAGTCCGCTCACGCACCTGCTCGGCCAGAACAACTGAATGCTGAAATGCTGCATAAGGGGCGGTGGGGGCCATATTGCTTGCCTCCACCCTTTCTATCAAGGCATCACAAATCCTGCTCAGCCTGGCATTTTCAGCCATTAGCCGTGCTTCATGGAGGTCCCAGGGAGAGCGCTCGCTCTCAGTCGAACCCGATTCAGAGACGGTTTCTTTGTCCAATGACAACCCCGGTCAATGTGTGATTAAGGTGCATACCGTCAACATGCTCCCCATAGGTACTGAAGCCGATCACCCCGTATCGACGAAGCAATGCCGATGCCTGGTCCACCATACCTTCCGACTCAATTTGCGCATAACGCATGCAGCAATCACACCCAATCGTTAACCATGATGGTCCCATACGACGCTCTATGGCACTGAGTTTGGTTTCAAGATCATCAAGCAAGGAGTCGGTTTTCATTGCTGTCAAAACGATGCCATTTTCAACTGCACAATAAAACGTCAGGCTAAGATCATCGTTAACTCGCTGGATAGAACGTGCATAGTAGCCATCATTAATACGCACCGCTAAAGGCGAACAGGCGAATGTCATATCGTCCAGCTCTTCAACCGAAACACCGATCAGCCGTGCATAGGCTTTTGCCGCTGGTTCAGCATTGAGTTCATAGACGGTACGCTTTTCCGGATCCGCAGAAGTAACTACAAACTTGGTTTTTTCAGGAATTAAATGATGGGTGCTGAACACTTCGAAATCTAATGAGGTAGAAATCATTATCACCGTGGCGGCTTCGCTGGTGAAACCGCCATCGCTATAAACATAAGTGCCGCTTAATCGATATTCATCCCCCGCCGAGCCACCAAAGCAGGCAATACTGCCTAACGCCGAATTAAGCGTAGCCAAGACCATTTCTTCATTCACTGATAGCCCATCCATCAGCGTTAGCACAAAAGTATTGTGCTCTGCGGGTGACTCCGTCATACCTTCGCTGCACTCGGTTAGCAAGCCATCAACAAGCTGCTGGGCATCGAGAAGGCCGAAACTGTCCACATTTTCCACAAGCTTTTGACTGACTGTGAATAACCGGCGATCAAACCCAATGGCTACAATTGATCCCTGATCATAACCTTTGGAAGTAATTTCACCGCAAGAGGTACAGCCAGACATGGGAATACCCATGAAATTGTCACGCATGGCTGCGCCGAGGCGATCAAGATCATATTCCACAGAGCAAAAGAACAGCACAAAACCCAAATTAGGGTTTTTCAATTTCGCAGCCAACTCAGCAGCGGCGACCTCTTCATCCGCGGCATTACTAAACGTGCTTAGCACAGCATTTGGTGGGGCGGCAGTCATCAGACTCTCCCGGATTTTTATTTTTGCGCTCTTGTTAGGCGCCTTTGCCGGCTAATTCTGCGGAATATTGTTGTCCTAGTGAAGAAAACAGTCGTTGCGCTTTTGTTACTCAATATGTGAGCAAAAAACGAGGGACTGCGAGTGTCTATTGTTCAGCAATACGACTTGGATGTTTCAAATACGCTGCAAAATCTATATCACTTGCCGACAAAATTGCCTGCACTCGATTAGTTGCTCCCAGCTTTCTCAAAATGGCTGATACATGAGCTTTCACCGTACTTTCAGCAATGCTCAACTCGTAGGCAATCATTTTGTTGGATTCGCCCCGGGTCATTCTTTCAAACACCTGAAGTTGTTTACGTGTCAGACTTTCCAATAGCTCGGGTAACAACCCTGGCTCCTGATGACGCGCCTGCACAGAACCACCGCCTGATCGAATAATATCTGAGGGAAGATATATCGACCCGGAAAGAATTTGCTCAAGTGCACTAATCATCTGTTTACGGGGTGTCGATTTGGTAATAAACCCTACAGCTCCGTAAGTCACTGTTTGCAATATAACTTTTTTATCTTCTTCGGCAGAAACGATCACCGCAGGCACACCGGGAAACTGGTTTCGCAATTGCACCAGCCCACCCAAGCCCTGCATACCTGGCATATTCAGGTCCAACAGGACCAAATCGATATCATCGTTCTGATCGATGATATCTATAGCACCATCAAGCCCCGAGGCTTCCAGCAAAGTGCTTCCAGGAAAGCCATCATCGATTACACGAGCAATAGCCTCACGGAAAAGCGGATGATCATCTGCGATCAGGATCTGGTACATGGACGGCACTCTCCTGTCACCATGAAGCGCTGGGTTATTGTGCTTATCGTCAGAGGCTCCACGCTTAGCCAGCTCAAACAATGGCTGAGCCAGTCTAAACAGCCTGTATCTCCCATTACTCTATGGTCTTAAGACTGAAGGCGCTATTGTCCTAAAGTAGTATTTTATTGGATTGAAAATGTCGCCCTGTAGGTCAACAGGGCGCAGAAGGGAAAAAACGATCAAAAAGCAGACACACCACCGTCCACGGCAATGGTCTGGCCATTCATATAGCTGTTCGCTGGCGACAGCAGCATGAGCATGGCGGTAACGATCTCAGAGGGCTGCCCCAGGCGCTTCATCGGGCAACCGGATGCCAGCATGGCATGCATCTGCTCTCTGTCCTGCGACAACTCACCCTCATCCAGCATCGGAGTATGGGTATAGAACGGGCAAACCGCATTGACCCGAATATTGCGCTTGGCATATTCAATCGCCGCTGTACGAGTGAGGCCGATTACCGCGTGCTTGGCCGCCGAATAGGCCCCAATCTTGGGTGCACCGCCCAGCCCGGCCATGGAGCTCACATTGACGATACTGCCACCACTTGCCTTCATGGCATTGATTTGATGCTTCATGCCGAACATGACGCCTTTAACGTTCACGTTCATCTGCTGATCCAGCACTTCTTCGGTCAATTCCGCGAACGGAATAAAACCGTGGGCAATACCTGCATTGTTCACCGCCAGGTCCAGGTGGCCAAACTGGGATAACGCCGTATCCACCATGGCCTTGCAGTCGGCTTCACTGGAAACATCACAGCGCAAGGCAGCGACTTTCACCCCCTGCCCCGCCAGCGTATCGGCCAGCGGATTCAGCGCATCCATATTAATATCGCCCAGCACCAACGCAGCGCCGCGCTTGCCCAGCTCTTCTGCCAGCAGCTTGCCAAACCCACTGGCCGCCCCCGTAATCAGTGCAGTCTTGCCGGTAAAATCGAGAATCGGATCCATTGTGTTCTCCTTCGTCGAAACTCACTCTCCGCTTTCAATATCCATCACTTGCTACAAAGCCTCTGTAGGAGCGCCGTTAAGGGCGCGAACGAAGGTGGCAAAACGCTAAGCAGCAGTACGCTAGAAATCCATCCCGCCCTGCCATACCGAGAATGCCCTTCGGGCTTCGCGCTGCGCGCGGTTCGTCCCCTGGAAGGGAACTCCTACAGCGGTTTGATAACAACGTTAGTGTTAAATGGTAAAGCCACCATCAACCACAACGCATTCCCCAGTCACAAAGCTGGACGCGTCGGAAACCAGATACAGCACCGTACCGGCCATTTCCTTCGGGTCAGCGTGGCGACGCATGGGAATCTGACTGAGGGCTTGCTTGTAGATGTCTTCGTTGGTGAACAGGGCACCGGCGAACTTGGTTTTGGTCAGACCCGGCAACAACGCATTGACGCGCACATTGAATTGCGCACATTCCTTGGCAAACGCCTTGGTCATGCTGATCACCGCCGCTTTGGAGATGGAATACACCCCCTGACCTTCGCCCGGAGTCAGGCCATTGACCGAAGCCGTATTGACGATGACGCCACCGCCGTTTTCACGCATCAACTTGCCCCCTTCCACAGACATGTAGAAGTAACCGCGCAGGTTTACGTCAACAGTCTTGTCGAAGGCGTCCACCGGAGTATCAAGGATATGCCCGAAGAACGGATTGGCTGCGGCATTGTTCACCAGAATATCCAGTTTGCCGTGCACCTCGCGAATATGGGAAAACACCGCTTCGATTTGCGCCAGCTCACCCACATGGCAAGCAAAGGCTTCCGCGCTGCCACCGTCTGCCTTGATGGCATCGGCCACAGCCTGACAGCCATCAATTTTGCGGCTGGACACAATCACATGGGCGCCCTGCTCTGCCAGCAGGCGGGCAATTTCTTCGCCAATACCCCGGCTTGCACCGGTCACCAGGGCAGTCTTGCCCTCAAGGTTAAAAAGGGTCGTGCTCATTACTACTCTCCCGATTGAAATTGACGCAATACGCTTCAGATAACACACGGCAACACGAATCAGGGCTATGCCAAACCCTAGCCCTGATTCCGCGCTGCAAATTCTGTTTTTGGTTTACCGTGTTGTCTGGCGCGTGCAGCGTGAAGCGGCTTTATGCCCCTTCGTTGATGATCTGCATGGCCATGGAGGCCAGTGGTTCTACCAGCGCCCCCACTTCAGCAGCCTGCTTGTTGGAGGCATTACCATCTTCAGCCCGTTTCGCCACGCCCTGACAGATAGCGGCAAGACGGAAGAAACTGAATGCCAGATAGAACTCCCAGTTTTCGATATGGGAAATGCCCCGGCGCTGGCAATACATGGCCACGTATTCTTTCTCGGTGGGAATGCCCAGCGCGGTGCGATCCTTGCCCTGCAAACCGGCCATCTTGGCACCACGCTGCGGCATACGCATGCCCATGCATTGATACGCCAGATCCGCCAATGGGTGTCCCAGGGTAGACAATTCCCAGTCCAGAACCGCAATGACTTCCGGTTTTTCCGGATGCCACATCATGTTGTCCAGCCGGTAATCACCGTGCACCAGCGATACCTGACCATCGTCTTCCGGCTGATTGGCTTGCAGCCACTCAATCAGCGAATCCATGGCCGGAATTTCCTGCAACTTGGACGCTTCGTACTGCTGGGTCCAACGGCCAAGCTGACGTTCAAAATAATTACCCGGCTTGCCATAATCAGACAGGCCCACAGCCTCCAGATCGACGCTGTGCATGGCCGCCAGCACCCGGTTCATTTCCGCGTACATCTCGGCGCGCACCGCATTCGCGGCATCGCCCTCTCCCATTTCAGGCAGCCCGGCACTCCACAGGATTCGCCCTTCACAGAACTCCATCACATAAAACATGGAGCCAACAACATCACGGTCTTCGCACAGGTGCAGCACTTTGGGCACCGGGACATCGGTGTCCTGCAGCGCCGCCATGACACGAAACTCGCGATCTACCGCATGGGCGGACTTGAGCAGTTTGCCCGGCGGCTGACGACGCAGCACATAGGAGCCGGAGGCGGCGGTGATCTTGAAGGTGGGGTTGGACTGGCCTCCCTCGAACTTGTCAGCCTCAATGGGGCCTTTGAAACCATCAATGTGCTGCTCAAGGTATTCAGCCAGTTTCTGCGTATCCAGTGTATCCACCTGGGACATGGAGCTCTCCTGTTCTTCTCTGTTCTGCTGCGCAAATAGCAAAGCCCGGAGCGTGATTACGCTCCGGGCCAGCACCCGAAATCAGGCGAATTGCTTGGCCATGTTCCGGCCCAGTTGCATCATGTGCACCTGATCCGGGCCATCGGCCAGACGCAGGGTGCGCGCATAGCTGAAAAAGTGAACCAGCGGTGTATCCTGGCTCAACCCCACGGCACCGTGAATCTGAATCGCCCGATCGATGACATTTAACGCCATATTGGGCGCAATCACCTTGATCATAGCGATCAAATCCTTGGCGTCTTTGTTACCCGAGCGGTCCATGGCGTCTGCCGCCTTCAGCGTCAGCAGCCGGGCCTGCTCGATCTCGCAGTAGGATTTGGCAATATCCTCACGTACGGAGCCCTGTTTGCTCATGGGCGCACCGAACACCTCGCGCTGGTTGACCCGCTTGCACATCATTTCGAAGGCTTCCTGCGCCGCACCAATCATGCGCATGCAGTGGTGAATCCGACCCGGACCAAGACGCCCCTGAGCGATTTCAAAACCACGGCCTTCGCCAAGGATCATGTTGGCTTTGGGTACACGCACGTTGTCGAAAATCACTTCCGCATGACCTTCCGGGGCATCGTTATAACCAAATACCTGCATCGGACGAACAATATTGACGCCCGGCGTGTTGGTCGGCACCAGAATCTGGGATTGCTGCTGGTGACGGTTGGGGTTATCCGGGCTGCTCTTGCCCATGACGATCATGATTTCGCAGGTCTTGCGCATGGCGCCACTGATGTAGAACTTGCGACCGTTGATGACATAGTCATCGCCATCTTCGGTGATACGCGTTTCGATGTTGGTCGCATCAGAGGACGCCACTTCTGGCTCGGTCATGGCGAAAGCACTGCGGATCCGGCCTTCCAGCAACGGCTGCAGCCACTCTTTTTTCTGGGCTTCGTTACCGTATTTAGCCAGCACTTCCATATTCCCGGTGTCCGGCGCGGCACAGTTGAACGCCTCGGACGCAATGCGGCAGCGACCCATTTCTTCCGCCAACGGAGCGTATTCCAGATTGCTCAAGCCGGCGCTGTATTCCCCGTATTCCTTAGGCAGAAACAGGTTCCACAACCCTTTCGCTTTGGCTTTTTCTTTCAGCTCATTCATGATCGGCGGGGTTTCCCACGGGCTTTTTTCCAGCTGCTCGTGGTATAGCCCTTCCACCGGACGAATTTCATTGGTAATGAAATCTCGCACCTGGGTGATCAATGTCTGCATTTTTTCTGTGTACTGAAAATCCATGAAGCTCTCCCATTGAAAAATGCGACACGCAGCACGCCTCACGCTACAGGCAAAAGCGCCATCAGGGTGCTGAATGTCTTTTTTTAATAATAAGTAATCGCCTCGAAACGGTCCGGGCGGTCCAGGTGCGGCACATTGTTGAAACTGGCCATGCGCACCACCTTTTGATTGAAAAAACCGTGGCTCACGCTGCTATTGCGAATCTGCAGGTTGAGTTCTACCACCGCATCATCCGATGCACCCAGAACATGCTTGAGAAACATGGCCATGGCACCGCCGGAGCTGACGATCAGCACCCGGTCCTTGTCACTGTACTGCTGCTGGATATGATCACGTGCAGCGGCAACCCGGTCGGAAAAACCTTGCCAGGTTTCCGGCAAATCGCCGGTCAGCGTATCCATACGCCAGTGCTTCATGGCGGTCTTCAGTGCCTTGTAGAACGCTGCCACCGGGGCGCCTTCACCAGGCACCTGATCCGGATATTGCGTCAGATAGGCATCCACCAGCGACTGGAAATCGAATTCGTTAAGCCCCGGCTGAATGTCTTCGGGCAAGGCCACACCGAGCCCCTCACAAATACCTGCTCCGGTTTCCCGATGCCGAACCAGGTCCCCGCACACCAGCGCATCAAAACCCATATCTCGCTCGGCGAAATACTCGCCCAGCCAGCGCGCTTGCTGGTGACCCAGTTCGGAAAGACGATCGTAATTATCCGTACCGAACGATGCCTGCCCGTGGCGGACAAGATAAAACTGGGTCATGCGCGAATCCTCGTGATCTGAAAAGCGATTGGACCAGACTAGATCAGGGCCTTTAGTTAGTGAAATTGATATTTTGCATCCCGCTCAATAAATTTCGTGCATCAACCAAACCCTATTATTTGGAACAGCGTTTCGATATTGTCGATGACTTTCCCTTTCCGGAGACATCCCATGACGGACCTGACCTTCCACAGCGGTTTCATCCAGGCCAGCGAGCATAACGCCGTGCTGCATGTCACCCTGGACCGTGCCGACAAGCTCAACGCCCTAACCGTCGCCATGTACCAGGATCTCACCGCCGCCGTTCACCATCTGGCCGGCCGAGACGACCTGAATGCGTTACTGCTCACCGCCAAGGGCCGGAGTTACTCTGCAGGCAATGACATTCAGGACTTTCTGAAAGCGGACCCCACCAGCCGCGACAACGGCAAACTGAGCCCGGCCATGGTGCTCGTGCATGCTCTCATGGCACTGGATAAACCCGTCATCATGGCGGTGCAGGGCAACGCCACCGGCATTGGCACCACCATGCTGCTTCACGCGGACCTTGTCATTGCCGCCGACAACGCCCGCTTCCACACCGCCTTCATCAACCTTGGGCTGGTGCCCGAAGCAGGTTCCAGCCTGATTCTGCCTGCCTTGATTGGCCGCCAGAACGCGGCACGCCTGTTAATGGCCGGGGATACCCTGAGCGCCGAGGAAGCGGAACGATGTGGTCTGATTGCCTACCGTACTGAAGCGGACAAACTGGGCAGCGAAGCCATGGCCCTGGCTACGCGCCTGGCCAACAAGTCCCCCGCAGCCATGGCCATGACCAAACAGCTCATGCGCCACGGCCACGACGCCATCAAGACCCAGATCGAGAAGGAAAGTGCGTTGTTTGCAGAAAGGATGTTTAGCGAGGAAACCCGGGAGATATTCGCCGGTTTCCTGAAAAAATAACACGGCGTTTGCAGCAAGCGCGGATTGTCCTCTCAGGCCATGAGGCCATGAAGTCAATGCCGCGCAGGTTGTTGGTTAATCTTGCTGCAGCGAACAAACACCACGGAAAAGCTGAAGCACTGAAGAAGTGAAACCGGTAGTTATTTCATTACACCGCGCAGGGCGACCTGCACCACTTCATCAACCAGCTCGGCCAGTTGTTGAGGGGTTTCCCCCTCCCGATAGTGGTACCAGTTAATCACCGAGTTCATTGCCCCGAACACCGGCTTGATGGAGACTCTGGGGCGGCTGGCCTGCATCGTGCCCTTGCCCATCCCTTCCTCCAGCACCGCCATGAACAGTGCTTCGCACTGGTAGCGGCGGGCCTGCAAATCTGTCAGCTGCTCCCGCTGTTCGGCGGTGGTACTGTTGCGCAATACCATTTGCACCGCTTCCGATACGGTACGCTGATAAGGTTGGGTGCGAATCAGGGTTTCCACATAGCGGCGGGCCATTTCCGTAAATCGTTCAGGGGCAGGCAGATCCGACGCTGCAACCGGCTCCAACTCGGCAAATAGCACATCCATGGCACGGTGGTGAATCTCGAAAAAGAGCTCTGCCTTGGAGCTAAAATAGTGATACACCATGCCCTTGGTGGCAGACAGTCGACGGGCGATATCGTCAATGCTGGTCGCATTGAACCCTCGCTCCATGAAACACAGTGCGGCCGCGTCAAGAATCGCTTCACGTGGTTCGTTTACCAATGCCTCATTCGGATTCGCCATACTCGTGTCTCCCGTCCTTTCATCCTTGCTTTTGCCCCCCTTCACCCTTGCGCCACGGTGACTTAAAGGAACCCTGCAACCGCCTTTTTTATGTCTGTTCGCTCTTGGGACGGTTTGCGACCGGATTCTGACATAACTTCACGAAGCCACCATTGACCGCACAGGCAAGCCATGACGGATTTCTCGCCCTCCATGGCGCTTTTCACCCTTTACGGCTGATTACGCCGCTCGCATACTGATTCTTTTTAAAACAACATTTTGAAAAGTAGGTCTCGGCAGCCATTATCCGGGCCACCAACGGGAGAGCACCATGAGCAAACAGCAAACCAGCATCGAAGAGCTGCAGGCAAACGTTGGCAAGAACGTTGGCGAATCTCAGTGGCGCACCGTCGACCAGCAGCGTATCGACGGCTTTGCCGAGTTGACTGAAGATCCCCAGTGGATCCACACCGACCCGGAGCGCGCCGCCAAGGAAAGCCCCTTCGGCGCCACCATCGCCCACGGCTTTTTGTCTCTGTCACTGCTGTCTGCCATGGCCATCGATGTACTGCCCACCATCAAGGGTCAGGTCATGGGCATCAACTACGGTTTCGACAAGGTTCGCTTTATGAACCCGGTCCGTGAAGGCAGCAAAATCCGAGGCTCGTTCACCCTGCTGGAAGTTAAACAGCGCTCGGAGAATGAATGGCAACTCCGCCACGGTGTGCAGGTTGAAATTGAAGGACAGGAAAAACCCGCCCTGATCGCGGAATGGCTGAGCCTGGCCATTGTCCCCGCCTGACGGCGTGATCGCGGCAACAGCGATCTTCCTGCAACACCGCTACAAATCGCTTTGATGAGAATGATCTGGAGTAAAGAAGCATGGCAATTCGTTTTGATGATCAGGTGGCCATCGTCACCGGCGCGGGCAACGGCCTGGGCAAATCCCACGCCCTGGAACTGGCTAAACTCGGCGCCAAAGTGGTGGTCAATGATTTCGGGGGCGCCCGCGATGGTAGCGGTGGCTCCAGCGAAGCCGCCGAACAGGTGGTTGCCGAGATCAAGGCCGCCGGTGGCGACGCCATTGCCAACGGTGCAGATGTGTCCAACGTGGCTCAGGTTGAGGCCATGGTCCAACAGGTTATGGATACCTGGGGCCGCATCGACGTACTGATTAACAACGCCGGTATCCTGCGTGACAAAAGCTTCGCCAAGATGACCCAGGACGACTGGGACAAGGTCGTCGCCGTTCACCTCACCGGCTCTCAAATCTGCAGCAAAGCCGTTTGGCCAATCATGCGCGAACAGGGCTATGGCCGCATCGTGATGACCACATCCACCTCTGGCCTGTACGGCAACTTTGGCCAGGCGAATTACGGGGCCGCCAAAACCGCCGTCGCCGGGTTGATGAATACCCTGTGCCTGGAAGGTGAAAAGTACAACATCAAGGTGAACTGCATCGCCCCCACCGCCGCCACTCGCATGACCGAAGACCTGATGCCGCCGGAAGTGCTCGCCATGCTGGAGCCGAAGGAAATCACCCCGGCGGTGTTGTTCCTGGCAAGTAATGAAGCACCCACCCACCGCATTCTGCTGGCCGGTGCCGGTTGCTACGCCATGGTACGCCTCATGGAAAGCGAAGGCGTTTACCTGAATGACGAAGAGCGTAATGTGGATGGCGTTGCTGCCCACTTCGAGCAAATCGGCAACATGGACAACGCCAGCGAAATGATGGCCGGCGGCGACCACGTAACCAAGATTCTGACCATGGCCGCCAAAGCCAAGGGCATTAAGCTGGGTTAAAGGACAGTAGCGAGAGACGAGCACCGAGTTTCGAAGTACAAAACCGGGTTGCTAACGTGTTCTGGTTTCGCCTTTCGAAACCCGGTGCTCGTCACTCGCTTCTCACATACTTCAGGCTGCTGCACCCTCCCCTCACAGTAGCCCTTATCTGGACCAGGAGAGAGCAATGACCAGAGAAGCCGTAATCGTATCCACCGCCCGCACTCCCATTGGCAAAGCCTACCGCGGCGCCTTCAACGACACCCAGGCCCAGGCTCTGGGTGGCCATGCCATCAAACACGCCGTTGAACGCGCGGGCATCGACCCGGCTACCATTCAGGACGTGATCATGGGCGCCGCCCTGCAGCAAGGCAGCACCGGCGGCAACGTCGCCCGTCAGGCGGCCCTGCGCGCAGGCCTGCCCACCAGCGTGTCCGGCATGAGCATGGATCGTCAGTGCGCGTCCGGCCTGATGGCCATCGCCACCGCCGCCAAGGAAATCATCGTCGACAACATGGACGTGGCCGTGGCCGGTGGCCTGGAGTCCATTTCCCTGGTACAGAACGACAAGATGAACACCTTCCGCGCCGCCGATCCTTGGTTGAAAGAAAACCGCCCGGACATCTACATGTCCATGCTGGAAACCGCAGAGATTGTCGCCGACCGCTACAGCGTGTCCCGCGACAGTCAGGACGAGTACGCCTTCCAGTCACAAATGCGCACCGCGGCCGCCCAGGAAGCCGGCAAGTTTGATGACGAAATCGCGCCCATGACCAGCGTCATGAAAGTGATGAACAAGGAGACCAAAGAAATTTCCGACGTGGAAGTGACTCTGGACAAAGATGAAGGCAACCGTCCGCAAACCACCCTGGAAGGCCTGCAATCCCTGCAGCCCGTATTCAAGGGTGGCCAACAGGTACAGGAAGGCGGCTTTATTACCGCCGGTAACGCCTCCCAGTTGTCTGACGGCGCCAGCGCTTGCGTGTTGATGGACAGCAAAGAAGCCGAGCGTCTGGGCCTGCAACCGCTGGGCGCCTATCGCGGCATGGCCGTCGCTGGCTGTGATCCCGACGAAATGGGTATTGGCCCGGTGTATGCGGTTCCAAAACTGCTCAAGCGTTTCGGCCTGACCGTTGATGACATCGGCCTCTGGGAGCTGAACGAAGCGTTTGCCAGCCAGTGCCTCTACAGCCGCGACAAGCTCGGCATCGACCCGGAAAAATACAACGTGAACGGCGGCGCCATCTCCATCGGTCACCCCTACGGTATGTCCGGTGCCCGCATGACCGGCCACGCACTTATCGAAGGCAAGCGTCGCGGTGTGAAGTATGTGGTCGTGACCATGTGCATCGGTGGCGGCATGGGTGCTGCAGGTCTGTTCGAAGTGTTCTAAACGGAATCGCGCTGATTCTGTTTCCCCTTGGGGGCACCGCCTGGTGCCCCTTTTTTTGGTTCATCACGTAATTAGCGGAAAACACGTTCTAGCCTTTTAATAGGCTTACCGCGAACCTCTCGCACTGTGCAGGACGTTCCCCACCAAATGCCAGACGCAAAAACCACACCAACAGCAAACAAAACCCTGCTATAGCGCCGCTGTAGCCGCTCCTTTCTGAGAGACAAACCTCGCGAAGCGAGGGAATTTCCAGCAGGCTGACGTCTTCCGCAGATACAGTTAACCCCCTGCCTGCTAACCGCTGCCCAACCCGTCCTGCGATATGTGTGGATCAGCCCTGGCCGACGCAAGCTTGCAGAGTCATCACGCCGTACTTCGAAGATAAAATGCATCGTGTAGTCATGCCGCCTCAGACCACCGGCAATGTCATTGCGACACGAATCAGCGGCCCTTCCCAACAGAGAACCACCTCACAATCATTAGAAAATGTGTCCGCCAACAAAAAAAAACACCAAAAACGAAACCTTCTTTTGCTTGTTACCTGAGGTAACGAACAAGGTTCAAAAGTAAACTTTATATATTTCAGTGTTTCCTTTTTTCTGTTTACAAGCCGGTAATCCTGGTACGCCTGCCCCAAAAAAAGCCAATTCCCCCCTTATACACTCCCTGCCCTGCCGCTTTTGCCCCCTTTTGTCGTCTTGACCACATACCAAGCGGTATGTATGAATTGAACGTGACTTGCCGGTTTTCGAAATCATTGTTCAAAAAAAGAATTTCGTAATCTTCAAAGTCAGGAATTTAACGCCCGATGGGACCGGGCGAGTTTCAGCAGTGCGCTACAACAACGTTCACAACAACAAACGGATTGTCTGCCCGGTTCATCCCCGGAGCAGTGGGAGAGCAAAATAATGCGAAGCAAAGCAATCGCTGTCGGCTACAGCAGCGTCCTGGCCTTGGGCCTGCTGTCAGCTGCCGCCCCGGCCATGGCCGGCGGTGAATACAAGTTCAACGATGACTTCAGTGCCAAATGGAACCTGAAAGCCTCCGTGGGCGCCATCTCCCGGATGGAATCTGCCAGCAAGGAAAACCTGTTCGCCGGTGACACCCCCGGCGGCACGTCAGGCTCTGCCGTGTCCGATGACGGCAACCTGAACTATGACGGTGGCGAAGTGGTTTCCTCCGTGGTCAAAGCCATCGGTGATTTCAACCTGCAGTACAAAAACTACGGTCTCTTCGTACAGGCCAAGACCTGGTACGACTACACCCAGAAGGAAGGGTACGTTCCCCAGGGCAACTATCCCAATGAGTTTCAGGGTGGAAAGCTGAGCGACGACGGTTTTCATCGCAATTCCAAGTTCCAGGGCGCGACGTTCCAGCAGGTCTTTGCCCACGGCACCTTCCAGGTGAACGAACAGCCCCTGAAAGTCGCGGCAGGCCGTAAACTGCTTCTGTGGGGCCGTAGTCTTTATTCTCGTGGCTCCTTCAGCTCACTGAACGCGGTGGACCTGGCAGCATTGCATCGCCCCGGCTCGGAATTCACTGAATTTCTGACGCCCTCAGGCATGGTCACCGTGGATTACAACTTCACTGACCGCCTGAGCATGAAGTCCTTCTATCAGTATGAATGGCGTGCGGCAAACCTGGACGGTTGCGGCACCTTTTTCTCTACCCTGGACAACACCGCACTGGGCTGTGATGCCACCTTCTCCAGCTCCGTCGTCATCCCGAACCAGGATGCCTACAACGCCGGTGCTTATATTCCCCGCAGGGATGAAAATGAACCTAAAGACGGCGGTCAGTACGGCCTGAAGTTTGACTACGCGTTCCCGGAATCCAAGGCCAAGATCGGCACCTACTTCTTCAACTACCACAGCCGACTGCCTTACTACTCGGTGACCAAGGAAGACAGCCCGCTCGCTCAGGGCATCACCGCAGGCAACGATATCGCCTACTTCTATGAATACCCGGAAGATATTCAGGTATTTGGCCTCACCGCCGACAAGACCTTTGAAGGCGTGGGCAACCTGGCGCTGAACCTGAGCTACCTGCCGGACATGCCGATCCAGATCAATACCCCGGACCTGACCACTTCTCGCGTACTGGAGGCCAACGGCATTCCTGCAGCAGCCGTGCAAGGGGCCGGTTTCTCCATTCCGCAGGGAACCATCGATTACGTCTACAACTCTGGCAGCGAAGTCCACGGCTTTGAAGAGTTCGACATTCAGCGTGCCGAGCTGGCCTTCACCACCATTATTCCGAAGTTGATGGGCGCACAAAAAACCGTTGTTTCCATGCAGGTCGGCTCGGAGTTCATCCCGGATCTGCCCAAGCAGGATCAAATGCGCTTCCGTCGTCATACCAATTTCGGTGTGGGCGGACTGGATGAAGACGGCTACGTGACGGACTTTAGCTGGGGTTACCAGCTAAGCCTGACCTCCACCTATGCCAACGCCATCGGCCCAGTCTCTTTAACTCCCGGCCTGACCTTCCAGCACGGTGTTGAGGGTTACTCCAGCGACGACGCCATGCATGAAGACGAGCGTACCGTCGGCGTAAGCCTGGGCATGGCCTACAAGCAACTCAGCGCCAACCTGTCCTACACAACCTATAACGACGAAGAGTACAGCGTGGTCGAAGACCGGGATTACCTGTCCCTGAGCACCACCTACAACTTCTAAAACGGATAGTGAAACAGCCGGCGACAGTCGGCTTTTCTCAAGAGGATGGAAACCATGAAAAAATTGCAATTTACCCTGGTGGCCCTGTTCGCTGTACTGCTTACCGCCTGTGCCAGCGGCTATCACGACACCAAAGTCATCAGCGCCGAAACCGGCTCCCAGCCTGCACCAAAGGGCCCGTACCAATCCCTGGTGGTTGGCGTGCTGGTTGATCATGAACTGCGTGAACATCTGGAAGATGCCATTGTGGCCAAGTTTACAGCCATGGGCGTAAAAGCCACCGCCGCCTACACCGTTTATGGCGACAAGGGCGTCGAAGGCAAAAGCCTGGACTACCTGGCCAAGCGCATGAGAGACAACGGTTTTGACAGCGCACTGGCGATCCACCTGGAAGACCTGACCACTGAAACAACGGAAGTCAAAGGCGATCCGGGCGTAGCCATTCCGGCCAGCGCCGGCATGACCATGACCCCGCAGGTTTACAGCCCGGACTTCTATATCAACGAAGATATCTACACCGCTCGCCTGGAGCTGTGGGACGTGGAGCAGAAAGCCATCGTCTGGACGGGCAGAACCGTCAGCTTCAACACCGGCGGCTTCAAGGGCCTGGAAAAAGGCGCGGACCACTATGCTAAAACCATTACCGACGCGATCAAGGATGCCGACATTCTCTGATTCTGTTTTCTCCGTCTTGTCTTAAATGTGGATTGTCTCCACCTTCCTCGCCCACTTCGGTGGGCGTTTTTTTTGGCCGCTCTGCGGCTGCAGCACGCTGCATGCACCAAGCAGCAGGCACCAGGCTAAATACCTGATCGTCCTGCTGCGCGTGCTTGCGGTGGGCCTAAAAGCGCTACCCGCCGCCACAAATAGCCACCGGCTATCGTGCGGCATGGTTCCAGCCTCTTGCACCCTCCCCACGCTGCCGTTACTCTTTGACCTTCACTGAAGCGAATTCAAGAGACATAACCATGCACGCAGCACAGCTCAACACACGTACCCTGACTGGCCCAATGGCCGGTATGGCGGTGTCTGCTGCGTCTTATTACGGGTATTGGTTTAGCCGCTCGCGCGCCTGACCAACACTCAGGCGCGCCCGTTAAGGGACGCCTGCCGAACACATGAAACCCCGGCCGGTAACCCGCCCGGGGTTTTTTATTGCCCAGACAAACAGACAAATGCAACACAGGGACAACACCATGTATCGCTATCGACCGAACCGCCTGACCACCCGATTTAGCCGCTGGCTACACCAGCGCACCGCCACACAACGATCGACGAATCACGCGCGACGATAACGCGCCGCAGTATTAAGGGAAGATCATGCAACAGGTAAACAGCCAACAGACAGAGAACACCGACAGCCCAATCCACGACCGTCAGGCCCCGCCGCGACGCAGCCTGCCGCTGGCCTCCCCCACGGTACTGCGTCAGCGCCTGCCGGTGGATGCCGCGCTCGCCGCGCAGATTGAGCACCAGCGCCAGACCATTCGCAACATTCTCAATGGCGAAGACTCCCGCCTGCTGGTCATCACCGGGCCCTGCTCCCTCCACGACCCCAAATCCGCCCTGGAATACGGGCACCGCCTGGCGGAGCTGGCTACGCAGCTGGACGACAAAATCGTCATCGTCATGCGAGCCTACGTGGAAAAGCCCCGTACCACCGTGGGCTGGAAAGGCATGCTCTACGACCCGCATCTGGATGGCAGCAATGACATTGCCACCGGGTTGAATGTGTCTCGCCACCTGTTGCTGGATCTGGCCCGGTTGGGCTTACCGCTCGCCACCGAGCTGCTGCACCCCATGGCCGCCGATTACCTGGGCGACCTGCTGAGTTGGGCGGCCATCGGGGCGCGCACCACCGAATCGCAGATTCACCGGGAAATGGTCAGCGGCCTGCCCCTGCCAGTAGGCTTCAAGAACGGAACCGACGGCAGTATCGGCGTGGCCTGCGACGCCATGGGCGCGGCAATCCATCCACACACCCATTTGGGCATGGATGAACACGGCCACAGCGCCCTGCTGCAAACCGCCGGCAATCCGGACACCCATCTGGTACTCCGCGGCGGCCATGACGGTCCCAACTACGATGCCGCCAGCGTGCAACGCGCCGCCGCTGCACTGGAGGCCAAGGGCTGCAACCCGCGCCTGATCGTGGACTGCAGTCATGCCAACAGCGGCAAAGACCCGCTGCGCCAGCCTGCGGTGTTACAGGATCTGCTGCAGCAGCGTGCTCAGGGGCAAACGGCTATTGCCGGGGTGATGCTGGAAAGCCATCTCAACGATGGTCGACAGGGTCAGGACAAACCACTCCAGTACGGTCTGTCCATCACCGATGGATGCCTGGGCTGGGACAAAACCCGGTCAGAATTGTGTGCGATTAAGTAAGATGAAACAGGATAAGGCAACCCACACTCCTCCCATTGCGGGAGGGGTGTGACGTGAACGTTGCAAGCACCGCTTGCGCTGCCATACTTTAACGATTCTCAGGGCCGACGACTCCGCAAGGAACCCCACATGCTCAATAACCTGACTCTCGATCAACTGATCACGGCCTTCGTCGTTTTCCTTAGCGTCATCGCCACGGTGGCCTTCATCGTCTATCTGAAAAATCGCTCAGGGAACGAATAATTTAAAGTCACGAATACAGCAGTGATCCCGTCCCCATCTTGATCACGTTGCCGCCAATGCGGCAGCGCACTTCCTTGCCCGGGCGCTTGTCGAACTCTGCATGCAGAATGCTCTTGCGCGTCTCATGGCTGCCCCGGTCCACAGACAGGGTATGCGTACCCGGCGCGGCCTCACCCTGTTCTGCCAGGTAAGCAATAAACTCTGGCATCACCGCCCCGATAGGAGGAAAAACATCACGCGGCAATGTCGGATTTAGCAAACGACCATGGAATTCCGTGAAGCCGGTAATGGTCCCCGGCGCAAACAGGAACAGCTCCGAGGTATACACATCACCGAACAGGTCTGACCAACGATCCGGGTTCAGACTCGCAGCCAGTACGTGCTCAGGTTTGGTAAACGGCACAATCAACGTGGGCTTGTCCACACTCACCACCATCGGCTTGTACTTGCTGAAAGAGATGTGTTTCTCATCAATATTCAGCGCCGCCGCCAGACGGGGAATTTCCGGAGTGTAACGGTCAATGGTCGGTGTCAGCACCCGGGCGAACTGAATCGCACCGGGGGCGCTGTCTCCCTTGTCAATAAAGCTCTCGATCAATTGTTCGTTTTGCTTGAGCAGAAACGAAGCAAACTCGCCCTCGTCTTTTGTCATCCCCATTTCATAGGCCACATAAGACGCAGCCAGAATGGTATGAGCACCGAATAATTGTCTGCCTTTGCTATTAAACACCGTCACTGGCGAGGCACTGTTGCCCGGCTCGATAAACACCGTCTCGGTTTGCTGAAACTCACCGGCAATGGCCGTTTTACTGGCATCGCTACTGTTAGCCGCATCCAGTGTAACCACCGGGACCTGAGTGCCCTGAAAGGGTGCACCCGCGAATACATCAAGCAACGAATAATCGAGAGCCATCATCCTCACCTTTTTTATAATCGTCTCCCTCGACTATGCCGCAAGGGGATAAGAATGCAATCACAGAAAGGGGAAAAAAAGACAAAGGAGAAGGGGTTATCGCGTAGGCCTGATTTACCCAAGGGCACAGAGAGCCTAAAGCCGTAATCCGACATTGGATTTTTACCACAATCAGCGAGGCCATGTCGGGTTACGGCTACGCCTAACACGACCTACAAACAGGAACCAATGGAGTCACGCAGGCGCTATTGCCTGTAGGCTGAAGGCCGTAATCCGACACTCAACAGGATTGTTACAGGTGAACCGAAGAATCAGGCGATGGCGCCTTCACGGGCCCATTCACAACGTACCCGCAGGGGGGCATCAGAGGGTTCGTGGTACACATCGGCGCTGTCCCACACGAAGGTATGAAACCCGGACAATTCGGTTTCCAGATGCACCACCGCATTCACCCAGTACATATTTTTGAGCAGGGACTCGAACTTCGCGATCCAGTGCTCCCACTCGTACTCCACCGCCCGGTAAGACATGCCGAAATGAATCACCTGGGTCTGGAAGGTGCCGCCCATCAAGTCATCGCCGGGCACGGAAAACATCTCCCGACACAGGAACGGCCACTCATCCGCCTGCGGCAATTGCCGGATGGCTTTACGATTCTGGAAACAGCTCGTCTTGCGCTCCTGCAAATTGCCAAACGGCAAATGCTTGATGCAACCGTAAACGATGGATTCGTTATCCAAAAGACACCCCGAAAAACAGGAGAAAGTTCAAAGTTGAAAGTTTCAACGCGAGAAATATTTTCTAAAACTAACAAGTTTACCGCCGCGATTCACCGTATTGTTGAACACCAACCAATAAAGAGTGAACCAGAAGACATTCTCCGCTACGAGATCAACTCTCCTTTAACCTGCCGATCCCTTCCCTTTTCAACTTTCAATTTCCAACTTTTTATCGTCCACATCCCTGCATTTGCTGCTGGTACCGGTTGGCCATGGACGCCGTGCGCTGGGCGGCGCCTTTCATCCACTTGTTGTTTTTCCAGGTGCCGCGGGCATAACCACCGTGCCCCGCGTAATAATTAAGATACAAGTTGTAGGTATCGTTGCGAGCCACGCCGTTTTTCTTGTAGCTCTGGTAGTGATACCAGCCGACAAACTGCACCGCATCCTTGAAGTCATCCCGGTCCGCGCCACGGCGACCGGTGGCGTCCTTGTACCAGTCCCATGTGCCATCCAGCGCCTGCGGATACCCATAGGCGCTGGAAGGACGCTTCCAGGGGATAAAACCCAGCAATTTGGTGCGCGGCGGTTTCGCCTTGGCATTAAACCCGGATTCCTTATAGATGGTCGCCATCAGCACGGGCACCGGCACCCCGTACTCTTTTTCCGTGTTCTTGGCGTATTTATACCAGTTGTTGAACCAGCCACCCCGCTGATCAAACACCGCGCAGACATTATCCGTATTGGTCGGTGTGCCAGCACAGCCACTCAGGGTCAGTGCTGCCAAAAGCAGGGTTAGCCAGATTTTCATAACGCTCCCGGATCAATGCCGTGCTGGGCCAAGAGGGACAGTAGCGCAGCTTCGTCGCATACCTCAACGCCCAGCGATTCCGCTTTCGCCAGTTTGGAGCCCGCAGACGCGCCCGCCACTACCCTGCTGGTGTTTTTGGACACCGACCCCGCCACTTTTGCTCCCAGCTGCTGCAAGGCCTGTTTCGCCTGGTCACGAGTAAGCTGCTCCAGGGTGCCGGTCAGCACCCAGGTTTGCCCTTCCAGGGGGCGGCTTTCGGCCTGGGCCGGGGCGCGGGCTGCCAGAGCGGCAACCTGGTCTTCAGCATCCTGCAAGCGGGCTTGCCAACCATTCTCCGCCAGCGCCTTGGCCAGCTGCGTCATGACACCGGAGCGCACGCCCTTGGGTTCGGCACCCGCACCTTCTGCCGCCGCCGCGCTCAATTGCGCCACGGTGCGGAAATGCCCACCGAGCGTTTCCAGTGACTTGTCACCGATGCCTTCAAGATTCATGCCCAACCGCTTGGCGGACTTTAGCAACTGCGCCAACGTCAGGCTGTTCACAAAAGCGGTCGAGGGCACGCCGCTGGCTTGCGGGTTCACCCCTTGCGACAACAAACCGTCTATCACCGCCTCGTTATCCGTTTCCGCAAAGAAGGCTCCGATGGCCTTGGCCACCTCCATCCCCACATCCGGCACCGCCAGCAATAGCAGCAAGGGGGCGCGGCGGATGCCCTCCAGATCACCAAAACAGTCCGCCAGATTCTTGGCGGTTTCTTCACCGATCTGCAAAATGCCCAGAGCAAACAGGAAACGGCCCAGGCTCACGGTCTTGGAATCATTCAGCGCGGCGATCAGGTTATCAGCGGATTTCTCGCCCATGCGCTCCAGGCCTGCCACCTGCTCCGCCTTCAAGCGGTAAAGGTCGGCAACGGTGGCAATCAGCTCCTGATCCACCAGCGCATCCACCAGCTTGTCGCCCAGCCCATCGATATCCATGGCCCGACGGGACGCAAAATGCTTGATGGCTTCACGCTGCTGGGCACCGCAAATCAACCCGCCGGTACAGCGAGCCACCACCTGATCGTCACCGCGCAGAATGTCACTACCACACACCGGACAGGCTGATGGCAGAGCAATGTCTTGTGCATTCGCAGGACGGCGCTCGGGCAGCGCCCGCACCACCTTGGGAATCACATCCCCGGCCCGATACACCACCACGGTGTCGCCAATACGGATATCCAGTCGCTGGATTTCATCCATGTTGTGCAGGGTGGCATTGCTGACCATCACCCCGCCCACGTGCACCGGTTCCAACCGTGCCACCGGGGTCAGAGCACCGGTTCGGCCCACTTGCCAGTCCACGCCGTTAAGCACGGTGAGTTCTTCCTGGGCAGGGAACTTGTGGGCAATGGCCCAGCGCGGTGCGCGGCTGACAAAGCCCAGATCATTTTGCCAGTCGAAACGGTCTACCTTGTACACCACACCATCGATGTCGTAATCCAGACGGTCGCGCTTTTCCAGGATGCCCTGATAAAACGCCAACAGTGCGTCCACACCCGCACACACACGCACTTCCGGGTTCACCCGCAGCCCCCAACTACGCAGGGCCTCCAGCATGTCGGCGTGCGTGGCCGGCTCGGGTACACCCTCCAGCTGAGCCATGGAGTAGGCATAAAATTCCAGCGGCCGGCTGGCGGTGATGCGAGAATCCAACTGGCGCAGGCTGCCGGCAGCCGCGTTGCGAGGATTGGCAAACACCTTCTGCTCTGCGGCTTCCTGGCGGGCATTCAGGGCGGCAAAGCCGGCGTGGGGCATCACCACTTCACCGCGCACTTCCAGCCGCGATGGCAACGGGTCTCCGCGTAGCGTCAGGGGAACAGAACGAATGGTCCGGGCATTAACGGTAATATTCTCACCGGTCTGTCCGTCCCCGCGGGTGGCCGCCCTCACCAGTTGCCCATCCACGTACAGCAGGGAAATCGCCAGCCCGTCCAGCTTGGGCTCAGCCACGTAATCCACCGTTTCGTTCACATCCAGACGTTCGCGGATCCGTTTATCAAAAGCACGCAGGTCATCATCATCGAAGGCGTTATCCAGACTCAGCATGGGCACTTCGTGCTGCACCTGTTCAAACGCATCCAGCGGCACATCCCCTACCCGCTGGGTAGGAGAATCGGCGGTAATCAAATCCGGGTGCTGGGCTTCCAGCTCTTTGAGAGCACGGAACGCCCGGTCGTACTCGGCATCGGGCACCGCCGGGTCGTCCTGCACGTAATAGCGGTAAGACCAGTCGTTGAGCTGATCGCGGAGGTGTTGGGCTTTCTGGATGATGTCTGGATTAGGCACGGTAGCAGCAGCGAATAATGAATAGTGAATAATGGATAGCGAACGACTCGCTCTGTAGGCTCCAGCCCGCAAAGGGCAATAGAGTCTCGAGGTACGAGTAACGAGTAACGAAAACCTTTTGTATTTCGCTTCTCGAAACTCGTCACTCGCAACTGCTTTTACGCGCTCGGCACCCGCTGGCGACGCTCGAACTCCTGCACGCGCTGGCGCAGGTGTTCCATGGTCTGCGGAGTCAGCACACTGTGTTGTTCATCTTTCAATTCGCCGTCCAGCTCCGCGGCCAGACGCTGACAAATGGATAGCATCTTATCCAACGCACCGATGGCGTCGGTGGGCCCCGGCAATTTCAGGAAGAAAGTGACACCGGCAAAGGTCTTGTCTTCCATGGTATCCAGATCGAACGTGCCCGGCTCCACGGCATTGGCCATGGAGAACTGCAGTTCATCAGCGTCTTGCACGCTCACGTGCCGGTGGAAAATATTCATGCGACCGTAGCGCAGACCCGCTTCCAGCAGCATGCGTAACAGGGCACTACCCTCGAACGGCGCGCCACGGTGGGCAATCAGGTGCACCACTATCACTTCCAACACGGGCTGGGGTTCACGGGGCGCTTTCGGTGCCGGACGGGTCTCTACGCGCGTTTCCTGGCGGGGCTCTTGCCGGGGTGGCACGCGAGGAGCCGGTTCGGGCTCCGGTTTTGGCTCGGGTGGTTTTTCCGCTACCGGTTGTGCCGGCGCCGGGGCAGGTTCAACATCAGGCTCCACAACGCGCTCGGGCTGGGGCTCAGGTTCCTGCTCACCGTCGAACAGGCTTTGCTGTTCTGCAGTACGCGCTTCAGCCGCCGCCTCATCAGGCTCCATCACCATGGGCGGACGTTCATCCTGCTCCGCATCCTCCATGGCCCGACGAATCACCCGTGCAGAACCAATCAGCTCCGGATTGTAGCTGCTATTTTCTTCTTCCTCCGCCTGATCACGGTAGCGAGGATCGATACGCATGCGTAGTCGCCCGTGCCGCTCTCGAATCATCCGCCGCATGCCGTCGGCCAGAATCAGCAGAATCAGAATAACCAGAATGCCAATCAATGTTTCCAGGTTCAGGCCCATTGCCTCTTCTTCCTTGCTTGTGCTGAAGTGCCGCTGTTACAGCAACACCGATTCCTCACATCGCCGCCATTTCGGCCGCTTCTTCCACATCCACCGATACCAGACGGGACACACCGGGCTCATGCATGGTGACCCCCATCAGGGTAGCAGCCATCTCCATCGCAATCTTGTTATGAGTGATGTAGATAAATTGCACTTTTGCAGACATTTCCGACACCAGGTTACAGAAACGCCCCACGTTAGCGTCATCCAGCGGCGCGTCCACCTCATCGAGCAGGCAGAACGGCGCGGGGTTAAGCTGGAAGATACTGAATACCAGTGACAAGGCTGTCAGCGCTTTTTCACCGCCGGAGAGCAGGTGAATGGTGCTGTTTCGCTTGCCGGGTGGCCGCGCCATGATGGTGACACCGGTATCGAGCAGGTCATCGCCGGTGAGCTCCAGGTAGGCATGGCCACCACCGAAGACTTTCGGGAACAGCTCCTGCAGACCACGGTTGATGCGGTCGAAATATTCCTTGAACCGTGCCCGGGTTTCCCGATCAATCTTGCGAATGGCATTTTCCAGGGTGCCCAGGGCGTCTTCCAGGTCTTCGTTCTGGCTGTCCAGGTAGTTCTTGCGCTCAGATTGCTGCTGGTACTCGTCGATAGCCGCCAGGTTGATCTGCCCCAGACGGGAGATCCGTTGGCCGATCATGTCCATTTCCTGCGCCCACTGCTGCTCATCCGCCTCGTCCGGCAGATTTTGCAGCACGGTTTCCAGGTCAAAATTCTGTTCAGAAAGCTGTTCGGCCACGGTCTGCCGGCGGGTGCTCAGGTCCTGCCATTGCATACGTTTCTGGTCCATGGTGCTGCGCACTTCCTGGGCCTGACGCTCAAACTGGCCGCGCTGCCCTTCCAGGTTACGCATTTCATGGTCCACCGTTTCCAGCTCTCGACGGGCTTCGGTGAGCTTGTGCTCCGCTTCCAGACGCACTTCCAGCTTTTCTTCCAGCTGCATCTGCAGTTCGGTACCCGGCTCGTCGCCCTCATTGGTCTGCTCTTCCAGCAGCGCCTTGCGCTCGGCCATCATCTGCACTTGGGTTTCCAGACGGCTCAGGTTCTGGCGCAGCGAGTCTGCCTGGGTGCGGGCACCCTGTACTTCCATGGCCAACTGGTGAGACTGATCCCGGTCGTGGCGCGCTTTCTGGCGGGACTCGTCCAGCCGCAGGCGCAACTCATCCCGGCGGGATAGCAAGGCTTCGCGCTCACCGCTGTCGGTTTCCATGGCGTCCAGTGCTTCCGCCAGCACCGCCCGGGCTTCTTTCAGGTGTTCCTGTTCTTGCTCCAGCTGCTCGCTGGTTTCTTCCATTTCCCGGCTGAGACGCTCACGGCGCATGGTGATCTGCTCCAGGCGCACCTGCCGGGCGCTGACCTGGGCATTGATCTCACCCAACTCACGATTGATCCGGCTCGCCTGGCGCTGCACCTCCTCGCGCTCTTCTTCCAGTTCGGAAATCTGCTCGCGGGTGCTTTCCAGCTGCTCTTTCAGACTATCCACGGTGGCCTGCAGGGTGTCGATCTCACCTTCCAGGGTGTCCAGTTCGCGGCGGCGCTCCAGAATACCGGCTTCCTGATCTTCCTCTTTGGCCACTTTCAGCCAATCCGGGCCCAACCAGATACCATCACGGGTGACCACGGATTCGTGGGCGTCAAGCTGGCCACGCAGGGTCAAGGCCGCATCCAGGTTATCCGCCACGTACACACCGGCCAGCAGCCCTTCCGGTGCCTGCCCCTGAACATGTTCGCGCAGCAGGGTGGACTTGCTGCCTGCCGCCTTCACCGAGCCCGGGCTAACCAGCGCCACACGCCCATGGGACAGGTCATCCAGCCATTCGCCCAGCTGCTCAAAGCCGTTTACGGCGACCGCTTGAATGCTGTCGCCCAGCACGGCTTCCAGTGCTTTTTCCCAGCCTTCCGCCACTTGCAGCTGGTCGGCCAGCCGCGGCTCGTCATCCAGTTCATGCCGGGTCAGCCAGTCGCTGACCGCGCCATCGTCGCCCATGGCCGCTTTCTGCAGGGCTTCCAGAGAGGTGCGACGGCCCTTGAGGCTTTGCAGCTTCTCGCGGGCCTCATCCAGCTGCCGCCCCCGGTCACCGTTATCACGGCGGAGTTGATTGATCTCTTCCTGCAGGGACTCGCTGCGCAGTTCGTTTTCTTCCGACTGCCCGCGATATTGCTCCACCTGCTCTTCCAGCTCACGCATTTCCTGGGCCAGCGGGCCGGCATCCAGGGATTCCTGCTCTTTCTTCAAGCGGTCGATACGGTCGCGCAGGCGCTCCTGGGACTTGTCCAGATGCTGAATGCGGGACTGCTCCACCTCAGCCTGACGGCGGGATTCTCCGGATTTGCCGTTGAATTCTTCCCACGCCTGCTGCCAGTTCTGCATGGTCTCTTCGGCCAGCGCCAGCGCTTCACTGGAGGCTTCCTGCTGTTCCGAGACCATTTCCAGCTCCGGCTCACGCTCAGCCAGGATGGCATCCAGTTCCGCCACTTTCTCGCTATCGATACGCAGGTGCTCGTCGCCTTCTTTCCAGCTGGCGCGCACCTGATCCAGCTCTTCATACAGCTGCTGCTTGCGCTCTCGCTGATGCTGGATGCTCTGCTCCAGACGCGCCACTTCCGCGCCCAGGGCATAAAAATGTTGCTGCACTTCGTTGAAGCGTTCCTGCACTTCGTGGTGCTTCTCGCGCAAACGCTCCACTTCCGCGTCCACGTGGCGCTGTTCCGCCACTTTCGCTTCCATGGACACGTCCAGCTCGCCAATCACGTGGTCCAGCTGCTTGACCTGCACATCCAGCCCTTTCCAGCGCAACGCCTTGAGCTGGGCGCCTTTCAGGCGCTCTTCCTCTTTGTACTGTTTGTACTTTTCCGCTGCGCTGGCCTGCCGACTCAGGCGTTCCAGCTGGCGCGTCAGCTCATCGCGGATATCGGTCAGACGCTCCAGGTTCTCGCGGGTGCGACGAATACGGTTCTCGGTCTCGCGGCGGCGAGCCTTGTACTTGGAAATCCCCGCCGCTTCCTCGATATACACCCGCAGCTCTTCCGGCTTGGCTTCAATCAGCCGGGAAATCATGCCCTGCTCGATGATGGCGTAGCTGCGCGGCCCCAGGCCCGTGCCCAGGAAAATGTCGGCAATATCCTTGCGCCGGCACTTGGTACTGTTGAGGAAATAATTGGACTGGCCGTCCCGTGTCACCTGCCGCTTCACGGAAATTTCGTTGAATTTGCCGTATTCGCCAGTAACGGTGGCATCGGAGTTATCAAAAATCAGCTCGATGGACGCCTGAGCCACCGGCTTGCGGGCATTGGAGCCGTTGAAGATAACGTCCGCCATGGACTCGCCACGCAGGTGCTTGGCGGAGGACTCCCCCATCACCCAGCGCACCGCGTCGATGATATTGGACTTCCCACACCCGTTGGGCCCCACCACAGCGGTAAGGTTTTCCGGGAAATTGGTGGTGGTAGGGTCCACGAAGGACTTGAACCCGGCCAGTTTTATTGATTTCAGTCGCATACGATGCTGTCTCTACGCCGGCAACGGCAAAACACCCCGGCTTGGGGCGCAATAATAAAAGGTGTAAGTCTAGCGACAACCCGGGCTGAATTCATCCGCCGAGACGCTGAGATTACAATAACCTCAACCAATTCGACGCGTTATACCGCATCCCGGCGCCATTACATTGCAAAGGAGTGCAAAACCCGGGCTCCGCTTGCACTCCATCACAGCCACACCCCTCCTCCACGGGGCAAGGGTGCGCCCGAAAAGCCCCGTCTTTACCTTCCCGCCCGAGGCTTGTAGCTTGTAGCTGCTTTTAACCGCCAAGGATTGCCCGTGTCCCAGATCGCCGATGCCGTTGCCTACCTCTCTCGCAGCCTGAAACTGGCCCGCACCCCGGAGCTGCGGCGCTATGTGATTATCCCGCTAATCTTCAACATTCTGGTGTTCGGTGGCCTGTACTGGCTCAGTGGCAGCTGGATTGCCGGCTGGATCACCGCCGCCACCGCGGACTGGGCGTTGACCGGTTTCTGGAGCTTCCTCAATGGTGCCCTGCACTTCCTGGTCGATGCGGCCGTCATACTGGTGTGGATTCTGCTGCTGGGCCTGTTCGCCAGCGTATTCTCCATCGGCGTGCAGCTGATTGCCGCGCCCTTCATGGGGTTTCTGGCGGAAAAAGTGGATATCCAGGTCACCGGCCACCCCATGAACGACGAATCCATCCCCGCCATGATCGTGCGCACCTTCAAGCGTGAGCTGCGCAAGACCTGGTACTGGCTGTGGCGTGCGGTGCTGATTCTGTTTGTAGTAGGGGTGGTTTACTTCATCCCGGTGATCAATGTGTTCGCCTCGGCCATCTGGTTCCTGTGGTCCGGCTGGCTGCTGGGCATGCAGTACATCGATTTTGGCGCCGACAACCGTCAGGTGCCCTTTGAGGTAATGCTCGAACGGCTGAAAGAAAAACGCTGGCTGGTGCTCACCTTCGGCGCCATCGTCATGGGCCTGACCATGATTCCGCTGGTGAACCTGTTCATCATGCCGGTGGCCGTTATTGCCGGGACACTAATCTGGGTAGAACAGCTGGCTCCGCAGAGCTCCGAACCCTCCACGAAGCCGCTGTAGGAGCGCCGCTTGAGGCGCGAATCCGAGCCTTGGCGAGGAAAGGGCACGACGAAAACCGGATCTCTCTAGATAGACCTGTCACGCGGTCATATTCCTGATCACCCTGCGGGCAATTTCCTTGCTGCGCAAGGTTCGCGCCCCAAGCGGCGCTCCTACAGCGGTCTTGTAGAAACGTTTACCGCATAAATCCAAGCTCTCTGAGCTGGTGAATTTTGTCGCGAGTGGCCGCGGCGTCCTCGAATTCCAGGTTCTTGGCGTGCTCCATCATTTTCGCTTCCAGCTCCTTGATTTCCTTGGCAACCTGGGCCGGGGAGCGGGCATCCAGGTAATCGGCAGCGGACTTGGCCACTTTCTTTTCGCCCTTGTACTTGCGATCGAAACGACTACCGCCACTGTCATCCATAATGTCGCGAATTTTCTTGTTCAGCCCCTGCGGGGTGATGCCATTTTCCTTGTTAAAGGCTTCCTGCTTCTCACGGCGGCGGTCTGTTTCGTCGATGGCGCGCTCCATGGAGCCGGTCATCTTGTCCGCATAAAGGATCGCCCGACCCTCCACGTTCCGCGCCGCCCGGCCAATGGTCTGGATCAGTGATCGGTCGGAGCGCAGGAATCCTTCCTTGTCCGCATCCAGAATCGCCACCAGCGCCACTTCCGGCATATCCAGGCCTTCACGCAGCAGGTTGATCCCCACCAGCACATCGAACTTGCCCAGCCGCAGATCGCGGATAATCTCCACCCGCTCCACCGTATCGATATCGGAATGCAGGTAGCGCACTCGGATGCCGTGCTCGTTGAGGTATTCGGTGAGGTCTTCCGCCATGCGCTTGGTCAGCGTGGTCACCAGCACCCGCTGTTCTTTGGCAATGCATTCCTTGGCCTCCCCGAGCAGATCATCCACCTGGGTGGTCGCCGGTCGGATCTCGATTTTCGGGTCCACCAACCCAGTGGGGCGCACCACCTGCTCCACCACCTGCCCCGCATACTTCTGTTCGTAAGGGCCCGGTGTGGCGGACACAAACACCATCTGCGGAGCCAACAGCTCCCATTCCTCGAATTTCAACGGCCGGTTGTCCATGGCCGAGGGCAAGCGGAACCCGAAGCTCACCAGGGTTTCCTTGCGCGAGCGGTCGCCCTTGTACATGGCACCCAGCTGCGGGATGGTCACGTGGGACTCATCAGCGATCAGCAGCGCATTGTCCGGCAGGTAGTCAAACAGGGTGGGCGGCGCGTCGCCTGGTGCGCGGCCAGAAAACAATCGGGAGTAGTTTTCCACGCCGTTGCAGTAACCCAGCTCCTGCAACATCTCGATGTCGAACCGGGTGCGCTGCTCCAGCCGCTGGGCTTCCACCAGCTTGTTTTGCTCCTTTAGCTCCGCCAGCCGTTCGGTGAGTTCTTCCTTGATCATCTCCACCGCCTTGAGCACCGTTTCCCGGGGCGTCACGTAATGGCTCTTGGGGTAGATGGTGGTACGCCCGATACGCCGAATCACCTCGCCGGTGAGCGGATCAAAAATGCTGATGGACTCCACTTCGTCATCGAACAACTCGATGCGCACCGCTTCCTTTTCCTCTTCCGCCGGGAAGATATCGATCACATCCCCGCGCACCCGGTAGGTGGCGCGGCGGAAGTCCATTTCGTTGCGGGTGTACTGCAATTCGGCCAGGCGCCGCAGCAGCTCACGTTGATCAATGTGATCACCACGCACCAAATGCAGAACCATGGCGTGGTAACTGGCCGGATCCCCCAGACCGTAGATGGCAGATACCGTGGCCACAATAATGGTATCCGGGCGCTCCAGGATGGCCTTGGTGGCAGACAGGCGCATCTGCTCGATTTGTTCGTTCACCGAGGCATCTTTCTCAATGAAGGTATCGGAGCTGGGAACGTACGCTTCCGGCTGGTAGTAGTCGTAGTAGGAGACAAAATACTCCACCGCGTTTTCAGGAAAAAACTCCCTAAACTCCCCATACAGCTGGGCCGCCAGCGTCTTGTTGGGCGCCATGATGATGGTGGGCCGGCCCGTCTGCTCGATCACGTTGGCCATGGTGAAGGTCTTGCCCGACCCCGTCACACCCAGCAGCGTTTGATGACCCAGGCCGTCATCAATACCCTCAATCAGCTGCGCAATGGCTGTGGGCTGATCGCCCGCGGGCTGGTAATCGGAATGGAGCTTGAAGAGGCTTTCTGTCATGGAGACACCCTGATATCCGCCCACCCGGTCGGGCAGACAGCAAAATCGAACGATTCAAAATCGGCACGTAGTGTACCAGAGCCAGCGCGTCAAAAGCGTGATGATCCATGCGACGGAATTGGATTTGAGAGGAGACGAGGCCCGAAATCGCGGTGGAACCACCGCTCCCACAGAAAACACACACCACCTTCACCGTGGAAGTGGTGGTTCCACCGCGATCCGGGGCCCGCCCCGCCCCAAGCCAAACACTTCGTGGTGGAACCACCACTCCTACAAAAGCAAACAGGCGCTGCCATCCACAGGAAATACGGGACATTCACCCCCGGATCCGGTAAAATGCTCGCCCCTTTCTGTGTCGATCACTGCGTCAAAAGCGCAACCATTCGACTCTCTAGATGAACGAGGAGTGCATGTCCGATATCAGCCTTTCCGACCGCGTACAACGCATCAAGCCGTCTCCCACCCTTGCCATTACCGCCAAAGCCGGTGAACTCCGCGCACAGGGCAAAGACATTATTGGGCTGGGTGCCGGTGAGCCGGATTTCGATACCCCGGAACATATCAAGCAGGCCGCCATTGAAGCGATCAACGCCGGCAAAACCAAGTACACCCCGGTAGACGGCACTCCCGGCCTGAAAAAAGCCATTATCGACAAGTTTCAACGCGATAACGGCCTGTCCTACGAGCCTGGTCAGATCCTGGTATCCAGTGGCGGCAAGCAGAGCTTTTTCAACATGGCCCTCGCCCTGTTGAACGACGGTGATGAAGCCATCATTCCTGCGCCTTACTGGGTAAGCTACCCGGACATGGTGCTGGTTGCCGGCGGCGTACCGAAAATTATCGAAACGGACGTAAACAGCCGCTTCAAGATCACCCCGGAACAGCTGGAAGCGGCAATTACGCCGAAAACCCGCCTGTTCGTGATCAACAGCCCGTCCAACCCGTCTGGCATGGCGTATTCCCTGGAAGAGCTGGCCGCGCTGGGTGAAGTGTTGAAGAAACACCCGAACATCATTGTCGCCACCGACGACATGTACGAGCACATCCTGTGGACCGGCAAGCCGTTCGTGAACATCGTTAATGCCACCCCGGAGCTGTACGACCGCACCGTGGTCATGAATGGCGTTTCCAAGGCCTATTCCATGACCGGCTGGCGCATCGGCTACGCCGCAGGCCCGCAGAAACTGATCGCGGCCATGAAGAAAGTACAGTCCCAGTCCACCTCCAACCCGGCCTCCATCAGCCAGGCTGCAGCAGAAGCCGCACTGGCCGGTGATCAGGGCTGCGTGGATGAGATGGTCAAGGCATTCAAGGAACGTCATGACTACCTGACTGCGGCCCTGGATGCCCTGCCCGGCGTGAAATGCGCCCAGGGTGACGGCACCTTCTATGCCTTCCCGGACTTCTCCGAAGCCATTGCCAACCTGGATGGTGTGGAATCTGACACCGACCTGGCCACCCTGCTGCTGGAAACCGCAGAAGTCGCCTTGGTACCCGGTTCCGCCTTCGGCGCCCCCGGCTGCATGCGCCTGTCCTTTGCCGTCGGCATGGACACCCTGAAAGAAGCCATCCGCCGGATTGAGCAGGCATTGGCTAAATAAGCAACAAACGCGCCTCCGGGGTGTTGACGACCCCGGTAGGCGTCACTAATATACGCGCCTCAAGACATTCCGCCTTAGCTCAGTTGGTAGAGCAAATGACTGTTAATCATTGGGTCGCTGGTTCGAGCCCAGCAGG
>NZ_PBSH01000030.1 GCF_002726155.1 Alcanivorax sp. | reverse complement strand
TGGTCTCGAATTGTTCGGCGGTCAAGTTGCTGAAAATACTCATGTGCTTTCTCCTTAAACCCGGTTTGAAGATTCGTCTCGGGACGCTTCGGTTTGGGTAATTCCGTTTAGATGTCCAGCGTCACCGTGCCCACTGGCACGCTGATGCAAATTTGAATGTCTTCTTCACCACTGGTGATCTCACCGGTGCGGATATCGCGCACTTCACCAGCCGTCTTGCGGCAGGTACAGGCGTGGCAGATACCCATGCGGCAACCGGATTCCGGGGTCAGCCCGGCGGACTCGGCCTGCTCCAGCAGGGTGGCGCCATTATTGATGGCCATTTTCTCGCTCTTTACGAAGCGCACTTCGCCTTCAGCGCTATCGCTTTCGATCTGCGGTGCCGCCAGGGTGAACTGCTCCTTGTGCAACCGTTCTGCCAAGCCGTCTGCTTCCCAGACTTTCTCCACCGCAGCCATCATCGGCGGCGGGCCACACAGAAAAGTGGTTGCCTGTGCAAATTCTGGCGCAGCGGTATACAGATGTTCACGGGAAAACAGGCCAGACAGCTCGCCCTGTTCACCGTCATTGTTGAAGCAGCGCACCAGGGTCACGTTGTCGTGGGTCCGCGCGATCTCGTCCAGCTCGCTGGCGTAGATCATGTCGGCGGCGCTGTTGGCGTAATGCAGAAAGGTAATCGGGCCAGCAAAGCCCTCATCACACAGGGTGCGCAGCATGGACATCACCGGGGTGATGCCACTACCACCACTGATCAGCAGCACCTGCTCCGGACGCTGTGCCGGCAGAGCGAACTCGCCATCCGCCTGGGACAACAGCACCACGTCGCCAACACTCAGCTGTTCACGCAAATGACGGGAAACAAAGCCGTTGGCGTGCACTTTGGCGGTCAATTCGATGCAGCCATCGGTACGGTGCAGGGAATTGGCCGGGGAATAGCAGCGCGTCTGACGCTTGCCATCAATGGTCACGGAAAGTTGGACAAACTGACCCGGAATAAAGCCTTCCCAGTTGTGGTTGGGACGCAGGGTCAGGGTCACGCTGTCATTGGTCAGGTAACGTACGGCTTCTACCCTGGCGCGTACCTCGTTAACGGACCACAGCGGATTGAACACTTCCAGATAACGGTCAACGCCGTGGGGATAAGACAGAATTTCCGCCACACGGGATTGCAGCAAACGGTTAACGCCTTGCTGAAAACGGTTGGATGTCAGTGTCATCGAGTTCATGGGGTCAGGCCCTATAAGTGAACAGTTGTACGCATTATTCACAACACGCCGCTTAACGTCAACACATGTTCACTAAAAAAATAAAGGCTTTTCTTATCATGGTGTTACAAAGGCTCAGGGGGAATTGGTTGCATCACCAGCTCGCACAGAAGAGAATAAGCAGCTGATTTTGGAGGCAAAAACCGATGACCAAGGAAAGCACCAGCAGAACTCGCAAGCCCAAACGGGGCCAAACCCGGGAAGCCCTGATGTCGGCTGCGCTGGAGCTGGTGGTTAAAAAGGCGCCCTTTTCCGCCCTTAGTCTGCGGGAAGTCACCAAGAAAGCGGGCGTGGTGCCTACTGCCTTCTATCGTCATTTCCCGGACATGAGCGCCCTGGGCCTCACGCTGCTGGACGAATCGTTCCGTACCCTGCGTCAAATGATGCGCCAGGTGCGTCAGCAGGAACTGCCCAACGAGCGCATGTTGCGTGGCTCCGTGGAGACCTACTTCACCTATGTGCGCAACAACCGGGCGCATTTTCTGTTCGTCTCCAAAGAGCTGGCCAGCGGCACGCCCACCATGCGCAATGCCATCCGCCGCGAAATCCGCATGTTCACCAACGAGCTGGCCATGGACATGGCGCGCTTCCCCTTCCTCAATCACATTAATGCTGAAGACCTGCAAATGATGGCCGGGCTGGTTGTCAACAACGTCACCGCGCTGACACAGGAAATGCTGGAACTGGAAGAAATTGATGAGACCGGCCAGCAAGAAGTACTGATCACCGCGGAGAAACAACTGCGCCTGATTTACTTCGGCGTAGGCATGTGGCGCTCGGACAAGAGTCACTCCTGAACACACTTCACACTTTACGGCCTTGCGCCGCGCCCCCTGTGCTTAACTCACCAGACCGCCTGTCTATACGGCCAATAGCGACTCGCCTGCCCTGTTCTATACTCTTTTGCATTGCCACCGTTGCCTACGCTGCAACGCAATCAACGGGAAAGGATTGAGTAATGAGTGAGGTCAAATTCCGCGAACTGCGTAATTCACCGCCCATGGTGATCAACTTCGCCAAGGCCGTATTGCGCGCCACCGTAAAGCCCGGCAGCAACCCCACCTTGCCGGACGTGGGCCTGCGACTGAATGACGTCTCCCTCGATGAAAAGCATCTGACCGCCTACCGGAAGGTGTGCGGATTTGCCGCCGACGGCAAACTGCCCGTGACCTATCCGCACATGCACGCGTTCCCGCTGCATATGGCACTGATTCTTACCGACGGCTTTCCGTTCCCCGCCATGGGCCTGGTGCATGTGCGCAACAGCATTACCCAGTACCGCCCCATTGCAGAGCGCGAACAACTGAACGTGAAGTGTTTTCTGGGCAACCTGCAGAAAGTCGATAAGGGGTACGAATTTTCCATCTTCACCAGTGTCAGCACCGGTGGCGAGCGAGTCTGGGAAAGTGAGTCCGTGAATTTCTTCCGCAGCGGCGGCGGTAGCAGCAGCAAGAAGAAAGACGCACCCAAGCCGCAACCGGCTACTGACACAGTGGAATGGAAAGTGCCGGGGGATATCGGCCGTCGCTACGGCGCCGTTTCCGGTGACCGTAACCCCATTCATCTATACCCGCTGTCCGCCAAGCTGTTCGGCTTCAAGCGCCAGATCGCCCACGGTATGTGGTCCAAGGCCCGCTGCCTGGCCGAACTGCAGAACCAGCTGCCGGAAGACGCGTTCACCGTGGACGTGCAGTTCAAATTGCCCATGTTCGTGCCCGCCACCGTGAAGTTCGAGAACAAGCCGACCGATGGCGGCAGCGATTTCCGGCTGCTCGCCAAGGACGGGATCAAACCCCACCTGGCCGGCCAGATCCGCCCGGCGGAGTAATAGCAGCCGCAACAGGCATCACGCAGCACGCAGCACGCAACAACACGTCCGGCTTTCGAGCAGGACGAAACGCCAGAGGCCGCGCCCACAGTCTGGTCGCGGCCTCTGGCGTTTCAGGCTTTCCAGCGTCGGCCCGTGTTGTTGCGTGCTGCCTGTAGCGTGCTGCATGCCACTGCACTAAACTCGCTCCCCATGCGAGACGATACCCGTGATTACCTTTCCCTGTTTCTGAATGACACGCCCCTGCTGGACGTGCGCGCCCCCGTGGAATTCGCCAAGGGCGCCTTTCCCGGTGCGGTCAATATTGCCCTGATCAACGATGACGAACGTCACCGGATTGGCATCTGCTACAAGCAGCAGGGCCAGCAGGCGGCCATTGATCTGGGCAACAAGCTGGTCAGCGGCGAGGAACGGGAACAGCGTATGCAGGCCTGGCAGCAGTGGTGGCAGGCCAACCCGAACGGCTACCTGTATTGCTTCCGCGGCGGACTGCGCAGCCAGACCACCCAGGCCTGGCTACGCGAAGCAGGCATCGATGCACCACTGATCACTGGTGGTTACAAGGCACTTCGGCGGTTTTTGATTGATGAAATGGAAGCCTGTATCGCCAGCCTGCCACTGGAAGTATTGTGCGGGCGCACCGGTTGCGCGAAGACACGGGTGATCGATCAACAAGCCAACGCCATCGACCTGGAAGGCCTGGCCCACCACCGTGGTTCGTCTTTTGGCCGACGCCCCGGCGGCCAACCCAGCCAGATTGATTTTGAAAACAGCCTGGCTATCGCCCTGATAAAACAACGTGCCGCCCAGCCTGCCCGCATTCTGGTGGAAGACGAAAGCAAACTGATCGGACGCTGCCATCTGCCTTTTTCCCTGCAAGACCAGATCAAGGCACAGCCACGCATCGTCATTGAGGAATCCCTGGACTCCCGCGTACAGATCACCCTGGAAGATTACGTGATCGGGCCGTTACAGGAATATGCCCGCTACTTCGGTGAGCAGAATGCCCTCAAGCAGCTTGGCGATGAACTGCTGGCAGCCATGGATCGCATTCGCCGCCGCCTGGGCGGGATTCGCCATCAACAGCTTCGTCAGCAACTCCAGGAGGCCCTCGCCGTACAAACCGCCTGCGGCGATACCGAGTTGCATCGCGAATGGATTCACAGCCTGCTCGCCGATTATTACGACCCCATGTACGACTACATGCTGTCGCGCCGTGAAGGCACCATCGTCTTCCAGGGCACCCGCGCCGAGGTCAGCGATTTCCTGAGCAACCGCTAACGCAAAACCGCACGCAAGCCGTTATACTGCTGCCACGACTGCGTATGGCCGAACCCGCAATCGTATCCGTGCGTTTTCCCGCATAAAGTTCGGTAAGCCTCCCTATTGAACGGAGACAACAATGCGTTTGAAATTCCTGGCTGCACTGGCTGCTGCCCTGCTGCTCTCTGCCTGTAATGACCCCAAAACCAACACCTTCACCTTTACGGCGATTCCGGATCAGGATGAATCCCAGCTGGTGAAACGGTTCGGTACCATCGCCGCTCATCTGGAAGAACAGCTGGGCGTGCCGGTGAAATACGTGCCGGTGAAATCCTACGCTGCCGCAGTGACTGCCTTCCGCAACGATGAAGTGCAAATGGCCTGGTTCGGCGGCCTGTCCGGCGTACAGGCCCGGCGTCTTGTTCCCGGTTCCCAGGCCATCGCCCAGGGCCAGGAAGACACCGCGTTCAAATCCTATTTCATTGCCAACAGCAGCACCGGGCTTGAGCCCGTCGACACGCTGGGCGACGACTTCATTGCACAGCCGTCATTCACCTTCGGCTCCAAAGGCAGCACCTCCGGCCGCCTGATGCCAGAATTCTATCTGCGCGATACCTTCAACGAAGCCCCGAACAACCTGTTCGAAAAAGTCGGTTTCTCCGGCGACCACAGTCGCACTATCGCCCTGGTACAAAGCGGTGCCTATGCCACTGGCGCGGTAAATTTCAAAGTCTGGGAGCGCGAGCTGTCGGAAGGCAAAATCGACACCAGCAAGGTCAGCGTGATCTGGGAAACCCCCACCTATCCGGACTACCACTGGACCGTGCGCGGCGATCTGAATGAGCGCTTCGGCGAAGGCTTCAGCCAGCGCGTTACCGACACCCTGCTGTCCATCGACGATCCGGCACTGCTGCAGGCTTTCCCCCGGGAAAAATTTATTCCGGCTTCCAATGCGGACTATGCTCCCATCGAGGAAACCGCCAGCGCCATCGGCCTGTTGGACTAACGGCCAAAGGCAAAGTCCAACGTGTTCCACTTTCAGCAGGCCCGGCTGGGGCATGGCGATCAGGTTGTTTTTGATGACCTGACGCTGACCATCGAGCACGGCGAAAAAGTCGCCCTGCTCGGCCCGTCCGGCGCCGGCAAGTCCACCCTTCTCGATGCCCTGCGCCGCCAGCAGGAAGCCGCCTGTGCTTGGTGCCCCCAGGCGGGCGCCCTGGTCCCCATGCTAAGCGTGTTCCACAACATCTACATGGGGTCCCTGTCGCGCAACCGCACCCTCACCAATCTGCGCAACCTGCTGGCCCCCAGTCGACACGAGCGTGAACAGGTGGGGGCTTTGGCGGCCGACTTGGCGCTTCATGACAAGCTGTTCACCAGCGTTGATCAGCTCTCCGGCGGCCAGGCGCAACGCACCGCACTAGGCCGGGCCCTCTATACACAACGCCCGATCCTGCTCGCCGACGAGCCGGTCTCCAGCCTGGACGAACATCAGGGCCAGGCATTGCTCACCCTGTCTCTGGCTCGCCACGACAGCGCCGTGATTGCCCTGCATGATCGGGCATTGGCACTGGCCTGCAGCGACCGGATCATCGGCCTGAACCAGGGCCAGATTGTCCTCGATGCCGCCACCCGGTCGCTGTCCCTCAGCGATCTTGATGCCTTGTATCAGGACGATGCGTAACAGTGAACGCCCTACCATGCCTCCCGCCAGCCCGCCGCTGAACACCACAGCCCGCCGCTGGCGACGCACTACCGGTGGTCTCGCTCTGGCCGGCCTGGTGGCACTGTTGCTGGCCGACATGGAGATCGCCCGTTCCAGCCCCGGCCAGGAACTGCTGCGCATGGCCAAGGGGTTTATGACCCCGGATTTTTTTGCCACCGAACAGCTTGGCCAGGCATTAGCCAATACCCTGGCTTTTGCCTGGCAGGGCACTGCACTGGCCGCCCTGTTCGGGTTTCTCATGGCAATCTGCTGGTCGTCACGGGCGGTACGCAGTTTCGCCGCCAGTATCCGCGCCGTCCATGAACTGTTCTGGGGCTTGCTGCTGCTACAAGTGGCCGGCCTGAGCACCCTCACCGGGGTGCTGGCCATCGCCATTCCCTATGCGGGCATCTTTGCCAAGGTGTTCGGCGAGTTTCTCGAAGAATCAGACCCGGCTCCTTCCCATGCACTGCCCGCCAGCACCTCCGCCGTCAGCCGCTTTTTCTTCGCCCGCCTGCCGCTGGTCTGGCAGGCCTTTAAAGCCTACGGCAGCTACCGGCTGGAATGCGCCCTGCGCGCCTCCGCCATTCTCGGCTTTATCGGTTTGCCCACTCTGGGCTTTCATCTGGAAACCGCTTTTCGTGAAGGAGTCTACGATCAGGGCGCAGCTTTGCTGTACCTGTTTTTTGCGCTGATTTTCACCCTGCGCTGGTGGCTTCGCCCGACATTGATTCCGGTATATCTGCTTGCTGCCGTGGCCTGGGCACCGCCGGTTTTTACCGGCAACCTGTCCACCCTGGTACGGTTTATCACGGTCGATCTGGTGCCCGTTCCCCTGCGCCACGGCGGTGGCCTGCTGGAACTGTGGCAATGGTTCGCCATGCTCTGGCAGCAACAACTCTGGCCCGGCCTGTGGCAAACCAGCGTACTGGGGCTGGCCGCGCTACTGCTCACCGGCGTACTGGCGCTGGTATTGTTTCCCCTTACCTCACCGTTATTCGGTAACCGGGCCAGCCGTATGCTGGGCCATGGCCTGCTGGTGGTGCTACGCACCACACCGGAGTTTTTTCTCGCCTTCTTTTTCCTGATCCTGCTCGGGCCCTCCATGTTGCCCGGCATTTTTGCGCTGGCCCTGCATACTGGCGCCATCGTCGCCCACCTGACCGGCCGCTTCAGTGAAACCCTGCGCCTGCGGGTGGACGCGCCAACCGGGATCAACCGCTACGCCTACGAGGTCTTGCCGCGTATCAGCCCAAACCTGCTCGCATTCCTGCTCTATCGATGGGAAGTGATCATGCGCGAAACGGCGGTACTGGGGATTCTTGGCATTCACACCCTGGGTTTCTATATTGATTCCAGCGTGGCGGAATTCCGCTTTGACCGAACCGCCCTGTTGATCCTGGCCACGGTGTTGCTCAATCTGGGCGTGGATGCCCTGTCGCGGGGATTGCGCAAACGGCTAAGGCTGAAGCCGGAGCTGGGCTTATAAAAAGATAGACCCGGCTTTAAAAATAAAGCCTAACGGTGTGCTCTAATTTATAACTATCAAAGGGATTTGGAATGCTTGTAACCAAAACAGGAAATCTAATCAACGAAGAACACCAGCCAGTCTCATGCAGCAGCGTTGAAGATTTACGAACAATTCTCTCTGGCATGAGCTGGCAACAATTATCAGCTATAAAAATCGAGAAAGACGGAATGGCCATAGAGGGTTCAGGGTCGACAGAAGACGGCTTTTCCGTTGTGCTCTATGAGTCGAATACTGAATCAGTAACGCCTACTGATCCGACTTTCGATGACATGGCCGACATCCTCACCAGATTTTATGACGGCGATAGTGAGTGGAGAAACAACCGCGCATGGGAAACTCCAAAGCCCCCACAAAGAAAAGAGAACATATCTCCATCACGCTCCGGGCTTCTTTTGAAAATCATTATCTTTTTTGCTGTTGGTTATGCCGTAGCTCAATTATTGAACGCTAGCGGTTAATAACCAGTCGTTGAACGGCTAGCCTCCACAATGCAATGGCAGTTATCGTCAACTTCACAGCCAAGGCAACCTATGAAACTCTACCAAGTCGATGCCTTTACCTCTTCCCTTTTTGCCGGCAACCCCGCCGCTGTGGTGCCGCTGGAACGCTGGCTGGATGATGGTCTGCTGCAGAATATTGCGCTGGAAAACAATCTGTCAGAAACCGCCTTTCTGGTGCCAGACGAGCAAGGCTATTCGTTGCGCTGGTTTACCCCCCAGGTGGAAGTCGACCTGTGCGGCCACGCCACACTGGCCGCCGCCTGGGTGGTGTTCAATGCGCTGGGATTTCCCGGTGAACGGGTGCGCTTTTCCACCGCCTCCGGCCCCTTGTTCGTCACTCGCAGCGGCCAAACGCTGAGCCTGGACTTTCCGTCACGACCGGCCCATGTACTTGCTGATACCGCACCGTTTCATCAGGCGCTGGATTTGCCCATTCGCGAGGTACTACAAGCCCGGGACACCCTGATCATCGTGGACAGCGCCGATCAGGTACGCAATTTTCAACCCGACTTCACCGCCATCGCGGCGCTGGATACCTTCGCCGTCATGATTTCCGCGCCCGGCGAGGACTGTGATTTTGTCAGTCGTTTTTTCGCCCCGGCAAAAGGTGTCCCGGAGGATCCTGTTACCGGCTCGGCCCACTGCACCCTGGTGCCCTACTGGGCCGAAAAGCTCGGCAAGACACACCTCCATGCTCGCCAGCTTTCTGCCCGTGGCGGTGAATTACACTGTCAGCTAAAAGGCGACCGCGTCACCCTCAGCGGCACCGCACGCTGCTATCTGCAAGGCGACCTGCAACTGTGATAAGTCCTTCCGCTCAATACGACCTGGTCTTTGTCGGCGCCGGCCACAGCCATGCGCTGACCCTGCGCATGCTGGCCATGAAACCGATTCCCGGCGTGCGCCTCACCCTGGTCTCCCCGGATAGCCTGAGCGCCTATTCCGGCATGCTGCCGGGACTGATCGCCGGACACTACGATCTGACGGATACCCACGTGGACGTTTACCGGCTCTGTCAGGCCAGCGGTTGCCGCTTCATTCAAGCCAGCGTCACACAACTCGATCCTCAACAGCGGCAACTGCAGCTCAGTGATGGCAGCCAATTGGCCTACGACTGGCTAAGCCTGGATGTGGGCGCCACGCCGGACCTCACCCCCATCGGCAACGATCACACCAGCGTCGTCCCGGTCAAACCGGTGGCCAGTTTTTACGCTCGCTGGCAGCAACTCTGCCAGGACACCCGTGGACAAACCGCGTCTCTGGCGGTGGTTGGCGCCGGTGCCGGCGGCACCGAAATGGCGCTGGCCATGGCCAGGCATTTTCAGGACCGCCAGCAACCGGCAGACATCCAGCTGATTACCGGTGGCGACTTGCTACCCGGCTTTTCCGCCAGCGTGCGCAAGAAGATGCGCGCGCGGCTGAGCGCCCATCACGTCACCCTGCATACCGACACTCGTGTGCATCGCGATGCCCAACAGCAATTGCGCATGGGCGACCAGCCACTGGCGGCCCAGTGGGTGCTCTGGTGCACCGGCGTGCGAGGCTTGCCGTTGCTACACAACAGTGGGCTGGACTGCGACGAACGGGGTTTTGTACGCGTCACGGAAAGCCTGCAAACACTCTCCGATGCACGTATTTTTGCCGCCGGTGACTGTGCCGCCTTTCCCACCCCCTTACCCAAGGCCGGTGTCTATGCGGTTCGCCAGGCACGCACGCTGGCCAACAACCTGCGCGCCGCCATTCAGGGACAACCGCTGGCGGCGTATCGACCACAGGCACGCTTCCTGTCACTGCTGTCCGCCGGCGGCAAGGATGCCATTGCCAGCCGGGGCGGCAAGCGATCACTGGCAGGCCATTGGGTGTGGCGCTGGAAAGACCGCATCGACCGAGCCTTCATGGCCAAGTTCGATCAGCACCTGCCCGCCATGGCCCCGGCCCCGGCAGCCCCGGACGCTTTACACTGCGCCGGCTGTGGCGCCAAAGTCGGCAGCGACGCCCTGCATGAGGCACTGGCAGGCCTTCAGCCAGCCATTAATCCGGGCATCGAAGCCGGTGTAGACGCCGCCGATGATGCGGCCATCATTGACTGGCCCGCCGGGCAGCGGCTGGTACAAAGCCTGGATTACTTCCCCGCCTTTATCGATGAGCCTTACCTGTTCGGGCGCATTGCCGCCCTGCATAGCCTCAGCGACCTGTACGCTATGAATGCGCAGCCTCACTCAGCCCTGGCCAACGTGACCCTGCCCTGGCATCACCCGCGGCTGCAGGGCCGAGATCTGCAACGGATGATGGCCGGAGCCGTCCGGGAACTGAATGCAGCCGGCTGCACCCTGGTCGGCGGCCACACCATCGAAGGCCCACAGATGGCCGCGGGGTTCACCGTCAACGGCCAGGCGCACCCGGCACAGCTCTGGCACAAACGCGGCGCCCGCGCCGGCGACCGGCTTATTCTTACCAAACCGCTGGGTAGCGGTGTTCAACTGGCCGCCCTGATGCAGGCACAAGGCAACCCCGGCATCGCGTTCCACGGCCCCTGGTTGGACACTACCCTGCAACACCTGCTGGTCAGCAACCGGCTGGCTCAGCAAGCCTTGCAGGGCATACCTGTCAGCGCCTGCACGGATATCACCGGCTTTGGGCTACTGGGTCATCTCTACGAAATTAGTCAGCAAAGCGACGTCACCCTGGCGGTGGATTGCCACAACGTCCCCCTGCTCCCCGGCACGCTTTCGCTGATTCGCCAGGGCGTGGCCAGCACACTCAGTGAAGCCAATCGCCACATTCTGATGCAGTGCGAGCAATCCGAGCCCGTGGATGACTCCCTGCTCACCGCCCTGTGTGACCCGCAAACCGCTGGCGGGCTGCTGTTCTGCCTGCCCGGCGACTATGCCCAACAGGCACTGCAACAGCTTGATAAGGCAGCTATTGCAGCAGCGGATATCGGTAAAGTCCTTGTAAAAGATCACCCTGATGACGCAGCGATCCTGTTGAATAACGGTCACACTGGTAACGTATAACCCTTCAAGAACACAGGAGAATGCTTCATGACCACATCAAAACGCGTTACCGGTATTTTCAGTGCCGCTGTCTTGCTGTTCATGCAAATGCTGATGGTCCCCGCCGCACAAGCCGCCATGATTGGTAATGACACCGTGATTCAGCAACAGGATCGCGCTGCCATGAAGCAACAGATCATGCAACTGATGGATCACAAGGTTGCCGCCCAGGCATTGAGCGAGTACGGGGTAAACGAACAACAGGTGAGCCAACGACTGGATCGCCTTACCGATTCTGAGTTGCAACAACTGGCGCAAAAATCGCAAGAGCTGCCTGCCGGTCAAGGTGTGCTGGGTATCGTACTCGCCATCATCCTAGTGTTGGTGATCCTGGATCTGCTTGGCGCCACTGACGTCTTCCCGGTCATCGATCCGGTCAATTAAGCGGCCGACGAGCCGATGATAAGCGTATTGCACCGTAAGCCGATGCCCGCTTCCTGCAAGTCCATTGCCGCACTACTGACAGCCGCACTACTCACTCTGAGTGGCTGTCAGAGTTTTCCCCCTCCGCAAAGCGCCACCGTGCACACCGAACAACAGGTGGTGGTGCCCTTTGTCCCCCAGGATGCCTACCAGTGTGGCCCAGCCGCGCTGGCGATGATGCTGCAATGGGCTGGCAAACCTGTCAGCGCCGACACCCTGGTGGACGAGGTCTGGCTACCGGAGCGCAAAGGCTCACTGGGTATCGAATTGCGCGCCGCCGCCCGCAGCCGTGGCCTGATGGCCTACCCCGTGGAATCCGCCGAGGCGTTGTTTCAGGAATTGCAGGCCAACCGCCCGGTGCTGGTAATGCAGAATTTGGCGCTACCCAGCTGGCCAAAATGGCATTTCGCTGTGGTCACCGGCTACCGGAATCAGGGCGATACCGTGGTGCTGCACAGTGGCACCACCCAGGGCGACAGCAGCCACTGGAACCGCTTTATTCGCACCTGGGCGAGAGCCGATCAATGGGGGTTCACGCTGGTGGAAGCCGGCCAGTTGCCCGCCAGTGCCAAGCCTGATGCCCTGTTCCGGGCGATCTCGCCGCTCCCCAATAGCGCCGCCTTCTGGCCGGCGGCCGTGGAAGCCTTCCCGCAAAGTGGGCAGCTGTGGTTTGGTTATGGCAATGCCCTGTGGGCACAGGATAAGCAGCAAGAGGCGCTGGCGGCGTTTGAGAAAGCCGTGCGCTATGCACCGCAACTGGCTGCCGCCTGGAACAATCTGGCCTATGCCCAGCAAGCCGCTGGCAACACCAAGCAGGCCAAACAGAGTATCTGCCAGGCGCTATCCATTGCCCCGGACGATACCGCGATTCTAGACAGTGTCAGCGAGCTGAACGCTCAGTCCTGTGCACTATCGTCTGCGCCAAGCTCAGGCTGCTGCGCCACTAACTGATCTCGCTGCTCACGCAGCTTGTCCAGTTTGGCGATGCCTTCCTCCAGTTGCTCAGGGGCAATGCCGAATTCCTTACCCTCGGCGATCAATCCTTCCAACTCCGCCATTTTGCGATTCGCCGCCGCCACGAATGAAGCACGCACCTGCTGATTCTGGCGCGCTTCGTATTGCTGATATAGCGACGGGTCTGCCAGTTCGGCCGCGCTGGGCGGTTCGCGTAAATCCGTATTGCGCACCAGCGGCGGCGTGCGCGGGTCGCCATTGCGCATGCTTTCGCGTAGCGCCGCCACTGCCCGCGGTGAGGGCGTCGGCACCGCAGCGGGGTTACGCTCAATACGGGCATCGGGCGGTGGCAGCCGGCGTTCCGCCACCGTATCGATCATCGGGAGCGCCGCCGGATTCGACGGCGTCTCCTTCTCCATCGTGGCTGCCGGGTGCGAAGGCGCGTGAGTAACGCGCCTCTCCGTCGCACTCTCCGCCACACCCTGCGGCGCGGGATCTTGCGGCCAAAGCCAGTAGGCTCCGGCGCTCACCGCCACCGCCAACCCTGCCAAAAGAGTCAGCCGCAGCAGGCCGCGTTGTTGCTGGTGGCGTTCCATGGGCATCGATGCAAGCGGACGCAAAGACATCACAGCACCTCGTTATTTACTCTCAACGATGCCGCCTCGGTGGCCTCTGCCAGCAAGGTGTGGAACCGCTGCTGCATCTGTTCCCGGGCAATGGCCTGGGCTGCGCGATAACGCACCGATTCACTGTCCACAGGTTGATAGCCCATTTCTTTCTGGTCCACCCAGAGTAGCTCCCAATAAGGGGCTCTGTCTGTGGTCGGGCTGCGGAACGGCGGCGATACTAGCTGAGCCGGTTGCACAAACGCCAGTGCCTGGGTCCAGTGATCCTCACGGCTATCACGGTCTATCCAGCCCAGCGCCCCGCCCTGATCGCGATCCTCGGCAACGGAGTAGCGCGCCACCGCGTCGGCAAACGCCTCGCCGGGATTGGCGTTATCGTCTTGTTGAATGGTCAGCAGTTCGGCGTAAATCCGGTCCGCCTCGGTCTGGCTATCCACCCTCAAATGGTAGGCATGCACACGCTCCACACGGGTGAATTCGTCCTGATGCTGTTGGTAATACGCAGCGATCTGCTCCTGGCTCACTTCAGCCGCCAAAGCCCGTAACTGCGGATTATCGTCATGGATATCGTGCATCAGCCCCAGGTCATGGAGCAGCTCATCGCGGCGCATGGCGTCATCAATACAGTCATCCACTGCCGCGACAGCATCGGCCGACAAACCGGAGCGTTGATCAAACCAGTAGAACACATACTCCATGGTGAGCTGCTGCTTGATCGCTTCACGGATAAAGCCGGTATTGAGGTTGTGCATCTGCACTTTCAGCTGGATGTTCTGCCGGCGGTACAGATCCCACAGCGTCAGTGTCTGCTCAGGCTGATCCTCCGTAAACCGGTAGCGGGCAATCACCAGCTGGCTGGCTGCCTGCTGCTGCGCCTCGGTCATGGTGGCGTATAACGCCTGTTCCAGCGTCAACAAAGGAGCCAACGCCTCATCAGACAGCACCAGGGGCGCGGCAAGATAATCCAGGCTGTTTGCTGTGCCGCTCTCTTCCACCGCCACGCGCAGTGCGTCGGCAAAAGCGGTACGAATCAGCTTGAAACGTTGTTGTTCGTGACGAGTCTTGGCGTCGTAACCCACCCGGCTGGCGTCAGCATGATCGTGCGCCGATGGGTCATCCTGCTCGTGGACCAGTGCCGCCAATAGCCGGTTTTCCACCAGCCCCTTGAGCACCGCTTCACGGCTGACCTGCGGTTCGCTGCGCTGTGCGGCAGCCACAAACACATTCAGGGTATCCACCGGAATCACGCTGCCATCCACGCTTGCTGCCACGTTATCAGGCAACGGCCCCCAACGCTGCCAGCTGGCATAGCCAGCCAGCGCAACTGCCGCGAACCCAATGGCTAACACCCATCGATGTAATCCCATGGCCGCTTTCCTCTATCTTGTTATTAGGTACTTATTGGTACAACGCGGACACGCATCTCCCCGCACGTGCTTTTACGTGTAGCGTGATGCATGCCCGCTTGTTGTGTCTTCTTATCAGGGATTAACCTTCACAGCGGCATGATTCAGCACATGCACCACCATGGCGATGGCATGGGGGATCACCACCTGGGCCACCTGCACCCGGTCTGCATGATCGGTGCTGGATAGCACGATCCCGCCGTTGCTGTACGCCATGGCACCGCCTTGCGTCAGCAAGGGGCGGATGTCATTGCTGGCAGTGGAAAGCGGGGTGAAATCCAGCAGGGCCTGATCCACCAAAGCGCTGTTATTCAGGTTTTCACTGTCGTAGTAATCCGCCACCCAGGATTCCCAGCCACTGTGATTCAGTGCCGAGGTCGTCCACACATGGTGCGGCTGCAGCAGGTCGGTGGTGTGCATTACGAAACCCAGGGTCTGGGCAGTGGGGTTGGCGAGGAACTGGCTGTACCAGTACTGGCCCAGGTTATCGATGGGCTGGAACGGCATTTCCTCGAAGTCATCGTACATGGACTTGCTGGAGGTACTGCCCTGACGATAGTTGGCTTCCGTCACGCCGTAGGTGTTGTACTCGCTGTCATCCGCGCAACTCCAGAAACACCAACCGGTCATGCCGCCGTTGCCATCGTCCATGTAGTCGCCCACCAGCCAGGTGGCGGCCAGGTTGTCGATATCGCCCCAGACGGTGAGCAGGTCGTAGTTATAGCCACCCAGGTCATTACCGTGCACGTCGGACCCGCGGGTGTGGTTCTGGAAATGCCAGTAAGAGGTGTAATTTACCAGTGAAGCCCCGGCATTGAAGACTGGCGCATACACGCAGTCCCCGGTGACGGCGCCACACAGGTAAGTATCCTGGAAATCATCCACGTCGTAGGCGCCCTGACCAATCACTTCCGCAAACTGGTCCATGCTGTAGCCGGCTGCGTTAACCCAGCTCTTCAGGCGGTTGTACTCCGTGGTGCTCGGGTGTGCCTTCATGTAGTTGACGGCATCGATGGCAATGCGTTTGTGGGTAATCTGTTGGAACGCCTGGGCAGGCGATGACAGAACAGCCGCGGCCAGCAGGCCGGTGAGAGCAAGCATCTTCATGGGGTGTCCCCTCCCGTTATTGTCGTTGTGTAACTTTTTGTGTTTATTGATCAAACAATAAACAACACGGATACCCAACCCAAGGGCTGAGCCGGACAAAACATGGACATTTTCTGACAGGCTGGTTCTGCCCGTAATGCCGCCACCTGCTTTGCCTCCTCCCGGTATCCGCCCTCGTATAGAATGGGCACCTGCTCACCCTGCCATGAAGAAGTGACAATAGATGGACATCGTTTTTGTTCTGGTGGAGCCCGCCCGCGCGGAAAACATCGGCGCCGCTGCACGCGCCATCAAAACCATGGGTTTCAACCAGTTACGGCTGGTTAACCCCGGCGACATGCGCGCAGCACAATGGGTTGCCCACCACAGCAACGAGGTGCTGGAGCAGGCCGTGATCGTGGACACCCTGGAGCAGGCACTGGCCGATGTGGACCTGAGTATTGCCTGTACCGCCCGGCACCGCCTGCAGAAAGACCGTTATGTGGATGCGGATCAATGCGCCGAACTGGTCGCCGGCAAGGGAAACAGCGTGCAGCGGGTGGCCATCGTCTTCGGCCGGGAAGCCAGCGGTCTGACCGGCGAGGAAGTGGCCCGCTGCGATCTGGCCAGCAGCATCCCCCTGGCACAGGAGCAACCCTCACTGAACCTGGCGCAAGCCGTAATGGTCTATGCGTGGGAATTGCGCAAGCGACCGCCCGCACTCCCGGTCGAGGTCAACCCGGCCACATTTGGCCACACCCGGCGAGCCCTGCATCAGCTACTGGCGGCGCTGCAAATCCAGCCCAACGAAAACCTTCACCAGTGGGTGGACGAATTGTTACCGCTGGCCAGCGACAGGGAACTCGGCCTGGTTCGCCAGCTGCTTCGCCGTATCAGGAACCGCTGAACATATCCTGTGCATTCCGCCAGCCCCGCAGACACCCCGGGAAAGCAAAGATCCCGGCCCTGTGATACAAAGACACCATCACTCATCCGGAGCCCCAGCTGTTATGGATCGACGACTGCCTATCGCACTGCTGTTACTACTCCCCGCTCTCGCCATGGCGCAGACAAGCAGTTTCTCCCTGCCCGGCGTTGGCGATCTGCAAAAGCAACTCACCGAAACCAGCGATAAAAAATCCGACGGCACAGAAAACCCCGATAAAGAACAACTCAAGCAGACCCTGAAATTCCGCCAGGAAATCGACAGCAATCAGGAAAAAATCGAGGAGCTGAAAACTTTTTCCCGTGAAGCTGCCGGCCAGCGCAGGCAGCTGAATGCCAAACTCACGCGCCTGCGTCAGGAACGTGAAACTGACTGGGAAAAACATTACGCCAGCGACAGCCTGGACAACCTGGTAAAAGCGCTGGTCAGTGAACTCGATGCCCTGGAAACCAACCAGGAAGACCTGGCTGACGCCAACAGCGACCTGACCCGCGCCCAGACCCTGCCAGAACAGGCCCAAAACGTAATCAGCAACGCCATGGACCGGCTGGATACCGTCCGTACCCGCCTCAACCAGGGCGTAGACGAAGAAGGCGAAACCTTGTCTGAATTGCAGACAGCAACGCTGAATACGGAAATAAAAGCCCTGGAGTCGCGCATCGAGCGTTACAACCAGGAACTGGCTATCGTTGACAAACAGCAGGATATTGCTCGCCTGCGACAACAGACTGACAAACAGCAACAGCTGATCATCGAAGCCAAACTGGACGCCCTCCAGCCATTGATCAATGAACGCCGTCTGAATCAACTGGAAGCAACCGCCAATTCCCCGGAAACTGACCTGCCGCCAAGTGTTTTGGACCACCCCCAGGTTCGCAAGGCCATGGAAAAAAACCAGGCTCTGCGCGAACAACTGGCCAGTGCCAGTGAGAGCGTCAACAGCTTGCTGCGCGAAGCGGTCAACACCAAGACAGAACTGGACAAAGCGCGCTCATTATCATCCACCGTCAACGACCAGATTCGCATGCTGGATGGCAGCTTGCTGCTATCGCGCATTCTGTACGAACAGCAAAAAAGCCTGCCCCAGGATCAGGGCGAACTGAATCTGGACAAGGATATTTCTGACGCCCGCCTCAGCCAGTTTGATATCGAGCGAGCCATGCAGGACCTGGATGACGCGCCGCTACCGTCACAAGACCAGATCGACGAACCCCTGACCCCGGCACTGGAGCAAGCCTTTTCCATTCTCCGGGAAGAACGGCTGGCCATTTACGATCAGCTCGACCAGGAACTGAGCCGCCAGTTAGCGATCCTCACCCGCACCCAGCTAAGCCATGAACAACTGCGCAAAATCACCCGCAGCCTGCACAACACCATTTCTGAACAAACATTCTGGATGCCCAGCAACCAGCCCCTGAGTTTCGAATGGCTCGGCAAGCTGCCGAAAGAGTTGATGGAACAACTCAAAATCATTCCCTGGGACGACCTATGGATAGGCACTGGTGACCTGTTCAGCCGCAAATGGGTCTGGCTGGTCGGATTGCTGATCCCGGCAGCACTATTGGTCGCGATACGCAGAAAACTGAAAAGACGCATCGACGAAATGAACAAGGATGTGGGTTTCCTGCGGCGTGACAGCCAGGCCCACACGCCCCTGAGCCTGCTTTACACCTTTCTGATAGCCGCCCCAGTCCCGCTTTTCCTGGTTTTGCTGGCTGCCGGCCTGTGGGTACAGCCCGGCACCTTTACCAGCGTGATGGGTGCCGCCGTGGCCCAGATCGCCCTGCTATGGCTGGTATTTGAAGTGCTCTACCGTCTGCTCAAGGCCAATGGCATCGCCCAGCGCCATTTCCGCTGGAGCGCGGAATACAACCATCAAATGCGGCGGCGCCTGCTAGTCACCGGCCTGGCCCTGATCCCTCTCACCTTTTTGGTAGCGTTTGGTGATCAATGGCCGGCTCAACTCAGCAATGACCGTCTCGGCCTGGTGATCATGATGGCGTCCATGATTACCATCATGGTCAGCCTGCCCTGGGTGGCCCAGTCCTACCCCGGCCGCCATTACAGCCGCACCATGCGCACCCTGGCCACCGCCCTGTGCATTCTTGCCCCGCTCACCCTCATCGTTCTCACCGGCGTAGGCTACTACTACACTTCCGTTCGCCTCACCGGGCACATGATCTATAGCCTCTACCTGATTGCACTGTGGATCGTCCTCGATGCCACCGCCGTTCGCGGGCTTGCCGTGGCCGCCCAGCGTCTGTCCTATAAACGAGCTGTAGCCCAACGCGAAGCGGAACAGAAAGAAGAAACCAGCAGCGCCGAAGCCGTAGAAGTGGAAGAGCCTCAACTGGATCTGAAACAGGTGAACCAGCAATCCCTGCGCCTGATCCGTCTGGCACTGGTGGCCGTGGTGGGCCTGCTGGTGTATTGGGTCTGGGCAGACGTGCTGCATGCCTTCGCCTATACCGACAACATTGTCCTGTGGGAAACCGCCGAAGGCACCGGCCAGGCGGCCACTACCTCCCCCATCAGCCTGGGCGACGTGATTGCCTCACTGGTCATCGGTGCCGTGACCTTCCTGCTGGCCAGCAACCTGCCCGGCCTGCTGGAAGTGCTGGTGCTATCGCGCATGGACCTGCGCCAAGGCACCAGTTATGCCACCACCACACTGCTCTCCTACGTGATTGTGGCCAGCGGCATCATCCTCACGCTTGGTGCTTTGGGACTCAGCTGGGACAAGATGCAATGGCTAGTGGCCGCACTGGGCGTGGGGCTGGGCTTTGGCCTGCAGGAAATCTTTGCCAACTTTATCTCCGGCATCATCCTGCTGTTCGAGCGCCCGATCCGCATCGGTGACGTGATTACCATCAACAACCTGGATGGCACCGTCAGCCGCATTCGCATCCGTGCCACCACCTTGATCGACTTTGACCGCAAGGAAATCCTGGTCCCCAACAAGGTGTTCGTCACCGAACGGCTGATCAACTGGTCCCTCTCCGACACCGTGACCCGGATCATTATCAAAGTCGGTTTCGCCTACGGCTCCGATTTGCAGAAATGCCGGGACATCCTGTTAAAGGTGGCCAAGGAAAACAGCCGCGTGCTGCGTGATCCGGAACCGGTTGTCTTGTTCCTCGGCTTTGGCGCCAGCACCCTGGATCACGAACTGCGGGTGCACGTGAACGACATCAACGACCGTCTTGCCGCCACCGACGAACTGAACCGCCATATCGACGCACTGTGCCATGAACACAACGTGGAGATTGCCTTCAGCCAGCTGGATATCCATATCCGCAATGGCAACGGTGAGCAACTCAACCTGGAAACGCGCACATCAGGAGACGACGGAGACGACAATACGCCGCCACCGGAAGCCAACGACGGCAAATCCAATGAAAGCAGCGATCCGCGCTAATCCGGCAGAAGCGCGGCTGGCGGCACGATGGCAAGCTGAGTTGAAAGTTGAAAGTTGAAAGTTGAAAGTTGAAAGTTGAAAGTTGAAAAGTAAGGACTAGAACCTCATGGGTGCCTACCCTGTTTACGATGTAAGCAGGGTGAGCGCGGAGCATCCAGACGCAAGTTGGCACAGACCCGGCTTCGCGTTTCAACTTTCAACTGCTTTTTATCGCGCTGCCAGCAAGCCTCCTGTGCGGGGGCGGGGTTTACAGCACCACCTCAAAACACTCTAGCTACGGCTGGCTCCAGGTAAATGTCCTTACGTACCTATTGGCTGGCGCACCAACATCATCACCGGGTTTCGTTTGTTAACTGGAGACTTCCTAACCATTCTTTAACCGAAGAAACGACTTCGCTTGAGCGATCCTTTCCAGAGAGATCATGAAACTTGTGATCAACTCCCTTAACCGTCCGAAATTCAGCATTATTCCGGTTTTCCATTAGTATTTTGGCTTGAGCATAAGCCAGCTTTGGCGAAACACTCTTATCCAGTTCGGACTGAATAATCAGCAAAGGAGCGCGGATGCTCAGCAGCAATTCAGTCTGATCGGCTGCCAGCATGCTTTTCCACCAACGAAATCCATGGCCGCTCATCACAAGGTCCATGTTTTCGGCGGCTTCGACAGAGGCGGCAAACGCGAGAAAACCCTGTTTCGCCTCTTCGAATGCTGCTGGAGGAAGCTCAAGTTCCATACTGTGCAGCGCATCATCAACGAAAAACCGGCCTCCGCCATTAAGCGAGATAACTGCACTCACCGCATCACTACGGGACGCCACCATCGCCGCGACCAACGCCCCCTCGCTCCCCCCGAGTAGCGTGATGTGGTCATAGTGAAATTGGTCATCCAGCCAGGATATAACCCGCAAATAGTCGTCCGCCCGCTGTTGCGGAGAATCATGCTCATAATACGACGCCGGGCACGCCGGGCTGTCACCGGAACCGTTCCAGGGAACCGCCCGGGTAAGGCCATATTTCTCCACCGTAAGGACATCCGCATCATCGAGCACCGTGGCAAAGCGATCATTAATCACCTTGCTGTGGACCACACTATTGCAGTCCGACCCCTGCATCAGAACCAGCAGATGCCGACCTCCTTTCTTGTCCAGGTAGAAAGTGATTGCAGACCCATCCGGCCGTGTTAAAGGCCCCCCCTCTTCTGCATACCCGTACTGACTGGCAAGCAGAATCAAATAAATTCCAATCACGGTTTTTCTATACATGAGTTATTTCCTGAAGGAGCGCTGGAGTAAGGTCATATTGCTTTATTCAAGGCACGTGAAAAGAACAGACCCCAGTTCCTGCTACCGGTTCCGTGCATAGAAACAGTTATTGAATTTCCAGCCTTGTTTTGGCGCAAATCTATTGCGCTGTCACCAACAGCCCCCAAGAAATAAGCCAGGTTCTCTGTTTAGGAGAAGGTGTCCACTAAAGCGGGGGAATTACACGGTCCCGTTGATGCGCTTGTTAAGTAGTTATACGGGCATCTTCTTTTTGATACGCTCGATCCGCCCCTCAAATCCGGATTTAGTACCATCATGCAACCCGTGTGCGATTGCTTGCTCACAAACCTCTATCGCCTTTTCATACTCAGCTTTCTCGGTTAGAAAGGTAGCGTACTTTTGGAAAGTCGTTACACGAGGAAGGATGCCATCCATTTCCTTTTCGAGGGCCGGTTTTATTGTTGGGAACTCCGCAATATGCATTTCTGACACACTCTGCAGTAGAGCTGCATTCTCATTAACGCTGCGGTTTTTATATGCCTGATCTACGATGCCCATCAGCAGAAAATGGCGATCAATAAGATTGGTCTTGCTCTCAAGGGCATCAACCATTTTGCTTAGGCTGCCGGATGTCCAAGCATGAAATACATCATCAGCTTCCACTGACTGACCTTGCCTAGTGACATAGGTTTTGGATTCCGAGACACTTTTTTCTTGGTTTTTCTTTTGCTGGTTCTGGTTGACCGATGCTGACTTCGATCTCTTGGACAGCCAAATTACAGCCAAAATGATCGCTACCAAGATTATCCATTTCATGGATGTATCCTTTTGCTTAACGCTTCAATAACCGGCGCAGATTTGCTGCGTCCGGCGCCGAAGCGCGCGAAGTTCATTGACTGGTTATAAGGCATTTTAGAACACCGTTTTAATTACTTTTTCCACACCCTCAACTAGTTCGATCACGTCATCTTTTGTAGGCTCTCGATCTTTTTTGTGGTCACACAGATTTCGCAAATCGCCAAGGTGTTGAATAAAACGCCATTTAGGGGTATCGATAATGTCGTTTTCTTTAAGCAGTTGATAATAATCTGAAATACATGGATGTTTTTTGCGAGACTTATGGCCGTGCACTTCACAAACATGGAAAAGGTGCTTTTCTAAGACTACGCCGGCAATTGCGCCACCTCCTCTTACGAATCCCTTTTTTGCCAGTTCTCTAGCAGCCCCAAGCTCTGAATCAAACATATCTGCTTGTAGAACTTCCTGAATATCAAAGAGAGAACTTTCAAATCTCTTTGCAGCAGCTTCTAGTATTGAGTTTTGTATCTGCATTTTACCAACTGCAGCGGAACCGTCTGCAATAACCTCTGAGCCTCCATAGCGAGTTGTTCTCAACCCTAACAAATAATCAGCTATACCATAGGTTAGAAAATCAATTTCTTTCCTTTTTTCATCTTTGTATTGTTTGACGAAATCTACTAAACGATCTGGCAGTACTTTCTTTATTACTGCGTGAGCTTCGGAATACCAAGTATCGTATTCCGTTTTGAAATTTGGCAACTTAATTTTTTTGTCTTCCAACTGTTTTTCTAGCTTTTCAGGCAGGCCCTGGGTGTCATCAATCATTGAGTAATACAGGAGCCCGCCTTTTGAAATTAAAGCATCTACTTCTTTTTTCATTGATTCAGGTTTCGAAGTCATATCCGTATTACCTTATAACGTCCGTAATACCGAAAAACTGAAGCGCAGCGGAAGGTTTTCCGGTGCTTGCGTTTGTTAGGCTACTTACAGCGGACGCCAATGATTGGTGCAAAACCGATCTCACCCCAATGAGTAGCTCGCCATTTGTATATGTTAGGCCCGACTATAACTAACTCCCATAAAACTGGCTCTCCGTTTTCTAGAATTCTATCTTCATCCTGCATGGATAGTGTGAGAACAACACTAGACGCATCTAGGATGTCATATCCGTATGAGCTTACAGTATCTCCTTGACGTTTCCTTTGGAAAGGTTTGTCAAATTTCCAAGTAACTTGCTTGTAATCGGAGCTAAATACGTGCCTATGTAAAGAGCGGTCTGGGCCACAAAGGCCTTCACTCTCACGTCCTTCATCCCACCATCCAGCTAGCGCTTTCTCGAATTGTGATTTTGCTATAGAGCTATGTTTAGTTTGCACATTAGTACAGGCTATAACAAAGAATAGGGGTGAAAAAAATAGATATTTCATACTCTAAAAGCCTAACGCCAGCATTTTCGGAAAATTGAAGCGCAGCGTAAATTTATCCGTAACATGCTCTTGTTAAGCAACTTCACCCCTCCATATAAATGGAACCACTACGACGTATAAAAAGAAAAAAATTAATGGCAAAAAGGCGCCATACATTCTGTATCCCGGATCGCGGACTTCTATTGCTGAATAATATGGATTATCAGAATCATAATGAATAGTCACAACCGACGCCTCTGAATACTTTTCCGTTACATCTTCGGGCATAGCGAGCCCTTCATGACTAAAAATATGGCCCGTATATGGGACCCCATCTATATAGTAAATATAGTTAAAGTGGTATCTATGAAAGCCCGCACCGCGACCAGACCCACTTGCATAATCTTTTCGAATACTGAGAATCTTACCTTCAGTTGAACTGTCGATATCACTCATCAAGTACTCATACCAAATGCTATACGCTCTTGTGTTCACCTGAATCAAGAAGAGAAATAACGCAAGCAAAATGAACGAAATAATTATTCTTCTAGTCACAACCCCTCACAAAGCACACTTAAAAGCTGTAGCCGTATTTATGCTTAACGCCCGCATTTGCGGCTGGTTTGGAGCGCAGCGGAAAACCAGCCCGACAAAATGCGCTTGTTAGTTTTCATTTGCTACTGCCTACTTTTCCAGCCTTCATCGACTTTTAGCCAAAATGCAGGTGTCAGCGATTTCGTTTCTTTAAAACTGAGCTGTTCCCCGCCATACTCACCAAGAACTTTTCCCTCAACTATTTCGACGACCGCGGCCAAAGCGTTGTTTGAATGCGGCACGTCATCTACATCAGTACAAGTTTCAGCAAACCAGCCTGGATAAAACCTGCTGCGAGGCCCACCCATACCATAAGTGTTCGGGGCGTCAATGCTTTCAAGATACTCCCACCAACTAATGGCTTCGATGAGAAATCTACTTTCAATAATTGCTTTCGCGAAAGAGCGATAGTTTTCTCTCGACACAATTATGTCGATGTAACCGTCTCCGACAGGCTGCGCCTTATATTCTTCTAGCAGCCCATCGAGCCTTGCTTTATTAGATATAGTCACGGGCTTATCCTGAAAACTAACGCCCAGCGCAGGCGCAGGCGCAGGCGCAGCCAGAGCGGAGCGCATTTTTTGTTAATGTTTGAGCGCCAGCGAGTAACACAAAAGGTGTGTAGCGTTGGCTGTCGCTCTGCCGCTGTTTGTTATGTGTATTCATGGCACGGGGTCTAGGTAAATCAAAAGTGCAGAACCGTTTGCAAGCGCTTGCTTGTATAGACCGGGAAAAGGAGGCTCAGAGTTATCGACCGCCTTGCTGTTGAAGATACCGGTTTTTGTCAGCTCAATATCACTCCAGAATTCATTCTTTACGGCATCTTCAGCTAAAGCTAAATCTGGGTCTGAACCCACCTCTTGCGCCAAAAACAAGTTAAAAGCATGCCTTTCCCCTGTCGGAAATTCTTGGATATTTCCTTCACACGCAGCTGCAATACCAAGATACATTCGTACTTCCATAGTAGCTATCTACACATAACGCCCGACGCAGCGGGCAAATTGGAGCGAGGAACGAGCGGAAATTTGATCCGCCAGGCGCCGCTTGTTAAGTGTTTATTTCCTTGCCACAACTTCAAAGTGCTTCCCCCCTACCCACACATGAAGAAACTCAGGGTCTTTACGAAACCGAATTGAATCGCAGGGGAAGAAAGTAACCTGGGCCCAATTGGGACCTGGCGCGCCGAGAATTTTGATCTGCCCATACCCTTTTTCCAAGACATTGATGTGGTTTCCATGACCACAGCTTTCGCACAGGTGCCAAAATGTGGCCATGTAAGGCCAAGAAAATGGGCTTTTCGCGAGAGCATTCTCTAGATCAAACGGTTCATGACAGTGGAGACAGTTCATATCGTCACTTAACAGCGTATTAGTTAGAACGTTCCTTATAACTCGGTTCCGCATAACTCCGAGCCCCCGCCCCACAAACGGGATTAAAATACTCTCATAACAATGACTTACAATGAAATAGCCAATGTCCTACATGGAGTTCAGAGGAACCTTCCTTTGAACTCCATTCCTGCTATCCCGATCCCCGGCACTAGAATGTCGAGTGAAATCAGTGTGTTGAAATTTCGGCCCCGAGTTATGCGGAACGTTCCGCTGAAAACGGCCCACCAGCCAGGTCCTTGGCGCGAACATCCACGATCACACAACCACTGATGTACAATCACGCCCACATTCTCCAGAGCCCAATCCCATGCGCACCTTCGTTCTCCGCGCCCGTGCGGCGTCCACCAACAGCCAGACCCTGCTGGCCAATGTGGGCGGCGATGCCCACAGCGAAATCCTCGCCCATACACTGATGAATGCGATCTTTGTGGCCCAGTCGCATCGAAACGATGCTGTAGTGCATCTGGTGCTGGAAAGCACCCAGGACTATTCCCGGACGATTTCTTTTGTGGCGGCGGAGATGCGGGATATTGGCGGATTTCATGAGCAGGCGCTGCTGGCCAAGGTGGTGCGGGCATTGGATGCCTCTGCCGGCATGGGCAAGGAACAAACGAAAGCGGTGGAGAGCGGGATTACCGTGCGTACAGTGAGCTTTGAAAAGCTGGTGAAGGAGCTGGCCGAGGATGGCCATCAGTTGTACATGATGGACCCGAAAGGCGAGAGCATCCGCGAGCTCACCTTTGCCGAGAAGCCGTGCTTTTTGCTCACCGATCACATTCCCATGCCGAAAAAGAGTTTCAACAGCCTGAAGCGACTGGGTACGGAAAAAATCAGCCTGGGGCCGACCATGCTGTTTGCATCACAGTGTGTAGTGCTGATTAATAATGAGTTGGATCTGGCGGGTTTCTAGAAGCCTGCAGGCCCTACAGTAGGAGTTCCCTTCCAGGGGACGAACCCTCGCCCAAGCGAGGTGATGTTGTGTACAAGCGGTGATTTCACTGCGAAGAAAAGCCTTGCTGCGCAAGGTTCGTCCCCTGGAAGGGAACTCCTACAGGGGACATGTTGATGGCTTTGGGTTAACTTTCCAGCCACACTTCTCTGGCCCACTGCCAGATGCTGCCCCACACCTCATCTTCATTGATGCCGCTACCCGGCTCCCACAGCACCACTTCGCCTTCCTGAGACATGGCATAGATGCCGGTGGAAGCCTCACAAACGGGAATCAGGTATCGCGGCAAGCCCTGATCCCAGGCGTTGGCGGCCATTTCCGGAAGGAAGTTGTGGGCGTAGTCGTCCATTACCGTGGCCGGCTCCAGGCTGCCACAGACGATGTCGCTGGCGTTGAGCAGAAACTCCTTGTAGTCCCCGGGCAGGGAGATCAACAACTGTTCTTCGATTTCCACCAACCGGTCTTCGTCCGGTAGCTCCAACGCGACAAGACCGCCGTCATGGCGTTCGCGCAGCATGTCTATCACGTCATCCATACATTCAACTTTCAGGGTTACTGTGGGAAATTTACCTTCAGCCCCGACGGAACGGGAACAGGAACTGTTTGACCACCCCTTCCGGCACCTGGGTGCTGGCACGCGTACCGTACTCGCTGGCCAGCCGGTCCGGCATGATCAGGGTGCCGAACAGTTTATCGTAGATGGGCAGGAAGGCGGCGTAGTTTTTGTCCACGGCTTCGTCTTCCGAGGAATGATGCCAATGGTGGAATTCCGGCGTCGCGATCAGCCAGCGCACGCCCGGGAACCGGAAACGCACATTGGCATGGATAAAGATGGCATGAAACGAGACGAACACCAGATAGGCATACACCGCCGAGGGCGAGAAGCCGAGGATAAAGATCGGCAGATAGCCAACAAAGCGATTGGCGATGATTTCCACCACATGCAGGCGCGATGAGGCCAGCCAGTCCATCTGGGTAGTGGAATGGTGCACGGCGTGGAATTTCCATAACCAGGGCACTTCATGGAAGGCACGGTGAATCCAGTAACTGCCCAGATCGATCACAATCAGAATTTCAATAAACTGCAGCCACAGGGGCTGGCTGGCGATGGCCTGCTGGAAGCCGATATGCACCTTGTCGTGCAGCAACACCTGAATCGGAATAATGGTAAAAAAGCTGATTAACTGCAGAGCCACGTGGCTGAACAGGAAGTACTTCATATCCGTCACCCAGCCACCACGCAGGGTCTTCTGTTCCCGATTCTTCGGGTAGGCACGCTCCAGCGGAATAAAGACCAATCCCAGCACCAGCAGCGTCAGGATAAAATAATCCAGGCCGGCATAGAGGCTGCGGCCATCCACCGGCGACACATCCAAACGCCCGGAACCAATAAGCGCAGCCATGCAGGCCAGCACCATACCGATGATGCCGTAACGACGCTCCTGATGGCGGAAAACACTAAAGAAGCCGCAGATAAACCCGATACCAATGCCAATAAACAAGGCGATGCGCAACACCTCGGCATTGTAGAAAGCCCTGAATTCAGGCGTGGTAAACAGTTCAGGGTAAAGAAAACAGAAACTGCCCAGCAGCGCCAAAAAACCCAGCCCGATGGAAATCGTCGCCGTGATCTTGCCCTGCCCCGGCGTCAGATCCACCTCTTCGTAGCGTTCGCGCAAAAATTCCGACATTACCCCTCCCTTGCTTGCTCTTTCTTGTCCTGCGGCGGCCCTGCCGCCAGCCTTTCTTTACCAGACCATGCTGCAGCGACCTGGCGCCAAGTACCAGTACACGCCCGTAACAAGCTGCTACACTGCGCGTTCAATTAGATAGATGCTGCACGCAGCACGCAACACGCTTCAACACGGGACAAACCGCGCTTATCCGGCCGCTATTCTCCGCCCTTAAAGGCTCAGGCGCGAGGCACTGATTCTCACGCCTTGCCATTGTCCTGTGTATACCGTGTTGTGTGCTGCGTCTTGCCTGATGCCTGGATTTATACAGTATGCCTCTCATTACCCTTCGCGACATTCAACTCAGTTATGGCCAACAACCGCTGCTGGACCACGTCAACCTGTCTATCGACGTGGGTGAGCGCCTGTGTCTGATCGGCCGTAACGGGGCGGGCAAGTCCACCCTGATGAAGGTCATCGCCGAAGAAATTCAGGCCGATGACGGTCAGATCGAGAAGACCCAGGGGCTGAGTGTGGCCCGGCTGGAACAGGAAGTGCCCGATGACCAGGAACACAGCGTGCACTTCATGGTGGCCGAAGGGCTGGGGGAGCAAGGCGCCCTGCTCAGCGAACATGCCGAACTGGTACACCATCTGGGCGACGGGGACGACAAAGTGTTGGCCCGTTTTGAAGAACTGAGTAGCGAAATCGAGGCCCGCGGTGCCTGGCAGCTGTCCCAGCGGGTGGACACGGTGCTGTCCAAGCTCAATCTGGACGGCGACATGCCTTTCGCCGGCCTTTCCGGCGGTATGAAGCGGCGCGTACTGCTGGCCCGTGCCCTGGTGCAAGACCCGGACATCCTGCTGCTGGACGAGCCCACTAACCACCTGGACATGGAATCCATCCAGTGGCTGGAAGAGTTCCTGAAAAATTTTGGCACCACCCTGGTGTTTATTTCCCACGACCGGGCCTTCATTCGTTCACTGGCTACCCGCATCATCGAGCTGGATCGCGGCAAACTGACCAGTTGGCCAGGCAGTTATGAAAAGTACCTGAGCGGCAAACAAGCGGCGCTGGATGCGGAAGAAAAAGCCAATGCCGAGTTCGACAAAAAACTGAGCCAGGAAGAAAAATGGATTCGCCAGGGCATCAAGGCCCGCCGCACCCGCAATGAAGGCCGGGTGCGGGCCCTGAAAGCCATGCGCGACGAATTTTCCCAGCGCCGCAGCCGCACCGGCACCGCCAGCCTGACCATCCAGAGCAGCGACAACTCCGGCAAGGTTGTGGTGGAAGCTGACAACATCAGCTATGCCGTGGGCGGCAAACAGATTGTCCGCGACTTTTCCGTGGCCCTGATGCGCGGCGACCGGGTGGGCATTCTTGGCCCGAACGGATGCGGTAAATCCACCCTGATTCGCCTGTTGCTGGATCGGCTGGCCCCGGATACCGGTACCGTCAAACAGGGCACTCAACTTCAGGTGGCCTACTTCGACCAGCTGCGCGATACCCTGGACGAAGAAAAGAGCGTGATCGACAACGTGGCCGAAGGCTCCGATGTGATCAACCTGAATGGCCAGAACAAGCATGTGATCGGCTACCTGCAGGATTTTCTGTTCGACCCCGCCCGGGTTCGCCAGCCGGTGAAATCCCTGTCCGGCGGCGAGCGTAACCGTCTGCTGCTGGCCAAACTGTTTACCAAACCGTTCAACCTGCTGGTGCTCGATGAGCCCACCAACGATCTGGATGCAGAAACCCTGGAACTCCTGGAAGAACAATTGATCAACTACCAGGGCACCTTGCTGCTGGTCAGCCATGACCGGGAGTTCATCGACAATGTGGTGACCTCCACCCTGGTCTTCGAGCACGGTGGGTTGAACAGTTACGTGGGCGGTTATCAGGACTGGTTACGGCAACGCCCGGAACCCCGGCGGGAAAAAACCGTCAAACCCGCCAAGCCGGCCGCGGTAGTGGAAAAGCCTGCGCCTGCCCGCAAGAAACTGTCATATAAGGATCAACGGGAGCTGGAACAATTACCCGCTCGCATTGAACAGCTGGAAGCGGATCTGGACGCGGTACAGACGCGCATGTCCGACCCGGATTTTTACAAGGGTGAGCCGGCTGACATCAGTGCCGCACAAACCCGGCAAAGTGAGCTGGAGCAGCAACTGGAAGAGGCTTTTTCCCGCTGGGATGAGCTGGACCAACAGGGCTAGCGCAGGCGCGGGTGCGCCGCGTCCGCCGTACGGAAAACGACACGCAAGGAGCCGTTGTGCACAAACGCCTGTCATGGATAACCTTGAGCATCCTGTCATTGCTTACCGCCCTGGCTCAGCCTGTCTGGGCCACCGAAGTGGAAGACGAAGAGCGCGCACTGGAGCGGCAGCAGGAAACCGATGCCGACACGCCCAACAAACCCCCTCACCGGGCGGATACCAGCGAGAGTGATGCAGACGAAGAGTCTGGCAACGCCGAGTCAGAGCCGGAAAAACCCTCCCCCCTGCCCCTGCTGGGCCAGACAGTAGAACCGGGGACCTTCGCCACCCTGCACTGGACGCCGGATCAATCCTTCGCATCCATTGCCACGCCAGTGCCTGTGCTGGTGGCCCACGGCGACAAGCCCGGCCCCAAGCTGTGCCTTACCGCTGCCATCCATGGTGACGAGCTGAACGGCATCGAGATGGTTCGCCGGCTCATGTACGAACTGGAGCCGGACCAGCTGGCGGGCACCGTGATTGGTGTCCCTATCGTCAATCTGGACGGTTTTCGCAGTGGCACGCGCTACCTGAGCGACCGCCGCGATTTGAATCGTTACTTCCCCGGCAACAAGAATGGCAGCGCCGCCAGTCGCGTGGCCTCTTCATTGTTCAGCAATATCGTCAGCCACTGTGACTATCTGGTAGATCTGCACACCGGCTCCCAGAAGCGGGTCAACCTGCCCCAGCTGCGCGCAGACCTGGATAACCAGGACGTGGTGGCCTTTGCCAAGCACTTTGGCGGCATGACTGTTCTGCACAGCCCAGGGGTGAGCGGCATGCTCCGCGATGCAGCGGTAAAAGACGGCATTATTGCTGTGACCATGGAAGCGGGCGGCCCCAACCGGCTGGAGACCCAGGCGGTGAACTACGGCGTGCAAGCCATCGAGACCCTGCTGGAAAACCTGGAAATGCGCAAAGCCAGCCGTTTCTGGAGCGCGCCACAGCCTGTGTTCTTCGAATCAGAATGGATTCGTGCCAGCCAGGGCGGGATTCTGCTCTCCGAAGTGAAACTCAACGACAAGGTGAAGAAAGGCCAGATCCTGGGCACCGTCACCGACCCGATCAGCAATACCGGCAGCGCCATTATCGCCCCTTACAACGGTCGTGTGCTCGGCATGGCCGTCAACCAGGTGGTCCACGCCGGTTTTGCCGCCTTCCGCATCGGTGAAGAGAAGAGCACCGAAGAAGTGGAAGCGCAGGCAGAGAAAGCCAGCAAGGAGAAAGAAAGCAAAGGCGAGAAAGGAGAAAAGTCCGAAGAAGGCAACGAGCCCGCCCCTCCCAAGGCGCCGCGGCCTGAATTGGATGTGGACCGTGCCGACGACCTCAGCGCCGTCGACCATCAGGACAATGACGACAACGAACCTCACCCCTGATTCACTGCTAAATCGCTGCGCAGGGCGCGCTGCCCGCGCAGCGATTGATGTCCCCCGCTATTGCACCACGATCTGGTCGCGCATTTTCGCCAGCGTTTTCTCGCCAATTCCCTTGATGGCCAGCAACTGATCCGGGCTGGTAAAGCCGCCCTGGGTATCGCGAAAATCGATAATCGCCTGGGCCGTTTTCGGACCAACCCCGTGCAACGTTTCCAGCTCGGCCATATCAGCAGTGTTTAAATTGATAGCGGCTTCGCTCTTTTCCTTGGCGGTCGCAATGCCAGACACTGCCTTATCCTCTTGTTCTGCAGATGCGCTCTTGAGGCTGTCAGAAGTCGGCGCCGATTGTAGTTCAACGGCCGTCGCTGGCATGGTCAGTGCCATCAGGAAGGGCAGAATTGCCAGGTAACGTTTTTGCATGTGAGATCTCCGGTTCTCTTTTTTCAATGGAGATCCCACCTTAGAGAGGGGTCAACGCCGCTGTTATCCGCCTGTGGCGAGCGGCACTGTAAGCAAGCTATGCCAAGCTGTGTAATATAGCGTCGACTACGTCCGTAGGTGTTGCGGACTGGGTGATGGGCCGGCCGATTACCATGTAATCCACACCAGCGTCCCGAGCCTGCACAGGCGTTAATACACGACGCTGGTCCCCCGCCTCGGCCCCTTCCGGCCGAATGCCCGGTGTCACCAGCTCAAAGCTGGGTCCGCAGGCCTGCTTCAGCATTACCGCTTCCTGGGCGGAACAGACCACGCCATCCATGCCCGAGGCTTTAGCCAGCTCTGCCAGGCGCTGCACCTGCACCTTGGGCACATCCACCACGCCCACCTGCTGCAGGTCGCTGTCGTCCATGCTGGTCAACACCGTCACGGCAATCAGGTGTGGACGCTGCTTGTGATTGGCGATGGCATTGGCCGCGCCTTCCATCATCCGCTGGCCGCCACTGGCGTGTACATTCACCATCCACACGCCCATGTCTGCAGCCGCAGCGACAGCACCCGCCACGGTATTGGGAATGTCATGGAATTTCAGATCGAGAAAGACCTCGAAACCCAGCTTATGCAATGACTCCACCACCACCGGGCCACTGCGGGTAAAAATTTCCTTGCCCACCTTTACCCGCACCTTGGTCGGATCCAGTTGCTTGGCCATGGCCAAAGCCTGGGCTGCATCGGGATAGTCCAGTGCGACAATAACGGGGCTGGAAATGGGCATGGCAGAGATCCTGAGTGGTGGTAGGCGGGGCTATGGTAGGCGCTGCGCAGAAGCGGTTCAAGAATGGGCAGTGGCAAGCTTTAATCGTCCTGCAGGCGGCTTTTGTAGGAGCACCGCTTGAGGTGCGAACCGAGCGTAGCGAGGCCACCAAAGGGAAGCCATTCTTAGAGGCCCGTAGAGCCCGAAAATGCCTGATCGCCCTGCGGATCAATTCCGTGCTTCGCACGGTTCGTCCCTCAAGCGGGACTCCTACAGCAGCTCCGTAGAAACCCCGGAATCCAGGGAGCGCCCTGGTTCTTAATCCAATCAGCGGCAGCTGGTAACTGCTTTAAACTTCCTTCACCACCGGCTTGATGGTGCCCCAGCGCTTGCAGCTTGGGCAGCGCCATTGCATCAATGGCGTTTCAAAGCCACAGCGGCGGCACTTGTACAGGCTCTTGTCGCTCAGCAGCTTCTCCGAAACCTGCTTGAGCATGTCCAGATGCTCACGGGCCTCACCCTCGGCGGTGCTGGCCAGGCTCATATCGATGATGCGGTTGAGCCCCCGCACGGACGGGTTGGCCTTCATATATTCACGAATAAAATCCGCGGCTTCCTTGTCACCATAACGCTCTTTTAACGTTTCAGAGAGCAACAAAATACGCGTGGTACTGGGTTTCTCTGCACTGTAATCGGCCAGCATCTGGATGAAATCTTCTTCCTTTTCCTGATGCTGAAAACACTGTCGCAGACGCTCCAGTGTTTCATCAAAGAAATCGCTGTCCTGATTCCAGACTCGTTGAAAGGCATCAATCGCGGTGCCCCAGTTGGATTCCGCCATTTCCAGGTCACCTTCCGTCAGGCTGGCGCGCACGCACTGGTTATCGAATGACAGCGCCCGGCGCAGCATGCGGCGGGCCGGATTGGTATCGCCGTCCCGACGCAGGGTTTCCGCCTGTTCACAGCAGAACTGGGCCAGCACCGGCGCCAGGTTCGCACGGTTCTTGAGCAGGCGCTCGCCCATGCTGATAGCGTTGACCCAGTCACGCTCCTGTTCGTACAGGCCCATCAATTGTTCGCACACTTCATCTTTGGCCTGGCAATCCTGGTCCAGCATTTCCAGCAGTACCTGTTCGGCCAGATCAAAGATGCCGCTGGCCAGATAATCCTGTGCCAGCTCCAACTGAATTTCTTCCTGCACCGGCCGACCATAGTCGCCATGTTCAAGCAGATGAGTATGCAACTGCGCGGCACGGTCAAACTCGCCCCGCTTGCGGAACAACTTACCCAGGGCCAGATGGGTCTCCAGCCCCTCTTCGCTCACATCCAGACTATTGAGCAAGGCTTCGATGCCCTTGTCCGGCTCTTCATTGAGGAAGAAGTTAATACCGGCCACATAGTCCTTGGACAAAGACGCCATGCGGCGGCGCTGGCGCCGCTTGCTTTCGCGCCGCCCCATGAAAAAACCGGCAGAAATGGCCACAAAAAACAGCGGAATCAGCCACAACGATTCGCTCATGAAAACAGGCCCTTGATGCCACGCAGGCCAACCCCGGCCAGCAGGCCCACCAGCAAGCCAATGGCCAGCACAGAGACCACCAGTACGCCCAGTGAGACCTGCCACTGCCAGGCATCCACCAAGAGATCGATCATCACCAGATCACGATTGCTGGTAACAAAGAGGAAGGCGACAAGAAAAATGGCCACAACGGCCAGAATTACCAGAATCCGGTAAAGGTTTCGCATCGGGAACGTCCTTTTCTGGCCAGGCTCGAAAGCCGGGCAACACTAACTGGCGGCAGCTTGATTGCCGTCACTGCCGTTATTATCAACATCTTCGCCTGAGTCTGTCAGCGATTCATTGACACGCTCACGGAGCTCTTTGCCAGGTTTGAAGTGAGGAACGTATTTACCGTGCAGCTCGACGCTGGCACCGGTTTTGGGATTGCGACCCACGCGGGGGGCGCGGAAATGGAGGGAAAAACTGCCGAAGCCGCGAATTTCAATGCGACCACCGCCGGCCAGGGAATCGGCCATTTGCTCGATCAAGGTCTTGACTGCCAGCTCCACATCCTTGGGGGACAGCTGCGCTTGCCGGTCGGCAATGCGCTCAATCAGTTCTGACTTGGTTAATGCCATTACAGCTTACTCCCTGGGCTCCCAGCCCAGTGGGGCCGGCGCGATGCCGGCCCCCGGGAGGAGCCGTTTATGACTCGTTGCTGCTTTCCATTTGCTTCTTGATCAAGTCGCCAATGGTCTTCGGAGCGTTAGCGTCTTGCTGCTCCTGATGGCCTTCGACGGCTTCACGCTCATCAGCCTGATCCTTGGACTTGATGGACAAGCTGAGAACACGGTTCTTGCGATCAACGTTGGTGATTTTGGCTTCCACCTCGTCACCAACCTTGAGAACCTCGGTCGCATCGTTAACGCGATCGCGGCTGATTTCGCTGGCACGCAGGGTACCTTCAACGTTCTCAGCCAGCTCAACAGTGGCCGCTTTCGCGTCGACTGCTTTCACTACGCCCTTAACAATTGCACCCTTATCGTTAGCAGCAACATACTGAGCAAACGGATCATCTGTCAACTGCTTGATACCAAGGAAATTCTTTCGCGCTCTGCGTCGATAGAAAGTACCACGGTTTCCAGCTCATCGCCCTTGTTGAAGTTACGCACGGCGTCTTCGCCCTGCTCTTCCCAGGAAATGTCGGACAAGTGAACCAGACCATCGATACCGCCTTCCAGGCCGATGAAGATGCCGAAGTCAGTGATGGACTTGATTTTGCCGCTGATGCGCTCGCCTTTCTGGTACTTCTGCTCGAAGGCATCCCACGGGTTGGACTGGCACTGCTTGATACCCAGGGAGATACGACGACGGTCTTCGTCGATGTCCAGGATCATCACTTCCACTTCGTCGCCGATCTCTACAACCTTGGACGGGTGGATGTTCTTGTTGGTCCAATCCATTTCGGAAACGTGAACCAGGCCTTCCACACCTTCTTCGATTTCGGCAAAGCAGCCGTAGTCGGTCAGGTTGGTCACCTTGGCTTTCACGCGGGTACCTTCCGGGTACTTGCCGACGATATCGTGCCACGGATCTTCGCCCAGCTGCTTCAGACCCAGGGAGACACGCATCTTCTCGCGGTCGAACTTGAGTACCTTGACGTCGATTTCCTGGCCAACTTCCACGATCTCGCTCGGGTGCTTGATACGCTTCCAGGCCATGTCGGTGATGTGCAGCAGGCCGTCGATGCCACCCAGATCTACGAACGCACCGTAGTCGGTCAGGTTCTTCACGATACCCTTGACTTCCATGCCTTCCTGCAGGGATTCCAGCAGCTGCTCGCGCTCTGCGCTGTGCTCTGCTTCCATCACCGCACGACGGGAAACCACCACGTTGTTACGCTTGGGATCGAGTTTGATGACCTTGAAGTCCAGCTCTTTGCCTTCCAGGTGCGCAACGTCGCGAACCGGACGGATATCAACCAGAGAGCCTGGCAGGAAGGCGCGGATCGGGCCGATATCGACAGTGAAGCCACCCTTCACTTTGCCGGAAATCATACCTTTTACGATCTCGTCTTCGTCGAAAGCTTTTTCCAGCTCGCCCCATACTTCGGCGCGCTTGGCTTTTTCACGGGACAGGCGGGTGAAGCCCATGCCATCGTCGATGGCATCTACGGCTACGTCTACTTCATCGCCTTCGACGATTTCCAGTTCGCCTGCCTCGTTAATGAATTCGTCACGGGCAATAATGCCTTCGGATTTCAGGCCTGCGTTAACGGTTACCCAGTCGCTATCGATGGATACAACAGTACCCTTGATAATGGAGCCACGGGCAACGTCCAGGTCCTTTAGGCTTTCTTCAAAGAGATCAGCAAAAGATTCAGTCATGAAATTCACTCAAGTTTTCGCACATGCCAACCAGCAGACATGGGTTAGTCAATAGATGAGATCCGCCCTTCCCCAGCTGGCTTACTTTTTCAGGGTTGAGCAGATCGGCCGCTTAACACAGAGTTGCCCCGCGATGGCAATCAACCGGAGGGCGCTAACGAAGTGTGTGCTACCGTTACGCCAACTGACGTGCGGCAGCCTCATCAAGAATCCGGTTTACCACGTCATCAACCGTCATGGTGGTGGAATCGATCACCACGGCATCGTCTGCCGGGCGCAATGGCGCCACCTCACGGTTCATGTCACGATCATCCCGGGTGCGGATGTCCTCGACGAGGGTCGCGAGGGTAGCACCAAAGCCCTTTTCCTTCAACTGCTCAAAGCGCCGTCTGGCGCGCTCTTCAGCGCTGGCAGTCAGGTAAATCTTGAGGGGGGCGGAGGTAAACACCACAGTGCCCATGTCACGGCCATCCGCCACCAGTCCGGGGGACTCGGCAAAAGCCCGCTGACGGGCCAACAAGGCGTCGCGCACGGGCTGCAGCACGGCCACCTGGCTGGCCAGTTCGCCGACACTTTCCTGGCGAATGATATTGGATACATCCTCACCCGCAAGCATCACCGCGGTATCACCTTCCTGCTCCACAAACCGCACCGGCAAATCTTCCGCAAGAGCGATCAGTGCAGGCTCATCATCCAGGGCAACCCCTTGATTTTGCGCATAATATCCAAGCACACGGTACAAGGCACCGGAATCCAGCAGATGCCAGCCCAGGCGGATTGCCACCAGGCGGGCCACGGTGCCTTTGCCGGATGATACCGGCCCATCAATGGTTAAAATCGGGGTCATTTCACCTCCAGCTTCAGGCCCGCATGGGTCGCTAACTGGGCGAACCCTGGGAAGCTGGTAGCCACGTTGGCGCAATCATGAATGGTAATGGGGCCAGTGGCCCGTAGGGCGGCCATGGCAAAGCTCATGGCGATGCGGTGATCACCATGGGACTGGATCTCACCACCACCAAACGCACCACCGGTGATACGAATGCCGTCTTCGAACACCTCATGGCTCACGCCCAGTGCGGCCAGGCCATCGGCCATCACCTGGATGCGGTCGGATTCCTTCACGCGCAGCTCTTCCGCGCCGCGCAGGATTGTCTCGCCTTCGGCGCAGGCCGCAGCGATGAAGATCGCCGGAAACTCGTCGATGGCCAGCGGCACCAGCGCTTCGGGGATCTCGATTCCCTTGAGCGGCGCCGCCTTGACGACCAGGTCCGCCACCGGCTCGCCGCCGGCATCTCGCTGATTTTCCAGGCGAATATCCGCCCCCATCAGTTTGAGAATGTCGATCACGCCAGTGCGTGTAGGGTTGATGCCCACGTGCGGCAAGGTCACTTCGCTGTCGGCCGCGATGGACGCCCCCACCAGGAAGAACGCGGCGGAGGAGATGTCCGCCGGCACTTCCAGCTTGCCGGCCGACAGTGTGCCACCGCCCGTCAGCGCGCTGGTGGGGCCGTCGCGGCGCACGTCATAGCCAAACCCGCCCAGCATCCGCTCGGTATGATCCCGAGTGGGAGCCGGCTCGGTCACAGAGGTTTCACCCTCGGCGTACAAGCCGCCCAGCAGCACGGCTGATTTCACCTGAGCAGATGCCATGGGCAGGTCGTAATGGAAACCCTTGAGCGGCTGGCCGCCACGAATCCGCACCGGGGGACGCCCCTGCTCGCCCGTGGTGATCTGGGCGCCCATCTCCCGCAGCGGTTTGGCGACGCGCTCCATGGGGCGTTTGGACAGGGAGGCATCCCCGGTCAGCTCCACATCGAAGGCCTGGCCGGCCAACAAGCCGGTCAGCAGGCGCATGGAGGTGCCAGAGTTGCCCATGTACAACGCTTTACCCGGTGCTTTGAGGCCATGCAGTCCGACCCCGTGAATCGTTACCTGACCGTTATGGGGACCTTCAATCACTACCCCCATGTCGCGGAATGCCTGCAGGGTCGCCAAAGCATCCTCCCCTTCCAGGAAGCCTTCTACCTGGGTCACCCCTTCTGCCAGCGAACCAAGCATGATGGAACGGTGGGACATGGATTTATCGCCGGGCACGCGCAGGCGGCCCTGTAGCTGACCACCCGGTGTTACCACAAAAGTGGGATTCTGGGCGGCGTCATTACTGTCTGTCATGGTTACGTCGTCACCTGCACACTGAACATGGTGGGCGCGCGTATAGGAGGTGCGCCCGTTCATAGCCAAAAAATGGGCCCGGGCCGTATTGGCCCGGGTCATGATGCCCATCAGGGCATCGGAATCCTCGTTTTCCACCGCCTGGCGGAAGCGGCCGATGCCGTCGCTGAACTGGTCCAGCGCCTGCAGCAAGGCCGCCTTGTTTTCACGAAAGATGTCGTGCCACATCACCGGATCAGAGCTGGCGATGCGGGTGAAGTCGCGAAAACCGCCGGCAGCATAGCGGAAGATCTCGGTGGAATCTCCCTGCCTGGCCAGCGTATCCACCAGTGAGAACGCCAACAGATGCGGCAAATGGCTGGTTTCCGCCAAGACCTGGTCGTGGTAATCCGGCGACATCTGCAACACTTCCGCGCCCATGGCCGTCCAGATGGCCCGCACTTTGGCGGTGGCCGCCGGGTCGGTGGCATCAGTGGGCGTCAGGATCACCCGGTGATCGCGATACAACTGGGCATCGGCGGCGGTCACACCGCTTTTTTCCTTGCCGGCAATAGGATGGCCGGGCACAAACCGGGAGAAATGTTCCCCCAGCGCTTCACGGGCGGCCGTAACCACGTTGCCTTTCACACTGCCGCCATCGGTGACGATGGCCGTGCCGGACAGGCCCGGTTTCAAAGCCGCCAGCACCTTCCCCATGGCGGACACGGGGGTGGACACGAACACCAGATCGGAGCCGTCCACGGCCTCGGCAAGATCCTGACTGCCCTCGTCGACCACGCCCAAAGCGATGCCCTGCTCCAGGGTACGCTCGGAGCGGGAACCGGCCACGATGGAACGGGCCAGGCCGTTTTCGCGAGCGGCGGCAGCGAAAGAGCCGCCAATCAAGCCAAGGCCAATAACGGCAATGCGATTGAAGAGAGGTTCAGGCATGGCAAACGCTCCCGCTTCGCATTGTAGGAGCACCTCTTGAGGTGCGAACCGAATCTGGCACGGCATGCCGCAAGCAGGTTCGCACCTCAAGAGGTGCTCCTACAGCGGGCATTTCCAAGGTTTTGACGTTACCCATCCGCCAAATCCTTCAGCACATGCTTGAGCGCATCCAGGAAGCGTTCATTTTCGCGGCTGGTGCCCACGGTGACGCGCAGGTGGTTGGGCATGCCGTAACCTCCCAGCGGACGCACGATCACTCCCTGCTTCAAGAGCCCTTCATAGACAGGCATGGCGTCACGGCCACAATCGAAGGCAATGAAATTGGCTACGGAAGGGATCTGCTCAAGATGCAGCTTCTGCAGGCCTTCGGCGATCTGCACCAGACCTGAGGTGTTCTCGCTGCGGGAGTTTTCGATGTGATCGTCATCCTGCAGGGCCGCTTCCGCCGCCACCTGTGCCGGCGTATTCACATTGAACGGCTGGCGCACGCGATTCAGCACATCGGCGATCTGCGGGCTGGAGATGCCATACCCCACCCGCAGCCCGGCGAGACCATAGATCTTGGAGAAAGTGCGGGTCACGATCAGGTTAGGGTGTTTGGCCAGTCGTTCAATCCCATTCGGGTAGTGGCTTTCTTCCACATACTCCACGTAGGCCTCATCCAGCACCACAACCACCCGATCGGGAATCCGTGACAGGAATTCATCCAGGGCATGAGCATTAAACCAGGTGCCGGTGGGGTTGTTCGGGTTGGCAACAAAAATCACCCGGGTGCGATCGGTCACAGCCTCGGCCATGGCCGCCAGATCGTGACCAAACAGATTGGAAGGCACCTGCACCGGCTTGGCGTTGCAGGCCAGGGTTGCAATCGGGTACACCGCAAAAGCGTATTCGGAGAAAATCGCTTCGTCGCCTTCCTGCAGGTAAGCCCTGGCAACCAGATCCAGTACATCGTTGGAACCGTTACCCAGTGTCAGCTGCGCGCTGTCCACACCCAGCTTCTCCGACAAGGCCGCTTTCAGGGAAAACGTGGCGCCATCCGGATACAGATGCAGATCGTGGAGATGTTTAAGGGCATGAAGCGCCTTGTGGCTGGCCCCCAGCGGATTCTCGTTACTGGCCAGCTTGACGATATCGGTGACGCCCAGCTCACGCTCCAGCTCCTCGATGGGCTTGCCCGGCTCGTAGGGCTTGAGCTGCTGGATACCGTTGTTGGCGAGTTTGATGTAGTCCATATTCGCTCCGCAATTTCAGGCCTGATGCCGGACGCCCAATGCCTGACGAGGGGTGTCTTCCAGCGTCAGGCATCCTGCATCAGGCTTCGAGCGTTCTAAAGCACTGCCTTGGGATACGAGCCCAGCAGCTTGATGGTATTGCCGGCGGCTTCCAGTTTATCCAGCACCGCCTGCAAGGCCGCATCTTCCTTGTGGCCTTCGCAATCCACGAAGAACACATAGCTCCAGTTGGCAGTGCGTGAGGGCCTGGATTCCAGACGGGTCAGGTTGATGCCTTCGTCCCGGAAGGGGGACAACACTTCGTACAACAACCCCGGGCGGTTCTTGCCGCTGATCATCAGGCTGGTTTTGTCGCAGCCGGAGGCCGGCGTGTCCTGGCGACCGATGATAATAAAGCGGGTGGTGTTGTCCGGGCGATCTTCAATGTTGCGTTGTACGGCAGTGAGCCCATAAAGCTCTTCCGCCATTTCCCCGGCAATGGCCAGGGCATTCCATTCATCTTTCAGGCGGCGCGCTGCCTCGGCATTGGAGCTAACCGCGATCCGCTCTACCCCGGGCATGTGGGCGTCCAGCCACTGACGACACTGGGCCAGCGTCTGCTGGTGGGAATACACCCGAGTCACCTTGTCCTGGCGGGTATGCTCACCCGCCAGCAGATGATGATGAATACGCAGTTCCACTTCCCCGCAGATTTTCAGGCTGGAGGTCATGAACGTATCCAGGGTGTGGTTCACCACCCCTTCAGTGGAGTTTTCCACTGGCACCACACCGTAGTTGGCGGCACCGGATTCCACTTCACGAAAGACTTCATCAATGGCACCCAGCGGCAGGCTCTCCACTGCATGACCAAAATGCTTGAGGGCAGCCTGCTGGGTAAAGGTACCTTCCGGCCCCAGAAACGCCACCTTCATGCGCTGTTCCAGCGCCAGGCAGGCGCTCATCACTTCACGGAAAAAGCGCGCCATGGTCTCGCCATCCAGCGGCCCCTGATTACGCTCTTTGACCCGACGCAGCACCTGGGCTTCACGCTCAGGCCGGTAGAAAACCGGGTTGGGGTCGGTGGCCGTTTTCACCTCAGCCACTTTATGGGCCAAAGTCGCGCGCTCGTTGAGCAGGTCCTGAAGTTTTTGATCCAGCTCGTCGATCTGGTTACGCAGGGAATCCAGAGAATCGGTCATTCTGCCCTCGCAAGCATGCAGCACGCATCACGCAACACGCGAACAGGCGTGGGAGCATTCGTTGCGATTTCGTGCCAACCATTCAAATCCATTGTTCTACCCACCTCTCAAACAATCTCGTCGCTAAACACCTGCACTACCCTGGCAAGTATGGCGTGATGCGTGTTGCCTGAAGCGTCTAGCCGTGTTTCTTTTCAAACTCTGCCATAAAGGCAATCAGCGCATCCACCGCCGCTTCCGGCACCGCATTGTAGATGCTCGCGCGCATGCCACCCACGCTGCGGTGACCTTTGAGATTCAACAGGCCAGCTGCCTGAGCCTGATCCAGGAACGGCTTGTCGAGACGGTCATCAGCCAGGACAAAAGGCACATTCATGCGGCTGCGGCTGATCACCTCTACCGGGTTGCTGTACAAACCGCTGGCATCAATAAAACCATACAGCTTTTCTGCTTTGCGCTGGTTTATTTCACCCATGTTGCCCACGCCGCCCTGCTTTTTCAGCCAGGAGAACACCAGACCAGACAGGTACCAGGCATAGGTGGGCGGGGTGTTGTACATGCTGCCGTTGTCGGCATGGATCTGGTAATTGAGCATGGCAGGAACACTGCTTGAGGCTTTGCCGAGCAGGTCCTTACGCACGATGACCAGAGTCAGGCCGGCCGGGCCGATATTTTTCTGGGCACCGGCATAAATCAGCCCGTACTGGTTCACATCCACTGGCCGGGACAGGATGGTCGAGCTCATGTCCGCCACCAGCGGGGTGTCACCTACCGCCGGCACAAAGCTGTATTCCAGGCCACCAATGGTCTCATTGGGGCAGTAATGCACATAGGCCGGGTTATCAGACAGGTTCCAGCTGTCCTGCGGCGGCACGGTACTGAAATTGGTGTCTTCACTGCTGGCCGCCACATTGATCTTGCCGTAACGGCCCGCTTCCTTGATGGCTTTCTTGGACCACTGCCCGGTGTTGATGTAATCCGCCGTTTGCCCTTCACCCAACAGGTTCATCGGCACCATGGCGAACTGGCTGGACGCCCCGCCCTGCAAGAACAGCACAGCGTAATCATCGCTGATGCCCATCAGATCGCGCAGGTCTTTCTCTGCCTGCTCGGCAATCTCTACAAAGACGTTATCGCGGTGGCTCATTTCCATAATGGAAAGACCCAGTCCCCGATAATCCAGCATTTCCTGCTGGGCTTGTTCGAGTACCGCCTGCGGCAACGCCGCCGGGCCTGCGCAGAAGTTATAGGCGCGGGACATGCATTTTCTCCGTTTAAACGAATCCGGTTAATCAAAGAAGCCCGGCGGGGCCGGGCTTGGGAATTACCTTGCTCATCATTCCGCTTGCCCGCCCTTGCCCTGATATCGGGTTAAAAGCGTGACAAGCGTTGCGAGTGACAAGTTTCGAGCTGCGAAATGCAAAAGCGCTTTCTGCTATTGCTCTTCGAGACTCGTTACTCGTCACTCGCTTCTGAGGCTTTATTCCTCAGCGTCGTCGCTGGCGTCGGATTCCGGTGCTTCCGAGGACGCTTCCCCTTCGATCACCTCGCCGTCTTCACCTTCCTCTTCCTCGACACCTTCCAGCTCGGGGATAGTGGCCAGACCACAGAGGGCTTCGCCATCAGCCAGACGGATCAAGCGGACACCCTGGGTATTACGGCCAGACGTGCTCACCTGATTCACACCGGTACGCACCAGGGTGCCCTGGTTGGAAATCAGCATGATATCTTCTTCGCCGAACACCTGGGTGGCACCAACCAGCTCACCATTTCGCTCATTGATCACCATGGCAATCACACCCTGGCCACCACGACCTTTAGTGGGATAGTCGGTGAGCGGAGTACGCTTACCGTAGCCATGTTCGGAGGCAGTGAGGATCTGGCCATCTTCTTCCGGCACGATCAGGGAAATAACGTCCACCCCTTCGGCCAGCTTGATACCTCGCACACCACGGGCCAGACGGCTCATGACGCGCACCTTGGACTGATGGAAGCGCACCGCTTTGCCGTTGCGGGCAACCAGCATGATGTCTTCGTGGCCTTGAGTAATGGCCACATTCACCAGGTGCTCGCCTTCCTGCAATTTGACCGCGATAAGACCGGAGCTGCGCGGACGGGCGAAGTTAGCCAGCGCAGTTCGCTTGACGATACCGCTGGAGGTGGCCATGAAGATAAAGGGCCCGGGAACAGTATCGGCCACCGCCTCGACTTCACCCTCAACCTCACTATCCACTTCGTCTTCAATAACGTCCGCCGCATCCTCGACATCAACGGCATCATCTTCCGCGTCGGCCTTCTGCTGGCGCACCATTTCCGCATCCAGACGCAGGATGGCCGTAATGCGTTCTTCATTACCCAGTGCCGGCAACAAATTCACGATCGGCTTGCCGCGCGATGCCCGACCGCCCTGGGGCAACTCGAAGGTACGCAGCCAGAACACCTTGCCCGCATCGGTAAACAGCAACAGGGTGTCGTGGGTGCCGGCTACCAGCAGATGTTCCACATAATCTTCGTCTTTCAGCTGCCCGGCGGACTTGCCGCGGCCACCCCGCTTCTGGGCGCGATAAGTGTCGATGGGCTGCATCTTGGCGTAACCACCGTTAGACAGGGTCACCACCACGGTTTCTTCGGCGATCAGGTCTTCCATGCTGAAGTCCTGACGGGAGGCCACGATCTCGGAGCGACGCTCGTCGGCGTATTCTTCGCGTACCGCCTGCAACTCTTCGCGGATCACCTCCATCAGGCGTTCCGGATTACCCAGAATCTTCAGCAATTCAGCGATCTGCTCCAGCAATTCCTGGTAGTCACTGATCAGCTTTTCCCGTTCCAGGCCGGTCAGCTTCTGCAAGCGCAGGTCCAGAATCGCCTGAGCCTGTTCTGGGCTCAGGTGATATAGGCCATCCACCAGGCCATACTGTTCTTCTAAGCCATCCGGGCGCGCCGCGTTCTCGCCACCGGCCCGCTCCAGCATCTGCAACACGTCACCGGGCTTCCAGCCCTTGTCCAGCAGTTTGGCTTTAGCCTCGGCGCCGCTGGGAGAGGCTTTGATCAGCTCGATCACCGGGTCGATGTTGCTCAGGGCAACCGCCAGGCCCTCCAGCAAGTGCGCTTTTTCACGAGCCTTGCGCAGCTCGAACACGGTACGACGGGTCACCACTTCACGGCGGTGGCGGATAAAGGCATCCAGCAGCTCGCGCAGGTTAAGAATCTTGGGCTGACCGTCAACCAACGCCACGGTATTAATACCGAACACAGACTCCATCTGGGTCTGCTGGTACAAGTTGTTGAGCACCACCTCGGCATTTTCGCCACGGCGCAGCTCGATCACCACGCGCATCCCTTCTTTATCGGATTCGTCGCGCAGCTCGGTAATGCCTTCAATCTTCTTGTCTTTCACCAACTCGGCGATCTTCTCGATCAACCGCGCCTTGTTCACCTGATACGGGATCTCGGTGACAATGATGGCTTCTTTACCGCTCTTGTCCGTGGCCTCGATCTCGGCGCGGGCGCGCATGTATACGCGGCCACGGCCAGTGCGGTAAGCCTGCACGATACCGGCGCGGCCATTGATGATACCGGCGGTGGGGAAATCCGGGCCCTTGATGTATTCCATCAGGTCGTCCGGGGTCAGGCTGTCGTCATCAATCAGCGCCAGACAGCCATCCACCACTTCACCCAGATTATGAGGCGGGATATTGGTGGCCATGCCGACGGCAATACCGGAAGAACCGTTTACCAGCAGGTTGGGCACCCGGGTGGGCATCACATCGGGAATCTTTTCCGTGCCGTCGTAGTTATCGACGAAATCCACGGTTTCCTTGTCCAGATCCGCCAGCAGCTCGTGGGCGATCTTGGCCATGCGCACTTCGGTGTAACGCATGGCAGCGGCGGAGTCACCATCGATGGAACCAAAGTTACCCTGACCATCCACCAGCATGTAGCGCAGGGAAAAAGGCTGCGCCATCCGCACGATGGTGTCATACACCGCGGAATCACCGTGGGGGTGGTATTTACCAATTACGTCACCGACCACACGGGCCGATTTCTTGTAGGGCTTGTTCCAGTCGTTGTTCAGCTCGTGCATGGCAAACAGCACACGGCGGTGCACCGGCTTGAGGCCATCGCGCACGTCCGGCAACGCCCGCCCGACGATTACGCTCATGGCGTAATCCAGGTATGACTGCTTGAGTTCGTCTTCGATGTTGACCGGGGTAACTTCTCTGGCGAGATCCGTCATAGCGATCCTTACTATCCACAAGGTGTTGGGAAAGCCCCTGCGGCTTCCCCAAGCCGGCCCGTTTTCGGGGCCGATTTCACGGGATGCCCATGGCCGCCCGTGCAGTCTGTTCTTATAGGCAGTGGAATTTCAGGGGGCAGACGCCCTACCCGGCTCCACTACCGTCGCGAATTCCGGCTCATAAAGCCCGGAAAAGCCCCGGATGATAGCACAGCTGGACGGTATCGGCGCCATACTCGCGTCGATCCTCGCAAGATGGCTTTTCTTCGCCAGTGCCAGAGCACTTTCTCACCATAGAGCAAAGGCAAAACGCGCCGTGACAGGCTATACTGCGGCGCATAATTCGGGGCCGCAGCCCCCTGTTCCGTCAAGGAGTTATGCATGAGCGACCATCAGGCCGACCTGATCGTCCACGCCCGCTGGATTGCCCCCGTCGCCCCGCAGGGCACTGTACTGGAAAACCATGCCCTGGTGGTCAAGGACGGCCGTATTGCCGACTTGCTGCCCAGCGCCCTGGCCAACGAAAAGTGGCAAAGCGAGGAACAACAGCATCTGGGTGATCACCTGCTGATCCCCGGCCTGGTCAATGCGCACACCCACGCAGCGATGAACCTGCTGCGCGGCATCGCCGACGACTTGCCCCTGATGACCTGGCTGGAAAAACATATCTGGCCCGCCGAAGGGCGCTTTATCAGCGAGAGCTTTGTGTACGACGGCACCCGGTTGGCGGCGGCGGAAATGATCCGCTCCGGCACCACCTGCTTTGCCGATATGTATTTCTTCCCCGCCCATGCGGCCCGCGCCACCGTGGAAGCCGGCCTGCGCGCCAGCCTGTTCTGCCCGCTGCTGGATTTCCCCACCCCCATGGGCTCCGGGCCGGAGGACTACCTGCGCCTGGCCACGGACGCCATGGACGAATGGCAGCATGAGCCACGCATCCAGATCGGATTCGGCCCCCACGCACCGTACACCGTGTCCGATGCACCGCTACAGAAAGTGATCACCCTGGCCGAAGAGCTGGATGTGCCCGTAATGATGCATGTGCATGAAACCGCTGGCGAAATCCAGATGGCCGTGGGCAACACCGGCGAGCGCCCGCTCACCCGCTTGCACAACCTCGGCCTGCTGTCGCCACGCCTGCTGGCCGTGCACATGACCCAGCTCACCGACGACGAGATCGCGCTGGTGGCCGAGACCGGCACTCACGTGGTGCACTGCCCGGAATCCAACCTGAAGCTGGCCAGCGGCTTTGCCCCGGTGGAAAAACTGCGCAAGGCCAACATCAACGTGGCACTGGGCACCGACGGCGCCGCCAGCAATAACGACCTGGACATGCTCGGCGAAGCCCGCACCGCGGCCTTCCTGACCAAGGGCGTGAGCCTGCAGGCCGATGCCCAACCCGCCATGGAAACACTGAAAATGGCCACCCTGAATGGCGCCAAAGCGTTGGGTCGAGATGACGAAATCGGCTCGCTGGAAATCGGCAAGCAGGCGGACATGGTGGCGGTGGACTTGAACCGACTGGAAACCCAACCGGTCTATGATCCGGTGGCCCAATTGATTTACGCCGCCACCCGCGATCAGATTACCCACACTTGGGTCGGCGGGCGCTGCCTGATGGACAACCGTCAGCTGACCACGCTCAATGAAGCCCTGATCCTCAACAATGCCCAGCAGTGGCAGGAAAAAATTGCCGGAGCCGACCGTGACTGAACAACAAGCCCAAACGCCCCCCTCTAACAAACAGAACGTAGACGCGGGTGAAATCGCCAAGTTCAACGCCCTGGCCGAGCAATGGTGGGACCCGAATTCCCAGTTCCGCCCGCTCCACGACATCAACCCCCTGCGCCTGAATTATATCGACGAGCGCGTCAGCCTGCCGGGCAAGAAAGTCATCGACATCGGCTGTGGTGGCGGCCTGCTTTCCGAAGGCATGTCCCGCCGTGGCGCGGAAGTGACTGGCATCGACATGGGGGAAGCGCCGCTGGCCGTGGCGCGCATTCATGCCGAACAAGCCGGCGTGGCCGTGGAATACCTGCAAACCCCGGCAGAACAGATCGCCGAACAGCGCGCTGGTCAATATGACGTGGTCACTTGTCTGGAAATGCTGGAACACGTACCGGACCCGTCCTCAGTGATCCGCGCCTGCGCCACGCTGGTAAAACCTGGCGGGCAGGTGTTCTTCAGCACCATCAATCGCAACCCCAAGGCATTCATGTTTGCCATTGTCGGGGCGGAATATGTGCTGCGCCTGCTGCCCCGCGGCACCCACGAATACGCCAAACTGATCAAACCGTCGGAATTGGCCGGCTGGGCCCGCGATGCCGGGCTGGAAGTCAAAGACACCGCCGGCATGGTCTACAACCCGCTAACGCAGGTGTACAAGCTGAACCGGGATGTATCCGTGAACTATCTGATGCACGCCCGCAAGGGCGAATAAATTCCCCCTGTAGGAGCGCCGCTTGAGGCGCGAAGGCGTTTCGGTATTCCGCCGCGCTCACTTCGCGCCTCAAGCGGCGCTCCTACGGCGACTCTGTAGAGAGAATACATGGAAAAGCTGGAAGCCGTTTACTTCGATCTCGACGGCACCCTGATTGATACCGCACCGGACTTTTACACGGTGCTGAATGCCCTACTGAAAAAACACGGCCGCCCGGAAGTCACTTACTCTGCCGTACGCGCCAACGTCTCCAACGGCGCCCGCGCACTCACCGAGCTGGGCTTCGGTGTCGGGCCGGGCGATGCCAGCTTTGCGCCCCTGCTGGACGAACTGCTCAATGCCTACGAACAACACCTGGCCGTGGATACCGTGCTGTTTCCCGGCCTGGCCGAAGTACTCGACTGGCTCGACACCCAGCAGCTGCCCTGGGGCATCGTCACCAACAAACCGGCCCGTTTTACCGGCCCGGTACTGGAAGGGCTCGACCTCCATCAACGGGTGGGACCCGTCATTTGTCCGGACCACGTCAAACAGCGCAAACCGGATCCGGAAGGCCTGCTGATCGCGGCCCGCGATGACAACGTCAGCCCGGCCAACTGCCTGTACGTCGGCGACCACCTGCGGGACATTCAGGCCGGCCAGAACGCAGGCATGGAAACAGCCGTGGCGGCCTTCGGCTACATCGACGCGGACGATGATCCCCGCGACTGGCAAGCCGACTATTATCTGGAACAAGGCAGCGAACTGTTGCCACTTTTGCAGAAACTCTACGAGCAGAAAGCACACTAACCGCAGGACGGAAATGGACACATTATCCGCCACCGCCATCGGCCAAGGTCACAGCGGCCAGCTTTATGTGCCACACATGTGACTCGCGCGGATTTCCGCCCTACGATTAAAGGTATTCGGCGTCAGGCATTACGCCTGCAGCAAAAGAAACACAGGAATCACCATGACCGACATCCAGCAAAACGCCCTCAACTATCAATGCGCTCAAGACACATTCAAAGACCGCATTATTCTTGTCACTGGCGCCGGTGCCGGCATCGGCCGCACCGCCGCACTCACACTGGCCGCCCACGGCGCCACGGTCATTCTGCTGGGGCGCACCCAGGAAAAACTGGAAGCGGTTTACGATGAAATCAAGGCCGCTGGCGGGCCAGAACCCGCCCTGGCACCGGTCAATCTGACGGTCGCCCGCCCGGAAGATTTCCAGGAGCTGGCCGGTCTGTTCGACAAGGAATTCGGCCGCCTGGACGGCATCCTCCACAACGCCTCCATGCTCGGTGATATCACCCCCATGGACCGCTATGGTGCCGGCACCTGGGAGTCCGTCATGCAGACCAATGTAAACAGCGCTTTCTACCTGACCCAGGCCATGCTGCCTCTGTTGCGCGCCAGCGACGACGCCCGCTTGCTGTTCACGTCCTCCAGCGTGGGCCGCAAGGGTCGGGCATTCTGGGGGGCCTATGCGGTTTCCAAAGCGGCCACCGAAAACCTGGCCCAGGTGCTGGCCGAAGAGCTGGAAAACACCAGTAATATTCGCGTCAACACACTCAACCCCGGCGGCACCCGCACGGATATGCGTGCCCTTGCTTATCCCGGCGAAGACCCGCAGACACTGAAGACCCCCGCGGACATCATGGCCCCTTATCTGTACCTGCTGGGCCCGGCCAGCCGCGAGGTCAACGGGGTGTCCATCGACGCGCAGCCCAGGTAAGTCGCGAGAAGCGAGTGACGAGGAGCGAAGATCAGGATTTTCGACACTCGCCACTCGCTTTGTCTTTCCTTTTCCCCTTCCCGTCCGTATCCCCAGCCCGCCCCTTGACCGTTTCGCCCCTGCTTGCCGTAACGCGGCCACCCCCTGCGCCAAAGTCCTCCCTTATCCTGCAACAGCATGCTACTTATGACGCTCATAACAAGAATGCCGCGTCAGGGAGACCGCCATGCGCATCACCATCACACTATTTTTCCTTATCAGCCTGCTGTGCTCTTCACTCAGTGCCGCCACACTGACACAGGCCCAGAAAGACCGACTCAAGACCCTGCTGCCCGGCGTGACGTTGAGCGACAGCACCATCGAAGAGCTCGAAGACGTCTTTTATACCCGGGAAATGCCAGTGCGCAGTCGCCTCAAGGCCATCAGCCAGATGGTTGGTCTCGACCAAATGCCTGCCGGCAGCACCCTTAAACGCACCATTTGCATTTGGGATATTGGCGGACGCAATGGGCCGGTTTTCAATGCCGCCATGGAGCAACGGGCTCTGGCAGTGGAATACGGCATCAACCTGGACATGGTGCCCTACACCAACGAAACCGTGATGGTGGAGGAATTCAAGGCTGGCCGCTGTGATGCGGCATTAATGAGCGGCTTGCGGGCACGCCAATTCAACCTTTACAGCGGCAGCGTGGACGCCATTGGTGCCGTGCCTGACGACCAGCATATGCAGACCCTGTTGCAGGTGCTCTCTCATCCGAAACAAGCCGGTCATATGGTGCAAGGTGACTACGTCGTAATGGGTATTTACCCTGCCGGGGCAGCCCACATTTTTGTTAACGACCGCAGCATCAGTTCACTGGCGAAAGCCGCCGGCCACCGTGTGGCCGTGCTCGATTATGACCAGACCCAGGCAGAAATGGTGGCCGCCATCGGTGCCACCCCGGTCACCACCGATATCGTTTCCGCTCCGAACAAATTCAACAACGGCCAGATTGACATCCTCCCGGCCCCCCTCGTTGCCTACGAAATTCTGGAACTTTATAAAGGCATGAGCCCGGATGGTGGCATTGTCGATTACCCGCTAACGCAACTGTCCATGCAGCTAATCGGCAGGCTGGACAAGTTCCCCAATGAAGTGGCGCAACTGATTCGTGAAGCCTCTTTTGAAGCCTACCCCATGGTGATGGGCCGCATTGAACAGGAAACCAAACGGGTACCTGACCGCTGGATGATCCATATCCCGGAAAAAGACAAACAGGAATACGAAGTCATGATGCAAGACGCCCGTGACGCCCTGCGCGAGCAAGGTTATTACAGTAGCGAAATGCTGATGCTGCAACGAAAAATTCGCTGCAAATTCAACGCGGCACGCTCCGAGTGCAGTATCACCCAGTAACATCTCAGGCTAGCCATTTACAAAGAATTCCAGCCCTGCAGCGCCCCTCAGGGCGCTTCGTACAATTGTCATACAGGCGGTAAAACTTCACCGCCCGGCAACGTGCTATAAGCGTTTCATATAATGACAAAGGATCGGTCATGGGAACGTTTCGATACTTATGCATGGCACTGCTTTTTGTTGCTGCAGCCAATGGCTCAGCGCTGACGCTTACCGACAAGCAGCAAACACAACTCAAACAGGCCCGGCAATCCATGGGCCTTGCGGAAAACGAAAAACTGAAAAGGCATATCTGCCTCTGGGATTTATCCGGTCGTTCCGGGCCCGTGTATAACGGCGCGACCAATTTGCGCGTGGATTTGCTGCGTTATAATGTTGATATCAGCCTGGAAGCATTTACCAATGAAGGCGTGCTGGTTGCCTCGCTGAAGAACGGCCACTGCGATGCCGCCCTAATGAGTGGATTTCGCGCCCGTCAGTTCAATCGCTTTACCGGCAGCATTGATGCACTGGGTGCGCTGCCAACACTGGAACACGTCAACCTTCTGTTACGCACGTTGGCCCACCCAAAACTGGCCGACAACATGGTCAGCAACAAATTTCAGACACTGGCCATCACGCCTGCGGGGGCCGCGTACCTTTTCGTCAATGACCGCGCCCTGAATTCCCTCAGCAAAGTGGCAGGAAAAAAAGTGGCGGTTCTGGATTTTGATCCCGGCCAGTCAAAGATGGTGACCCGAATTGGCGCCACTCCCGTTGCCAGCACCCTGGCCACAGCTCCCAGCCAGTTCAACAATGGCAGTGTCGATGTGCTGCCTGCTCCGCTGATTGCCTATCAAGCTCTGGAGCTTTACAAGGGAATGGAGCCCGCAGGCGGAATTGTGGATTACCCCATCGTGCAACTAACCGCGCAACTCATCGCACACACGGATCGCTTCCCACCCGCCTTTGCCGGACTGATCCGCGAAGTCGCCGCCGACAGCTTCCGGTCTGTGCAGACGGCACTGGAAAAAGAAGCCGGGCGCATTCCTTCACATTGGTGGATTCCTCTCCCTGATGAAGAAAAACGCGACTACAACAGCATGATGCGTGACGCACGCATCAAACTGCGTAGCAGTGGCTACTATGACCCAGCCATGTTGAGCATTATGAAAAGGATACGCTGCACCCTTGAAGCAGACCGACCGGAATGCAGTCAAAGCACAGAGTAATCAACACGCATCAAATGCCACGCAATATTGATCAGCCCGATTGGCGGCGCCGCCAGGCAGGCGGGCTGATCAGCCAGCGACGCAACGCCTCTAACCTGCCCACAATGCTGTAACGCTATTACGGCTAACACCAGATCGTGATGCCAACAACAAACAATAATGGCCACGGAGGCTATCGTGCGATTTCTTCGTCACCTGTTTCTACTTTCCCTGCTAATTGGCAGCCCCTTTGCCTTCAGCGATGACAGGCTTGATCTGTCGCCAGCCCAACAAGCTGAACTGGAGAGCTTTGCCCCCGGCGTGGAGTTAACCCCAGCGCTGGCAGAAAAATTACGCGCCATTGCTTTCGATCAGAACCGAAGCCTGGATGATCGCATCAAGGCCATGCAGAAAGCGGCGGGCTTCAGCCAGGGCGAACCTCTCAAACGACGTATTTGTATCTGGGATATCGCAGGCCGCGCCGGACCGATTTTCAAGGCAGCAGAGGACCAGCGTACACGCCTGCTGCAATACGGTGTGGATCTGGATGTGCAGCCCTACACCAGCGAAAGCGTCGTTGCCGAAGACCTCAAGGCCGGCATTTGTGATGCCGCACTGATTACCGGCTTACGCGGCCGTCAGTTCAACAGATACACAGGCACTATCGATGCCATTGGTGCACTTCCCACCAAGGCACACATGAAAATTCTTCTGCAGGTCCTGGCCAGCCCGAAAAGCGCCGACAAGATGGCAAGCGGCGAATATGTCATTCTCGGCCTGGCTCCAGCTGGCGGCGCGTATGTCTTTGTTAACGACAGAAGCATCAACACTCTTGCCAATGCAGCAGGAAAGCGTGTGGCGGTGCTCGACTATGACCCCACGCAAGCGGAGATGGTCTCGCAGATCGGGGCAACACCGGTCGCATCCGATATTGTTTCTGCACCCAACAAATTCAACAACGGCGTAGTGGACGTTCTGGCCGCACCGCTGGTCGCCTACGAAGTACTGGAACTCTACAAAGGCATGGATCCAGACGGCGGCATCATCGATTACCCGCTGGCGCAAATCACCATGCAATTGATCGGCCGCAAGGACAAGTTCCCCAACGAAGTGGCACAACTGGTGCGCGAAGAGTTCTACAACAGTTATCACCTGATCATGGAGCGTCTGGAAGCCGAAGCGGCCAAGGTCCCCGAACACTGGATGATCCAGATCCCCGAGGAAGACAAACAGGAATACGAAATCATGATGCAGGAGGCTCGCCTGCAACTGCGCAAGAAGGGATATTACGACCCGAGCATGTTGACCCTGCAGCGCAAAATTCGCTGCAAACTGGACGCCAGCCGGGCGGAATGCAGTAATCCGGTGGAATGATAGCTACGAGTTTCGAGTTTCGAGTTTCGAGTTTCGAGTTTCGAAGAGCAAAAAGCAGTAACACCAGGCTGACAACGCCATCTCTTGATTTTCAAAACTCGTTACTCGTCACTCGCATCAAGGCCCAAACAAAAAAACCGTACCCGAGAAGGTACGGTTTTTTTGTGGCTCATAGGTCGTAGCTTGCTGCTATTAGTGCAGAAAACCACCCGGCATTTCGTCAACGGCACCGAACATGTCTACACGGTTATCACTGAACATATCCATTTCCGGTGCCAGCACCTGCACATAACGGTCGAAATAGAGGAACTGTTTCAGCAACAAGGCAAACTCTCGCGGGAAACGAATACCGTGGCTCTCACCAATTTTGACGATATCCATCAGCAGACGATTCACCTCCTTGTCGTTGCGGTCCGCCTGCACCAGTGAAGACGGGTCCACCTGACCCAGCGAGCCTTGCAGCCCCTCAATGTCCCGGGCCAGCGCCTCGACATCCACCTCTTCACGGGTCATGCCAATCACGGCCATGGCTTCTGCCATCTGCCGCACATCACCGCGACCAATGGCGTCAAAAAAGGTGGCCATGCCATCCCAGGCTTCACGGCGTATCCGCCCGACGATACCAAAATCGATAAACCCTACCCGGCCATCTTCCAGCAACATCAGGTTTCCGGCATGCACATCCGCATGGAAGAAGTCACACAACATAAGACTGGAGAACCAGGTATTAAGGGCGGAGATCAAGGTGCCTGCCGGATCGTCGGTATACTTTTTAAGTACATTCATATCCGTCAGCGGCACGCCAAAGAAACGCTCCATGGTCAACACCTTGCCTGTGGTGTGCGACATGATCGGCTCCGGCGCCACCGCCTGGGTATTCCCGGTATCGCGCAAAAACACGTTGAACGCCTTCAGGTTGTTCGCTTCCTTGATGAAATCACACTCTTCCAGCATGCCGGCCTGCAATTCTTCAATGACCCCGGAAATGGCCGACCGGGACAAACCCGGCGCCAATTGCTCGGTAATCCGCGCGGCGAAATAAAGAAAATTGAAATCTGTGAGCAGTACATTCTTCACACCCGGACGCTGAACCTTGATAACCACGTCCTGGCCGTTCTTCATCTTTGCTGCATGAACCTGTGCAATTGACGCACTGGCCAATGGTTTGGGATCCACAAATTGATAGAGCGATTCAAGGCTGGCGCCCAGCTCGGATTCAATGGTTTCGCGAATGTAATGAAAAGGTAGGGGGGGCGTACGGTCCAGGCAGCGCTGAAACTCTTCTACATACTCTTCAGGGAAAATTGATGGGGAGCTGGCAATAAACTGCCCTAACTTGATGTAAGTAGTCCCCAGGGATTCGAAGGTCGTACGCAGCAAAGCCGGCACTGGCGGGCGATCCCCCAGAGCCCAACCGAGCCCCTGGCGACCCAGGACGCCAAGCGTTTCGAGAATACGCAGTCCACCCCGGGCGGTATTCAATGCCAGGGAAAGGCCACTCCGTTCGCCCGCCAGCCAGGCCCGCATGTCTTTAACGCCACTGTGGTCACTCATAATAAAATCGTATTTTCCCTGTAGATTCCATGGGTTGATGAACACAATCCATGATATAGCAAATTTATTGTTTGTAATTGTTTGCAGGCTTTTTTGTAATTGCCGCTTGTGCCAATTGGCGGACTTTCGTACCTTTGACCGCGCTATGTGAGAACAATAACAAGGAGCTAACGAATGGGTTCTCTTTCCATGAAAAAAATGCTACGACATTCCGGTCTGGCCTTGGTAGGGGGCGCCATCCTGGCTCTGCAAGGCTGTGGCGTCATCTACAAAACCACCGGCGATGTCCTCATCAGCTTCGGTCGATCCGAAATGCTGCCCTACATGATGACCTACAACGACGTACGCATGGCGTGTGTCACCGGTGAAGCCCAAACCCCGCTACTGATGTCTTTCGAGCGAGTTGGCTCTGACCCCAGCAAGCTTGGCGCCATGGTATTCACTACCGCCGCCACCTGTGCCGAACAAATCGCCCTCGACGCTGAATTGCGCTACATGCGTTCAGTGAAAGATGGACGGGTAAGTGAAGCTCAGGATGCCCGCATTGAGCAGAAGCGCTGGTCCGCTGTTGCCGCTGATCGCCAGTACAAGGCTTACAACTACATGGTTGAAGCCTACGGCGATATGAAAGACGGCGAATGCCCGAAACTGAAAACCGACTTCGACGAGCTGGTATGGATGGTCGGCAACATCTCCGGCGTTCAAGCCCTGCTCAATGATGGTGCATCCGATGGTGCAGTAGGCGTTCCCCGCGATCTCGCCGCCAAGGTCGAGCGCAACATGAAGTGCTTGGAGAACGACAAGTGGTGGGGCGTGCCCCGCGGCACCCGTGCTGCAGTCTGGAACCTGCTGCCGATGCTGGCTCCGCCAAACGCCGACGCATGGGCCGAACTGGAAGCCTCAGCCAAGGCCGGTTTCGACAACGGTATCCGTCTGGGTAGCGCCCTCTACGCCATGAGCGCGTTCAGCAAAGGCAATGATGAGCGTCTGCGCAAGGCCATCCGCGACTACGCCGCCAACGACCAGAACCTGAACCCGGATTACGCCATGCTGGATGCCATTGCCGGCTTCATCGTTCAGGGCATCTCAGATCGCGAGTGGACTGAAAATACCGGTAAACGTACCCCCATCGGTGGCATTGGCACCTTCTGGGATGACCAAGCCCAATCCGGCCCCTCCGTTAATATTGACGATTTGCTATAAGCCTGTTGCGGCCTTCGGGCCGCTTTTGAATAAGTTGTAAGAAGTAACCAGGAGACAATTATGCGCTACGTTAAAGCGTTAACTGCAGCCGCCACTGCCGCTCTGGCATTGACGTTCACCCCCGCCGCCCAGGCCGCCGAGAAACGCACCATGTGCGTATTCGATATTATCGGTGCCAACGGCGATATCTATAACATCATGAAGGACTACAAGACCGCCGCCCTGGATTGGGGTGTGGATCTTGAACTCAAGCCCTACACTGATGAAAAAATTGCCTCCGAAGACCTGAAAGCCGGCCAGTGTGATGCCGCCGTCCTCACAGGGATCCGTGGTCGTCAGTTCAATAATTACACTGGCAGCATGGACTCCATCGGCGCGATCCCCAGCTATGACGCCATGCGCACTGTTATCACCGTGCTCGCCAGCGGCAATCCGGCCATCAATGAAAAACTGGTTTCCGGCCCCTACGAAGTAGGTGGCGTTGCCCCCATGGGCGCGGCCTACCTGTTCGTGAAAGATCGCACCATCGATACTGTTGGCGAACTGTCCGGCAAATCCATTGCGGTACTCGAATACGATACAGCCCAGGCCAACATGGCATCCCGCGTGGGCATGTCTCCGGTAATGTCAGACATCACCAACTTCTCCGGACGTTTCAATAACGGCTCCGTGGATATTTGTTTTGCCCCGATTGCGGCCTATTCCGCTCTGGAACTGTATAAAGGCATGCAACCTGATGGTGGCATCATTGATTATGTCCTCGGTCAGCTGACCGCCCAGGTCATCCTGAAGAAAGACAAATTCCCCGCCGACTTCGCAGCACAATCGCGTAAATACATGCTGGGTCAGTTTGACCGTGCCATGCGCGTGATCGAAAACGCCAACAGCGAAGTGAACAAGAAATGGTGGATTCGCATTCCCGAAGCCGACAAGCTGCGCTATGACGAAATGCTGCGCGAAGCGCGCATCGCCCTCACCAAAGACGGCACATACAGCAAAGACATGATGTCTCTGTTACGCAAGGTACGCTGCAAGCACGAAGCGTCCCGCGCAGAATGCGTCAATCCTGTCGAGTAAAACAGTTATATACGATCCAACGGGGCCTGCTGGCCCCGTTTTTCCCTAACGACAAGAGTTTCTGTTACCCGCTCTTCGGGCAACAGGTAAACAAAACGTTTACACCGCTACACAATGCGGAGGATAAGGCGCTGAACTCTCTGATGCCCTCACCTCTTCGGTTTTCTCGGCGGTATAACAATAACCGGGTGCACAATGGATAAACCTTCTCTGACTGTTGCAAACCGTTCCGTGGCGGAATGGTTATCCTCCCTTCCCACCCTGATTCTTCTTCTGCTGACTATTTTTCTGGCTTCCGGCGAAGTCATTCACTCTCAGCTACTGAAAATCGGCGAAAATACCTGGGAAGGCTATTTCCTGCTGCGTGGCGCGGGCATGGTGGAACAACCCACCTGTAACCGTGACCCAGACCTGAACCAGGAGCTGGAAAAAGCCATCAAGCAGAAAAAGCAGCAAATGGCTGACGACCCACTCGCTGGTATCTTCGGCACAGACGTCGACGAAACCGCGCTGCGCAAGTCGCTGGAATCTTCCAGGGCGAACTGTCGAGGCAAGTGGGAGCGTTACGAGCTTATTCAGGAGAAGGCCACCCCCGGTGTGATTGCCTTCCGAACTCTGGAAGGCGGCGTTGCCAAAGTTGTTACCACCCTGGGTAACTACAAACGCCTGCTGCTTTGCCTGCTGGTGATGATCTGTGCCGCGACCGCCACCTTGAGTCGCCATCATATTTCGCTGCGCCCGGCACACACGCGAAAAGATCACTTTGTTTCCAGCGTGGGGCAGCTTGCCGCCAACGTCATGCTACTCATGTCAGCCTGGCTGTACCGTGGCGAAGAAGTCAGCGCCATGGCCGACGGGGTTCAGGTTAACCATTTCTATCTGCACCAGTTCTGGATCGCGGGCTTCCTGCTGCTGTCTCTGGCCGCTCTCTACCAGCTGATTCGCCCACCCAAAGACCTTGAGGAAGGCGGCACCTGGGGCAAGGCGATGTTGACCATTCCGCTGTACAGCTTCATGTGTCTTACCGCCGGTGCACAGTTCATCAGCCAGGGTTACTACCACGGCATTAGCGTCTATCTCGGCATGATGATGGAGTTGTCTACGCTGTTCCTGAGCCTGGCGCTGTATATCTGGATTGGTATGCTGCTGCGCCAGACCAAGATGGCGCACCTGGTGTTCGACGTGCTGCGTCCCTGGAAAATGTCACCAGAGCTGATGTGTTTCGTTGTTCTGGCGGTTGCCGCTGTGCCCACAGCCTACACCGGCGCCTCCGGTATCTTCGTTATCGCTGCGGGTGCCACCATTTATAACGAACTGGTTCGTGCCGGCGCTCGCAAGCAACTTGCATTGGCAGCCACGGCCATGTCCGGCTCAATGGGTGTGGTTCTTCGCCCCTGTTTGCTGGTGGTTATCATCGCGGCTCTGAACAACAGTGTAACCACCGATGAGCTCTTCACTTCCGGCCTGAAAATCTTCGGTCTGTCACTGTTCTTGTTCTTCATTTACAGCCAGTTTGCCCGTACTGCCCCGGCACGTATTGCGCCGTTCTCGGAAGCGGTTCCCCAGAGCCTGAAACGACTGATCCCGCTGCTGCCCTATGTGATCATCATGGGGACGGTTGTCGTACTCTTCCGTGATCTGCTGGATACGGAACTGAACGAAAACTATGCACCGATTATTCTGCCAGTGATGCTGCTGTCTATCCTGGCGTACGAAAAACTGAGTCAGAAATCCCTGCACGTGTTCACCGTGGTCCTGGTACCACTGCTGATCCACTCCTGCTACAACCTGTGGATTATCAATGAAGCACTGAACAGCGGCGCCATTCCCACCGGCACCTCTGCAGAACAACTGGAAGGCCTGTTCTGGGGACTGTTCTGGCGTAATGTCATCCTTGGCGCCTGCCTGGTGACTCATTATCTGGTGAAAACCCCGGATATGGATCCGCATTATCAGCCAGAGCCTGGCGTGGGCGACAAGATGGAAAGCTCATTGCGCTTTGCGACCAACGAGACTACCGGCCATATTGGCGCCCTGCTGATGCTGATGGCCCTGTCGGTCAGTGTCGGCGGTATTATCGAGCGTTCCGGCGTCATGGAAATGCTGCCTGAGACGTTCCCGAGCATCTGGCTGGCCATGACCCTGCTGGTTGTCACCATGGTGATTATCGGCATGATCATGGACCCCTACGGGGCGGTGATTCTGGTCAACGCAACCATTGCCCAAATTGCCTTTGACAATGGTATTGCGCCATTACACTTCTGGATGATCACCCTGGTGGCCTTTGAGCTGGGTTATCTGTCGCCCCCTGTGGCACTGAACCACCTGCTGACAAGGCAAGTGGTCGGGGACGAGGAAGTGGAATCCGCCAAGGTACCGGGTGGCAGCTTCTACCGCCGCTACGAGAAATTCCTGCTGCCGATCGCGGTGATGCTGACTGCGCTGCTGCTGGTCTCTTACGTACCGCTGATGTCGGACTCGCTCCACGAGTTCCTGTTCCAGAAGATCCAGGTCGGCGTTCACTAACGCTAACCGACACAGCAAAAAGGGCCCATTCGGGCCCTTTTTGCGTTTTGAGGTCAGCAACGTTATTCCCCCGCCTCTTTGCGGCCCGCCTCCTTCCTGCGCCATCGAGCACTGCCTTTCCATACCTATGCCCGCGTGCTAATTTGCAAAATCTTTGCTCACAAGAAAATAACAAGGACAACACATGGCCACATCCCTGCGCATGGAACAGCGTACCGCCCGAGAGTGGTTTTCCTCCCTGCCGACCCTGCTGCTGCTATTGCTGACGATTTTCCTGGCTTCCGGGCAGGTTATTCATTCCCAACTTCTCTCGATCGGTGAAAACACCTGGGACAACTATTTTCAACTGCGTAGTGCAGGCGCCCTGAATGAGCCCACCTGCAACGCGGATGCTGACCTGGACAGGGAGCTGGAACGCGCCATTGCCGAAAAGAAACAGAAAATGGCCGACGACCCCCTCGCCGGTTTTTTTGGCACCGAAATCGATGAAAAGGCGTTGCGCCAATCCCTGGAGTCCGCACAAACGCTGTGCCGTGAAAAGTGGGCTAACTACCAAATGGTCCAGGAAAAGGTCACCCCCGGCGTCATTGCCTTTCGCACCCTGGAAGGAGGCGTGGCACAAGTTGTCAGCATTCTGGGTGACTACAAGCGGCTGATCCTTTGCTTGCTGCTGCTCATTTGCGCGGCGACGGCCACGCTGACCCGTCACCATATCGCTTTGCGTCCGGCACGCACCCGCAAGGATCATCTGGTCTCCACCTTCGGCCAGCTCACTGCCAACGTGCTGCTTCTGGCTTCTGCCTTGATCTATCGCAGTGAGGAAATCAAGGCGATGACCGATGGCGTCCAGGTAAACCACTTTTATTTACATCAATTCTGGATAGGCGGCTTCGCCATTCTCAGCGCCGCGTCTCTCTGGCAGCTTTTTTTCCCACCCAAGGATCTGGAAGAAGGCGGTAGCTGGGGCAAGGCACTGCTAACGATTCCGCTGTACGCGTATATGTGCCTCAGTGCCAGCATCCAGTTCATGTCTCAGGGCTACCTGCACGGCACCAGCGTCTACCTGGGCATGATGATGGAATTTTCCACCATGTTTCTCAGCCTCGGCCTTTATATTTGGGTAGGGATGATGCTGCGGCAGACGAAGATGGTGCATCTGGTTTTCGATGTGCTGCGCCCCTGGCGCATGTCCCCCGAACTGATGTGCTTTGTGATTCTTGCTGTTACCGCCATCCCCACCGCCTATACCGGCGCATCCGGCATTTTTATCATCGCGGCCGGTGCAACCGTTTACCATGAGCTGGTCCGTGCCGGAGCGAGAAAGCAGTTGGCACTGGCCGGGGCGGCCATGTCCGGGTCCATGGGTGTTGTGCTGCGCCCCTGTTTGCTGGTGGTCATTATCGCCGCCTTGAATAACAGCGTGACCACAGATGAACTGTTCACTTCTGGCATCAAGGTCTTCGGTTTATCGCTATTACTGTTCTTCATTTACAGTCAGTTTGCCCGCACCGAACCGGCACGCATCGCCCGATTCTCACAAGCGGTTCCCGCAAGCCTGAAACGGCTTGTCCCCCTGCTGCCTTACGTCATTGTCATTGGCACCGTGGTGGTGGTTTTCAGAGATATCCTGGGGGCCCAACTTAACGAAAACTATGCGCCCATCATCCTGCCGATGATCATGCTGGCCGTGCTTATCTATGAGAAGTTCAGCCGTCATTTCCTGCACCTGTGCGCTGCCGTACTGGCTCTACTACTGATCCATTCAAGCTATGACGCCTGGTTGGTCAGCAACGCACTGGATGCCGGCAATATTCCATCTGGTACCTCCGCCAACCAACTTTCCGATACGTTAACCGGGCTGTTCTGGCGAAACCTGATTCTCGGCATCAGTCTGCTTATCCATTATCTGTTCAAACCCAGCGGCGAGGTATCAGAACTGCCAGCCAAGGAAGAAGGGGTTGGAACCAACCTGGAAAGCTCTCTGCGCTTCTCCACCAATGAAACCACCGGTCATATTGGTGCGCTGCTCATGCTGATGGCACTGACCGTCAGCATGGGGGGGCTACTGGAACGCTCCGGGATCATGGAAGCCTTGCCGGAAACGTTCCCTTCGATCTGGGTCGCCATGACGCTGCTGGTGGTAACCATGGTTATTATTGGCATGATCATGGATCCCTTTGGGGCGGTCATCCTGGTGAACGCGACCATCGCCCAGGTGGCTTTCGATAACGGCATCGCCCCATTGCACTTCTGGATGATAAGCCTCGTTGCCTTCGAGCTGGGCTACCTGTCTCCACCCGTCGCCCTTAACCACCTGTTGACGCGCCAGGTCGTCGGTGATGACGAGGTGGAAAGCGCCAAAGTCATCAATGGCTCTTTCTACCGGCGCTACGAAAAATACCTGTTGCCCATTGCCGTCATGCTCACGGCCCTGTTGCTGGTTGCCTTTGTGCCGCTGCTCTCTGACAGCCTGCATCACTGGCTATTTCAGAAAATAGACGTCACAGGGTGATCAGCGTCGCAAACTGCCAAAAACCCTTGCAGGGCTCAAGTTACCAGCCCTGCAAGGCCCCAGTTTCCTATCGTCCCGGAATAACTGATACTGTAAAGTATGCGGATATGTCAGGGAGATAACTGATGAGTAAAACGCAGGAACCCCGCGCTTCACGCGAAACCGAAGCGCTTCCCAAAACGATCAAGCCCGCCCTGTTGTTCTTGCTGTTCCTGTTCGGGGTGGTTGCCACCATGGCCGCCGCCGCTTACGTTGTTGACAGAATGATTTACGGGTAAGTCATATGGCTACAGCAATGGACAACCGACGCCACCCCCGGATCAGCCGTGAAGAGAACCTGTCTCTTACCTTGCTGCCCGCCGGATCGGATGCCGTGGCGCCGGAAGATCGCCTGTATCTGACCACCCACGATATTTCCCTCGCCGGAATCAGCGTGGAGCTGCCTGCGCCGATCAAGCCCAATACGGATGTTGAGCTCTGGGTTGCCCTGCTGGAAAAGCACGGCACCTACCACCTTTACGGCACCATTGCCTGGTGCGCAGCCCCGGAAGGCCATTTGCTGGCCGGTGTCGCCCTGGACCTGGAGCGGGCCGACGGGCGCCTGTGGGCGGCGCATTTTGATACCACCGGTTATTTCAGTGACTGACAGCCTGTTTCAACGCGGCCAGCACTACCAGCAGTTTCGTCCCACCTACCCCGATACGCTTTTTGAATGGCTCAGCGCCCAAAGCCCTGCCACCCATCTTGCTGTGGATGTGGGTTGTGGCAGCGGCCAGGCCAGCCGCGGCCTGGAACCCCACTTCCAGCATGTGATCGGCACTGATATCAGCCTTCGGCAACTTCAGGCTGCGCCAGCCTCAGCCACAAGCTTTCTGGCGACGCAGGCCCATCAGCTTCCCCTGCCAAATACCTGTGTGGACCTGATCACCGTTGCCCAGGCATTTCACTGGTTCGACAAAAGCGCCTTCTTTGCCGAGGCTGAGCGGGTTCTGAAATCCGGCGGGGTACTGGCCCTGATCAGTTATGGCCTGTGCGATGTGGAAGGTCTGGAAGGTCTGGTGAAGGCATTCCATGATGGCCCACTGAGCCCATGGTGGCCGGCGGAACGCGCCGATGTGGTGGCGGGCTATCCCCAGGCACAGCTGCATTGGCCAGCCCTGCACTTTGCGGATACCACCATAGAACGGGAATGGTCCGTGGAGACGTTTATCGGTTATCTGGATACCTGGTCCGCGCTGGTACACGCAGCCAGAGCAGGCCAGAGTCCGCTGGCGCCCTTCAGTGCGGCGCTGCGAACACAATGGGGGCCACAGACACGCACCGTGCACTGGCCGCTACGGGTGCGCGCCTGGCGAAAGCCGCGCACCCATTAAGCGGCACGCAAGCGAGCGTCAGGCACTGTCGGGGAAGTGCTCAGACAGCAGGCCTGCCAGCCGATCCAGGCGCTTGCGCCGTTTCGCCATGCCGAAGACATTGAGTAGACGGGTTGCCCAGGTCAGCGCCGTTACCAGCGTATCGCCGCCGCGACGGGGAATCACGTGCACGTGCACATGAGGCACATGCTGATTGGCTTCACGGCCATCGTTGACCACCACGTTGTGCGCCTTTACTGCAAGGCCGGCCCGCTTCTGGGCGACAATGGTCCGCCGCGCCAGATCCATCAAGTGGTGTGTTACCGCAGCGTCCAGCCCTTCCAGCAGAGGCGCGTGCTCACGCGGAATGACCAGGCAATGGGCTTCACGGATCGGGAAAAGATCCAGAATCACCATGGCCTGCTCATCTTGGTAAACCACGCTGGCGGGCAACGTGCCCGCCTGGATCTGGCAGAAAATACACTGGCTCATTGCTGAACCGGCATGGCCGCTTGTTTGCGCCGCTGCCGCCACAGTTCAAATGCGGCCACCACCAATGCCACCACCAGCATGGCCAATAGCGGCCCACCAGCGCGCCACAGGCTCACGTCTTCCTGCGCAAGCCCATCAAACAGGCTGACCACCCAGGCCGGCGCCCATTCGTCATGTTGCGGGGAAACAGACCAGGGGGTCAGCAACAGGGCCGTCAACACGGTGCGCAGTGGCACTTTGCCCCACCGTGACAGCGGGCGTGTCAGCCACCACCAGACAAACAATACGCCGACGCTGCCGATCAGGTAGGCAAACCAGCCCCATAAATATGCTTGTGTTGTCACAACTTCTCCTACACGTGTGATTGAACCCACTGCCAGGCACTCACCTGCATTCAGTCGATCCAGTGAACAATATGCTCTTCCCAATCGTCTTCCGGCACAAGCTGCTCGGACACCACTCGGCCGGCCACGCTTATACCTGCCTGTTTCACGCTGCCCGCATTTTCGCTGAGCAGCGGGTGCCAGCCGGGCAATGGTTGGCCATGGGCACGCAAACGATACGCACAAGTGGACGGCAGCCAGTCCGTATCCCGGGCAATGGCTTCAGTCACTTGAATACAGTCAGGGACCCGCTGAAAACGCTCCGGATATACCCGGCACTGACATTTTTTGCTATCCAGAAAGCGACAGGCCAGATTGGTAAACGCCAACTCGCCGCTATCTTCATCTTCCAGTTTGACCAGACAACAACGGCCACAACCATCGCACAGCGCCTCCCACTCGCGGGCATTGAGCTCACCCAACGGCAGGGTCCAGAAGTGCGCACGCAGTGGCAGGGTCACGTCAGGCATCACGTCCGGCCGGTTTGTCCGGATGGCCATCGGCCATGAACAGGTCTTCATCCGGCGGCGGCGGCATCTGCAGATAAAAGCCCTGCTCGCGGATTTTACCCATGACCTGCTCCACGTCCGCCCGGGCCAAAGGCCGCTCCGGGTTAAGGATCATGTCGGTCACATGTTCAGCATGGCCAAATTGCCCCATCAGTATTTCTGGCACCTCTTTCAGACCCTTCTGACGATCCACATACAAATACATACCGCTTTTGCGGCGGCTCTTGTAGATCGAACAAAACAGCTTGCCTTTCAACACGCCCTCACTCACTACAGTAACTCCAGCAGGGGTTGGGTGACGATGTCATGGCGCCACCCGGTCAACGGCTCCGGCACCCGGTCCGGGTGACGGATAAGAGCTTCCAGCCAACGCCGGCGCATCAATACATCCGGCTTCATGTCCATCTCTTCGGCGATCACGCCTACCCGGTTGCGCAGGGTCTTGGCGAGTTTCTTCTGGGCCGCATCCGGCGGGCCCGGCAACGGGTCCGGCGGAGTCTGCCGGCGGCCCTCTTCCATCAACGCCAGCAAGGCATCACCATCGCGACGAATTTGCTTGGGATGAAAGCCCAGATCCGCCAGCAAGCCCCGGTCACTGCGACTGGCCCGGGCCAGGTCCAGTAGCTGGGCATCTTTGAGCACGAAACTCTTGGGCAGGTTCCGCTCCCGGGCCATCTGGTCTCGCCAGGGTGTCAGTGCCGCTAGCACCGCCAGACTTTCCCCCTGCAGCAGGCCGGCCCCCTTCACGTTACGCCAGGCATCCTCGGCAGGCGTGACACTACGCGCCTGGTTCAACAACCGCTCGCACTCTTCCTGCCACCAGGCCCGGCGCCCCAGCTTGTCCAGCCGCTCGGCAAGAATCGCCGCCACTTCCGGCAGGTATTTCACATCATCTTCGGCGTAGTGAAGCTGCTCGTCGCTCAATGGCCGTTTCAGCCAGTTGGTGCGCGTCGCACCTTTGGGCAAATCGACACCCAGCAGCATCTGTACCACTTTCTGGTAGCCCCACTGCATGTCTTCCCCGCTCAGTGCCGCGGCAATCTGGGTATCTTCGATGGCGGCCGGGTATTGGCCGGTAAAGGTGGCAATGGCTTCCAGATCTTCCGAGCAGGCATGCATGACCAGGATGTGCTGCTGAAATACCGGAGACAGCGTGGGGCCATCCACCCGGGTGGTATCAATCAGGCGAATTTGTTCACCGTCGTGTACCTGCACCAGCGCCAATTGCGGCCAGAAGGTACGCTCGCGCATGAATTCCGTGTCCAGATAGAGCGGGGTCCCCGCCGTCAGCCCACCTTGCCATTCACTTATTGCCTGATTGTCCTCGCACCAAAGATACGCCATGTTTTCGCCTTATCCGGGAATGGAAAAGCCCTTGAAGCGGCTTTCACAGGTCATCGCTGCGCATGAAAAGGGCAAAATAGCCTGCAAAAAAATACACAGGACAGGCCTTGCCGGCAGCGACAACAGAATTTGCGACGATTATACGGGCTGTGGCGCTCAATTTCCCGGCGCATTTCTGCTACTCTTTGCGCCGCATTGAAATCGCACAGGAATGACGCTAATGAGCACGAAACTGGTACTGGTCCGCCACGGCCAGAGCGTATGGAACAAGGAAAACCGCTTCACCGGCTGGAAAGACGTGGATCTGACCGAGCAAGGCCGCGAGGAAGCCCGCACCGCAGGCGAGCTGCTGAAGGAAGCCGGCTTTGAGTTCGATGTGGCTTACACCTCAGTGCTCAAGCGTGCCGTGCGCACCCTGTGGAGCATTCTGGACAACATGGACCAGATGTGGATCCCGGTGATCCGCGACTATCGCCTGAACGAGCGCCACTATGGTGCCTTGCAGGGCCTGAACAAGGCGGAAACGGCCGCCAAGTACGGGGATGACCAGGTCCATATCTGGCGTCGTAGCTACGACACACCACCGCCGAAAATGGAGCGGGACGACGAACGCTACGCCGGCAACTTCCGGGTGTACAAGAACCTGAGCGAAGCGCAGATTCCCCTGTCAGAGAGCCTGAAAGACACGGTCGATCGCTTCGTCCCTTACTTCGAAAGCGACATCAAGCCGCAAATCGAAGCGGGCAAACAGGTATTGATCTGCGCCCACGGCAACAGCCTGCGCGCGCTGGTGAAATACCTGGGTGACATTTCCGACGAGGAAATCGTCAAGCTCAACATCCCCACCGGCGTACCGATGGTCTACGAGCTGGACGACAACCTGAAGCCCATCAAGAACTACTACCTGGGCGACGCAGAAGCGGCCGCGAAAGCTGCTGAAGCGGTGGCCAATCAGGGTAAGGCGTAAAGAGAGGCGCAACAGGCTTCACGCGGCACGCAACGACGCGTACAACCGCAAAGCTTGCTGTTAACGAAGAGGCCGCGCCCCTGTTTGGGGTGCGGCCTCTTGCGTTTATGGGGTTTGCTGGACGGCTGACGCCAAAAGCCTGACGCGCAAAGCCCCGCCAGAAACCTGCATCACTGCACGCCTGCCTGGCCTTGCATGTAATCCTGCCGGCCCGCCTCCCAGGCGGAGCCCAGCACGGCATCGTGATACGGGTTGGCGCCTCCCCAACCGGCATACAAACGGCCGCGTTCATAGGCCATCTCCACGGTATCCTGTTCTGATGCCTGCGGCGCTCGCCAGCGGGCCAGCCAGCGCGTGACCAGCCCCTTCACATCACTGGATACTACCAACAAACCAGGCACCAGCAGCAGGCTCACCAAGGTGGCAAACAGCACCCCGAAAGCCAGCGAGACGGCCATGGGAATCAGGAAGCGGGCTTGAACGCTGGTTTCCAGCATCAGCGGTGCGACACCGGCAAAGGTGGTGATCGACGTCAACATCACCGGCCGTAACCGTCCACTCACGCCGTCGATCACCGCCTCCCGTAACGATGCACCTTTTTCCCGGAGGTCGTTGATGGCATCGAGCAACACCAGGTTGTCATTCACCACCACGCCACTCACCGCGATGATTCCCACCAGCGACCACAGTGTCACGCTGTAACCCAGCAGAAAGTGCCCCATAAAGGCCCCCACCAGCCCAAACGGAATCGCCGCCATCACCAGCAGGGGCTGGCCATAACCGCCGAACAGAATGGTGAGCAAGAAGAAAATCGCCGCCAGCGCAATCAAATAACTGATCGACAAGTGTGACAGGAAATCCTTGATCGCCGCCTGCTTTCCCGCCACCGTCCAGCCGGCGTTATCGTCCGCTGCCATCATCGGATCCAGCAGCGCCCTGCGCAACTCTGCCATGACCAGAGCCGGAGACGTGGTGTGTTCATCCACAAAGGCACTCACCGTGGCACTGCGACGACCGTCATAGTGGCTAATCATGGCCGGCGCCTGCCGACGCGATAGCGAGGCCACGGCTGCGAGCACGGTCATTTCACCGTCCGCCAATTGCACCGGCATTCGCTCCAGATCGGTAATCTGGCGACTGTCGTCCTGAGCCAGCCGCAGCATCACCGGCACCTCCTGGTCCTGTTCAAACCAGCGATCCAGCTCAATGCCGTGGAACGCATTGCGCACCTGCGCCCCCACTTGTTCGGCCCGCAAACCGGCTCGCTCCCCTTCTTCACGCAAGTTGATATCTACAATGGTTCGCTGGGCATGCAGATTATTGGCCACCTCATGGACTCCGTCCATGCGCGCCAACGCCAACGCCGCCTGCTCGCTCATCCGCTGTAGCGTCGTCAGGTCCGGGTGGAACAGATTGATATGAATATCCGGTTTTACCTGCATCAGGCTGGCATGGAATTTCACCGACAGCGCATCGGCGATCACCCCGTGCTGATCGCGCCACCGCCGTGCGATTTCCCGGGGTGGCATGACGCTGGTATCACCGCTAATCGCCAAGGTAACCCGAACGCGATATCGCGCACCGGGATCACTAGCATTGGAGGTTTTCTGGCGCACGCCTTGTTCGGCAAACACCGCATCGATGTGGATCGGTGCCTCGGCTTGATCGCCATCAACCTCCCCTGCCAATTGGCGAGCCAGCGCCTGGGCGGAATCCTCCAGCTCTCTGACTTCCCGGGCCAGACGAGGATCACCGGTGCCCTGCGGGAACACCACTTCCGCCATCACCCGGTCTCCTTCCACCCGGGAGAACAACACCATGGTCAACCAACCGCTGTTAACCAACGCACAGCAGAAAATAAAGAGGCCCACGAATACCACCACCAACACATAACGCCAGTGCAAGCAGCGTTGCAAAATAGGCCGGGCACGCCGGTCCAGCCAGCGCTCCAGACCATCGTTAAGGCGCGTGGCCAGTTGTTCGGATTTCAGCCACAGCCCCCGTGCCGGGCGATCGTGGCTCAGGTGGGCCGGCAGAATCCACAGGGACTCCACCAGTGACAGCAACAGGATGGTCATCGAGACGATAGGGATAACCCGCATCAATGCCCCTTCCGGCCCCGGCAGGAACAGCAAGGGGGCAAAGGCAAAAAGCGTGGTCATGACCGCAAACAAAATCGGTTTCGCCACCCGTTGTGCCCCACGGATAGCCGCTTGCCCCCCGGTCAGCCCCTGGCGGCGTTGGTGATCAATGCTTTCGCCCACAATCACCGCATCATCCACCACAATCCCCAATACCAGAATAAAGGCGAACAAAGAGATAGTGTTAAAGGACTCGCCCAGCAACGGCAGCATGGCGCAGGCACCGAGCATGCACACGGGAATCCCCAATGCGACCCAGCCCGCTAACCGCAACGTCAGGAAGACGGCCAGCATCAATGTCAGCAGTACCAGCCCTTGCAAGGCGTTACGCCAGAGCAGGTTTGAGCGCTCACTGAACTGGCGAGCATCGTCGCTCCACACCTGTAACCCGACACCGGGAGGTAGATCTGCCTCTGCCAGGTAGTCACGCACAGCTCCGGCCACATCCAGCACGTTCTGATCGCCAACTCGGTACACATCCAATGCCACCGCCGGTTTGCCATCCAGCCAGGCGGCCTGGGTGTCTCGGGAAAAACCGTCCTGCACCTGGGCCACATCGCCCAGGGTCAACAAGTCCCCCTGCTCCGACTGGCGGATTACCAGTTGCTCATAAGCGCGGGCATCACCGGGTTGCTCGCCGGTCTGCAGCAGCCAGTCTCCCTTGTCGCTACGCAGCACACCGCCGGCGATGCGCTGCACGCTCTGGCTGGCTGCAGCCGCAATCCCATCCAGCGTCAACTCGTAGCGATACAGGTCATCGCGGGAGACCAGCAGCGCCATTTCCCGTTCCGGCAGGTTTTCAATATCCACGCTGGAAATAGCATCGTGGTTGAGAAGTTGCCGGCGAACCCGGTTGCCCAGCTGGTACAAATCCGTACGGGACAGGGAGCCGCTGAGCAGCAACCTCACCACCCGGTTACGCACAATCAACTCCTGCACTCGCGGGCGCGCGGCCCCCGACGGCAGGTTATCCAGAGCATCCAGGCGCGTGCGGATCTGCTCCAGTACATCGCCAGTATCATGCCCTTCCAGCACATCCAGCTGAACGCTGCATAACCCCTCGCGGGATTCGCTGATCAGCTCAGTGCCGCCCTCCACATCGTCCACCGCGGTTTCCACCGGGGTACACACGAGCGATTCCACGGTTTGCGGGGTGGCCTGGGGATACGTCACATAAATGCCGATGCGGTCCAGCGGCACATTGGGCAGGGTTTCCTGACGGGTATGAGGAATAGCCAGCAGCCCGGCCACCAGCAGGGTCATCATCAACAGGTTGGCAACCGCCCCATTTCTGGCGAACCAGGCAATGGAACGATTCATGGATGTCCCTCGCTGTTCCCGCTGTTATGGGCCAGGCCGGGCTGAGCCGGGCGCGGATCGATCCGCATGCCTTCCAGCAATTGCAGATCCCCGGCCAACACCACCGAGGTCTCGCTGTTGACTCCATCGTGGAGGTAGAGGTTGTCACTGTCCTGATGCAGTATCGCCACCGACTGACGACGCAGACGCTGGTCCTCGTCCAGCACCCAGACGAACTGATCCCCTGCCTGGGCAGAACGGGGCAACACCGCCACCGCCGGCGTTGCCACACCGCGTAGTTCCGCCTGCACCAGTACACCGGGCTCCAACGGCAATGATTGGCCGTCATTGGTGACCTGCACGATCAGGTACATCATCTGGTTGCGGTTCAGCCCCCCTTCACGGCGCACCACCTTGCCTTCCCAGTGCCCCTCCCGGCCGGCGAAACGGCCGGTCAGGATCACACTCACCGCCTCCAGTGTGCTGTCATCGCCAGGCACGATACCCAGCAAGCCAAGCCACTCATCACGGACCGGCAGGCGAATTTCCACCTGATCTTCCTGGTACAACTGGGCCAACTTGCTGCCCGCCTGCACGTGTTGCCCTGCCATCACCTGCACGGCTTTCAGGCGCCCGCTGATCGGCGCCAGCAATTCGGTCTGTTCCTGGTTACGCTCCGCCTGACGCAGGCTGGCACGGGCGGCACTCAGCCGGCTCAACGCTTCATCCAGCTGCGGCTCGAACCGGCCCAACGCCGATGAGCGCCCGGAAGCCCCTGACACCCGGGCCTTGGCCCGGGTCTGAGCCAGGTGCAGGCGCGCCGCATGGACGCTGTTCTGACGTGAGGTCACCTCCAGCGCAAAGGGCTCCGGGTCCAGCTTGAGCAACACATCGCCCGCAGCCACTCGCCCACCATCAGCAAACGCCGGCGCCACTTCCTGGATTCGCCCGGAGACCTCCAGACTCAAGGGCAGATCATGGCGCGCCGTGGCCTGCCCCTGGCTATACACCGGGATCACCACATCCTGCCAGTCCACAGTCATGGTATTGAGGGCCAACACACTATCCTGAGCCTTGGCCGGCGGCGGCGCCGGGGGCACCAGATAAAGCGAAAAAACGGCCATCGCCATGGCCAGGCTGGCCAGCAATGCCACCAGTGCTCGCAAGCTGAGGGAACGCAAACCAGCAGGCAACTTCATTCAACCACTCCCAGCCCGTTAACCCAGCGTTGTAAGCACTGGCGCACCGTGGCTTGCGGCGCGCCCAGGGATGAGTGCACTTTCAGGGACAGACTCATGCAGCCATTTACCACAATCACACCGTTGGCAACTGGATGGCTCGGGCTGCCCGGACCACAGCAGGCAAACACGGTATCTTCCCGCATCCCTGCGGAGGCAAAATCGATCTCCCACTCACCCAGGCTGGAAAAAGACCCGCAGTACCGGGTGCCTTTCTGCAGGCGCCCGCACAACCAGTTCACGCCCCGCTGGCCGATCAAACGCCCAATACGCGCCAGATGCCAATACCGCCAGTGCACATTGGCCTTGAGGTAGCCACGCACGGAACGGTCCAGCCTGGCGGCCTTGTCCTCATGGTCCACGGTAAGATAGAACGCGCTGGACAGGTTCATATCCGCGCGCAGCATGGGCACGACACCGCGCATGTTCACCGGAAAGCACCAGCTACCGGCAATACCGTGCAGCATCAAGGTGTCGCAGACCGCCCGGTGCAACGCCAGTAACAACAAGCTGTTCACCGACACCTTGTTCTGGTGAGCCCGCTGATACAGCGCGCGGGTCTGCGCCGGATTCAACCATTGCACGCAGACCGGGCTGTCTTCGACTTCTTCAGATTCGGCTTGTCCAGGGGACTCCTGCCAATGGCGCCACACCGGTTCCCGCGCAGGCAGGTCGTCCGGCAACCGTTGCCAACGCTGCCACCAACGCGGTGCCTGCTTCTGGCGGCTCAGCGGCATGGGAGGCTGTGCCACCCCGCGTTGTTTCAGGGCCTGGGCAATACCGCCCACGCCATCATGGTCCCGATGACGCAGGGCGACGGTATCGCGTTCACCACTACGCGGATCGATGAAAATAAATTCGATACGATCATCAATACCCAATACGGCGCGGGCGCGATACCACATGCCGATATAATCCACCGGCGGCCGGGACGACAGGGTGCGGGTCGACACGGTATTCACAGGCGTGCCACTTCCACATAGGGCAGGCGATCATCAAGTTGCTCACGGGGATCGCCGTCATAACTCACCAGAAAGTGATCGCTCAATAACAGACGACGGCGGTACCGGGCCGGTACCGTTGCCAATGGATCCTGGGCAAAAAAACCACACACCAGCGCATCATATCGGCCATGAAAACGATCCACGGCATGGTCAAGCAACAGACGTAACAAATCAGGCTGGTTATCTTCCACCACCACACTGTGCAAGGTGAGGTAAGACAGGATGCCGCCGGGCGCAGGCAACTTCATGCCACCGCGCAACACGCTATGGGTATTGTAGAGGTGGCGTAGAAACCGCAGGCCCCGGGCATAACCCAACACGCGCGTCTGCTTTATGCCCTGCTGATCCCAGAATCCCAGCACCCCCTTGAGCTGCCCCTTGACCCATAGCCCAAGAAAGCTTTCCGGGTTCAGTCCATAGCAATAGGCATCACCGCGTACCCGGCTGACATCCCAGTAGGGAAAGAACTGTTTGCTGGCCCCTTCGCGTTGCAACAACGCCGCCATGGCGGGCAGGTCGGCTTCACCGGTTTGCCGGATTTGCACATCTTTTGGCAGCCGGTGATGGCGCGCCCGGGTATACACCAGGCTGGTCTCGATCGTGCCGTGGGGGTAATAGGTGGGCAGCCCGGCACGGCCACTGGCCACCGATCCCAGAGAGGCCTCGTTGTCGCGCAGCACCGTGGTCTGCATCCACTCGCCCTCGGACAGCTGCTTGCGCAACTGGCGAAACAGGCGGTGTAGCACCAGGCCATTACGGAATTGCGGCGCGATACGTAAATCGTGCGCATAGCGAATCGCTTTGACTTCGCCATTCACCCACAGGTGCCGCCAGCCCACATTGTAGACAGCGCCCAGTTCACCGGCGCCCCCCTTGGGCTCAGCCACCCACACGTCCGGCTGTTCGCAGGTCACCTGGGCGCCCCGGAAGTAATCCGGATGCCGTTCAAAATTCAGGGTCACCGCGCCGTGCTGGGGTGTCCCCTGCAGCAACGCCAGGATGGCCCCGTTATCCTGGTCACAGGCAGGCCGGATGCGGTAGCTCATGCCGTCACTCCGGATTCCTGTGTTTGTTCCGAGCGCGCTTCCAGCCAGGTCGGCACCGCTCCTGCCCAGTACTGCAGGGACTCCATCTTGATATTACCTTCGATCATGCCGCGTTGACGGCAATGCTGCAGATAACGCTCACGCATGCCCGGATGAATAACGCAGCGCAACGGCGCGAGCTGCCCCAGATTGCGTGCCAGCTGGTAATGAAAATGCAATTGCAGCGCCGACTCCATCTGCACCGCGATATGTTGGGCAGCGGCCAGGTTTTCCCCTTCCAGCAACAGCACATAGCCAGGCAAACCCTGCACGGATTGATCCACCGCCACCGTGCATACCGGTAGCAATTCCTCCGGTAACGCCAAGGCTGCCATGGCACCATCTACAGCTGCCGCCGTCATTTTTTCGCCGACCAGATCGGTGGTTCCTGCTCGCCCAAGGAAACGCAGGCTGGGGATTCCGCCGACAAAATCATCCACTTCCACCAGATCTTTCAGCCGGTAACGCAACAAGCCGCTGCCGGTACTCAGCAACGGCATCACCTGCTGCCCGGCCTCCAATTCCCAGGGCGCGAAGATACGGCCGTCGGCAGGGTCCTGGAATTCATACACGTGACTGCGATACGCCAGCGGATAACGTCCTGCATAGGGAATGGTGACCACGCCTTCGGTGGCCCACAGTCCTTTACCCTGAAACGCGGCCTGGGGAAGTAAAGCATGCAGCTCTTTCGCCCACGGCGTGGAAGCTGCCGTATCCCAGGCGCTCACCAGTGCCAATTTCGGCCACAACGCCGTCAGGAAGTCCGCGCTCAATCGACCGTCCCACTCTCGCAACAAGGCTCCCGTTTGCGGTGACCAAGGACAGGAATCCACCGCACCGCCGAGCATGCGATTCCCCCAGGATCCGGTGCTAAGCACCTCTGCCAGCTCCTCTCGCCACTGTGCCATGGCACGCAGCATCCCCAAGCCGAAAGTGGGACTCCAGATCGAAAGCATGGACAAGCCGGGATCGCTGACCAGATAGGCAAGGGTGGCAAACAGGGAATCATCGGAGGTTCTGGCCAGCGCCACATCCTGCGGCACACACTGGGTCGCTCCGGCCAGCAAGCGCTTGCCCATGGACATCAGCTGAATGTCGTCATTCACATCCTCGCGCATATTGTCGCGCAGCGAGGTGGGCACCCAGGACATGGACCAGTAATGGCGCCCCTGCACCAGCCGGGGGTACTGCCGGTATAAATCCACAATCCAGGGGCTGATCGCCGCATCCAGTTCACCGAGAAACTGGCGTGTATAGGGAATCCACTTAATCGCGGACGTGGAGCCACTGGTTGGCTGGCAGCGAACCAACGGGGAATCGATCAAGCGACAATCACCTTGTTCGCGCGACAAGGTAATCGCATCCGCCCATTGCTCATAGTCCGTAACCGGCTGCCGGTCCGCAAACGTCTCCCACGACCAGTCACCCCGAATGCCGTTTCGATGCCCCAGCGGGCTGGCTGCCACACGCTTGAGCAGCGCGGCCTGTTTCTGTCGCTGTACCGATTCCAACCGCTCACGGCCAACCGAGAAACGACGCTCACCTGGCCAGGCGGCCAGTTTAAGAAGACGATGTCCAAACATGGTTTTTCCTGGCTTATTCTCAGGCCGCAGATGCCACTGCGGGCTTGGATTTACGGCGTTTTTTTTGCCATAGCTGGAACGGATAGCTAACCAGAAGTTTCAGGTTCACCTGCCCGATACAGGGCAATTCCGTACCGCGCTGCCAGGAGGGGTTCTGTTTTTCAAAGAACTGGATTTTTTCATTACCCAGCCGCATTTCATCGGAAATACCGGCCACATCGGATTTCAGGTGCGTATAGCCTTCGCCAAAATCTAGAAGACGACGCTGATTGCAGTAATAATCAGAAAAGAGAGATTGGCAGTACGCATCGACCAGCGGCGCTAAACGCTGATCCTTTCCCTCAGGGTTGGGATAATAATTATGGAAATTATTCGCCAGTAGCAAATAGGTTTTATATCCCTTGGAAATGAGCAACCAGAACATGGGGCGGAAAGGGTGGCGTATTTTTTCGCGGATCATACGGAAGAAAAACTTTACCTGAAGTGCTTTGCTTCCCCAGTATTTTTCTTCAATGATGGTGTCGCCACTAAACACGCCTTTTACCCTGCGACCCTCTACGTTCATGTCGAGAATCTTCAAGGTAGAGAAACCAACCACTCGCTTGGTTGCTTTCTCTTCCACTAAAAATACGCCGCTCTTTTCCACCATATCCTGACAAAAAAGATCCAGACTTATATTTTCGTAGTACCCGGAGTAAATCTCATACATTCTTCGCATTATGGGTACCGATACCTTGGACAGAGGCAGATATCTGGCTTTCAGGTTAGATGCATTTTCCCGTTGCATTTTCCCGCTCCATGATTATTTTTATGCCTTAAAAAGCGGTGCTCATGATCTACACGGGCCGTGAATTACTTAATAGTCAAAGCGGCCATTTTTTTGTTAAAAATGGCAACACTGGTTTAAACCAGTAACAATAACGCGTCCGATGAGACGCGTATCACAAGTAAAATAACAACAATGTCAGGCCACATGGCCGAGGCAAAAAAAATGAAAAACAATGGAATGGCACTGGACGTTCCGCTAATTTCTATTCGCTATGCCCGCCGTTTTTTACGGTTCACACAAAAACAGGGAATAAGTGGAACTATCGTACTCAAAGAAGCCAACATTGATCCCGCTGTATTGAATAACCCTGATGCCTTTGTGACCATGAGGCAGCTACTCACCATGCTCCGCCATGCCGACACTCTTCTCAAAGACGACACCGCCTCATTTCGCTTTGGCCAGGAACTGGATTTACAGGGCCATGGCCTGCTGGGTTTTGCCCTGCTTCGCCAACAGGATTACCGCAAGCTGGTTAATATGGTGGTGCAATATCTTCGCGTTTCATTACCTATCATGGATATGGAGATTCACTGCACGGGCGAAGACATCTCCATTCGCCTGCATGACAACTGGGACTTGGGTGAGCTAAGACCCTTCGTTACCAACATCTACATGGGCAGCATTCATGCACTGGCATCGCTTGTCTGTCGCCATTTCACGTTTGAATATGATTTTCCGTGCCCAGCCAAAGCCTCCAGTTTCCAGCATCTGGGCGATGGCATCGAAATGAAATTCAACTGTGAGCACAACCGCGTACTGCTTCCCCTATCGGGTCGTCAGGCTCGTGATGATGACGCCACGGTGGCCAACTATCTGGCTACGGCCCAGTCTCAGGAGCAGGCCCGGGGCGATGAAAGTCTCAAGGTAGTCATTCAGGTACGCCATGAAATCCGCAACGCTCCCGGCCGAGACAGCACCCTGGAACGGGTAGCCGCCAAGCTGGGCATGAGCCCTCGCTCTGTGCGCCGCCATTTAAGCCTGTCCGGATTTGCCTTCAGCGGCCTTCGCAATGAAATTCGTGAAATGTTTGCCTCCCGCTACCTGGTGGACACCGATATGGCACTGGAAAAAATTGCTGAGTATCTGGGCTACAGCGATCAGGCCAGTTTCAGCAAGGCCTACCGGGGCTGGACAGGACACACCCCCGGAGAAATCCGCCGCAACGCCAAAGCACCGCCTCCTTACTGGGACAGCGCAGAAGAACCAAATGTACCCGACGGCGGCCCCCCCTCTCAGCCGGGCCATTGACTTAATATCCCGCATTCCTGACGCTTGGTGTTTTTGCGTTCCCCGATCCTGGCACTAGTATCGGGAAACGCTCCCGGCGTCAGCCAACATACTAGCAATAACAATCAGGAAGAGACTGATGAAGAAGCTGTTCACCGCCGTTGTCACGGCCTGTGCGCTCACTGCCTCCCTCTCCGTGCAGGCAGAGACGATTAAACGCAAAATCTGTGTATTCGATATTGTCGGCAATGTGGGCCCGGTCATGGGCGCCATGAAAGACTGGAAAGCCGCCGCACTGGACTGGGGCCTGGAAACCGAGCTGGTGCCCTACACCAACGAAGCTATTGCTGCTGAGGACCTGAAAGCCGGTGTGTGTGATGCCTCCTTGATTACCGGTATCCGCGGCCGGGCGTTCAACAAATACGCCGGCACGGTGGATTCCATTGGCGCCATCCCCTCCATGGATCACATGAAAGTGGTCCTTCAGGTGCTCTCTCACCCACAGAGCGCAGACAAACTGTCACAGGGCTCCTACCAGATCATGGGGATTGCGCCTGCCGGTGCTGCGTATGTATTCGTTAACGATCGCCAGGTGAATTCCCTGGCCAAAGCGGCCGGCAAGAAAGTCGCCGTGCTGGAATATGATGAAACCCAGGCCAAGCTGGTTTCCCAGGTCGGCGCTACTCCGGTTGCCTCGGACATCACCAATTTCTCCACCAAGTTCAACAATGGGGTGGTAGACGTGATCGCTGCGCCACTGGTTGCCTACAACGCGCTGGAACTCTACAAGGGCCTGAGCCCGGACGGTGGCATCATCAATTATCCGCTGGCCCAGTTGACCATTCAGCTGATCGCCAAGAAAGACAAGTTCCCGGCAGACATGGCGCAAAAATCCCGTGAGTATTTCTACAACAACCTGCACCGCATCACCGATCAGCTGGACAAAGAAGCTCAGCACGTGGACAAGCGTTGGTGGGTAGAAATCCCCGATGCCGACAAGGCCGAGTACGAAGTGATGATGCAGGAAGCCCGCAACCAGCTTCGTGACGAAGGTTACTACGACCCGGCTATGCTGACTCTGTTGCGCAAGGTGCGCTGCAAAATGGCGCCGGCACGGGCGGAGTGTACTTAAAGGGAGACGCGACACGCTGCATGCTGCACGCAAGGCTCGCTTACAACAAAGAGGCCGCGCCCAAACTCATGGACGCGGCCTCTTTCGTTTCAGATTGCGACACTCTCGGCCCGCGCTGTTGCGTGCAGCATGAAGCGTGTCGCGTCTCTTAAAGCCCCATTTGTTTGGCAATCACTTCGTTCATGATTTCATGGGTGCCACCGCCGATGGACAGAATGCGGTTGTCGCGGAACAAACGTTCTACCACCGTGCCGCGCATGTAACCGCTGCCACCAAATAACTGCACCGCGTCATAAGTCACCCGATCCGCGCAGCGGGTTGCCACATTCTTCGCCATGGACACATCCAGCACACAGTTTTCACCGGCTGCAATCTTTGCGGCCACACGATAGGTAAACTCGGTGCTGGCTTTCACATCCGTCGCCATTTCCGCCAGCTTGTGGCGAGTCACCTGGAAGCCGGCAAGAGGACGACCAAAGGCTTCCCGCTCTTTCACATACTTCATGGCTTCATCCAGCGCCAATTGGGCGGTGCTGTTTGCCGTCACCGCCAGAATCAAACGCTCCATCTGGAAATTGCTCATGATGCAATAGAAGCCACCATTTTCCGGGCCGATCAGGTTTTCCGCCGGCACCCGGCAATCCTCGAAAAACAATTCGGCCGTGTCAGAGGCCCACCAGCCCATTTTTTTCAGCCTGCGACCCACCGTAAAGCCCGGCGTCCCTTTCTCGATCAACAGCAGGCTGATGCCGCCGTATCCCTTGTCGCCGGTACGAACCGCCACGGTGTAATAATCTGCTCGCACACCACTGGTGATAAAGGTCTTGGCGCCGTTCACCACATAGTGGTCGCCATCACGCACGGCACGGGTTTGCAGGTTCGCCACGTCAGAGCCCCCATTGGGTTCCGTGATGGCCAGAGCAGAGATTTTGTCACCACTGATCACCTCAGGAATAACCCGCTGCTTCATGGCTTCACTACCCCACTTCCAAACCGGCGGCAGACCGATATCCAGGGAGCCAAGGCTTGCGCACAGCCCACCCGAAGAACAGCGCACCAGCTCTTCACAGGCAGCGATCTTCATGAAGACGTCTTCGCCTGTACCGCCAAATTCCTCCGGGGCATTAATGCCGAGAATGCCTGCGTCCGCCGCCGTCTTGTACAACTCACGGGGAAACTCCCCGGCTTCTTCCCAGTCATCCACGTCCGGGAGAATTTCCCGTTCGACGAATTTGCGGACGGTATCGCGCACCATCTGGTGGGTTTCATTGAAATAGTTCAGGGCGCTCACAGGGCCTCCTTTCGTTCATCCATTGCGCACAACCTAGCGCTTGCTTGGTTGCTAACATAGCATGAATTCGCAACAGGCTTCACGCTCCGCGCACAAAACGAAAAATACGGGAAGATGGCTCGTCACAACAGAAAGCTGGAACAGCCTGCCTGGCCGGAAGACAGGGGGCTGGCCGGAGAATCGGGTGGGGTTCTGCTGAAGAAACGGCGTCGTTAGTGGGTTGTTGTGTCGTGCGGCGCTACAGCTTTGCTGTACTTATTCAAACGGCCGACGCCCCTTCAGCGCCTGCGCCAGGGTGGCACCATCCACGAATTCCAGCTCCCCCCCCATGGGGACGCCCTGAGCAATACGACTGACACCCACCCCCGCGTCCTGGGCCAGGTCCAGCACATAGTGCGCGGTCGCTTCGCCTTCCACGGTGGTGCCGGTCGCCAGAATCAACTCGCTGATCTGTCCTTCATTGAGACGTTGTTCAAGCACATCCAGTCCCAACTCACGGGGGCCCACACCATCCAGGGGCGATAACTCTCCCATCAGCACAAAATATTGCCCCCGGTATTCGCCGGATTGCTCAAACGCCAGCACGTCCCCAGGGGTCGCAACGATGCACACCAGCGACGCATCCCGGCGGGGGTCATCGCATACCGGGCAGAGTTCCGCTTCTGCATAATTGCGGCATCGTTGACAATGCTGCACACCGTCCATGGCGGCATGCAGGGCATCCCCCAACCGCCGCCCGGATTCACGGCCGCGGTCCAACAGTGCATAGGCCATGCGCTGGGCAGAACGGGGGCCGACTCCGGGCAGGCAAGTAAAGGCATTGATCAGCTGGTCCACCAGCGGCGCGTGTTTCACAGTCTCGGCGTCCCGTCGATGGCTTAGGGCTTGAAACCTGGCGGGAAGGGAAAGCCCCCTGCCATGTTCTGCATGTTGTCCTGCTGCTGTTTTTCCACCCGGCGCACCGCATCATTCACGGCAGCGGCGAGCAGGTCTTCCAGCAATTCCTTGTCTTCACTCATCAGGCTGGCATCAATATCCACGCCTTTCACATCGTGCCGACCGTTCATGGTGACCTTCACCAGGCCCGCACCGGACTCGCCCACCACTTCACTGTTGGCGGCCTCGTCCTGCATTTTCTTCATTTTCTCCTGCATGGCCTGGGCCTGCTGCATGAGATTGTTAATATCGAAATCCATGGTTTACTCCACTAATAACGCATCAGGCTGCACGCTTCACGCAACACGGCCAAAAAACAAAAGCGGTTTTACCGTGTTGCGTGTTGCACATCGCGTGCAGCGTTTCTCATTCCACTGTCTCTTTCGGAGTGACGCTTTCTTCGTCCAATCGCCCCGCAAAGGTTGTAACCAACTGCTGCACCACCGGGTCGGCGTGCAGGGTAGCCTTGGCCTGGGCCAGCAATTCCTTCCGGCGTGCTTCGGCCATTAGTTCCGGGGTCGCCCCCGGCTGCTGTTCAAATTCCACTTGAACCTGAATACGACGCTGGAAGTAATTACCCAGCGCACCGCTCAGTTCCTCCAGCCGCTCCCGGTTAACCAGCACCTGATGCCCAGGGCTGATCCGCAGCGTCCAGACACTTTCCTCTCGGCTGATAAGCACCGCATTGCGGGCGATATTACGCACCGTGCCATCCACATCCAGACGCAACAGCAAGGCCGCCCACCAAGTGGCAACTTCCGCTTCCGTGGTCGGCTCTGCCAGTGGCGCCAGACTTTCTTCCGGTTCCGGTTCCGGTTCCGGAGCAGGCTCAGGCTCACTCTGTGGCAGCACAGCAGCCACTGGCGGGCTCTCGGCAGCAGGCTCCGCTTGCCGCGCTTCCACCTCGGCCAAAGCCGCAGAGGCCGAACGGGATGACTGAGTTGACGACGGAGAAGACGGAACCGGGCTCTCATCCCAGGGCGGGGCATCCTCTGCAGATGCAGGGGCTGCAACCGCCTCAACGGGAGCGGCTTGCGGGGCAGACACGGCAACGGACGGAGCTGGCTCCGAGGCCGCCGGGGTAGCAACAGGCGCAGACGACGTCGCAGTGGCAGGCGGGCTGTTCAGCAAGGCACGCAAATCCGGCTTACCGCCGGGCTCTGCCGACGGCGCTGCCGCTTCAGGCTTTTTTGCGGCGGGGCTGTCCCCCTGCACCAGCACGCCTTTAGGCGTAAATAGCACCATGCGCAACAGCAGCATTTCCAGTGCTGCACGGCTATCCGGTGCATCCTGCAGGTCTCGGCGACCACGCAAGGCCACATCGTAATACAGTTGAATCTGTTCTGCGGTCAGTGCGGCCGCCAGCTGTTGCTGGGTCTCGTCGTAGCTGCCCGGCACCGCCTGGCACACCGCCAGCTGGTGAAGCTGGCTGATCAGTTCATCCAGCAAGGCCAGCTCGCCTGGACAATGCTCGCTGACCGTCGCCAGCGCCTGCAACACACCACCGGGCTCCTGCTCCGCCAGCGCCACCAGCAGCGTCAGTACGTGATTGCGGTCCACCGTGCCCAGCATGGCGTTCACCGCCTCACTGCTGAGTTGCTCACTGCCGAAGGCAATCGCCTGATCCGTCAGGCTCAACGCATCGCGCATGGAACCCTGAGCCGCTTTACCCAACGACAGCAGTGCCGGCTCTTCGTAGCGAATCATTTCCTTGTCGAGCAAGGCTTTCAGGTGCCCGGCAATCTGCTCGGCCGGCAACGCCTTGAGACTGAACTGCAAACAGCGGGACAGCACGGTCACCGGCAGTTTCTGCGGATCGGTGGTGGCCAGCAGGAATTTCACATGGGGAGGCGGTTCTTCCAGGGTTTTCAGCAACGCATTGAACGAATGCGCCGAGAGCATGTGCACCTCATCGATCAGGTACACCTTGTAGCGGCCCCGGGTCGGTGCGTACTGCACGTTATCGAGCAGCTCGCGGGTGTCTTCCACCTTGGTTCGGCTGGCCGCATCCACTTCGATCAGGTCCACGAAGCGCCCGTCAGTAATTTCCTGACAGGTGGGGCATACGCCGCAAGGACGAGCGCTGACACCCTGTTCGCAGTTCAGACAACGAGAGAGAATACGGGCAATGGTGGTTTTCCCCACCCCGCGCGTCCCCGTGAACAGGTAGGCATGGTGCAAGCGATCCTGATCCAGGGCGTGCATCAGGGCCCGTGAAACGTGCTCCTGCCCCACCAGTTCATCGAAGGTACGGGGGCGGTATTTACGGGCAAGGACCTGATAACTCATAGCACTCCAGCGGCAATCATGGCCACCAATACAAAGGGATTGGAATCAGAGCGCTTATGCTATCGAAGTTCCCGGGGGGAGGACAGTGGGAGAAGCGTGTTACGTGAAAGCGAACGGCGTGTAGCGGAGAGATTAGAGCGGTCTTCCCGCCAGCCGCACCCCGGCACACAAGTCCACTGCTACCGTTGCTCCCTTCCGGGCCTGGCGGGGTTCGCAGCTTATCGTTGCGGGGGGACCGACGGGTCGACCATAACGCGTTTCGGGCATGGCAGCCGCGAAACGAGCGCGCATTGTGGCGAATGCCCACGGCTATTGCAAGAGAACAGCAGGGCATCGGCAATCAGCTGGCTAAACCTTGAACAGGCTGGCTCCACTCGAGCCGCAGGACTACACTCGAAGTAACAAGAGCAGGGCCGCAGACAAGGCGCAAGCGCCCTGCCCGGCCTATCCGCGGACAGGGAGGCACCATGGACAACCATCCCACCATTCGCATTGCCATCAATGGTTTCGGCCGCATCGGTCGCTGCCTGGTTCGGGCTCTCAGTGAACACCCGGCACGGGAGCGTTTTGAACTGGTCGCCATCAATGACCTGGCCGATTTCAATGTGCTTGCTCACCTTCTGGCCTTTGATACCACCCACGGCCGCTGGCCCTATTCCGTCCATTACGACGGCGACGCCATGGAGATTGATGGCTGCCGGGTCCCCTGCTACGCCACCACCGACCTGGATCAACTGCCCTGGGGCGAACACGCTGTGGATCTGGTGCTGGAGTGCAGTGGTCGCTACAAGCAGCACGCACAACTTCAGGGTCATCTGAACGCTGGCGCCCGCCGCGTGCTGGTGAGCTACCCGGTGGACGATGCCGATGCCATGGTGGTGTACGGCGTTAACCACGGCATGCTTGATGATAGCCAGCAGATCGTTTCCAACGCCTCCTGCACCACCAACTGCCTGGCGCCACTGGTTGATGTGCTCGACCGGGCTTTCACGGTAAAACAGGGATTGATGACCACGATCCACAGCTACACCAACGACCAGAACCTGGTGGACAAGGCCCACGGCGATTTGCTGCGCGCGCGTGCAGCGGCAGTCAACATGATTCCCACCGGTACCGGCGCCGCCAGGGCGGTGGGCAAAGTACTCCCGCATCTGGCCGGTAGACTGGACGGCATGGCGGTGCGCGTGCCCACGCTGAACGTGTCGCTGGTGGACATGACGCTACTGCTGGAACAGCCCGTCACGGTGGAAGGTGTCCATGAGAACCTGAGCAATGCCGCCCATGGGGATTTACAGGGCGTATTGGCGATGAACCATCTGGCCCTGGTTTCCAGCGACTTCAATCACCTGCCGTATTCGTGCGTGGTGGACACCAATCACACACGGGTACTGGGCCCACAGCTGAAACTGCTGGCCTGGTACGACAACGAATGGGGGTTCAGTCACCGCATGCTGGATGTGGCGGCGTATTGGATGGAAACGTTGACGCCTGACGCCTGACGCCTGACGCCTGACGCCTGACGCCTGACGCCTGACGCCTGACGCCTGACGCCTGACGCCAATCAGTGTAAGGACCACTTGTCGCGTCAAGCGTCCTGGCGGTGATTTCTTTGCCCGGCGTCCTGCATCTGGCCTCCGGCGTTCACTCAATCAAACGGACTGAAATGCTCTTCCCGGCCCGCTTCTTCGGCTTCGTGGCGGTGGCCATTCATGACTTTTTCCACTTTGGTCGCCTGCAGGTCATCATCCGCATCTACCATCATCAGGTAATCGCCCTGCTCCACACGGTCCAGATACGGCGACAAGTGATGATTGGTTGAAGACACGCCTCGCAAGCCGCCCAGCCAGGCGCCAAAACAGGTGCCAAACAAGGTCATGCCAATGATGGCGCCGCTGTCCAGATTGGTTCCCCAGGGGTCCGCGCCTGCCAGCAAGAAACCGCCAAACAAGCCCGCAGCCATCCCGATAATGGCACCGAGAAAGCCGGAATGCATGATGTCGGTTTCTTCCCAGGTGGTCGTGCCGTGCACATGAGCCTGGGCGATAGCCATGGTGTCGGTGCCCATGACATGGAGACGATTTTCACCGATCCCTGCCTGACGCAGTTCACCGGTAATGCCCTGAACGGACGCGAGGGATTTCGTGAAATAGTAGAGTCGTTTCATTGCTGCCTCTCCCTGTGGCAAACAAATGGCGAACAATCCACCGCTTTGTGCGCGTCGTGTGAAATACGCAATCTGAATTGTGCGCCAGTCTTCCTGACCGACAGTGTTTCCGAATGCTGCTCACTGTCGTGATCAGATCCTTTTGCGATAACCACACCAACCGGTTGTTCCATCCGGTTATTGGCGCAGCCTTTGCCTTTATCTACTCCCGAAACTAACAAAAAGGGGCCATAACGGCCCCTTTACTGTGTCACAAAAACCGCGTCACAAACTGTGAGCGATTAATTACTTTTTGTAGGTGCCGAAGCGCCGTCAACCGGGATCACACGGGGCTTTTTCTCTTCCGGCACCACGCGGGTCAAGGTCACGGTAAGCAGCCCATCCTCCAGCCCGGCCGCTTCCACTTCCACGTGGTCGGCCAGCTTGAACGTGCGCTCAAAGGCACGGCGGGCAATGCCGCGGTGCAACCAGGTTCGCTCACTGTCCTGTTCCGTTTTCAGGTTACCGCGAATGCGCAGTTCATTTTCCTGCACAGTGATATCCAGGTCGCTGCGCGCAAAGCCGGCCATGGCCATGACGATACGATAGCGGCCATCACTTTCGCGGATGATGTCGTAAGGGGGGTAGCCATTGGACTGGTCAGCACGCAGCGCCGCGTCCAGCAGCTCATCGAAACGGTCGAAGCCCACAGAATGGCGAAACAACGGGGCAAGGGAAAATCCGGTATTCATCACACTATCCTCATTCCAATCTCACCAGCAGACCCCGCAGGCGTCCGCTGGAAAACGGTTTAAAAATGGTTGATGTGACACGGAGCCGCCGGCAGTCATCAAGACTGTCTGCATTGCTCCAACCGGCCAGTTGTCACTGGATAAGAAAATGGGGGCCTGCAAATCACTTTCAAGGGGCAGGAAGGATTTTTACCGTGACGGCCTGGGGAGGCAGCGAGAATCCGTCAGGAGCACCGGCAGCGACAGTGGTTGCGGTCACGGAAATGGCCGTGCCTTCTCCCTGAAACAGAATCGGTACGCGCACACAGACCCGCTCACCCGCCGTAACCGGCCAGGCAGGGCTTTTGCCGCTCTGCCATTGTTCGCTGTTGCCAGAACAGTGGCGGTCCATCAGCAAACTGCGCACCGCCGGATGGGCGCTGGCGAACTGCACCTGCCCACTGAGGCTGGCACGGTATTCAAACCGCAGCACCGCAGTGCTGCCCGATTCCAGATGCTGATTGTCAGGCCCCCGCCAAAGTGGCTCGGACACCAGCCCCAATGACAACGGCCCGGAATGTTGATCCGGCAACGCACGCAACCCCCAACGCAGCGCCCCGCCGACATGCTCGCCCGCCTGATCGTTGAGGCGCGGCAATTGCGGGGCATGCCAATGTTCAGGCAGAGCCAGGGTCAGGACCAGTGGTTGCCCCTGGCTGCGAGCTTCAGAAAGCCGGAACTGGAAATGCCCACCTTCCACTGTGCTGATCCTGTCGGGGTCGTTGCCCGCACCGACCAGGCTCACAGCCCACCCCGTCAAACGGCGCTCCCCCGGATCCGGCTGGCCGTTAAACGCCAGGGCCGGCTCGCCGGCGCCGTTGTCCTCAAACAACTGCCCGGTAATCCAGTGGCCCGCCGGTCGACAGCGATAGCCCGCCGCTACTCCCGAAACCGGTAACGGGTGCAGAGCCGACATGATGCCATCCCGGGCGGCCAGCGGCTGACCTGACCCGCCAGCGCCACCGGCACCACCACCCGCGCCACCGGTTTGTTCAATGCTTGCCGATACCGTCGTTGCAGCAGGCGTATCCAGCCAGAGGGTCCCGCCAGCACCACCACCGCCGCCAATGGCCTCCTCCCGGCCTGTGCCTGTGATCGTGCGCCCCGGCAAACCACGCAGATCCAGCAGGCCATCGCCCACCAGCCGCGCCGTCCGAATCACCAGCAGGCCGCCACCCGCTCCCCCGTTTCCTCCCTCGCCGCTGCGCCGGGCGGCCGCCCCACCGCCGCCGCCCAGTATCCAGCCTGCCGCCACCCTGTGGCCGCCCTCTCCGCCACCCGGCTCCGGCGCACCCTGTTCACCGGCGCCACCATTACCGCCACCACCGCCATTACCCAATTGCCGGTGCGCCAGGTCCAGTCCATTGCCCCCGCCACCGGCATTGGCGGGCGCGCCCCTGGCCATATCACCCTGGGGGTAGCCCATTGTCGCAGCGGGCAATAGCAGTAAAGGGGTACCTGCCAGGCCCTCCCCCTTGCTGCCATGGTGGCCATAGCCCACCGCCTGATCGTCCACGCTGGGCGTGCTGTAGCGCCAGTCATCCGGCCGCCCCAGCGCCCCCTGCAAGGACACTGCCGGCGCACCGCGGAAACCCGCTCCGCGCACCGACAGGGTGTGGCCGTTAAGGTCCAGTTGGCGGCGCACATCCATCGCCAGCACCCCGCCGGTGGTGCCATTCCAGGGCAACGCCGCCACATCCTGCTCCAGGCTCAGGCTGTCGAATTGTGGCACCCGCACCAGCTGCCAGCGCCGACGGCCCTGTTCCTCGTTAGCTGGGGCATTTTCATAATGATGGAGCAGCCCAGCCCCCGGACCCGCACCCAGAATGCGCACCTGATCGGCATCCACCCGCTCAATGCGCACCCACTCCTGCGCCCAGACTGCAGGCGTATCACTACGCACCTGACCGTAGACCGGGGAGTTTGATGTGTTGATGGGGGCGCCCTGAACCTGCATTAACAGGGCAAGATCGCCGGGCTGCAGAACAGTCCGGCCACGGGAATGGGACAACGTCAGAGTACGGGTGCCCGGGGGCAACGCCAGGTTGTCCGGGCCGGAAAAATAACCATTGAGGGTGCTGCCAGACAACATGGCACCGTCACGACCCGGTTCGGCGCACAACGCCGCCACTGCCGGATGCGGCAGTAGCAGGCAGCCCAGTATCAGCGCGGCGGATCGAGCCAGTCGGCGGTAGTGTTGTTGCAACGGAACCATCCGGCAATACTGTAGCGTTCCCGGGTAGCTGCCAAGACTTCGTGGGGAATTTTCTCGCTGAGGAACGCCACCAGCGTCCCTGCACGGGGCTCTACCTCCGTGGCCACACAGGTCGCATCCGCCTCCGGCCAGATACGAAGGCGCCCACCCCATTCGCTTTGCCAGTTATCGTTGAGATAGAGCACCACAGAGAGCAAACGGCCATTATTGCCGTTAAAGGCATCCACGTGGCGCTGGTAGAAATCCCCCGGCCCGTAAATGGCAAAGTGGGACTCCAGCTCGAACAGGCCCATGAACAGCTCGCGATTGACCGCCAGCCGAAGGCTTTCCAGCCCTTCAAACAACTGGCACTGGGCCAGCGAGTCGCCTTTGAGCCAGCAGGTGCGGTCACTGCGAACGCGGGTATCCTTCTGGTGTTCCTGGCGACGGCCAATGCCGGCAAGGCGAAATTCACCGTGCTGGTCCTTGTAACACGCCTCCTCGCGCAAGGCCCGCACCAGCGCCGCCGGGAAATAGCCGGGCGCCACGGCGAAACCCTGCCGGGCCAGCCCATCAATCAGGCCACCGAGTGGGCTGCCGCCCACCCCGCCCAACAGATCCGCATTATCATGCACAGGCTGCGCCCTCTCGTTGTTAGTGCAACGCTCCACCGGCGTCAGGATCAAAGTCGTCTGGCCATAGCAGCCAGCCTTCCTCCTGGCATTCATCCAGCAGTTGCGAGGTGGCATCCACCGTCGCCTGCACAAAATAGATGAACTGCTCGAAGGTCACCCCGTTACGCCCCAGTAGCAGATCGCACACTACCAGACGAGGCAGGGAATCATCGTTCACGTCCAGAAACAGCTTCACCGACGGATACGCCATGTTCAGCCGGCTCAATTCCGCCTGTACTGCAAACAAAGCGGCCGGGCGCACCTCCAGTTCACTTGTCAGCAAGATACCATCGTCTTCCACGAATAGCCGCGCATCCACCACCCCTTCACGGCCCTGCAACTCAGACAGGTGCAGCGCATGGCAGTGCTCACAGATATAGTGCTGGATATTGGCCTGCTGCAACCAGCGTTTTACCTGGTCCGCATCCGCGTTCACGACGCCTAACATGACATTCTCCTAAGGCCCGCCATCAAGCGGGTTTCTTGCCGGTCGCGAATCATCTGCCATTCGCCGGGAAAAAGAAATAGCCACCCGGCCACCACTTTGGGTCATTCATCCCTGAATACCCGCTGGGTAAGATGGCACCTTTGAGCCTGATTGCCTGAAAGGAATAAAAGAATGACAACTCCCCATGTGGCCTTCCGCTCCAGTGACAGCCTTCATCAGCGTACCGACGCCTTTATCCAGCGCATGAACAGTGGCGCCAAACGCCCGGAACCCAAGGAAATTGAGGCCATCATGGCCCAGTTTATCGAGGAAGCCCTGGCCGCCTTCATCACCCGCGCGGCACAGGCTGCGGATCTGAGCCCCGGCATGTTCAAAGTGGTCAACATGACCTGTAGTACCATCAGCAAAACCACTCACCTGGTGATCGGCCGCAGTGCAAAAAAAATGGACCTGGCGCAGAACCAGGCCGCCGCAGACTATATGGATCAGGTGCGTCACCCTGCCACCGATGGCGACCACTGGTATGTGGCCTTCCCCGTTAGCGAGGCGCACTGCGCCCAGTGCAGGGAGGTCATCCGCTTGTGCCAGCAGGGAGAAGAAGACAAGGCCCGCCGCGAACTGGCGGCCTACCTGCTCACGCTCACCGATGAAGCGATCGACTGGTACTTCCAGCGCCCCATGGCCCTGCTTGGCTTCGGCCCGGTGCTACGCAAAGTCGCCAACGTGGGCGTGGAAACCACCCGCAAGGCCAGCCGGAGTCTGATCAGCAACCTGATCCCCAAGCTGGGGCCGGAGCAGCTGCTCGCTTCGGCGCAGTATCAGGAAAGCATGCTGCTCTCCTTTCCCCCTCGCACCCGCTAAGACAACCCCGCTGACGTTGCACTGACATGGAAGTGCAACGTCGTTTTCTTTTATCCGCTACACGGCCTACACAGTGCATCTCTTTTGATAACAAATACTTACACTTACCGGGTCTTGTAGGCTAACTTCACCAAGTTTTTACAAAACTACTTATTCAACGGATTGCGCAGCAACTACACAGCTCTCTACTATCAAATTGGTATTACATCACAAAAAAACGAGGAGTGAGCCGTGTCTTTGCGCCATGCCATACTTGTCCTGCTACAAGACCAGGAAGCCAGCGGTTACGACCTCGCTCGCGAATTTGCCAACAGTATTGGGCTGGTATGGAACGCCACCCACCAACAGATTTATCTGGAGCTGGGGAAGCTGAACGACCAGAGCATGGTGAAATATCGCCATATCCCCCAGGACGGCAAACCGGACAAGAAACTGTACCGGATCACGGATGAAGGACGCGACGAGTTAATTCGCTGGCTTCGCAAGCCAGCCGCACCACCGCGCATCCGCGATGCGTTCATGGTCAAGATTGCCGGCGGCGATCTGTCCGACAGCGCGTCCATACTGCGGGAACTGGACGACCAGGCCGACCTGCGCCGTGAACGGCTGAACACCTTCGAGTCACTGGCCAGCAAACTGGATGACACCAGCCGCGACCGTGACCTGTTTACCTACCTAACCCTGCGCCGGGGCATTCTTGATCAGCAGGCCTGGCTGCACTGGGCCGACGAGGTTCGCAGTGCCCTGAAAAAACGTGAAGAACGCCCCGTATCGGTGCCTACATCGGTGTAATGACCCTCAACGCAACAGACACCCTGCTCCGCCAGCTCGGCTGGCTGGTTCAGGCTCCCGCCCTGTTGCCCTGCGCCCCCTTCCAGGATGCCGGACACCTGCTGCAGCGAGAGCTGCAAGCAGATCCGGCATTACTTCATCGTGCCACAGCTCAATTACAGTCTCGTTCCGCCCCACGGCGCCTGGGTCTGATCTTCGAGCAGTGGGTCGCGGCACTGGTGGATGCCAGCCCGGGACTGGAGCGCATTGCCAGCAACCTGCCCATTCGCGAGCAAGGACGCACCCTGGGCGAGCTGGACATGCTAGTCCGCGACCGGCTCAGCGGCGAACTGTGGCACTGGGAGCTGGCGCTCAAGTTCTACCTGGCCACCGCCGAGCAATGGTATGGCCCCAATCGCCACGACACCCTGTCCCGCAAGGCCCATTACCTCTACCAACAACAACTGCCTCGCTCGCAATCCGGCATTGCCCGCAGCCAGCTGGCCGAACAAGGCTGGGAGGTGCACGGCCAGGCTCTGCTGACCCGCGGCAGGCTCTTCTATCATCGCGCTATTCCACCCGGCGATGTGAAACCAAGCCCCGGCCACGAACGAGGCTGGTGGCGCACCACCGACGAGCTGGAAGACGGCCCCTGGTCAATCATTGAGCGACCGCTCTGGCCCACGCCATTTATGTCAGACAAAGGTACCAATTTCGTTGATCGCGCCACCGTGATTGACTATGTTGAAAGCCATTCACGCGCGCTCATGGTCACGGGCCCTCACCATGACCAACCGGGCTTCATTGTTCCTGTCAGTTGGCCAACCCCATGACATTTCAACAACAACCGCCGGCACTGGTGGACAACCAGGGTCGAGTTGCTTTCGGTGTATTCCCGAAAACCGTGGCAAGCATTAACGGCCGTGCGGCGGATTACCGCACCCCGATGGGCAAACCAGCCTCTTCCTTTGCCCGGCATTTTCATTACAAGCAGTTCCAGTATTTCGGCATCATCAGTGCTGAGCTGCTGGCCGGCTGCGCCTTTGCCCATACCGGCTACCTGGGCATGGCTTTTTTCTACCTGTTTGAACCGCAAACTGGCGCCCTGCACGAATACACCTGGCGGTCCCCCCTGGGCAGGGACCTGCGCATGTCCTCATCACCGCAACAGGGCGAAAGCGTATTCCGGCAAAAAAACGTGGATATCCGACTGGGCTACCAGCAAGACGCCCAAGGAGCATTGAGTAAAAGCCTGTCAATCAAGCTGGATGACCTGGCACTGGAAGCCCATATGGACGAGGGCCCCACATACCAGCCCATGTCCCTGTGCACCCGTACCGGCATTAACGGCTGGGTCTATGCCAACAAGGTCGCGGGTAAAGCCGTCACCGGCTCATTACAACGTCAGGGCAAACACACGGACCTGAGCGCCATCGACGCCAACGGCCACCATGATTTTTCCGCCGGTTATATGCGCCGTGAAACATTCTGGAACTGGGCCTGCCTGTCTACCCGGGTTGGTGATACTCGGGTCGGGCTCAACCTGTCCTGTGGTGTCAATGAGACAACCTTTTCAGAGAACTGCCTGTGGATCGATGATGCCATGGTCCCCACCGGCGGAGTGATATTTGATTACAACCGTGACGAGCTGATGCAACCCTGGACAATCCGCAGCCTGTGCGGCCGGGTACACCTTCAGTTCACCCCCAATGGAAACCACAAAGAGCGCCTCAACCTGGGCCTGTTTGCCAGCAATTTCAACCAGCTGTTTGGTCACTTCGATGGCGAGCTTCGCCTGGATAACGGGCGCCGCCTGCCAATCGAACGCCACTACGGTTTTGTCGAGGAGCAGTACGCAAAATGGTAGATCAACAACGCGATGCCAGCGAGGAGACTCTCCAGCCGCCCGCACCGGAAAAATTCAACGAAAAAATCCGCCGAGGTTACTTCTGGGTGGTTCAATACTGGCGCGAACTGTTCAACTTCAAGTTCGACAAATACATGATTATTCAGGTCATGCCGGGGGTCTACGGCATTGCCCTGACCGCCATCGCCATGGGCCTGCTGTACCTTTGCGTAGAAGCCTTTATGGCATCCACCTGGCGCGGCATTTTTTACTTTTTCTTTGCCGCGCCGCTCACGTTTCTGGTGGCGGCATCGGTGTTGCGGGCACTACTGGAATTCTACATGGTGGTGTTCAAGATTTCCGAGCATGTGGACGAGCTGGTGGGCTTGCGTGACACGGTGGATCGCCTGTCCGGCATCAGCGACAGTGTCGATGAAATGGTTGCCGTCACACGCCGCATTCCTTTCTGGCGCGCTCTCTCCGGAAGCCGCCCGCGCCCAGAGAAAAAAGCGCCTGCGGCCAGCCATAAAGACGAAAAGAAATAACGCCCTTGCAACGGCGGGGCGGCACCGCTGCCCCACCGTTATTGGCTAATGACCAACGCTATTTTTCCTGCGTGGCTTCCAGTGCAGTCAGCAACAAACGCTGAAAAATATGCTCACGCACCCCATCCGGATCCGTCAGCGCCATACGATCCAGCTGCGCCGCAAACTCGGTTGGACTGCCTTCGTTAAACAACGCTTTGCGGCCCAACTTCAGATACTCCTTGTGGCTGACTTTCTCCTTCAGCCAGGTGAGCGCCGTCATCAAACGCTGCTCTACCTCGGTGAAATCCGTGCCCAACGGGAAAACCGGGAAGCTTTCCTTGCCGTACTGTTCGGCAATCTCATGAAGATGCTCAGGATTATTGCGACGGTGCGCCTCGGGAATCTGATAATCCTGGCGCAGCTTTCCCGCCGCCTGGGCCTGCTCCATCAACTCCACCTGGAAACGGCTATCGGCCACGTTCAGCATGGCCATGACCACTTCTTCATCGGTCTTGCCACGCAGATCCGCCACACCATATTCGGTAACGACCATATCGCGCAGGTGTCGGGGAATAGTGTTGTGCCCATAGCTGAACACCACATTACTCATGGCCTCACCACCGCGCTCGCGCCATGCCCGCACCATCAAAATGGAACGCGCGCCTTCCAGCTCATGGGCCTGGCTGACGAAGTTATATTGCCCGCCCACACCACTGAGCACGCGACCATCTTCAATCTGGTCCGAGGCCACGGCGCCCAATAAGGTGACCGTGAACGCGGTATTGATAAAGCGCGCATCCTGACGCTGCAAACGATTCAGGGTTTCATCGCCGTAGAGGTGATTGATGAAACTGATCCGCGTCATGTTGATTCTGTCGCGTTCCTGGTCCGTCATCTCCCGCAAGCGCGCGTAGAAATCCCGGGGTCCCAGGAAAAAGCCACCGTGCATCACCACGCCACCGGCCAGGCTGTCGCCGAACACCGCTTTCAGGGCTTCACGGGTGGTGCGATCGTCCAGATCATTGGGTACCGTCACGTCGTTGGGTAGCTGGAGTTCATCGCCGTGTTTGCTAATGCCGTCGCGGAAAATACCGAACCGTTTCAGGGTGCGCAGCTGCGCGCGGTCCAGCCGCCGACTGATTGCCGACTGTTCGCGCAAGGCATCCAGCAGCGCCAGCCCAGGCGTTGCCGGATTATGCATTTCCAAACGCTGCAGCGGTGCCCAGTCATAGACCGGGCGGCGAATGATGCCATCGTCAATCAAGGTCAGCAGGCCATGGGTCATCATTTCGCTGCAACCGTACAGGCCCTCACGAAAGACGCCTGTGCCCCCTTCCCGCTGAATCAAGGCATCATGCTCCGGCGGCACAGCCCAGGCCTTCAGCGCATTCAGGTAGCGGGGGTTATCCTGTTCGCGCAGCCGCAGATGATGCACCAGCGCATCGCCCAGGGCGCCGATACCGATTTGCAAGGTACCGCCATCGCGCACCAGGGTGCTGGCGTGCAGCCCGACAAAATGATCCTGAATATTGACTGGCATATTCGGGGTGCTGAACAGGCGGGTATGCCCTTCCGGGTCATCCACCAACAGATCCATCTCCGGTAACCAGTCATCCACCCGGGCATCGTTCCCCATAAACGGCAGGTCCCGATGCACCTGCCCCACGGCCACGATGGTTTCACCGGCTTCCCGGCGAGCCTTGAGCAAGGGCATCAGATCGAGCGTCACTTCCGGGTTGCAGGAAAAACTGTACTCGTCGTTACCATCCACCTGCCGGTGAGCCAGCAATTGCGCCACCACATTCACGCCTCGCGCGTTGAGGTCCCGCGCCACATGGGTGTAATTGCTGCTGATGTAATGTTGCTGGGCTACGTCACTGCCCAGCATGCTGCCGGGCTGCATGAAAAACTCGAACACCCGAATGTTGGTGGGCAGGTTTCCACACTTTTGCGCCGCCAGGTAGCTCAACGCTTCATAATCGCCGAACAAGCGATCCGCAAAGGGATTAAGAAAACGTTTCTCCAGCTCGCTGCCGGCCCCCGGTTTGCCCAGGGACAAGGCCGTATAGATATCCAGGCTCAGGGACGGGTCCGCTTCCACACGTGCATACAGTGCGTTCACAAACCGGTTGGGCTTACCCAGCCCAAGCGGCATGGCCAGGCGAATCTCGCCGCCAGTGGCCTCAATGACCCGGTCTACCGCCTGCTCTACCTGATTGATTCGATCCGTCACGACCTCTCCTTGTCATTCATTCAGCGCAATTCATGCATTAGCGCTATTCAATGGCTGGCGGTGCTGGACACCAGCGTGACCAGCACCACACCCGCAATAATAAAACCCATGCCCAGCATGGCGGGTAAGTCCGGGGTTTGTTTGAAAAACAGCGCCCCCACCAGGGCAATCAGTACGATACCCACTCCCGCCCAGACCGCATAGGCTATCCCCATGGGAATAGTGCGCAAGGTCAGGGAAAGCGCATAAAACGCAACGCAATAGCCCACCACCGTGATCACCGATGGCCACAACCGGGTGAACCCCTGGGACGCATTCAGCGCCGAAGTAGCCACCACTTCAGCCACAATGGCGATAGATAAATACAGGTAACCCATAAGGACTCCGCAACAATCAGGCGAGCGTTGATCAGACCGGACATTCAGGCCGAAGGGGCAACCTGTAACTGATTCAACAGCGTTTCCCAGTGTGCCAGCAGTCGGGCCGGGAAGTCAGCCTGAGGGTGGCGCACAATCAGCACCAGACGCGAATCGGTGTCCTGATCCGGCCACAGGTTCTGTGGTGTCATCTCCGGCGGCTGTTGCGCCACCCACTGAACCAGCATGGGGCCATCCAGCCCGTTCACCTGCAACAACCCTTTCACTCGCACCAATGTATCGCCACATTGCGCCTGCAGTTGCTGAAGCGCGGCCTGCCATAATGGCCAGTCCAGGCCATGAGGCCACCGCATCGAAGCGCTGAACAGATTATGGCGGGACGCCTGCTTCTCCGCGGGAACCAGCGCAAGTGACTGAGCGGCAAGCCTCGCTCCCCCCACAGGGGCAAACAGGCCAGTCACCCGGCAACGACGTGGAAACGATTCATCAAGCAAGGTCGCATCAGGAAAGTCGGTATCCAGCCGGTATTGCCGCGCCGTTGCATTCAGGCCGTGCAGCTGCGCCTGCAACGCCTGGACGGCAGGAGGCTCGGCCTGTTCCGCCTTGGAAAGCAGCAGCACATCGGCGCCGTGGATTTGCTCCAACACTTCCGGGTGCTCGGCAATCGCATCGGCACCGGCGCAGGTATCAACCACGGTCAGCACCGACTGGCAAACAAAGCGCTTTCGCAACCAAGGGTCCTGTTCCAGTGGCGCCACCACACCGAAGGGGTCGGCCGCGCCGCTGGTTTCAATCACCACCGCCGTGAATGCGGGAATCTCGCCGTTTTTACGGGCCATGAACAGGTTGCGCAACGTGGTGGACAGGGAGCCCTGAATCACGCAGCACAGGCAGCCGCCGGCCAGCAACGAGACCGACACTCCATCGGTGCCGGTGAGATGCTGATCAATGCCGATATCGCCCAGCTCGTTAATGATCAAGGCTACATCGCTGCGCTCGTTCAGCCAGCGGTTGAGCAGCGTGGTCTTGCCACTACCCAGAAAGCCGGTGAGCACCACCACCGGAATCCGTTCTTCCACAGCAATCAGCCCAGCGACCAGGGTAACTGCTCACCGGCAAAGAACGGCACCACCGGCTCCCCGGCGGCATCGATTACCGCGGGCACGTCCCAGGGTTTGCGTTGCAGGGTCACGGTGTCGGTGTGGCGCGGCAGGCGATAGAAATCGGCACCAAAGTGGCTGGCAAACCCTTCCAGCTTGTCCAGCGCGTTATGCTGCTCCAGGAAAGTGGCATACAGCGGCAGTGCCGCACGCGCCGAGTAACACCCCGCGCAGCCACAGGCCGCTTCTTTCTTGTTACGGGCGTGCGGAGCGGAATCCGTGCCCAGGAAAAAACGGCTGTGGCCATCAATTACCGCTTTCTGAATGGCTTCCTGATGCTGGCGACGCTTGAGAATCGGCAGGCAGTAATTGTGCGGGCGCACGCCGCCCACCAGCAGATCGTTGCGGTTCATCAGCAGGTGCTGGGGCGTCACTGTCGCTGCAGTCAGCGCGTTGGCTTCGCGCACAAAGTTGACGCCTTCCGAGGTGGTCACGTGTTCAAACACAATACGCAACGCCGGAAACTGGCTGCGGATGGTATTCAGATAACGATCAATAAATACCTTTTCACGGTCGAAGATATCGATGTCCGCATCGGTCACTTCCCCGTGCACCAGCAGCGGCACATCGTGCTTTTCCATGGCCTCGTACAGATGAGTAATCCTGCCCGGGTCGGTGACCCCACTGGCAGAGTTTGTGGTCGCGCCGGCGGGATAGAGCTTGAACGCATGCACAAAATCGCTGTTGGCTGCGCGCTCCACTTCCTCCACTGGGGTGCTGTCGGTGAGATACAGCACCATCAATGGCTCAAAACTCACCCCTGCAGGCACCTGCGCCATGATGCGCTCACGATACTCTGCGGCCTGGGCCACCGTGTTCACCGGCGGGTTCAGGTTGGGCATCACGATGGCCCGACCGAATACATTGGCCGTGGCCGGCACGGTTTCCGCCAGCAAATCACCGTCGCGGAAATGCAGATGCCAGTCATCAGGACGGGCAATGGTCAGGGTATCGGTCATGGCGTCACCTTCTTTACCGTGGAGATTCGTGGGGCGTTTCGGGGGCGTAGTGTAGCGCAAGTTGGTGTCGAGGCAGAGCACGAGGAACATGAGCGCCCGCTTGCGGCGGCATCTATCCAGAACAACAGCAAGGACGGCGCCACAAACAAAAACGCCCCGCATTGCGGGGCGCTTTCTAATATGGCGGAGAGGGCGGGATTCGAACCCGCGATACAGTTTCCCGTATGGCTCCTTAGCAGGGAGCTGGTTTCAGCCACTCACCCACCTCTCCGGAATGCGGTACTGCTTGTGGTTTGGTAGTGAACGCTCTTAATCGGCGCCGTCACCAAACTCGCCGCGCATCATAACGATTTTGCGAACAAAATACAGCTCAAAAATCAGGCAGACTCGCTATCTGACGATTTTTCGTGCTGAATTCGCTGATAAATTTCTTCACGGTGTACGGCAACTTCTTTCGGCGCGTTCACACCGATACGAACCTGATTGCCTTTTACACCCAGCACAGTGACGGTGACTTCATCACCCACCATCAGGGTCTCACCAACTCGACGCGTAAGAATTAACATAATGATCCCTCCTGGGGTCCTTTCATTTCCGTGAGCGCTTTCCGTACCTGAGGCTCGCGGGTTGCCGTCCGTGACGACTCCTTGGTGCAGAGACCATTTACCCACCCCTGGCACGGGGCCGGTAGTATGCCTGAATCAGATTCTCAAGTCTTGCCGTGAGAGGGGCTAGACCAACCGGTCGTCGCCCCATACCTACCTGATGGTATGCCGATCAGGAGCCGGGCTGATCCAGCTCGAACTCAGAGTGCAGGGCGCGCACTGCCAGCTCCAGGTACTTCTCGGCAATGACTACGGACACCTTGATCTCGGAGGTGGAAATCATCTCGATGTTCACCCCTTCGTTGGCCAGGGCTTCGAACATCTTGGACGCCACACCCGCGTGAGAGCGCATACCCACACCCACCAGGGAGACTTTGGCAATCTTGTCGTCACCGATGATTTCCGGGTTACCCAGCTCTTCGGAGGCGTTGCGCAGGGCTTCCTGGGCACGGACGAAATCGTTGCGGTGCACGGTGAAGGTAAAGTCGGCGGCGCCGTCCTTGCCCACGTTCTGCACGATCATGTCCACTTCGATGTTTTCTGCGCTCACCGGGCCGAGGATCTTGTAGGCGATACCCGGAGTATCCGGGGCGCCACGCACGATGATCTTGGCTTCATCACGGGTAAAGGCAATTCCGGAGATTACCGGCTTTTCCATATCAACCTCGTCTTCGACGGAAATAAGAGTCCCAGGACCATCCTGGAAACTGGACAAGACACGCAGCGGCACATTGTATTTGCCGGCGAATTCCACAGCACGGATCTGCAGGACCTTGGAGCCCTGACTCGCCATCTCCAGCATTTCCTCGAAGGTAATGCTGTCCAGGCGACGGGCGTTATCCACCACACGGGGGTCGGTGGTATAGACGCCATCCACATCGGTGTAGATCTGGCACTCGTCCGCTTTCAACGCAGCAGCCAGCGCCACCGCAGTGGTATCCGACCCACCACGGCCCAGCGTGGTAATGTTGCCGTCACCATCAACGCCCTGGAAACCGGCCACAACGACCACACTGCCGCCATCAAGATCGGCGCGCACTTTCTTGTCGTCGATCTCTTCGATACGGGCTTTGGAGTAAGCATTGTCGGTGCGCAGGGGAATCTGGCTGCCGGTATAGGAGCGGGCGTTGAGACCCTGCTTCTGCAGTGCCATGGACAGCAAGGCAATGGTGACCTGCTCGCCGGTAGACACCAGCACGTCCATTTCCCGTGGAGAGGGTTTGTCGGTAACGCCGTTGGCCAGCTCAATCAGCCGGTTGGTTTCCCCGCTCATGGCGGAGACGACGACGACCACCTGGTCACCCTGTTTATGGAAGCCAGCTACCTTCTCGGCAACGGCCTGGATGCGTTCGACCGTACCCACTGAGGTACCGCCGTATTTCTGCACGATAAGAGCCATAAAGTCGCTTTTTCTGCAAAAAAGAGCGCGCTACCTTAACAGAAACGCGCCGGGATTTCATGTTGAGGTGGTATGGCGGACCTGATCTGCGACCTTTTCCGCCCCCAAAGTGGGTTTTTCAGGCCAGAAATACCCGGTATTTCCAGCCCAACCGCCCTACCCGGCCACCCAGCCCTTTACACTTTCCAGTGCCCCGGGCAATGCAGCAGGATTATTACCGCCACCCTGGGCCATATCCGGGCGACCGCCGCCACGACCGTCCACTTGCTCGGCCACGAACTTGAGCAGATCGCCCGCTTTGTATCTGGCGGTCAGGTCCTTGGTGACACCCGCCACCAAAGCCACTTTATCGCCTTCCACAGCGGCCAGCAGAATCACCGCGGAACCCAGCTTGTCTTTCAGCTTGTCCATGGTGACCCGCAACGTCTTGCTATCGGCGCCGTCGATTTGTGTCGCCAGCACCTTCACGCCGTTAATCTCTTGCACGTCGCTGGTCAGGTCGCCGCCGGCGCCACTGGCCAGCTTTTGCTTGAGGCGCTCGATTTCCTTTTCCAGCTCACGCACTTTCTGTGCCTGGCTGCGTACCCGTTCAGCGGCGTTGTCCGGTGAGCTTTTCACGGTGGCGGCAATCTCGCTGAGCGCCCGCTCTTGCTGGCGCATCACGCCCAGAGCGTGTTCACCGGTTACCGCTTCGATACGGCGCACACCAGCGGCGGCCGAAGCTTCCAGGGTAATGCGGAACAACCCGATATCACCGGTACGGTTCACGTGGGTGCCACCACACAGCTCCTTGGAGAAACCGTCACTCCCCATGCTCAGCACACGTACCTGATCATCGTATTTCTCGCCGAACAGCGCCATGGCGCCCGCTTCACGGGCAGCGTCAATGTCCATCAATTCGGTGGTTACAGCGGTATTTGCCAAAATCTGGCGATTCACCAGAATCTCGATCTGTTCGCGCTGGGCTTCACTGACGGCTTCGCCGTGGGAAAAATCGAACCGCAGATAATCTGCCGCCACCAACGAGCCTTTCTGCTGCACATGCTCACCCAGCACGTCGCGCAAGGCGGCATGCATCAGGTGAGTGGCGGAATGGTTACGCATCACCGCACGGCGCCGATCCACATCCACATAGGCAGATACCTTGCTGCCAACGGTCAAGGTGCCGCTTTCCAGCTTACCCACATGTACATGAGCCGCCTGGCGCTTGCGGGTATCGGTGACCAGAAAGCGGGTTTCACTGTCATCGCCTCCCATCAAGGCACCGGTGTCTCCCACCTGGCCCCCGGATTCGGCATAGAACGGCGTGCGCGCCAGTACCACCATGCCTTCTTCGCCGGCGTTAAGCGTTTCTACCGCGTCGCCATCCTTGTACAGGGCGACAACAGCATCGTCGTCGGCCAACTTTTCGTAACCGGAGAAATCGGTCACCGCATCAATATTCAGGCGGTCACTGTAGTCATTGGCGAAACTGCCCGCCCCACGGGCACGTTCACGCTGGGCGGCCATGGCGGTTTCGAAGCCGTCCATATCCACACTCAACTCGCGTTCACGGGCCACATCAGCGGTCAGATCCGGCGGAAAACCATGAGTGTCGTACAGATTAAACAGCACGTCGCCGGGCAGTACCTTGCCATCGAGTTGCTCGATAGCACTTTCCAGCACTTTCATTCCCGCCGCCAAGGTGCGGCCAAATTGCTCTTCTTCCGCCAACAGAGCTTTCTCGATGCGCGCCTGCTCGCGGCCCAGTTCTGGATAGGCCTCGCCCATCTGCTCGACCAGGGAGGACACCAGCGTTGAGAAGAACGGTTTGTCCTGTCCCAGCTTGTGGCCATGGCGCAGCGCACGACGGATGATCCGGCGCAGCACATAGCCACGGCCTTCGTTGGACGGAATCACCCCATCGCATATCAGGAAGCTTGCCGAGCGAATATGGTCCGCAATCACCCTCAAGGACTTCTCTTCCAAATCGCTACAACCGGTAGCCGCAGCCGCTGCTTTCAAGAGCGCTTGAAACAGGTCGATTTCGTAGTTGGAATGCACGCCCTGCAGTACTGCCGCAATACGCTCCAGGCCCATGCCGGTATCTACGCTGGGCTTGGGCAACGGCTGCAACTCGCCGTCGGGCTGGCGGTCGTACTGCATGAACACCAGGTTCCAGATTTCAATGTAACGATCCAGATCGTCATTCTCGGAACCCGGCGGCCCACCGGGCACATCGGCCCCGTGGTCATAGAAAATCTCGGAACAGGGGCCGCAAGGGCCGGTATCGCCCATCTGCCAGAAGTTGTCTTCGTCCAGCCGGGAGAAACGCTCGGCGCTGACCCCCATTTCCTTGAGCCAGATATCCGCCGCTTCATCGTCGGACACATGCACGGTGACCCACAAACGCTCTTCCGGCAGCCCCAGGGTGCCGGTCAGGAACTCCCAGGCAAACTTGATGGCTTCGCGCTTGAAGTAATCACCGAAACTGAAGTTACCCAGCATCTCGAAGAAGGTGTGGTGACGCGCCGTGTAGCCCACGTTTTCCAGGTCGTTGTGCTTACCGCCGGCGCGGACACAACGCTGGGAGCTGGTTGCACGGGTGTAATCCCGGGATTCACGGCCCAGAAACACATCCTTGAACTGGTTCATGCCCGCGTTGGTAAACAACAGCGTCGGGTCATTGTGGGGCACCAGCGAGGAGGACGGCACCTTGGTGTGTCCCTGGCTGGCGAAGTAATCCAGAAAGGCCTGGCGTAGTTCAGCACTCTTCATAGGAGAAACAATCATTGGCTGGCTGTCAGAGAGGGCCGAGTATAGCGCCCTCAAGGCCCGGTTGCGATGGTTCAGTAAGCTGCAAGCTACTAGCTTCGAGCTTCGAGAAAAACCCGAAACCAGAAGTCGGCCCTTCTTTAATCTAACAGCTAAAAACTAGTCGCTGGCGCCTCATAGCTCGGTTCTAGCCCTTGATCGCTGCCGCCAGACATACCGCCAGCACCATCACCAGCAGGATGCGTTTGAGTACACGGGGGGAAACCTGGTGCGCGAACCCCACACCCAGCCGCACACCCAACAGGCTACCCAGCGCAACGACCAGCCCCGGCAACCAGGCAACCTGATCGCGGGCGACGAAGATCCCCAGGGCAAGCACGGTAAAACTGCCAGTGATCGCCAGTTTCAGGGCATTACTGCGTAGCAGGTCGTACTGCAGTTGCCCAACCAGCACCGCCAGCAGTACAAAACCCACGCCCGCCTGCACAAAACCGCCATAGGCACCGGCCAAAAACAGGCCGAGCCACCCGGACAGGCTCGCGTTCGGGGATAGCGGGATCGCATCCGGCCCCGGCGACATTTGCGCCGGACGCAGCACCATCAGCAAAGCCACCACCACCAGGGTCGTCAGCAGAACCGGTTTGAGGATGCTTTCCGGAAGAAACGCCGCAGCGACGGCGCCCACCAGGGTGCCCAGTAGGCTTGGCACCAGAATCGCCGGCAGGGCGGCGAACGGCATGGTCCCCCGTTTGTTGAACTGGCGCACCGCTTCCACGCTCTGAATCAGCACCGCCACCCGCATGGTCCCGTTAGCCAGCGCAGCGCCCATGCCTGTGAGCATCAACAACGGCAGGATCAGTAGACCACCGCCCCCGGCCAGGGGATTGATAAACCCCGCCAGCACACCGGCGCCTAATAACGCGGCCGCCAACCAGGGATCTGCAAGGTATTCCATGGGGTTCCCAATCCGGGCTCATAAAACGCAAGGATACCCTGCTCCACCCACCAGCAAAACGCATTGAGCGCACGGCCTTGCAGTCGCGGTCGACCCCACCTGTCGCGCCTACAGCAAGATCGTCGCGCAACAGCCTTCAGCACAGCCCGCTTTCAACGGGAAACCTTGGCGCAATGTGGAATGTGGAATGTGGAATGTGGAATGTGGAATGTGGAATGTGGCGATTAGTCCAGATCGTCTTCCGAAGTATCCAGCGCCGCAAAACTCTGCTCGGCATCAAAGCCCCGGCTTTGCAGAAAGCGCAACTGCCGGGCCTTTTCTTTTTGGTCCGCGGGGTAGTACCGGAATCGACGGGCCCGGACCTCTCTGGCGAGGGCGAACCAGTCCACCTCCGCATTCTCCAGCGCTTCGGCGATCACATCGTTCTCCACGCCTTTGAGCTGAAGCTCTTGCCGAATGCGCAAGACGCCCTGTCCACGCTCAATACGGGCGCGCACAAAAAAACCGGCAAAGCGCCGGTCATCAATAAAGCCGTGTTCTTCACACCAGGCCAAGACCTCAGCCAGCGCAGGCTGCTCACCCAGCCGCTGTTGCAGCTTGGTGATCAGCTCGCGGCGGCCATGATCGCGCCGGGCCAGCAGGGCAACCGCCCGCTGGCGCAGCTCGGCCTCCGTCAGCGGATCTCCCTTACTCATCGTCAGCCGCGGCTTCCTCTTCAACCGGCGCTTCTGAGGTGGGATCCGGCAGCAGACGAGCCCGGATTTCCGTTTCGATTTCTTCGGCGATGGCCGGGTTTTCACGCAGGTACTCACAGGCGTTTTGCTTGCCCTGGCCAATCTTGTCGCCCTTGTAGGCGTACCAGGCACCGGATTTGTCTACCAGGCCCTGTTGAACGCCCAGGTCCAGCACTTCGCCTAACTGGTTGATGCCCTGACCGTAGAGAATCTGGAACTCGGCCTGCCGGAACGGCGGGGACACCTTGTTCTTCACTACTTTCACCCGGGTTTCATTACCGGTGACTTCATCGCCCTGCTTCACCGCGCCAATACGGCGGATATCCAGACGGACGGAAGAATAGAATTTCAGTGCGTTACCGCCAGTGGTGGTTTCCGGGTTGCCGAACATCACACCAATCTTCATGCGGATCTGGTTAATGAACACCACCAGGGTATTGGCGTTTTTCACATTACCGGTAATTTTACGCAGTGCCTGGCTCATCAGCCGGGCCTGCAGGCCCACGTGGGTGTCACCCATTTCGCCTTCAATTTCTGCTTTCGGCACCAGGGCGGCGACGGAATCCACGATGACCACATCCACTGCGCCGGAGCGCACCAGCATGTCGGTGATTTCCAGCGCCTGCTCACCGGTATCCGGCTGGGAAACAATCAGATCATCCACGTTCACACCCAGCTTTTCCGCGTAATCCGGGTCCAGTGCGTGCTCCGCGTCCACAAAGGCGCAGGTGGCGCCTTTTTTCTGGGCCTGGGCGATCACGCTCAGGGTCAGGGTGGTTTTACCAGAGGATTCAGGGCCGTAGATTTCCACGATCCGCCCCTTCGGCAGCCCGCCAATCCCCAGGGCAACGTCCAGCCCCAGTGACCCGGTAGAAATGGATGGCATGCGCTCGCGCTTGCGATCACCCATGCGCATGACGGACCCTTTGCCGAATTGGCGCTCAATCTGTGACAGCGCGGCGGACAGCGCCTTACCTTTATCGCTCATTGTGACCCCTCTCCGTTTGCGGTGCGTCATTCATTGACGCCAACCGTATCTGATCTGTCTTATCTGACCTTTCGGCCAGCACTGACAATATGGACAGTATTATGAACAGCATTGGCTGTCCATTGCAACCACCCTGTTTCTGTCCACATCACTGTTGCTGCAAGCCCGCCTTAGCGGGGCAACGATGAATAGCCTGATTGTGGCTACTTGAGGCGGGCATTCAAGCCCAGTATGGCTTCATGAATGGTCTGCTGACGGACGGCATTGCGGTCACCGGCAAACTGGAAGCAACGGGCCTCGGCATAACCCAGCTTCTGCCCCCAGGCAATCCAGACTGTGCCCACCGGCTTGTCCGGGGTGCCCCCGTCCGGCCCCGCGATACCGGTCACCGCCACGCTGACATGGGCGCGGGAGTGGCTAATCGCGCCCCGGGCCATTTCCAGCGCCGTCGCTTCGCTGACGGCACCCGCGGTGTCCAGGGTTGCCGGCAGCACGCCCAGCATTTCCTGCTTGGCTTCGTTGGAATACGTCACAAACCCCCGATCAAACCACGCGGACGCGCCGGCAATACCGGTCAGGGTTTCCGCAATGCCTCCGCCGGTGCACGATTCAGCGGTGGTCAATATCAACCGCTGTTCGGCCAGAGCCCCGGCCAGGGCTTGTGCAGCGGTGAGTATCTCTTCGTCACGAATTGGCATGTGCGGCTAACCCAGATCCACGTTGTGATACACGTTCTGCACGTCATCCAGATCGTTCAGCATGGCCATGAATTTGTCGAACATCTCCATATCTTCGCTACTGATGGTGGTGTAGCTCTGCGGGACAAACTGGATTTCATCCACGTCGAAGTCCAGTTCACCGAAGGCTTCCGTCAGCGCCTGCTTGGCCTTGAAGTATTCCGTATTGGGTGTGAAGACGGTCAGTGTGCCGTTGTCATCTTCGATTTCGCTGACATCCACATCTGCCTCCATCAAGGCTTCCAGCACCGCGTCCTCATCCTCGTGGGCAAAGACGAAAATGGCCACGTGGTCAAACATGTGGCTCACCGTACCCTGGGTGCCGATCTTGCATTTGGTCTTGGTGAAGGCCATTCGCACATCGCCAAAAGTACGGTTCGGATTGTCCGTCAGGCATTCGATCAGCGCCATGCAGCCGCCCGGGCCATAGCCTTCGTAGCGAGCCGGAGAGTAATCCTCGCCTCCCCCGCCTTTGGCTTTCTCAATGGCCTTGTCGATCACGTGGCCGGGCACCTGATCCTTCTTGGCACGATCGATCAGGCTGCGCAACGCCAGGTTCGCCGTGGGGTCCAGGCCGCCGGATTTCGCGCTGACATAGATCTCCCGACCATAACGGCTGTACACCTTGGCTTTCATATCCGAGGTTTTCGCCATGGATTCTTTGCGGTTTTGATAGGCGCGGCCCATACGAATCTTGCTCCAGAGAGATTGGTTGCCGGGTATTTTAGGGGAAGATCAGGGAGAGAAGAACAAGGGAAGGAGGGAGAAAGCAGCGCACAGACCACAAGCGCACCTTTTCTGACAGGGTAAACGCGATGGATAGCCACTCTACCCGGTAATTACTTTCCCATCCTCAAACCATTTCCGCTATCCTCCCCTCCGCATAAATACAATAAACAAGGACTTCATCGTGCACAGCCTTTATCGCGTTGCATTTGCAGCGGCCATTCTCTTTAGCCCATTAGCACAAGCCTCAGAAACTTTCGACTACGTCGACATCGGCTACTCCCTACAAAATACGGACTACTCCGGTTTCGGCGACAGCAGTTCCGGCACATTAAAGGCCAGCGCCTCGGCTTTCGGCTGGCTCCATGCGCGCGGTCGCTACCATGCGGGTAATGTCCGGTTGCCGGAAAAAAACGCTCAGCAGGAATCCTGGTCGGTGCTTGGTCTCGGCGTTCATTATCCGTTAAGCGCCCAAACTGCGATTTTTCTGGGCTCAGACCACAACGAACTTGAGCTGCAAAACGGTTCTACCGAACGCGGTTGGTACCACCACATCGGCCTCAGACACGAATTCAACGATAAATGGCAGGTCGGCCTCGAAATCGGCGAATCCGATGTGCTCTTTCGTGATACCGCCTCGCTTATCGAAGCCATTTATAAAGTCACACCGCAAGTTGGGCTATCTGCCACGCTGCGCGATTACGATGATCTGGACCTGACTGAATACGAGGTTGGCGTGCGCTGGTTCTTCCGGGATTAAAAGCGCCAAGCCCTGCATCACTGTTGAGTAGCGCCTACCCCGTAGGCAGCTACTCAACCACAAGGCCTTAAAGGCGCAATCCCGACCCTCAACAAACGGTTACCGGATCAGCCTTCCAGTTCCACCAGCGATTCCTCGAAGTAATCCAGAAAGCGCTGTATATGCGGGAGCGTATCGCGGCAACCGATGACGCCGAATTCCAGGCTGTCCTTGTAGCTGAGCACGGTAATATTCAACGCATAGCCATGCAGCACCAACGATACAGGGTAAGAAGCCAACATTTCGGCGCCGTTGAGGTACAGCGGATTCTTGGGCCCAGGAACGTTGGAAATCACCAAATTGAACATGGGGCTTACCCGCCCGGACAATCCTGTCACCTGGCCAAGCGACAACGGCACATTGGTGAGTAAGGTATACACATCGATCTCGGACTTCTGCATATCGCCAAGCCGGGACTTCACCCCTTTCATGGAATCCTGAATGGCTGCCAGCCGGTTAAGGGGCTCTGCGATATGCGTTCCCAGGCTGACCTGTACGGTAGTAATCGCATTACCCCCCTCGCCCGCCTGGTCCGCACTGCGCAACGACACCGGCACCTGAGCCACCAGCGGCTGGTCTGGTAACGCCTCCTGGCTCAACAGGTAACGCCGCAGCCCCCCGCCACACATTGCCAGGAAAATATCGTTCACTGTACCGCCATGCTGCTTGGCAGCGGCCTTGATCCGCGGCAGGGACCAGGACTGAGCCGCAAAGCGTCGGGCGCCGGTCACTCGCCGGTTGAGCTGGGTTTTCGGCGCCCGATAGATGGTCTTCACATTGCCGTCTTTGGGTTGGCGCAACAGATCCACCAGCTGGCCACTGCCCCGGCGCAGATTGCTCACCGTGCCTTTCATGCCCGTGGTTGCCGCAGGGGCGCCGCTGCTCTTCCTCGGTTTCTTCTCCGCATCCCATTCGCCCGACCAGGGCACCGGCAGGCGATCTTCGGCACTGTTAGCCAGACGTGACTGCATCAGGTACATACCGGCCACCCCGTCCACCATGGAATGGTGCATCTTGGTATAAAGCGCGAAGCGGTTCCCCTCCAGCCCTTCGATCAGATAGCTCTCCCACAATGGGCGGCTGGGGTCCAGACGCTGGGCGTGCAGCCGCGACACCAGCGAAAGCAGCTCGCGCACTCGCCCCGGGCGCGGCAAGGCGGAATGGCGCACGTGATAATCAATGTCGAACGTCTTGTCTTCCACCCAGGCCGCGTCCATGCGCATGGGCAAGTGCGACTGGATCTTCTGATTAAAAGGACGGCAAATACCGTTCACCTCTACCAGATAGCGGTAAATGCTTTCCATGTAATCCGCTGGCGCGTCTTCCGGTATTGCAAACAATGCCAATCCACCCACATGCATCGGGGTCTCACGGGTTTCCATCATCAGCCAACCGGAATCCATAATGGACAATTTACGGGCCATTCTCCCTGCTCCTTATTGTTATGCTTTTCACGCCATTAGCGCTTTCCAAACGGTTCCTGCAAACCCCTATCATCGCCACATCATGAAGAAAAACACTAGCGAATTAGTTGTATTTGGTAAGCAAAAGCAAGCCGTTCATGACAACACGGCGAATCTGACAGCCCATATGACGCACGCCGGCTACCCGCCGCTGGAAAACTTGGAAAGCGCAGTAGCACAAAAACGGCGGGAGAAAGAACGGGGAATTCGGTATCAATCGCCCTGCTCATCAATCCACCCGCGTTTCCGTCAGAATAGTCAGACGGACGGAGAAGGGCCGTGACAGCATGATAGAAGAGGGAAAGAAAACAGGGGGTGAAAGCCGCAGCGCTAGAGAAGCTTGTCCATGACTACCCGGATAGCCTCTGCCAGCTCAGCCTGATCCCGGCTATCGCCCAGCGTCTGGCGTTGCATCAGATAACGAAACACGCCATCCACAACGGAATAATGAAGCGGGCTGAACTCATCTGCCCGATTTCCCGCCAACAGCCAGGCACGCTCTACGACATCAATCAGGGTTTGCTCAATCTCGGAGACGGCCACTCGAAAGGATGGATCAAATAGCGCCTGGGTACGAATGTCATACCACAAACGGTGGGTCGCACCATCGTTGAAGATAGAGCCCGCCAGTGCGTCGGAAAAACGCTCGATAACCGCCTCACGACCGCTCACCCCTTCCAGAGCGCTTTGCAACAAAGCGGTAAATTCCGCCTTGTAAGCCGTAACGCAGAAGGTGATCAATTCGGCCTTGTCTTCGAAGTAATAATGCAGCATGCCCAGGGAAAGGTCGGCCTGGCTGGCAATATCACGCAGGCTGGTATTGGCATAGCCCAGCTCTTGAAGCGTCTGCACCGCACTCTCGGCGATCATCGCCTTTTTCTCGGTGCGCTTGCGGGCATTGCGCCTTGCGCGTTCTTCAAGTTTGGCTGGTGCCTTTGCCGTCATGATGGTCTCTATGCAGTGACAGGTGCGGCTTGCCGGGGATTTCCCCGACAAGCCCGGGCGCACCTTAGCCCAAAAGGGCATTCAGGAAAATACGGGGCAGCTTGAGCCAACCCGGTCGATACTGGAACAACGTCAAAAGCCGGCCCACTTCATGCTGTCGGCGATTGGTGATAAACCACGGCGGCCGGGGTAGCAGGGTCGGGCTGCCAGCCATGGCAGAGCGGGGAAATGGCCGGAACGGCGCCTCTACCACCGTGCGCTCCACCCCTTCCAGCATGAAGGTGTTGTGCACGGTTCCAATACCACTTTGCACATCCTCCAGGGTATGGCCGGGGAACGCGCCCCAGGGGCAGACCGTCATCAAGAAGCCCAGCCCGGTCCAGGCATTGATGGCGATGGTGCCGTAGCGCAGCTCACCGATCAACGCCTCGAAACGCTCACGGCCAATCTCTTTCAGGGTCGAGGGGTGAATAACGATATTGGCACCGAGGGTGCCGTGCAGATTCTCATTGGCATAATCGATAGCCGATTTCAAATACTGCTCCGCACTCTGCGCTTCCAGCTCATGGGTTGACAGCGCCGGGGCGAATACCTCGTTTTCGCAAAACCAGGGATCGTCTTCCAGACGGGTAAAGATCACCGGAGGAGCCTTGCCACGAGGCACGCTGGAGATCCGCTGGCCATGCCCCCGGAAAGCCCCCAGGCGATCCTCTGCACCCGGGTAATACGCCAAACGCTGTGATTCACCCATTACTTTCTGTAGTGCCTGAAGCAGGGCCTCACCTTGTTTCCAGCCGCGAGGCATCAGCAATGCCTGGCATGCCACGCAGTTGAAACCGGAATTGTGCAATTTCTGGGTGGCCAGGTTTTCCGCCTGAAAACGGATATCCGCCTCGGACCAGTTGCCCGGCACCACAATCGTCGGGCATACCGCGCCCAGTTCCGAGGTGATCCGCTTGTCCACCCGCGGCGTTCGTGCTTCCCGGTTGGCGCGACCTTCCTCTCCCACGCCCCAGATAATGGCGTCATGGGTAACTTCGGAACCGGTAATGTGGATCTCTTCTACCACCGGATGCTCAGTCAACCAGGCGCCCACATCTCCGCCACCTTTCACAATCCGCAATGCATCGCGGTCTATCAGAGGCCGCAGGGCCGCGCACAGGTAATCGGTCAGGTAGTCATTCACCGGATTCATTTTCAGAATCACCACCTGGTTTTCCACAAACAGTTTCTGAAAGGCATCCAGTGGAGCAATAGCCGCAATATTGCCCGCCCCCAGTACCAACGAAACCTTGCCCTTGCGGTCGGCCCGGGGGGAGTCATACAAGGTCGCCGCGTGTGCCGGCAAATTCTCTTCCGTCACCCCCGGTTGCATCCAGATTTCTGCCTTAACGCCGGAAAGCAGCAACCGATCCCATATAGAATGCGGCGTTACTTTTACCGCCGTTTGTCCCGTCACCAGCTTGCGTTTCGGCAAACCATCGAGAAAGGCCTTGCCATCCATTTCCGACAGGGTCTGCATCAAACCATTACATGCCCCCATAAGAGCATAGGGGCCAGACAGCCACTCTTCACCCTGCAACGGCGAGTCCGCTGGTAGCTGCTTGGCCCGGGTGGCTGCCGCCACCCAGCCTGGTGCAACCTGGACCAGAGCATCCTTGATTTCCTGCAAAATGGTCAGGCGCTCAGCGACAGTGGTTTGTGCCCATTGATCCTTCGCCGCATCAAGGGCTGTCAGCGCAGCCTGGGAAGGTGAAAAAAGTTCAGCCGTACTCTGTTGTGCTTCCATGCTATGCACCCTCCTTGAGCAACGCGTCACCGTAGTGTTCGCGCAGCTGATTTTTCATAACCTTGCCGGTGGCGCCCAACGGCAATGCATCAACAAAGATGACCTTATCCGGCACTTGCCAGCTGGCCACTTTACCCTCATAGAAATCGAGAATTTCCTTCTCGGTGACATTGCTGTTTTCATCACGAATGGCAACCAGGATCGGTCGCTCATCCCACTTGGGATGGCGGGCGGCAATGGCGGCAGCATTGGCAATGCCCGGGTGGGCGATGGCTATGTTTTCCAGCTCCACAGTGGAAATCCACTCGCCGCCAGATTTGATAATATCCTTGGACCGGTCACGGATAATCATGAAACCATCACCATCCACTGTGGCCACATCTCCGGTATCAAACCAGCCATCATCAGTGAGAGCGGTCTGTTTTTTTCCGAAGTAACTTTCCACAATCCAGTGGCCACGAATCTGCAAGTCTCCCTGGGTTTCGCCATCATGGGGCAAGCATTTGCCTGCCTCGTCCACCAGACGCAGGCTCACCCCATAGGGCGGGCGCCCCTGCCCCTCACGCAAACGAGCCTTCTCATCATCATTGAGAGCATCGTGCTTTTGCAGCAGCTGATTGACAGTGCCCAGCGGCGACGTTTCTGTCATGCCCCAAGCGTGGATCAGTTCCACGTCGTATTTATCGCGAAACTCTCGCAGCATTGAGGGCGGCAATGCAGAGCCCCCCACCACGGTACGAACCAGGTGATCCAGCTTCTTGCCCGTTCGGGAAAGCGCTTCCAGCAGCCCCATCCAAATAGTGGGCACCCCCAACGCCAGGGTCACAGCCTGGTCATTAAGCAGTGCCACCAGGCTGTCGCCATCCAGATTCGGGCCGGGCAACACCAGTTTTGCGCCTACCGCCGCAGCGATGTAAGGCACACCCCAGGCATTAACATGGAACATGGGCACCACCGGCAACACGGTATCCCGTGCTGCGATGGCAATGCCGTCGGGTTGGTTTCCTGCCAGTGAATGCAGCACCAGGGAGCGATGGGTATATTGCACACCCTTGGGATTGCCCGTGGTTCCCGAGGTATAACAAAGAGCCGCCGCACTGTTTTCATCCAGCGCCGGCCACTCGCTGAGCGGCTCTACCTCACCCAGTAATTCATCATAAAACTTCAGCCCATCAAGCATGGCCTCCGCTTCCGCATCCCGCCCCCCCATGAGGACAAAATGACGGATATTGCCCAGCCTGGGTTTCAGGCTGGCGACGGCCGGCAAAAAGGTACGGTCAATAAAAAGCACCTGGTCATCAGCATCTTCCACAATAAAGGTGAGCTGGTCCGGGTGCAGTCGCGGATTAATGGTGTGGGTAATACGGCCGCTGGCGGCAACGCCGTAATAAATTTCCAGATGACGACGATTATTCCAGGCGATCGTTGCGCAGCGGCTACCCTGCGCCACACCAAGCGTGTCCAGCACAGCGGCAAGACGCCGCGCATTCTCAGCGACGACACCCCAATTTTGGGTTTCCACATCACCGCTGGTTTCCACCGACACCACTTCGGTGCCCGCGTGATACTGCATGGCATGGTCAATCAATGAGCCCACCGTCAGGGGCTGATACATCATGGTGCCGTTCATGGCTTCACTCATTCTTTTCTCCTCAGGCGTTAGCAGCAGCGGTGCGAATCATGTCTACCGCTTTCTCGGCAATCATTATGGTGGGCGCGTTGGTATTACCGCTGGTAAGAGTAGGCATCACCGATGCATCCACCACTCGCAGCCCTTCCAGCCCATGAACCTTTAATTGAGGGTCGACCACAGCCATGCTGTCGATACCCATCTTGCAGGTGCCAATCGGGTGATAAATGGTGTCGGCCCGGGAGCGAATATGGGCTTCCCATTCCTTGTCGCTCAAACCGTCACGCACACCAAACAGTTCCTGCTGACGGTATTTCGCCATCGGCTGACCCTCGAGAATCTGACGGGTCATCTTTGCTCCCTTGATGGTGGTTTCCAGATCCCGCTCATCCGACAAGAATTTCGGATCGATACCCGGATCCGCCAACGGATCCGCACTCTTGAGGAAGACATTTCCGCGCGAATGCGGCCGCACCGCACAAACGTGACAACTGAAGCCATACCCCATGTGAAGCTTTCGAGCATGATCATCCACCACGGAAATAACAAAGTGCAGCTGGATATCCGGCTTCGACAATGACTCATCCGTTTTCAGGAACGCAGCCCCTTCCGCGAATGGTGTAGCGATCATGCCCGTTCCGTCTTTCTTCCACTGGGCCATGTGCTTGAGCAGATTGGCGCTCCCCGCCACACCGATACCAAAGTTATCGGTGTCCCTGCTTTTGTAAGCGAGAATAAAGTCCAGATGATCCTGCAAGTTCTGACCGACGCCGGGCAGTTCGTGAACCATCTCGATACCATGAGGGGTAATGTCCTGCGGGCGCCCTACACCAGACAGCTGCAGCAGCTGGGGAGAATTGAATGCCCCACCACACAACAGCACCTCACGGTTGGCATTCACCACGGCATCCTCGCCTTTGCACCTGTAACGCACACCGCTGGCACGCTTGCCCTCGAACATAATCCGGGTGGCATGGGCCCCAGTCAGAACAGTCAGATTTTTGCGCTCCATCACCGGGTGGAGAAAGGCCGCTGCGGTAGAGCAACGCTCACCGTTTTTAGGCTGACCGTGAAACTGGGTAACCTGGTAGATCCCTACCCCTTCGTTATCACCGGTATTAAAGTCTGCCTTGGCGGCATACCCCGCCTGGCAGGCAGATTCAACAAAGGCATGGGTCATCGGGCGCGGGCTTTTCTGGTTGCTAACATGCAGCGGACCATTGTCACCATGGTACTCATTGCTGCCATTCTCATTGTTTTCCGATTTGCGGAAATACGGGAGCACCTCGTCCCAGGACCAACCCTCACACCCCTGCTCGGCCCATCCATCGTAATCCTCACGATGGCCGCGCACGTACAGCATGGCATTGATGGCGCTGGAACCACCCAGCGCCTTGCCACGTGGCTGGTAACCCAACCGGCCATTCAGCCCCGGCTGTGGCTCGGTATTAAAGGCCCAGTTACTGATCTTGCCGTGGCCAGGCATCATTGCCACCACCCCGGCAGGGGCGCGAATCAGAATGTGATCTCCCTTGCCACCAGCTTCCAGCAGACAGACAGATACCGAGGGATCCTCACTTAGACGAGCGGCCAGCACAGCTCCCGCTGAACCTCCGCCGACGATGACGTAGTCAAATTTCATCATACTCTCCCGAATTATTGTTTTGCTGTTTTATGGCCTGATCCACGGAGTCCTCACAGGCATGACCTCAGTCAATCATTAAATTTGGTCATTTGTCCAGATTGTTTGTATTGATCAATTTGTAGTCTTTTCGTAACCCAGAGGAAGAACGAAAACCGATCTGGACCAGACCTATACGGTGACGCAGCAAAATTGGGTGGCGCCGGAGCAATGGCAGGGATAACGCGCCGATGGAAGCACTATTCCCGCACCGCACTTCAAATCAGAAGGGCATGTGGAATTGAGGAAATACCTGAGGGTGGAGCAGACACGGGTTATGGCAAGCACTCTTGCGTTTTCCTGGCCCGGTAATATGAATCAAGCGGCAAGTCTGTATCAGTTAACGGCAGCGACTTGCGGGAGGCCATCCCGTCGGCACCCGCCCTCAATCACGTTGAACTGGATTGCTTTCAAACAGCCAAGCGCAAGACGCCTCGATATTGTAATGATATCTATTCTCATTTACTCTCGCCGCTTATTATTCGATCACTTACGCTGGGGGCGACCTTATGTCGGCGACAACAGGATCGCTGCCGGTGGAAACGCTGTACAACGAGAATCATGGCTGGCTACAAAGCTGGCTTAACCGCCGGCTCGGCTGCCCTGCCCTGGCGGCGGATCTGGCCCAGGACACTTTTGTCCGCCTGCTCGCCAATCCGCGTCCCCTCAATAATCTGGGCGCCGCCCGCAGTTACCTGCGTACCGTAGCAGGCCGCCTGTGTATCGACCTTTGGCGCCGCCAATCCGTGGAGCAAGCCTGGCTGGACGTGGTCGCGGCCCGTCCGGAAGCGCTGGACATTTCGCCGGAAGAGCACGCGATCATTGTGGAGACTTTCTGCGAAATTGATGAAATGCTTCACCGGTTACCGGAAAAAGTAGCGAAAACCTTCGTGCTTTCACAAATCGACGGGCTCACCTATAAACAGATTGCGGCACAGCTGGATGTGTCAGAGCGTACGATCAAAAACTACATGGCCAAAGCAATGCTGGAGTGCATGCTAATCGAAGCCCGTTTCCATCATTCGGTGAGCTAGATGTCACAACCCGACCTGCCCGCCCATCATATATTGCAACAAGCCGCACAGTGGTTTGCCACTATGCTTGCCGAAGATGTGAGCCAGCAGGAACGAGATCAGTGGGAAGCATGGTTGAACGATCACCCGGAGCACCAGAGAGCCTGGCGCTATGTGGAACAGGTAGGCCAACGCTTTCAGCATGCTCAACAACAGGCCGGTACAACCGGTGCCCGGCAAATCATTGATGGCACCCGCAGCAGCCGAATTACGCGCCGGACCCTTGTGGGCGGCGGCCTGGCGAGCGTGGCAACCTGGCTGATCTGGAGCCAGACAACGCTGCCCGCCACGGCCCGCCAGCTGGCCCATGCCCTGTCAGCGGATTACCGCACTGCCACCGGCGAACAACGCCAACTGACACTCAGTGATGGCGGGCAACTATGGCTCAACACCGCCACCGCCGTGGATATCAGCTACACCGATACGATTCGTCACATCAAACTGAGGGACGGCGAAATCCTCATTGAAACAGCCAAAGACGCCCTCGCGCGCCCCTTTGTGGTGACTACGCTTCAAGGCAGCTTACGCGCTCTTGGCACCCGCTTCAGCGTGCAGCAAGGATACGGGGATACGCAGATCTCGGTTTATGAAGGTGCCGTGGAAATCAACACCACCAGCGAACAAAGACTCACCCTGCAAGCCGGGGAGCACACGGCCTTCAGCGCCAACGCAATCGATGAGCCGATAAAGGCGCAATCTTCACGTGTCGCCTGGCAACAAGGCCTGATTGTTGCCGACAACATCTCGCTGCAAGAGCTGGTGGACGAGCTGAGCCGGTACCGCCACGGCTACCTGGCCGTGGATACATCGGTGGCCGATTTAAAAGTGATAGGCACCTACCCCATCGACAAGCCCGACCACACTCTGGCCATGCTGGAAAATGCGCTACCGATACGTGCCCGGCGCGTGCTGCCGTGGTGGGTAACCCTGGAACCCGGTCACTGAATTTCCCCGAGTCAAAAAAGTGCTCATCAAGGCTTCCCCTTTTTTCCGTTCGCCCGTGTTAAGGAAAGAACGAGAATTTTTACCGATTGAGGGAGTCCCTAACATGCCCGTTGGCAACCCGTATCACCCCACCGATTTACGGCATAACACTCGCCCCACCGGGCGGGCCATCCAACTGGCGAGCGCCGGGCTCGTCATCGCTATTACGCTGGCAGGCCCGATACTCTCGCCCCAATCCGCCAACGCACAAAACCTTGCCGCGTCACAAACCCGTACCACGTTCAATATTCCCGCAGGCCCCCTATCCAATGCCTTGAACCGTTTTGCAGCACAAACAGGGCTTTATCTGGCGGGCGCGGGAGAACTGACGCAGGGTAAAAAAAGTAACGGACTGACCGGGGAATATACGGTTCAGCAAGGGCTGCAACAGTTACTGGCAGGCTCGGGCATCCGGTTTCAGTTTTCCGGCAGCAATACTGTGACCTTGGTGGGAGCCACAAACAGCGCCGTCACCCTGGCACCGGTCACCGTCAATGCAGAAGGAATCGGTGAATCCGCTTACGGGCCGGTAGAAGGGTTTACCGCGAAACGAAGCGCGACAGGCTCCAAAACGGACACCCCGATTCTGGAAATCCCGCAATCCATTTCGGTAATCACCGCCGATCAGGTCAAAACCACCGGCGCCACCACGCTCAAGGAAGCGTTGAGCTACACCCCCGGTGTCAGCGCAACCCCCTGGGGCAACGACTCGCAATACGACTGGATTTATCTACGAGGTTTTGACGCCTATTCCCCGGGCTTTTATCAGGATGGTCTGCAATTACGCAATAGCGGGAACTGGGCCGTGTGGCAAACCGAGAATTACGGTATCGAACGCATTGAATATCTGCGAGGTCCATCCTCCGTATTGTATGGACAGAACTCCGCTGGCGGCTTGATCAATGTGGTCAGCAAGCGGCCGACCCGCACCCCGATTCGTGAAATCAGCGCCCAGATTGGTACAGACAATCGCAGGCAAATCGCGACAGACCTGTCAGGGCAAGCAGACAGCGATGGCAAATGGCTTTACCGGTTAACCGCTTTGGAACGGGATGCTGACCTGTCCGTCGGCGACGACCTGCCCAATGACAGGACCTACATTGCGCCTTCTCTGACCTGGCGCCCCTCCAATGACACCCAACTAACGTTGTTGGCCGAATACCTGGACATGAACGTAGCCTCCAACTGGAGCAATTTCCCCGTTCAAGGCACCTTGCTGCCCAACCCGAATGGCAACATCCCCGCCTCCACCTTCTGGGGGGAACCGGATTTCAGCCGCTATAATCAGGAACAGTGGATGATCGGCTATCTGTTCGAGCATCATCTTAACGACACCTGGACCCTTCGTCAGAACGCGCGCTACGGGGAATTCGATACCGACTATCAGAGCTTCTATAACCCGCGTTTTGTTACCGTCAATGCCGGAGACCCAAGCGCTCCCGAGAACTTCCGTCTGTTAGACCGCACACCCTTTGGCAGTGACGAATCCGCCAGCCAGCTCACTCTGGACAACCAGGTAGAAGCTCACTGGCGCTCCGGACGCTGGCAGCACACACTGTTATTCGGGCTGGATTATCAACGGTCTGATTTTGATGTCACCGCTTACTGGGGTGGCACAGTCGATCCCATTGATGTTTACAACCCGGTCTACGGCTCGCCAGTCACGTTAACCGCATCACCGTTCATCGATGCCAATACCGTACTCAAACAGACCGGCTTTTATCTCCAGGATCAGATCAAGTTCGACGAGCACTGGGTGCTTGCCCTTGGCGGACGTTTTGACCGTGCCGTCATCGAAAACGATGATCAATTGAGCGGCTCAAACGACAAACAGACCGATGAAAATTTTAGCGGCCGCGCCGGATTGGTTTATCTGGTAGGTAACGGTCTCGCCCCCTATATCAGTTACTCGGAATCCTTTTCTCCAACCGCAACAATCGATCCTGCCACTGGCAACCCCTTTGATCCCGAAACCGGGCGGCAATATGAAGTGGGCATGCGCTACCAGCCCCCGGGGGCCAACAGCACCTACAGCATTGCGGCATTCGATCTGATGAGACAAAACTACGTCACCTACGATACCGGCTTTGCCCCCCGCAACACCGGTGAAGTCACCGTGCGAGGAATCGAACTGGAAGCCGTGGCAGAAGTGCTACCCAATACGAACCTCAAGGCTGCATACAGCTGGACGCCGGAAGCCGATGTCACCGACAGCGCCAACCCAAGCGAAATCGGCAAGCGTTCCTTTAACTACGCCGAGCACCAGTTCTCGTTATGGTCTGACTACACCTTTGGTTTTGGTTTGAAGCTTGGCGCAGGAGCCCGCTATACGGGATCGACCTATGGTGCCAATGAAGAAGCACCGGCAAAAATACCTGACTACACATTGCTCGATGCGCTGATCGGTTATGAAATCGGCCCCTGGGAATTAGCCGTTAACGCCCGCAACCTGACCGACAAGGAGTATCTGTCTAACTGCAATGACTCCGAATGTTATTACGGGGAAACACGGAGCGTTATCGGCACGGTTAACTACCACTGGTAACAACCATTGCGAAGAGCACCGGCGGCAACATCGGGGGCGCATGCCCCCATCGCTGTGCTCCTCATAAAGACGCCTCAATCCATATATGCCCCCAGGAATAATCAGCCCGAAACCACCCCTCACCCAACTCCCCCAAATCCACCATGATTCCTCTCCCATATCGCTATATCATGAGCGCCCATTGATTCATTACCCCCATGGAGGCCCTGTGAGCGCGGACCTGAGCCAACATACGCCGATGATGCAGCAATACCTCGGTATCAAGGCCGAGCACCCGGATCAGCTGGTGTTCTACCGCATGGGCGATTTCTACGAGTTGTTCTTTGGGGATGCACAGAAGGCGGCGCGGTTGCTGGACATTACCCTGACCCAACGGGGCCAGAGTGCCGGCAAGCCGATTCCCATGGCAGGGATTCCCTATCATGCGGCGGAGAACTACCTGGCTCGGCTGGTGAAGCTGGGCGAATCCGTGGCCATTGCCGAGCAGATCGGTGACCCCGCCCTGGCCAAAGGGCCGGTGGAACGCAAGGTGGTGCGCATTGTTACTCCGGGCACGGTGAGTGACGAGGCGCTGCTGGAAGAGCGCCGTGACAATTTGCTGTGCGCGGTTTTCGACCACAACAACCAGTACGGCTGCGCCAGCCTGGACCTGGCCGCCGGGCGCTTCGTGGTCACCCAGGTAGAAGGTGCCGAACAACTGCAGGCCCTGCTGGAACGCTGGTCACCGGCGGAGCTTCTGCTCAGCGAGGAACACGGCCTGCCGGGCCGCTGGGCTGAACGCCCCGGCACGCGCAAACGGCCCGGCTGGGAATTTGACGAGGACGCCGCCCGCCGCCAGTTGTGTCAGCAATTCCAGGTACAGGATCTGGCCGGCTTCGGTGAACCCACCGCCGTGGCGGTCTCCGCCGCCGGCGCCCTGCTTGGCTATGCCAAGGAGACCCAGCGCGGTGAGCTACCGCACATTACCGGCCTGGCCGTAGAAAGTTTTGACGACGCAGTGGCCATGGACGCGGCCACCCGCCGCAACCTGGAACTGACCGAAACCCTGGATGGCCAGGAACAGCACACCCTGGCCTGGGTGCTGGACAGCACCCAAACCGCCATGGGCGCGCGCCTGCTCAAGCGCTGGGTGCACCAGCCGCTGCGCAACCGCACCACCCTTACCCAACGACAGGACCAGATCGACGCCCTGCGCCAGGGCTGGTGTTTCGAATCCGCCCGCGATGTGTTGAATGATATCGGCGACATGGAGCGGATCCTCGGCCGGGTAGCTCTGCGTTCTGCTCGCCCCCGCGACCTGACTCGCTTGCATGCCAGCCTGAAGGCACTACCGCCGTTGATTGGCACTTTACCCGCCGCCGACTGCTTCTACGAATTAATCGAGCGTATCGGCCAGTTTCCGAATCAGGTGGCATTGCTGGGCACCGCGGTGATTGAAAATCCGCCCATGCTGATTCGCGACGGCGGCGTGATTGCCCCCGGTTACAGCGAAGAGCTGGATGAGCTGCGCTCCATCAGCGAAAACGCCGGCGCTATTTTAGTCGACATTGAAACCCGTGAGCGCGAACGCACCCAGCTTTCCACCCTGCGGGTGAAGTACAACCGGGTACACGGCTATTACATTGAATTGTCGCGACGCGAGTCCGATCAGGCGCCAGCGGATTATCAACGCCGCCAAACCCTGAAAAATGCCGAACGTTTTATCACCCCGGAACTGAAAGAGTTTGAAGACAAGGCCCTGTCTGCCTCCAGCAAGGCGCTGGCGCTGGAAAAGCGCCTCTACGAAGCATTGCTGGAAAAAGTGGCCGCCGATCTGCATGCCCTGCAGCGCAGCGCTGCCGCCGTCGCCGAGCTGGATGTGCTCGCCTCCCTGGCCGAGCGTGCCGAAGCCCTCAACTGGGTGCGCCCACAGCTGGTCGACGACGACGCCATCATCGAGATCGTGGATGGCCGCCACCCAGTCGTAGAGCAAGTGCTGGACGATGCGTTCGTGCCCAACAGCCTGCATCTGGATGACGCTCGCCGCATGGTAATCATTACCGGCCCAAACATGGGCGGTAAATCCACCTACATGCGCCAGACTGCGCTGATCGCCCTGCTTGCCCACCTGGGCAGCTGTGTGCCCGCGGCCAGTGCTCGCATTGGCAGCCTGGACCGGATCTTCACCCGCATCGGCTCTTCAGATGATCTGGCCGGTGGGCGCTCCACCTTTATGGTGGAAATGTCGGAAACCGCCAACATTCTCAACAATGCCACCGCCCAGAGCCTGGTGCTGATGGACGAGATCGGCCGGGGCACCAGCACCTTTGATGGCCTGAGCCTGGCCTGGGCCGCCGCTGAGCACCTGGCGCGCAATCTCAAGGCGTTCACGCTGTTCGCCACCCACTATTTCGAGCTGACCCAGCTACCGGAGCAACTGCCCGGCATCTACAACGCCCACCTCACCGCCAGCGAACATGACAACCGAATCGTGTTCCTGCATCGGGTACAGGAAGGTCCAGCCAGCCGCAGCTACGGCTTGCAGGTGGCCCAACTGGCGGGTGTGCCGGCCAGCGTGATCCATGAAGCAGGCAATAAACTGCGCGAGCTGGAAGAAGGCAAACCCTTGGCAGCATCCAGCTCTGCGGGAAACGCCCCTGCCGTTGGCACCACGCCCGCCGCGGCGACACCGGCCCAGGCCAGCCTGTTCAATGAGCCCAGTGCTGTAGAGCAGGCCCTTACCGGCATAGACCCGGATGAGCTGACCCCCAAGCAGGCGCTGGAGGCACTGTATAAGCTGAAAGGACTGGTCTGAATACCGTGGGAGCATAGCTGCAACCCAAAAGCGGTGGCCGTTGTCTCCTGCGGCCTGCTGCCGCTATAACCTTATATCAACGCTGCGTTTGCCTGCCTCTGGGCATATCGCTAGACTAGCGCCACCCCAAGCGAGACCGCGCCTATTGCTGTTATAATCAGCCCTTGGCGCTGTACAAAATGAAGACACCTGGCGAGGACAGGCTATGACGTTCGTAGTAGGTGAGAATTGCATTAACTGCAAACACACCGATTGTGTGGAAGTGTGCCCGGTAGACTGTTTCTACGAAGGCGAAAATTTTCTGGTTATCCACCCGGACGAGTGTATCGACTGTGCACTGTGTGAACCGGAGTGCCCGGTTAACGCCATCTTCTCGGAAGATGAACTGCCGGACGACCAGCAGGACTTCCTGGAGATCAACGCGGATCTGGCAGAGAAGTGGCCGAACATTACCGAAATGAAAGATGCGCCGGACGACGCTGAAGAGTGGGACGGTGTGCCGAACAAGCGGGAGAAGCTGGTCCGCTAAACGCGGATCACTTTTCTCCAGGCAAAATAAAAGGGCGGCATCCTGCCGCCCTTTTTGCGTCGAGTCATCCTGACCCTTTTGCGCTCACCGCAACATCCCTGTACTGCATTCCTTGCAAATCCTTGTGCTCAATTCCCTGAAGCACGGAAACACTATATCAACCGTATTTTGCTCTGTGGGTAAAATAAATATTAAAAGTCTGGGTAAAAACCACACAAAACAGAAAAATATAAGGAAAAACAGCAGGTTAAGCTTTGAAGTTTTGTTTTTGAACGCCAAAAAAAGCAGAAAAAAACTGTTTTTTCCTACAGCCTTGTAAGAGATCTCTTACAAGCTCGTCTCACCACGCCAGGCCCGTGCCCCGGAGGGCTACATCCCGACGCTAAAAGGCGCCCAAGCTTTTACATTTCCTCACTGCTTTTTACAGCACCGCGTCACACTTCTGGGTAGCATTAATTCCATGGAAAACGTGGTGTTATACAGCATCACCAAGCCAACCAGTATCCCCCCAAGGCGCTAGCAATAGCGCTCACAACCCCCCTCTTCCACCCCAATTTCGGAAGAGGGTTTTTTTTGCCTGAAATTGGCCGCTGGACGGCCCCATTTCACGCCAAGGTGGCGTTTAACGCCGCACAGGCCTGCTGGAAATGCTGTTTCAGGGAGTGAAGCAAAGCGGGCGCGCAGGAAAGGTCACCGCTGGAAGCCAACGTTTCCAGCTCCATGCACAGACTGGCAACATGAATTGCCCCCAGGTTGCTGCTGCTGCCCTTGAAACTGTGCGCCTGGCTGCGCAGGGTCTCCGCATCGCCAGCCGCAAACGCCTGATCCAGCGCGGCCAAACGCTGCTCGCCATCGCGTTGGAACGATTCGACCAGCATCTGGAAATCCTGGCCCATAATATCCTGCAATTCGGAAACGACCTCGACATCGAGGACCGATCTATCGTGCATCAACCTGCTCCGTCATCCTTTACGGCGGCTACCATAGCAGCTACAGAAACCCTGTTATGTGTTACAAGCTGGAAATTTAAGCAAGCACGGGCACCGCTGACACCCGTCAAATCAGGAAAAAGTGACAGGCGGTAAAAGTCCGGATGAACGGGCCCGTGCCACATCGTCCGGCTCATCCACATCCCACAGGGGCGCCAACACCCCGGTTTGCTCCGGGGCAAAACAGGCCCGGCTATCCTGTAACGCATGGGGACCACCGAAGCGTACACCTCTAAAACGGTCAGAAGACCAGAGCGCTGCCCGGCTGCTGCCCAGCAGCACATAGCCACCGTCTTCACTGGCGCCGAACACCACAGGGGTGTGCCCCAGCGCATCCAGCGCCTGCTCGAAATAAGGCCGATCCAGCAACAGGCAATCGCTGCCGATGAGCAAAACCCGGGGAGCGTGGCACAATCCCTGTGATAACGCCCCAGCCATGCGTTGCCCCAGATCCTCGCCTTCCTGCAAAAAACTGGACCAGCCCCGCGCCGCTGCCTCCTGCTGCAACTGTGCATCCGGCTTGTCGAGCCACAGCTGCACATCACCAGGAAACGCCTCTGCGGCAGCAAGCGTCTGCCACAGTAGCTGCCGATAAATCTGCAGAGCGCCCTCGGCCCCGAAAGCGGGGATCAGGCGGGTTTTCACCTGACCGGCATGCAGGGCGCGGGCGAAAATAATCAGCAAGGGGGTGTCGTTCACCCGGCATCCCCCCGGTAATACTCCCGGTGCAACGCTTCCGGGCTGGCCCCGCGCCAGTAACGAAAGCGCAGGGACCACATCAGCCAAATGGTGCGCCATGGCCCTTTGTGTTCCCAGCGCCGGCTACTGGTGATCACCGGCGGGCGCAGACAGGCCGGGCGCGCCAGAGCGCGCAAGGTTCGCGACAGGGCAATATCTTCCATCAATGGCTGCTCGGGAAAGCCGCCCTGCTCACGAAACACATCGCGGCGTACAAACAGGGCTTGATCACCGGTGGCGATTCCGGTCAGGCGCGAACGCCAGTTCATCATGAACGCGATAACACGAAACAGCGGCCGGGACTGGCTCAGCCGAACGTCAAAACGCCCCCACAGGGTGCGACCGGCCAGGCTACCCAGCGCCTCGCGATGGCGGGCATGGAGCACCGTATCCGCATGGATGAACCAGAGCCACACACCCCGTGCGCATACCGCGCCGGTATTCATCTGAAGGCTACGCCCCTGATCACTGGTGAGTACCGTATCGGCGGCTTCACGGGCAATGTCGATACTGTGGTCGGTACTGCCGCCATCTACCACTATCAATTCATCGCCGTCGGCGAGTGCCGCTCGTAGCCGCGCCAGCGACTCGGCCAGGGTATCCGCCTCATTAAGCACCGGCACGATGACACTCACCCGGCTCATTCCAGCGAGCCACCACAGCTGCTTCCTGCGCCCGCCGTGCAACCAAAGCAGTGATCGGCCACATAAATCGGCTCGCCCTCAATGTCGTCTTTCAGCAAGCTCGACAAATGCTGATGGCCCTCATGGTGACCTTGTGGCATGTCCAGCATCTGGTTGAAATCACAATCGTAGAGGTACCCCTGATAGTCCACGCTCACCATGGAGCGGCACATCAAAGCGGGTAAGGTCTCGCGATTGTAGCTGTCGCGCAGCAGCTGCATGTAATCGTTGAACTGATCATGGGCCAGCAACACCGCACCAAAACGACTGATAGGCATGTTGGTAATCGTCAGCAGATGATTGAAGCGCAAACCGAAATGCGTCATCAATTCACGCTTGTAATCAGCTTCCAGGGCAGCCTGTGGAGGCGGTAACGATGCGCCGGTGGGGTTATAGACAAGGTCCAGCACCTTGTCGTCCCCGTAGCCTTTCTCGTTCAGGCGGCGAATGGCTTCAAGGCTGCCCTGAAACACGCCCTTGCCCCGTTGCTTGTTCACGTTTTCTTCGGAATAGCACGGCAGGGAGGCCACCACATGCACGTCGTGATCAGCCAAAAACTGCGGCAAATCTTCGTAACCCGGCTCGAGCAGAATGGTCAGATTACAGCGGTCGATGACTTCCACACCCAGTGCATGACATTCACGCACCAGGTAGCGAAAGTGGGGATTCATCTCCGGCGCTCCGCCGGTCAGGTCGATCACCTTGATGTCCCGCTTGCGGATCACCTGAAGAATCAGGTCGATGGTGGCCTTGTCCATCAGCTCGGTGCGGGTGGGGCCAGCATTCACATGGCAGTGCACACAACTCAGGTTGCACAGGTAACCCAGGTTGACCTGCAACACGGAAGTGGCATGGCGACGCAGCGGCGGAAAATCCGTGCTGCTGCGCACCAATAAATCGTGGGTGTCCTGCATACTTCACCTGTTTCCATTTCCTTAATGCTATCAATTGGATGCAGGCTTGTCGCAAACGTTACGTGAAAGCGGCTAACAAGACAGTCAGAACCTCCAGCCCCGTAGATAAAATGCACCGCGCAACAGCCTAGTCCAACACCGGAATGTCGGATTACGGCTACCTCTGATGCGCCCAACTACAAACGCCAGAGCTCCAGCAAAGTCCATAAAATAACCTCTTGATTGCTCAAGACTGGCACCACGACTAAAAGTCCTTACAATTGGCCCCCTGCAAAGCCCCGGTAGCTCAGTTGGATAGAGCAAGCGCCTCCTAAGCGCTAGGTCGGACGTTCGAATCGTCTCCGGGGCACCACCTTTCCGTTTTTCCTGCATCGTTTTTTTGCATCAATCCAATCAGCTTATTGCTCTGGCTCAACGCCCTTCTTTGCCAGACACTGTCGCCGCGCACCGATACCAGGATTCAGCATGACCCACGATACGCCCTCCTCTTCCCCTCTCAGTCCGCTGCTGGTGTTACTGATGGCGACCACCACCGGGTTGGTGGTCGCCAGCAACTATTACGCCCAACCTTTGCTGCACACCATCGCGGACCAGCTCAGCCTGAGCTACGCCAAAGCCGGCATTATTGTCACCACCGCCCAGGCCAGCTACGCCGTGGGGCTGATTCTACTGGTGCCACTGGGTGATCTGGTCGAGCGGCGCCGCTTGATTGTTATCATGATGCTGCTGGCCATGGTCGGGTTGCTGATCAGCGCCAGCGCACGCTCTCTGCCGATGCTGCTGGCCGGCACCGCCATCACCGGAGCGTTTTCTGTAGTGGCACAAGTGCTGGTGCCGTTTGCCGCCACGCTGGCGCCACTGGAAACCCGCGGCAAAGTCGTCGGCACGGTCATGAGTGGCCTGTTACTGGGCATTCTGCTGGCACGTACCGTGGCGGGCGCACTGTCCTCTCTGGGTGATTGGCATACCGTTTACTGGGTGGCCGCTGCGTTGATGTTGCTCAATACGCTGGCCCTGTGGCGCTTGCTGCCCCGCTACCACCAGCCCGCCTCGCTGCACTATGGCCAGCTGATTACCTCCATCGCAGGGCTGTTTCTGCGGTACAAGATGTATCGCCAGCGCTCCGTACTCGGCTTTCTGGGCTTTGCCATGTTCAGCGTGCTGTGGACATCCCTGGCCTTCCTGTTGTCCGCCGAACCCTGGGGCTTCAACGATGCCACTATCGGCCTGTTTGGCCTGGCCGGTGCAGCGGGCGCCCTGTCGGCCCGCCACGCCGGCGTGCTGGCCGACCGTGGCCACGGCCAACGGCTGACAATCATTGGTATCGTGATTCTGCTGCTGTCCTGGGGGTTACTGGGGCTGGGCGGCACCTCGCTTATTGCACTGCTCGCCGGGATCGTGCTGCTGGATCTGGCGCTTCAGGCCGTGCACATCACCAATATGAACATGGTGTTTTCACTGGATGAAAACGCCCGCAACCGACTCAACTCCGGCTACATGTTTGTGTATTTCCTGGGGGGCGCCTCCGGTTCACTGGCGTCTGCCGCTGCCTACGATCACCAGGGCTGGTGGGGCGTTGTTCTGCTGGGGGCCGGGCTGGCAGTGGTGGCTCTGCTCTATAGCGGCTTGATGCTGGCCGGGGCACGCCGCCAGCATCCCCATCGCCAGGAAAGTTGACCGGGTTTTACACCCCGGTGATTTACCCTTTCCCACAAGTCCTCTAGATTAAGGACTCACGTCGGATAAAAAGGGAATTTCGATGAAATTACTGGGACTGTTACAACTGGCCGTGGCGATTTACGCCATCGTAATGATTATCCAATCGTCCGCAGAGACCGGCGCCAAGGTGCTGTGGGTGCTACTGGTGCTGATTGTGCCGCTGATCGGCCTGATTATCTGGGCTCTGATGGGGCCGGGCTCACCCCTGAAGCGCTAGCCTTGGCTTCGCGGGAGGCATCGGCCACCTCGCGAGCCTCACCGGCTTGCTGCCAGGCGCCTGGCGTCTGGTAGTAACCGTGGGCGATTCCCTGGAAGCGGGGTTGATTGATCACCCGCTGCAAACGCCGCAGGGAAAAATACGGTATATCCCTCAGAATGATGTTGGCCAGCCAGGCCGGCAAGGCCCCACCTGGATCCAGCACCACTTCGATAGTCACCTGCACCTTGCCCACCTCGCCCGGGGAAAACCGGTAATACCCTTCCATTTGCGGCATGCGCACATAGTGCGACTGCTCCGGGTAAGCCGCTGCGTGCAACGCAAAGGGCATCACCAAATCCAGCGTAACCGGCTCCTGATAAAAGGTTACCCGCAGGGGGGCATCACGGTCTTTCACCGGCCACGGCAGGCGTGTCGTCACGTAAACGTCCCGTTGATAGGGCGAGTTACGTTTCAGGTCACGGATTTCCGACACCATGTGCATAAACGACGCCACCGCGTCGTAATCATCCAGCAAGGCACCGATGGCGTTGAAGTCGTTCACCTGCAGATCCGCCACGCCCCGGAAGGTTTTCAGGCGTGAGTCCACGTCATCCTGGCGAAATACCTGAATGCCGTCCCGGTCGGTCACCAGCACCCATTCCCCGTCGCTGGCCAGGGCCGGCATAGCTATCAGCACCAGCAATAGCAGTGTTGTCAGTTTTTTTATCATGATTGTCCTGACAGTGTTGCGCGCAACATCCACGCTGTAACGCAATGTTCAATATTTGGTGGCGATTAAACACCCTGTTTAATCGGCTACTTTATAACCAAGAGTTCAGGTGATGTATCCCTTAAAACCGGGAGACCGTGATCAAGACCACACAAATAATGGCATTTTGCTATAACGATTTCCCCCCCAGCCCCACACCCTGTCTGCGTGCCTACAGATAAGGCTCCATCATATGCGCCAGCGCATTGCGCACCCGTCGCCAGGGCGCCATTTGCCGAAAGCCGGCTTGATCCAGCCGCTGCGAAAGCGCAATCCTCTCATCCAGCGCTTCATCAATCTGCTCCGCCAGCGCCTCCCCGTAGCACTCCAGATCAAACTCGAAATTCAGCCGCAGGCTGCGCGCATCCCAGTTACCCGACCCCAACATGACCCAGTGCTGATCTACTGTCATCACTTTGCTGTGATCAAATGGCGGCGGCGACAGATAGAGCTCAGCCCCTTCGGCAACCAGCCAGCGCAGGGCATGCAGACTGGCCCAGTGCACCAGGCGCAGGTTGTTCTTGCGCGGGATGACAATCTGTACCCGCACCCCTTTCAGCAGCGCCAGTTGCAGTGTGGCCAGCAAGGTCAGATCGGGCACGAAATACGGGGTGACGATGCGAATACGGGATTCCGCGCTGCCAATGGCCGCCAGCAGCGTCATGCGACGCTTGTCGAAATCCGCATCCGGGCCGGCACTGATGCCCCGGGACTGCACATCGCCCAGCCAGGCCGGGCCGCGGTAACTGGTGTCCAGCAACTCGCCACTGGTGAAATACCAGTCTGCGGCAAAGCTGCGCAATAACTGCCCCACCACCGGCCCTTCGATGCCAGCATGCAGGTCGGTAATCTTCGGCGGTTGTTGTATATAGCCGGCGCGAATGTTCATGCCACCGGTAAAGCCATAACGGCGGTCCACCACCATGAATTTACGATGATTGCGCAGATTCAGGTACGGCATGCGCCAGGGAGCCAGGGAATACAGAAAACGCTCCACCGGCACCTTGCCACGGCGCAGCCGCCAGACCACTGACGGCAGGGAATACAGAGCGCCGACACCGTCCACCAGCACCCGCACCTTCACTCCCCGCGCCACCGCCGCAGAGAGCGCATCAGCCAGCGGTTTACCGGCGGCATCGTTGCCGAAAATATAGGTGGCCAGATAAATGCTTTCATTGGCATTGTCGATGGCGTCTAACATGGCCTGGTAAGCGCCGGGGGCATCCAGCAGGGTAATGCGGTTGCCGTCGGTGAGCGGCAAGTGGGTCAGCCGCCCCACCAGGCGACTGAGGATTTTCAGATGCTTCAGGTCCGGTTCAGGCTCGGCCGCAACGCGCCAGCCATCATTGCTGTCAATCAGGCCACCGGTCAGCTGGCGTGCCCGCCGGCGAATCCGATTGACGCCCAGGATGTAATAGAGCAGCGCCCCCAGCACCGGCACCAGCCAGACAAGCCCGGTCCAGGCCGCCGCCGCACGGGCATCGCGCTTATTCTGAGCGACATGCACCGTCACCGTCACCGCCAACCCAATACTGATGGCCGCCGCCGCATAGGGCCAATAGGGGTCCAGCATCGTCAGTAAGGCGTCAATTTCAGCGGTCCAGTAAGTGACATCCAAAGGCATTCAGTTCCGTCTCTGAAACAGGTATCCGCTCAACGATAGCATAACCGGCGAGGCCAGCATCCGTTGCGCTTTGCGCTTTGCGCGCCGCTTCCCTAGAATACGCTCTCTTTTGGAACACCGGTCGGCTCGCGTCTATTAAACAGCGTGCAGCAAATGACCACTCTCCTCCCCGATCAGGCTGGGGGGCGATTCGTTCCAAGTCCTCTGCGTCGCCTTGCCGACGCACGTTAAACGGGCCAGACAAGCCCGACTCAGCGCCAGCCGCCGCTGGCCATCAGTAGTAACGACTAATTCCGCTGGTTTAGGCAACCAGTGTACCGGTGTTGACGGCGTTATCGTCATGCCGGCGCATGATGAGGAGCGATACCATGCCCGAAACCAATACGGTTATTCCGCTGCACCAGGACACCCGTGAGAGCACCGACAAGCTGGCTCAATCTGCCGAACAAGCCTACGACGAACCCCGCCGGTTCAAGGTCTACACGGCGCGCCAGCTCGACAAGATCGAGCCACTCAAGCGCCTGGACGACGAGACCCGCTTTGCCATGGACGTGGTCGCGAATGTGCTGCCGTTTCGGGTCAATGAATACGTCATCAATGAGCTGATCAACTGGGACAAGGTTCCCAATGATCCCATCTACCAGCTCACCTTTCCCCAGAAAGGCATGCTGGCACCGGAACACTTCGACAAGGTCGCCGAGGCCATGCGCGGAGGCGACAAAGCCGTCATCAAGGCCTCCATCGCCGAAGTCCGCGAAGCGCTGAACCCGCATCCCGCCGGGCAAATGGAACACAACATCCCGGAAGTGGATGGCGAAAAGATTGAAGGTATTCAGCACAAGTACAATGAAACCGTGCTGTTTTTTCCCAGCCAGGGCCAGGTCTGCCACAGCTACTGCACCTTCTGTTTCCGCTGGGCCCAGTTCATCGGTGACAACGACCTGAAAATTGCCACCAAGGAAGCCGGGCAACTGAAGAAGTACATTCAGGCCCACCCGGAAATTTCCGATGTGCTGATCACCGGCGGCGACCCGCTGGTAATGAAAACCAAAAACCTGCGGGCGCATATCGAACCGCTGCTGGAACTGGAACAGATCCGCACCATCCGTATCGGTTCCAAGGCCCTCACCTTCTGGCCCCAGCGTGTGGTCTCCGACGCCGACGCCAAAGACCTGCTCGACCTGTTCGAGGAAGTGATCGCCAGCGGCAAACACCTGGCGCTGATGGCGCACTACAACCACTGGCAGGAACTGGAAACCGACATCGCCCGTGAAGCGGTAAAACGGGTACGTGCAACCGGCGCAGTAATTCGCGCCCAGGGCCCGCTGCTGGCGCACATCAACGACAACGCCGACGACTGGGCACGCCTGTGGCAGACCCAGGTCGAGCTGGGCATCATTCCTTATTACATGTTTGTGGAGCGCGACACCGGCGCCCGGCATTACTTTGAAGTACCGCTTGCCAAGGCCTGGGAGATCTATCGCGATGCCATGAAACAGGTATCCGGCATCGCCCGCACCGCGCGCGGCCCGAGCATGTCCAGCCACCCGGGCAAGGTGGAAATCCAGGGCGTTACCGAAATCAACGGCGAGAAAGTGTTCGCCCTGCGCTTTATTCAGGGCCGCAACCACGACTGGGTGCAACGGCCTTTCTTCGCCAAGTACAACGAGGAAGCCACCTGGCTGAATCACCTGGAGCCGGCCTTCGGTGAAGACACGTTTTTCTTCGAAGACGAGCTGGCAGAAATGGAAAGCGAATAACGCCAATTAATAATTAATAGTGAATAGTTAATAACGGTGCGAGAGCGCGTTGTTGATTTTGAAACGCAAGAGGCCGCGCCGGATATTCGGGCGCGGCCTCTTGCGTTTCAAACAACACGACACTTAAATCGCGTCGTTATTAACTATTAATTATTCACTATTCATTGCCCCCCCCTTCCTCTTACCGCTGAATGGCAGCAATAATGAATTCACCCAACCCAAGGAGAGTCCGATGAAGAAAATTCTCGCCAGTGCATCTGCTGCCGCTCTGCTGACCGGCTGTCTTGGCCAGAATGCCCTGTTCGATACCGTGCAGGACTGGAACGCCGACGCCACCAACAACAAATACGTCAATCAGGGTATTTCCTTTGCCTTCTGGTGGATTCCCGTTTACGGCCTGTCTTTGCTTGGCGATATCATTATTTTTAACTCCATCGAGTTCTGGACTGGCACCAACCCGATCAGCAAGGAAGGGGCCAAGGTGGCTGGCACCACCGAAACCGTGACCGACGGGCTGGGCAATAAAGCCGAACTGACCTACAACGCGGACGGCTCCATCACCGTGATGGCCGCCCAGCAAAGCTACACCCTGATCAAACAGGACGGCCAGGTCATCAAGCTTCAGGATGGTAACCGTGAAGTGCTTGGCTCGGTGATGATGTAAGCCAAACCCAGGCGGCATCGCCGAAGGCATGAAAACCCGAGTTGCGAGTTACGAGAAGCGAAATGCAAAACCGGTTTTATCTTCTCGCTGCTCGTAACTTGTAACGACAAAGTAGCGTTCAATTCCGCCGCTACAATAACCGCGACAGCGTCACCAGCGCCTGCTCCACCCGGTTGTCCCATTTCACCGCGCAATTCAGTCGCAAACAGTTGGCGAATTTTCCGGAGGCGGAAAACAGCGAACCCGGCGCAAAACTCACCCCGGCTTCCAGCGCTTTTTCCATCAGTTCGGTGGTGTCCACTTCCCCCGGCAACTCCACCCACAACACGAACCCACCCGCAGGCCGGCTCACCCGGGTCTGTTGCGGAAACAACTGCGTCACCCGCTCAGTCATTCTTGCCACACCCCGGGCGTGCTCACCGCACAGCTGGCGCAGAAACCTGTCGTAATGGCCACGCTCCAGATAGCGTGCCAGCACCAGCTGTGATGGCGTGGCCACCGATACCGTATTGATAAATTGCAGATACTGGGCCTTTTCCCGATGACGCTCCGGCGTCACCAACCACCCCACCCGCAACCCCGCAGACAGGGTTTTCGACGAGGACGAGCAGTAATACACCAAGCCCGTACGGTCCCAGCTTTTCACTGGCCGCGGCCGCGGCCCGCTCAACGGCAAATCCCCGTAGATATCATCCTCCACCAGCGGCACCTTGTGCTTCGACAACAGTGCCAGCAGCGCTTGTTTACGCGTATCGGAAAGCCGCACCCCGAGCGGGTTGGAAAAATTCGACACCACCACACAGGCCGAAACTTTCCAGCGTTCCAGCGCCAGGGTCAGGGCCTCCAGGGAAATCCCCTCCTCGGGATCAGTAGGAATTTCCAATGCCTTCAGACCCAGCGAGTCGATCACCTGTAACAGCCCATAATAAGTGGGCGATTCAATCGCCACGGTGTCGCCAGGCTGGGTGGTCAGCTTGAGCGCAATGGCTACAGATTCCTGGCAACTATTGGTAATCAACACATCTTCCGGGCTGACCTCGCACTGCAATCCCGCCAGCCGACGGGCAACCTGGGTACACAGTTCCGGGGCCCCGGGAGGAAAGGCGTAGCCCACGCAGCGGCGACGCTCCTCCCGCAATACGCTGTGAAACACCCTTTCCATGGCTGCCACCGGCATATATTCCGGCGCCGGCACCGCCGCTCCCAGGTTCACCACTGAAGGATTATTCACATTCTGTAGTATCTGCAGCACCCGCTCCTGACCGGTAATCCGGCGCGGCCGCCGGCTTGCCGTGGTCACCCGGGGAGGCTCACGCACCACCGGCGGCTGGCGTACGTAATACCCGGACCGGGGGCGGGCTTCCAACACACCGCGCTGCTCCAGTTCCCGGCAGGCATTCACCGCCGTGGACACACTGACCTGTTGCTGTTCCGCCAGCACCCGCACACCGGGCAAACGGCTGCCCACCGGATATACCTGATCACGAATCAGGACCTGCAACCGGTCAGCCAGGCTTTGATACAACGTCATGAGATAAATATCCGATACAGTTTTTAGCATAACAAGCGGCACAGATTGCTGTTCATCTAATCTGTACCGCCTCAATATTTTTTTCTTATATCTGTAATGGCCAACGTTGTCCACCTACCCTATTGAACCAGCTTCAGAAAAGGAACGTCGTCATGCCAACGGAACAGCTAGTCGCTCTGATCGGCTTTGTCACTATCATGACCGGCACCCCTGGCCCCAATAACCTGATGCTTATGGCCTCCGGTGCCAATGCCGGTTTTCGTCGCTCCTTGCCGCACATTCTGGGCATCGCCATCGGCTGCCAGGTGATTCTCTTGTGCGTAGCGTTGGGGCTTGGGCAACTGCTAATCCGTTTTCCCCAAGCCGTTACAGCCCTGCGAATCAGCGGCGCCCTGTATCTACTCTATCTGGCCTGGCAGCTCGTACGCGCCCGCTCGTTGAATGACGATCGCTATAACGCCAAACCGCTGACCTTTATGCAGGCGGCCCTGTTTCAGTGGGTAAACCCCAAGGCATGGATGATGATCCTCACCGGTGTCGCCACCTTTACCCGCCCCGGCGATTTTACCGTCAGCGTCGCCATCGTTGCCGGTGCCTTCCTGATTGTGGGGCTGCCCCTGATCAGTAGCTGGAACCTGTTCGGTGTGGTGCTGAAAAACTGGCTCCAGGAAGGACAGCGCCTGCTCACATTCAATCGCACCATGGCCGCTCTGCTGGTGGCTTCGCTGTACCCTACCTTCGGCATTCAGCCCAGCCAGGCCAGTGAAACCGAAAGCCAGACCGCCAAAGAGCAGCAGGAAAAACCCGCACCGCCCCCGAAGCGGGAACGCCTCAACTGGTGGATGAGTGTGCTGTAGCGATTCAGTAGCGAGTGACGAGGAGCGAGTTGCGAAAGTCAAAACCTTCAACCGAAGAATGGTTTTTGCTTTTCGAGACTCGAAACTCGTTACTCGCTTCTACCACCCAACTATTTCCCCACAACAAAATCTGGCTACACCCCTCGTTCAGCCCCTCCCATCCTTTGCACCAGATATGGCTAGCTGTTGTAGCACGGCAAGCGCTTCTCCCTTAGGCTAGACCCTTTCGCACAAACGCAATTTCGCGCAAGGAATCTCCATGCAAAACGGGCTGATGGTGCTGCACGGCAACCGTCTGGAAACCCTTACCGAGCTGGTGGCGGACTGGCTGCAACGTGAGCCACTGCCGCCACTGGAAACGGAAACCTTTCTGGTACAGTCCAACGGCATGGCCCAGTGGCTGAAACTGCAACTGGCGGATGCCCTGGGTATCAGCGCCGGTTTCCAGTTCCAGATGCCCGCCCGTTTCCTGTGGGGGGCCTACCGCACCGTGCTCGGTGAAGACCAGGTCCCACGTACGTCACCGTTCGACAAGTCCCGTTTGCTTTGGCGCCTGTACCGGCTACTGCCTGCCTTGCTCAACAACGAGCACTTCGGCCCCCTGCGGCATTTTCTCGCCGACGATGTGGATGGCCGCAAACGCCATCAGCTGGCCGAGCGACTGGCAGATCTGTTCGATGCCTATCAGGTGTATCGGGCAGACTGGCTGGCGGACTGGGAAAGCGGCAACGACCGTCTGCGCAAGGCCCAGGATCGCGACGCCTTTGATGAGTTTCCCACCAGCCAGCTCTGGCAGGCACACCTGTGGCGCGCCCTGCTGGCAGACATGGATGACAGCAAACAGGGCCTCAGCCGCAGCGCCATCCACCGGGATTTCATGGCCGCACTGACTCAACATCAGGAACAGGGCATGCCACCGCCCGGCCTGCCGCGACGCCTGATCATCTTCGGCATCAGCGCCCTGCCCCAGCAGGCTCTGGAAGCGTTGGCCGCGCTCAGCCAGCACTGCCAGATCCTGATGCTGGTACAGAACCCCTGTCAGCATTACTGGGCAGATATCGTCGAAGACAAACAACTGCTGCGGCGCCAGCTGGACAACCGCAAACGCCACCTGACCGCCCTGCCGGAAAATCGCGTCAATCCACTGCTGGCCGCCTGGGGCAAACAGGGCCGGGACTTTATCGGTCTGCTCTACGACCACGACGATCCAGACAGTTATCGCAGCGCCTTCCAGAACCAGATCGACCTGTTTGAAAACCGCGAACCGCACACTTTGTTGCAGCAGCTGCAACAGGACATCCTCGATCTGGAACCCCTACCGACACCGGACCGGCGTCCGCCTCTGGAAATGGACGATTCTCTCCAGTTCCGTATCGGCCACAGCGCCCAGCGGGAAGTGGAAATTCTGCAGGATGAATTGCTGGACCGGTTCAGCAACGACCCGAGCCTGCAGCCCCGGGACGTGATCGTGATGGTGCCCGACATCGAAGCTTACGCGCCGCACATTGATGCGGTTTTCGGTCGTCTGGAACGGGACGATCCGCGCTATCTGCCCTACACCCTCAGCGACCGCAGCGCTGGCGCCGCCTCACCCCTGGCGCAGGCGGTGGAGTCCCTGCTGCATCTGCCCCAGTGGCGCTTCACCGCCACCGATATTCTCGACTTGCTGGATGTGCCCGCAGTGCGCGAACGCTTCGGCATCGACGAAGGCGACCTGCCACAACTGGCCCGCTGGATTGACCAGGCCCGCATTCGCTGGGGCCTGAACAGCCAGCAGCGTAACACCCTGGACGTACCCGGTTTCGAACAGAACAGCTGGGCCTTCGGCCTGAAGCGGATGCTGGCAGGCTACCTGCTCGGCGACGGCCCGGCCTGGATGGGCATTGAGCCCCTGGACGAAGTGGCCGGGCTGGGCGCGGAACTGGCCGGACGCCTGTCTCGCCTGCTCGACACCCTGGAACAGCACTGGCAACAAAGCCGTCAGGACGCCAGCGCCAGGGAGTGGCAACAACGCTTTATCCAACTGCTGGATGACCTGTTCGCTCCCGTGGACGAAGCGGACCAGGCCCTGGATGCGGGCCTGCGCGATGCTCTCAACGACTGGCTGGCCGCCTGCGCCGAAGCCGACTTCGACAGCCCTCTGCCGCTCACCGTGGCACGCCGACCGTTACTCGATGCCCTGAATGCAGAAAGCCTGTCGCAACGTTTTATGGCCGGGCGCATCAACGTCTGCACCCTGATGCCCATGCGCGCCATTCCCTTTCGCCATGTCTGCCTGCTGGGCATGAAAGACGGCGACTACCCGCGCCAACAGCAACCCATGGATTTCGATTTAATGCGCCAATGGGGCAACTACCGCCCCGGCGATCGTTCCCGACGCGACGACGACCGTTACCTGTTTCTCGAAGCCATGCTCAGCGCCCGCGACAGCTTCTACATCAGTTGGACCGGTCGCAACGTGCGCGACAACAGCGAACGCCCGCCCTCAGTGTTAGTGGCGCAACTGCGCGACCACATCAACCAGCGCTGGCACACCGAGCAGGGCGACCCCGTGGAGGCCCTCACCATGGCCCATCCGCTGCAACCGTTCAGCGCCCGCTATTTTTTCCATGCCGACCAGGAGTTGGCCAACGATTCCGGCTTGCCTCACAGCGATTCATTACACACCTACGCCAACGAATGGCGAGCCCTCCACGATGGACAAGCGCCTGCTGTCAGCAACGACCAGCCCCTGCCGCCACTGGAAAACGATGAACCGATTAGCTGTGCCGCTCTCGGCCGTTTTCTCAAGCAGCCCGTGGCGCATTTTTTCGAGCAACGCCTGAAGGCTCGCCTGAAACAACAGCGGCAGGTACTGGACGACAGCGAACCCTTTTCCTTCGACGGCCTGCAGCGTTTCCAGTTACAGGACCAGTTGCTCACTGAAGCCCTGCGCGCCGGCCCCGAGCATGCCGGCGACGCCATGACGGAGGCCATGGATCGGCTGGCCGGCAGCGGCGACCTGCCCCTGGCGCCCTTTGACGAGGGCAGCCGTGACAGCCTGCTGATGCCCCTGTCGCAGCCACTGGAACACTACTTTTCCCTGCTGGCCGAGTGCGGCGCACCGCAACCGCAACAGGAAATCCGCCTCAACACCGGCCCACTGCAGATCGAAGACTGGCTCACCGATTTGCGCGGCCCCGCGGCCAACGCCCAACGGCTGGTGCTGCACACCGGCAAGCTCAATGGCCGCTTCGACAAACTCACCCGGGACTGGGTGCTGCACCTGGCCGCCTGCGCCGTCGGGCAGCCGCTCACTACCCATATTCAGGGCCAGGACGGCCTCTTTACCTTGCCGCACCTGAATCGCAGTGACGCCCAGCAATGTCTGGATCAGCTCGGGTATGCCTGGCAGCAAGCCCTGTGCGAACCGCTGCCCATTGCCTGTGCCACCGCTTTTGCCTGGCTTAAAGGCGAAGAAAAGGAACGAGGAGAAAGCGAAGCACGCAAGGCATTCGAATCCGGCTTCATGCACACCGGCGAACAGGAAAAAGAGCCGGCCATTGCCCGCGCCTGGACAGACTTTGACACCTTGATGGCCGCTACCCATGGCGATGCCAACGCCTTCGCCTACTGGACTGAGCAACTCTATGCCCCGCTCTATCAGCACGCCCAATGGCGCGAGCCGGGAGATGACGCATGAACATTGAACGTCCGCTCCCGATCACGTTCCCGCTGCACGGCACCCGGCTGATCGAAGCCAGTGCCGGCACCGGCAAGACCTTTACCCTGGCTGCGCTGTATCTGCGTCTGGTGCTGGGTCACGGTAATGACCACGGCGACGATAATGCGTTCTCACGCCCGCTTCTACCGCCAGAAATTCTGGTGGTGACCTTTACCGAAGCCGCCACGGAAGAGCTGCGCGAACGAATCCGCGATCGCCTGGCTGATGCCGCCCGACTCTTTGCCAATACCGCAGCGCAAGCCGACGATGCCGTACTGGCAGAACTGCTCAACGACTACAGCGATCCGGAGGACCGGGCCCGCTGTGCCCAGCGCCTGGATGCCGCTGCCCAGTGGATGGATGAAGCCGCCATCTACACCATTCACGGTTTCTGCAACCGTATGCTCAAACAGCACGCCTTCGATTCCGGCAGCCTGTTCAGTCTGGAGCTGCAAGAAGACGCCAGCGATGAACAACAAATGGCCGCACGGGATTACTGGCGCTCTGTGATTGCCGCCTTCCCGGTGAGCGCCGCCAATGCCCTGCAAAGCGACAATCTGGGCAACCCGGACGCCCTGCTGGAAGCCTGTCGTCCTTTGCTCGGTTTGAAAGAAGCCGACCCGCAGGCGTTACCGCAAAGCGTCACACACTGGCTCGCACAAACCGGCCCGCAAGCGAACAAGGACCAGCAGGCACGCCAGCAACTGGCGGACGAACTGCCGGACTTTCTCGAATGGGTGCGCGCCGCTCGCGACAACAAGTGGCTGAACGGCAACAGCTACCGCACCACCAGCCTGCCAGGCATGCTGCAGACCCTGCAGCGCTACGCCAACGGCGAACGACTCAACGGCAAAGCCTATGACATACTGGCCAAGTTTTCCCATGAGGGCATGAAACTCACCAAGGCCGGCCAAGATCACCGTTCGGATTTTGTTTTCTGCCAACAGCTCGATACGGTTATGGAAGGCCGGGCAAACACCTCTCTGCCCCGTACCGACCTGCTCGCCCATGCCGCCGCCTGGATCGACCGGCGCGTGGACCAGGTCCGTCGCCAGACCGCCACCATGGGATTCGACGACATGCTCAGCCGCCTGCACGATGCCTTGAAAGGCGGCAACGGTGAGCGACTGGCCCAAGTCATCCGCGATCAGTTTCCGGTGGCACTGATCGACGAATTCCAGGATACCGATCCCACCCAGTACGGCATTTTTTCCGCGCTTTACGAAGGGCAGCAAGACACTGGCTGGTTCATGATCGGCGACCCCAAGCAGGCCATCTACGCCTTCCGCGGCGCCGATGTTTTTACTTACCTGAAAGCCCGCCGGGCCACAGAAGGTAACCACTACACTCTGGATACCAATTTCCGCTCTTCCAGCACCATGGTAGAGGCGGTGAACCATCTATTCCGCTACAGCCAGAGCACTTTCGGCGATGTGTTCATGATGGACAACGCCATCCCCTTTGAAGCAGTAAAGGCCAATGGCCGCAAGGATGTTCTTCTGGTCGACAAGAAAGAACAATCCGGCATTACCCTGTGGGTGGACGAGCAAGAAAAACCCGTGAGCGCCGGTCAGTACCGGGATGAGCAGGCGGCGCGCTGTGCCAGCGAAATTGCCCATCTGCTTAACGGGGCCGTAAAAGGTGTCACCGGCTTTCAGAAAGCCGACAGCTTCCGCCCCCTGCACCCCAACGATATTGCCATCCTGGTCCGCGACCGCACCGAAGCCAAAGCCATCCGTGATGCACTGATGGAGCGTCAGGTACGCAGCGTTTATCTATCCGATCAGGATTCCGTGTTTGCCCAGCCCGAAGCCCATGACCTGCTGCTGATCCTGCATGCCTGCGCCAGCCCGGAATCCGACACCCGGGTACGCAGCGCCCTGGCCTGTGCGGTGTTGGACCTGGCCTACGCGGAACTGGATGCTCTCAATCAGGATGAAGTGCGCTGGGAAGAAACCGTGGAGCAGTTTCACGGCTATCGCCAGCAATGGCAGGCCCAGGGCGTGCTACCCATGCTGCGCAGCCTGTTGATGGATTTTCATGTGCCCGCCCGGCTCAGCCAGAGCCTGGACGGCGAACGGGCCCTGACCAACCTGCTGCATCTGGCGGAACTGTTGCAACAGGCCGCCACCCAGCTGGATGGCGAACAGTCATTGATCCGCTATCTGGAGGACGTTGTCGAAAGTACCGTTGAGGAAGGTCGTAGCAGCAGCAAGGAAAGCATCCTGCGCCTGGAAAGTGATGACGACCGGGTCAAGGTCATCACCATCCACAAATCCAAAGGGCTGGAGTACCCGCTGGTATACCTGCCCTTTATCTGCAGCTTCCGCCCCGCGGACAAGAACAAGCCGCCGCTGCGCTACCACGAAAACGATCATCTCAATGTGTCGCTGGAACCCGACGAGACGATAGAAAACAAGGCGGACCACGAACGACTCGCTGAAGACATGCGTCTGCTCTACGTGGCCCTGACCCGCGCTTGCCACACCTGCACCCTGGGAATCGCGCCCTACATCAAGGGCCGCGGCAAACAGAACCAGCTGGAGAAAAGCGCCATCGGCCGTTTGCTGTTCGGCAGCGGCGTGGCCAACAACGGCCTGAGTGCCGCGCTGACACCGATGGTCCATGATGCGATTACCATTATCGACGCGCCAGACAGCAACGCGGAATGCTATCAACCCAAAGCCAAATCGCGGACCCTGCGCGCACCTCTGACGCCTGTGGCCCGACAACGGCAACCCTGGTGGATTGCCAGCTATAGCGCACTCAAACAGGTACAGGAAACCCTGGCCCCGGCGGACCCACGCGGCGATCAACTGGCCGAGCAACAGGACGAAACCGTTATCGATGACGCCGAACCGCTGCCCGATACCATCCACGCGTTCCCTCGTGGCGCCGCCCCGGGCACCCTGCTCCATGATGTGCTCGAGCAGGCCGCCAACCAGCGCTTCACACAAACCCTGGCCGACCCCGTCGAGTTTGAAATCAGCGTGGAAGAAAGATTGCAGGCCCGTGGCTGGCAAGATTATATGGAGGTGATCCGGCACTGGTGGAAACAGGCGGTGACCACGCCCTTGCCGCTGAAACACGCTGAGATCGCCCTTAATACCCTGCACACCTATGTGCCAGAACTGGAATTCCTGTTCCCCGCCCACCAGGTGAAAGTGGCCGAGATGGACACGCTGATCCGCCAGCACATTCATCCACAGCATCCGCGCCCGCGACTGGAAGCGGATACCCTCAACGGCATGCTCAAGGGCTTTATCGACCTGGTGTTCGAACACGACGGCAAGTATTACGTGCTTGACTACAAATCCAACTGGCTGGGCGTGGATGACAGCGCCTACACCCTGGAGGCCATGACCGACGCCGTGCTGGAAAAACGCTACGAAGTGCAATACGTACTCTACCTGCTGGCCCTGCACCGCCTGCTGAAAAGTCGCCTGCCTGATTATGATCCTGACCAACACCTGGGCGGTGCGGTTTATGTGTTCCTGCGTGGTTTACAGGGTCCGGCGGCAGGCACCGTGTTCGATAGACCGGCGACAGGGTTGATTGAAGCGTTGGATGAGATGTTTGGAGGGAACGAATGAGCGCGATGACAAAACATCTCAACGCATGGAGCGTCTCACCCTCTCCCCCAACCCCTCTCCCCTCAAGGGAGAGGGGAGCTAACCATGCCCCCTTCTGGAGGGTCCCCTCTCCCTTGAGGGGAGAGGGACAGGGAGAGGGTGACGCTACGAAGCGCATTGCTATCCGGCCTCTCAATCGGCCAATCGCCAGGAGAGTTCATGCAAACTGACCTGTTCTCCGCCCTCACTTGGGAAGATGCCCTGCTTCTGCTGCGTGACAACCATTTGCTCCGCGATCTGGACGTGGCCATTGCCCGCTTTCTTAAACAGCAATGTCCGCAGGCAAGTTATCCCGTCCTGCTACTTGCCGCCTTTACCAGCAATCAACAAGCCAGCGGCCACCTGTGTCTGGACCTGAAAAATCGGGAGCTGGCCACTCAGCTGTGGGGCACCAGCCCGCCGCCGGAACTGGTCTCCCTGCTGCCCGGCAAGCCGGACGATTGGCTCCATGATTTACAGCAAAGTCCGCTGGTAAGCCAGAACGGCAGCACACCACTGGTGCTTAACGGCAGCCGCCTTTACCTGCGCCGTAACTGGGCCCGGGAAGTGGCCGTCGCCGAAGCCATCGACCAACGACTGGCCACAACCAACCCGTTACCCGCCGAGCGCCTGCGCGACGCCCTGGCCCGATTATTCCCGAGCACCAACGGCCAAACCGACTGGCAGCAGATAGCTTGCGCCCTGGCCAGCCGCAGCGGTATCGGCATCATCACCGGCGGCCCCGGTACCGGCAAAACCACCACCGTGGTTCGCCTGCTGGGTCTGCTGCAAAGCCTGGCCATGGCAGACAACCAGCGGCTGCGCATTCGCCTCGCCGCCCCCACCGGCAAGGCCGCAGCGAGGCTTACCGAATCCATCAGCGAACAGGTAGAACAACTCGATGTGGACACTACCGTACGCGACGCCATCCCCACGGAAGTCACCACCCTGCACCGCCTGCTCGGCACCCGCCCGGACAGCCGTCACTTCCGTCACCATGCTGACAATCCGCTACACGCTGACCTGGTAGTGGTGGACGAGGCCAGCATGATCGACATGGACATGATGGCCAGTCTGCTGGAAGCCCTGGGCCCACATACGCGGCTGATCCTGCTGGGTGACAAGGACCAGCTTGCCAGCGTGGAGGCCGGCGCGGTGATGGGGGACTTGTGTCGACATGCCCACGAAGGCCGTTATCAACAGGACACCATCGATTTCATTAGCAGCACCTGCGATGCCGACATCAGCGACTACCGTGAAACAGATCAGCAACCCGGCAACGCCCTGGCCCAACAAACTGCCATGCTGCGGACCAACTGGCGCTCCAAAGACAGCCCGGGGATCGGCGCACTGGCCCGAGCTGTGAACGAAGACAATCTGCCGCAGGTGCGCAAGACGTTTCAGCAGTACCCGGACAGCCTGCATCGCCGACCCCTGAGCAGCGATAGCCAACAGCTGGAAACCTTGCTGCTGAACGGCAGCGGTGATCACGGTGGATTGCGCGCGCTGTTTAACGCCGTAGCCACACCTCCCGGGCAACGGCAGGACTTCGATGACTGGGCTGCGGGGCTGCTCAGGCAACTTACTCATCAACAGTTACTCAGCGGTCTGCGCAGCGGGCCCTTTGGTGTGGAACAGCTCAACCAGCGCATCACCCGCCACCTGCAACAACAGGAGCTGGCGCCGGAACGGGATTGGTACCCCGGCCGCCCGGTAATGATGACCCGCAACGATTACCAGCTGGGCTTGATGAACGGCGATGTGGGGCTGACGCTACCCTTGCTTGAGGAAAAATCAGGGAAACCGGAGTTGCTGCTGAGAGTGGCATTCCAGTTGCCAGACGGTCGTATCAAGTGGGTCCTACCCAGTCGCCTGGACGGCGTGGAAACCGTCTATGCCATGACGGTGCACAAGTCACAGGGCTCGGAATTCAGGCATACCCTGTTGGTGCTGCCAGACGCTTCCCATCCGCTCCTCACCCGGGAACTGATCTACACCGCGGTGACCCGTGCACGCGATCGCTTCACCTTGCTGGAATTCGGCAAACCGGCAGTGCTGGACAGTGCAGTGAAGAAACGGACCTGGCGGGCGTCGGGGTTGGCAGAGCGGTTGAGTTGAAAATATAAAATTCAAAATTGAAAAGCACAGCAGGCGCATAGCGTGTTGCCTGTTGCGTGACGCGCGTTGCAGCCGCAGAGCGGCATAAAAGAAACGGGATGCCGAAGCATCCCGTTTTTTGTTTCACCATCTCGCGCTTATTTGAACTGCGCTTCTTTCTCTTCGGTTTCCACGATGATGTCTGCGCGGCGGTTCTTGGCACGACCGTCAGCAGTGCTGTTGTCGCCCACCGGCTTGCTCTCACCGAAACCTTCGGTAGTGATCTTGTCAGCACCAACCGAGAAGTCTTTCATGAGGCGATCTTTCACTGACTGGGCACGACGCTCAGACAGCCCCTGGTTGTAATCGGCCGGGCCTGTGCTGTCAGCATGGCCTTCCACACGGATGCGCCCTTGCTCGCCCGCATTCAGGCGATCCGCCACACCTTTGATTTCATCGCTGAACTGACCCTGAATGGTGTCGCGATCAAAACCAAAGTAGATCACCGAGGTTTCACGATTCTGCATTGACTCGTAAACCTGACAGCCGTCCGCATCCACTACTGCACCGGAAGCGGTGTTCGGGCAGCGGTCCTTGTCATCGTTAACACCATCGCCATCGCTGTCGCCGGTCACGACTTCCGCGGGGGTAGCAGCCACTACTTCGTCGTCATTGCTGCCACCGTCGTCATCGCTGATACCAAACGCCAGATTAACCCCGGCATAGACCTGGCCTTCCCAGTATTCGCGGTCCTGGCTATATGCCTGACGGGTACCCAAGTCCAGAATCACGTGTTTGAAGAACGCACGCTGCACACCCAATTCCACACCGGTCATCAGCTCGTCGTTATCGTCACTGTTGGGGTTATTCAGGCTTTCAATCAGCTGCTCGCCCACATTGATACCGGCATAGGGTTCGAAACCCAGCAGGCCATGGTCATCAAAGTGGTAACGGCCACTAACGTAATAATTTTTCATGTCCAGACGACGACCGGAGTTGTATTTACTCTCCGCGTCACCGTCGACTTCTTCGTACCAACCCTGCACGGACCAGTTTGGAGCGAAACGCCAACCCAGCTGAGCGCCATAAAACGGCACATCGTCCAGGCCATCACCACCATTACCGATGACGTCATTGTCATAAAAAGTATAGTAGCTGGCATGCCCACCGATGTACCCGTATTGGTCAGGCACATTTTCCCCAGCGAATGCAAAGGGGCTGATCAGCAGAGGCACCGCAGCGGTCATACGCAAAAAGGTTTTCATGGCAGATTCCTTTCCAGTTGTTCCCGAATTTCTTAGGGAATTTAAACACTGGAAAGGAAAACAAGCAGCCACAAAGAGGCGCTCGACCTCTGAATTTACCGAAATTTAACCCCTCTACTATCAACGGTTTACATTAATCTAGTACGAAAATATTACCTGGAACTTTCATCCCAATGCTTTGGTAGAAAAACTTTTTTTATACAATTATTTTTCAACCCACTGGCCACCCGGCGTCTTCACGTACTGCCCGGCTTCGGTTTTATCAATCGCTTTTTGGCCCGCCAACCTGGCCACCTGCTCCAGCGTGATACCGTTTTGTTTGGCAATGCGCTCGTAAGCGGCCCGACGTTTCTGATTAATATCCGCTGCCAGCTCCACCGCCGCCGGTGTCGCTTTCACTACGCCCAGGTAACCATCCGTCTGTTCACCGACCAGACCCTGGCTTTTCGCAGCGTCCAGATCCAGCGCAAACGCGCCCATACTGAACAGCAGCGCCACCATGGCCAATGCAGATTTCAACATTTTCATACCCACTCCTTAAAACAGGTCGCTGTCTTCACTGAACAACTGATCGATATCCTTTTCCACTTTCAAACGGATTTCATGATCAATTTTCACATTCAGGTTAATAGTGATGGGATCTTCCGGCGCTTTCAGGGCCACTGTGGGCGTACAAGCCGCCAACAGCCAACCGGCCAGCAACACCGTACCCAGCCCGAGTTTTTTCATTGTCGATTCTCCGTGCGCAGTTGTTCAGTGATTTCATCGCCAATGCGCAAGCTACGCATCAACGCCAACACGTTTTCCCGGTGTGTGTAGTTAAACACTACCGGCAGACTTTTTCTTTGCGGGTTTATCCCTTTAATGGTGATCGCCGCATCCAGCCAACCCACTTTATCCATGGCCATGCGCGCCTGGAAGTCGCTGATCAACAGGGTGCTAAGGCTGTCCAGCGCCAATTTCACCGCCTGATTGGAGTCCGCCATGGCCTGCACGCTGGACGAGGCAGGAATGATCAACGACAGGGGCTCTTCGTTGGCTAATCGCCCCTGTTCAATGACCAGAAAATCCGCTCCCAACTGCAAGGGGACATAGCCGCCGATTCGCCCGGACAGGGACACCGGTGGCGGGTTTTGCAATGCGGCCACTTCGGCGAGATCAATACGGCTGATCACCACCGGCTGCGGGCGGGCCGAAGGCCAGTCCAGTGCCGGGGATCGTAAATAACCGCCCAGCAGATCGGCCCGGATATCGGTAAATTGCCATTGTGACAGGTCACTCTTCACGGTGAGAGCCAGATCAGTGATCGGCGTGCCGATATCCAGGGTGTCCACCGTCACGGGGCCGGTGCTGCTGAGCTGCACTTGGCCGTTATCGTATTCACCGTTATCGTATTCAACATGAAGCACCCCGGCAGCACCACGGGCCGTCACGCTGCCCCAGTCCAGATCCGCACCGGTAAGGGTGATATCCCCGGAAGCTTTAAGCGTCTGCCGCCATTGCCAGCGGCCTTTGCCTTCCAGCTGACCTTGCCGTGGAGTGGCGTCCAGGCCCACCCCCATGGCAGGCACCAGCGCGCTACGCATGCTCAAGGTGCCGCTCGCACCACCGTTATTCTCAAGCGCCCCATTGGCCCGCAATTCGCTTTGCCACTCACTGACGGTTAGCCGGCCCTGCACCCGCTTGCCTGTCATCGTCGCCGTTCCTGATATCGGCGGCAGTCGCCAGCGGGCGGCCAGCAAACCACCGCCATGAATGGCCACGGTGCCGGTGATACCCTGTTCATTGATCTGCAACGGCCCCGATGCACGCAGCGATATCGGCCGGATCAGGGCCTGCCCGATAAGCCCTTCGATGATTGACGCCTGACTGCCTGCCGCCACGCTGATCGTGCCATCTGCCAACGACCAGGGGGCCTTTATCGCCACCTGCCCGCCACGCTCGAACTGCGGCAAGGTGGTGCTGGCCTGGAGCGTTCCGGCCCAGCCGGCGCCGGACTGGGCAAAAGCCAGGGTGCCGTCCAGCGGATAACCGGAGATCTTGCCGCTCACCCTGGCCTCGGCACCATACGGCGCCTGCTGCAAGGTATTGACCGGCATCAGAAAGCTCAGACGATCGCTCCCTTGCCGCGCGATGAGCTTGATGGGCTCACCCTCCAACCCATGACTGCCGACAGCGCCCTGCCACTCGCCTTGCCATTGGTAGCCCTGCCACAGGCCCTGCAGCGACAGATCGCCGGCCCACTGCCAATCGAGCTGACTCGCGTCTTCAGCCCCTGCCCGTTGCCACTGAATCTGGCTGGCACCGGTTTTCACGTTCAAGCCGTCGTAACCCAACCGCAGCGGCAGATCGGCCCGGCCGGAGGGGGCCATGGGTATCTGCAGTGGCTCCTGCCACTGCGCGGTGAGATTTTGCGGCAAGGTCAGCGACGCCGGCTCAAGCACCAGCATGCGATCCTGCCAATGAAAGTCCACCTGGCCGCCCAGGCTGTCACCCTGCAACAGCAACGTCCCCCCGCCCTGTTCAAGCCCTGCCGGGTTGGTTGCGCCGGGATCATTATGAGCCTGCAATGTCATCGTGCCCGGCGGGCCTGCCAGTTGCAGCTTACCCCTGGCGTTCGTCAGCGCGAGGCCGTTGCCCGCCACCGCAAGGGGCTCTGCGGCGGTCAGTTTCCAGTCATTATTCAGCACCAATGGCTGGACCAGATCCGCGACTATATGCCAGTCGGCGCCCTGAAAGTGGGCTTGCGCGGCCAGGTCCGCCCGTTGCGATTGCGTTATCGGTCCGGCCGAGTGCATCTCCAGCTGTATGTCACCGCCTGGCTCTCCTTGCCAGCTGCCTTCGCCATGCAGTTGCCAGTGGCCCTGCCAATCCGGCAACAACACGCTTAGCGCCCCTTCACTGTTGAAAGTCCATTGCCCCTCGGCACCTTGGTATTGCGCCTGGAGCGCCGCCTGCGGTGCAGACACTTGCAGCTGCCAATACTGCTCCTGTTGGTGAAGCTGCATCGCCATGACGGGAAGGGAGGTAATCAATGCTGACAGGTCCAGTTCGGCAACTTGCAGATCAAAGGGTGGCGTCCAGGGAAGTCCGTCGGGGGATCCGGAAGCCCCCGGGGCGTTCCCGGCACCGCAATTGTAGACGGCAAGCACCCGCTGCTTGACCTTGAGCGGCCAGACGCCCTGGAGCGTCAGGTCGGTGCCACGGGCAGCCACACAGTCGTCGCGTATCAGGCGCCACTGCCCCAGTGTCAGGCCTTGCTGCCAACCCGGTTCACTGACGCGCACGCCTGCACCATAGGCCCAGCCTACCGCCACCAGAATCAGTAGCAGCACGGTGGCCAGCAGTAACAACAAGCCATATGCCCAGCGGCGAAGCATGCGCGAGGAGAATCGAACCATAAACGTTAGAGGGCCGGCAGCGTCAATGGTTCGATAGTGAGACGTCAGGGCGGGTTTGGAAAGCCTGGGATTCAGTCTGCGGCCGGTTCTGCCTGTAAGGCCATAACGTGTTGATGGAGCAGCAGGGCCATGACCGCCACGCGGCTAACGGCATCCACCGACAGGGTGGCGCCGGTAACGCCATCCACCTCACGGGACAGGCTCAGGTCATCCTGCAGGGTCATCCCGATAAATTGCTGACGAAAAAACGCCTGGTGCACTTCCCCGCCCCGAGGTTCGCGATACACCAGCACGTTCAGGTGAGTAATGCCGGTAGGCCCCACGGCCACGGCCAGCGTCATCGGCATGTCTTTGCTTTTTTCGTCAATCACCCAGGTTGTCACATTCCCCTGTCGCCAGTAACGCAATCGCAGGCCGCGATACCGGTGCCCCAATGCGGCCTCTACCTGGTCACGCAAGTTGCCACGTAACGGCAACAGAGACATCCCCGGCAATGGCTCGCCATAGACCTGGGATAAAAACGCATCCACCGTCATAAACTCGGTTTCGTCATAGCCGCTGATCGCCAATGCCTGCGCACTCATGACCAGCCACAGCGCCGTCATCACCAGATTGATGCCGCGCCTCTTCAATTGACCAGCCGCTCCTTATCGAAGAAGGCTTCAATCAACCACTGGTTATAACCGCCCAGCCGTTCACCTTCCAGGCGCGCCTGTGCCTCATGATAAATCGGGTGATGCTCCATACTCTTCGGCATTAGCACCTGGGCGGTCCAGGTGGCGCCACGAATCCAGCCATAGTTGAATTTCTGCCACCAGCCATACTTCATGTCGTACTGATCCCGAATACGCGGTGGCAATTCGGCGGCGGTGATGATTTTCTGCCCCCAGAGTGGCGCGATCATCCAGATAGATTTGGCGTCAAACAGGTCTTCCTTCAATTGCATGGCATTGGGAGTCACCGTCAGCTGCGGGCTTGCCCACATGGCACGGTTATAATCCATGAATGCATCCCAGTCCGCAGGCAAGGCGCTTTCCGGAATCCCGAATAACATGGCAAACAGTTTGGTTTCTTCATAGAACTGGTTTTTCTCATCCGGGGTCAGATCATCTTCCAGCTTTTCGTACATGTGAACGATGGTTTCCCACAGTGTTGCATGCACCCAGATCATGGCGTTGATTTCGTTAGCCCGGTATTCGGAGCCCCGATGGAAGGCGCCGGCCTCTTCGGTCATTTCACCCTCGATTTCCTCATGGATGTCTCGCACCTGGTTAGCCGAGGCCATCGCCTGGGGCATGCTGCCAAACACCATGCTGGAGATATGATAGAAAGTACGACGGGCACGCCCCATGGGGTCATTACGCACTTCCGAGTGTTGATCAATGCCCGCTGTTATCCAGGGGTGCGCTACCTGCAGCAAAAGTGCACGACCGGCCCCAAAGGCCGGTGGTGCACTCAAGCCATCCAGTTTCCACATCATGGAATCCGGGCCGAAAAGCCCCTCGCGGGGATTCGGCATTTTGTTGTTATGGATCTTGGCCAGCTGTTTGCAGAAGGCCACTTCATCAATCCACAGCGGCAACGGCGCGCTGCCATCCTCCGGCACTAACCGCTTCACCGCATCATCGCTGGCATAGTCATAGGCACCGTCAGGGCTATCCGTTTCCTGATCATCGGCTATGGCCTGATCACAGGGGCTGGTGAGAAACCCGGTTTCCGCTCGCACCAGTTCCAGATCCAGAGACGCGCCCTCAGATTTCATTTCCATATCTGCAGGCAAGCGATAGCCACCCTGCACGGACATGTAATCCTGGTAAGCAATCTTCCACCCGTTTTCTTCGATGGACTCCGGCAGGTATAGATTCTCCTGATAGATCACCGCATTGGCGGTGGCAGGCAGCCCCCGCACCCAATAGGACAGATCTCCCGCCTGGAGCTGGGCATGCAGGTGCTCAGCCACTTTCTTGGCGCTCGCCCCACCGATCACATCCAGCGTTTCCTCTTGCGGCGCATAGACATTGCCGCTGATCACCGCCTTAGGGGCACCCACTGGATCATCCATCAACACGGCCAGCTGGTAATTTTCTCCCAGCTGCTTGAAGTAAAAATAGCTTTTGCTTTTTATGCCATCCGCACGCAACACAAACTGACCTTCTACCATCCACTCATTCAGTGTTTCCGGAGAGGTGGGTACATAGTTTGATTCTTGCAGAGAAGAGCAGCCCTGCAGGCCAAGCAGCAGGACCAACAGCATTTTTTTACCCTGTTGAGGCAGCAAGGAGATCATCATCATTCACCTGATTGTTGTTGGTATTCGGGCTGCTTTTATGCGGTTTGTCGCAAGGCTTTCTTGTCAATCTTGCCCACGGAGGTAAGAGGAATGGCATCAATAAAGAACACCTCTCTGGGTACCTTGTAAGGTGACATGTTGGCTTTGTAGAACGTAGACAACTCGGCTTTAAGGTCTGACTCGGACGCCTGATTGTCCGGCATCCGCTGGATATACAGCTGCACCACATCATTACCCGGCCGGTCATGATCCGGGCGACCGACAACTGCGCACATGGCAACCCATGGCAGACTCTGCACCTTGCTTTCCACTTCCACGGAAAACACCTTGTAGCCGCCGACGATCAACATGTCCTTGCTGCGGTCACAGACGCGAATAAAACCATCTTCATCCATGACGCCAATGTCACCGGTGTGCATCCACGTCTGACCATCCATCACCCGCAGCGCTTTCCGGCTCGCTTCCGGCATCGCCAGATACCCCTGCATCACCTGCGGGCCGGAAGCGATGATCTCCCCGGCTTCGCCCTGTGGCATGGGGCGTGTGCCGTCTTCAGCATCCACGATGCGCACATCCGTGCCCGGCAGCGGAATCCCCACGTGGGCTTCCTTGAAGTGTGATGCCGGATTCAGCGTGATCACCGGGCTGGTTTCGGTCATGCCGTACACTTCGCAAAACTTGCCGGCACCGACCACGCTTTCCAGTTTCTGTACTTCTTCCTTGGCAAACGGTGCGGCACCGGAAATGGCCATGCGCAAGCCGCTGAAATCCAGCGATTTGAACGTCTCATTGCCACACAGCATCTGATACAGGGCCGGCACGGCGGCCAGCACTGTTGGCGTACGTGCCTGCATTTCTGCCACAAAGTGGTCGATATCCCGGGGATCGGGAATCAACAAAAACGTCGAGGCGGTGCGCAGCGCGTTAAACAGCACAGCGGCGCCACCGATATGAAACAACGGAAACGCCGAGGCGACGGTTTCTTCACCGGTGCGGTAACCGTAGAACACATTGGCCTGCAGGTTATTAATGAACAGGTTGAACGAACTGAGCCGGGCCCCTTTCGGCATACCAGTGGTGCCACCGGTGTACTGCAGATACAGCACTTCATCCATGGCTACCTTCGTGTCGACCAGATCCACACTGGACGGCAGGTGATCATGTAGCGACATGACATTCACACCGTCCCGGGATTCCTCCACGCTTTCCCCCTGACCGGAGACCAGGTCCATGGGGCCGGACACAATCACCGTGCTCAGGCTTTCAACCTTGCCCAATACCGGTGGAATGGAGGTCTGCCAGAACGGCATCAGCGTCATCAGGATTTTTACTCTGGCATCGCTGGCCTGGTGAATAATTTCCGGCGGAGTCATTAAAGGCGAGATGCTGGTACTGACCATGCCCAGACGCGCCGCCGCAATAAAGGCCACCACATATTGCGGGGTGTTTGGCATCTGCAGGCCCAGAACGTCGCCCGCTTTGGCGCCCTGCGCGACAAACAACGCCGCCATGCGATCGGCCATCTCATCCAGTTGCCGGTAGCTCATGGCATGCCCCAGAAACACCAGCGCTTCGCGATCCGGAAACTGCTCCGCATACCCTCGCACATAGTCCGACAGGGTTTTCTCGGGCAGCTCTGGCAGGGTGTGCCAGTCATAGCCCATCGATTCATAGGTAGACAACCAGGGGCGAGTATCCGACTTCATAAAAAGCACCTTCAGTTATTGCTGTTATAGGCTTCAGGGTGGCGCTGCGCATCCGTGTAGGCTTTGCGGGCCAGTGGAATCAATCGCCACTTTTTCGGTGTCAGGGCATGCATGGTGCGATAAGTGCCACACCACAGACGGAAAAGGCGCTCGTCATTAGTCGTCCAGGGAATATGGAAGGTTTCGCGGAACGCATCGGGCAGCGTTGCGCGCAAATTGAATCGCATAAAGCGCCCCATCACGGCGAGGATCATGCGCCAGGCGGTATCGGGTATCTTGCTGTTTGGGGGCTTGGGGATTTCCAGATAATGCTCGGGGCGCATGAGATCCTGCACCACCGCTCCCCACTCAAGCTTGTCGCGGATCATGCCATGGAAGTAATCCCAGTATTCGCTCTCCGTGGCGGGCAGGTCCTTGTCACGGATGCCCATCAGTTTTCCCAGTTGCCGCCATTCGGCAAACATCGCGTGGCGCTGCCGGGTGGTGGGCGACGTGCCGTAAAGCTCATGCATGCGAAGGGTGGCGTCGTAACCGGTGATGTGCACCCAGCTGTAGGCCTCCGGGTCCAGTGCGAAGTATTTTTTGCCGTGCTTGTCGACGCCCTTGATGGAGCGATGCAGGTCGTACAGTTTCACACCCATCTCGATCGCACGCTGGGGGCGCGCATACACGATGGGCCACAACAATTCCGTGGACCGTTTGGCGCGGCCCCAGGGGTCCGTTTTATAGACGGAGTGTTCCCCCACACCCGCATCAATAATCGGGTGCGCCACCTGCAGCACAAAAGCCTGTGGCAGCATCAAATGAAAACGCCAGGAACCGAAATCCTGCCAGGTCAGGGAATCAGGCCCTAAAGGTTGAAGGTCCAGGCGTCGTTCTGTTTGTTCGGCGGTCTGTGTCATGAAGCATTCGATCACTGGCAATGAGACAAATAAAAAAATACGTCTCACACAGACCGAAAAGCAACCCATGCATACAGCTTTCCGCATTATGTTTAGAACAAAAGGATCAATTACCCGTTACTTTGAGTCAGGAAGAATGGGGTTAAAAAGAGGGTCAGGAAGGTTATCAAGGTGCCAGAAGCGGGCGCAGGTAGTCTTCTGCTACCTGACGAACGCTGGCCGCATCGGCCGGGTTTAATATGCCATCAGGGGACAGCACCATGGATTGCATAAGCCGCAACATCAGCTCGGCCATGGGCTCCATGGGCTGTTGCCGTATGGCGCCGTTGTCTTGCTCCACTTGCAACAGCCCGGCCAGATAGATGCGGAAGAATCCCATCATTTGCCACAACCGTTGCGTCAGTAACGGTAAAAGGGTTTCCGGTTCCGAGGTCAGCAACCGCTTCAGCAACGGGTGCCGATGGGCTCGGGTTACCGCCAGTACAAAAGACTCGAGAACGCGCTCAAGACCATCGTCCACTTTCTCCAGGTCGCTCTCTATCATCGCCAGTTGCTGCTGGCATTCACGCAAAATCACCACCTGAATCAACTGGTCCTTGTCCGCAAAACGGCGATAGGCCGTCGCCCGACCAATGCCCGCCCGGGTCGCCACATCCTCCATGGTGGTGCGCCGCAAGCCGAACTCCACGAACAGCGCCAGCCCGGCATCGAGAATTTTCTCGTAGGTTTTGTCACCCTGGGGAACCTGAATATTCTTGAGCAGCGCCTCCGATGCGATGTGTTTGCGCGACATTCCAACCCCCTGTGATTCAAACCGGATACACGAGCAGCCTAAGCGTCACCCTCGTCAGGGGTATATACCTTATGGCTCCCCGGCCCGCAATCATCACACACGGCGGGGGCGGCCAGGCCCCGGCCGCGGCATCGACTCAGGCAGGCTTTACCATCTCCCTTAAATGCACATCGGCGTTACCAAACAGTCCATCCGCTGCGGTCAAACGCTTCACGAAATGGCCCACGCCCAGCTCATCGGTCATGCCCATACCGCCATGGATCTGGATCGCTTCCTGAGCGATCTTGCGACCGGCACGGCCCAACTGGGCCTTCATGGCATGCACGGCCTTATCCGCATCAGCGTGACCTTCCACGTATTTCAGTGTCGACGCCAGCAACAGGGAGCGGGTCTGCTCCATGGCGATGAACATATCCGTCATACGGAACTGCAACACCTGAAACTTACTGATAGACACGCCGAACTGTTTGCGCGTCTTGGTGTATTCCACCGTATCATCAAGCAATACGGACATGCTCCCTACGCTCTCCGCCGACAAGGCCAGCAAGCCTTCCTGCAGAACCGCCTTGGCCACGTCGTACCCCTTGTTCAATTCACCAATACATTCAGCCTGAGACACGCTCACGTCAGCGAAGCGGATTTCCGCCCCCTGGCGACCATCCACCATGCGATGGGGTACACGCTCAATTCCTTCGGCATTGGCATCCACCAGGAACAGGGACAAGCCCTGCTGATCACCCGGCTGCCCAGCGGTGCGAGCCAGCACCACCAACAAGTCGGCCTGGTCACCATTCATGACCGATGCCTTGGTGCCATTCAGCACCACATCATCGCCTTTCACTACACCCTGAAGCGTCGTATTTTCCAGGCTAAAAACCCGTTCGTATTCTTCAGCGGCAAACGCCAACTGCAAGCGGCCTTCGATCAAGGCGGGAATGGTTTTCGCTTGCGTCCCAGCATCCGCCCGGCGCAGAAAACCACCGCCCAACACCACAGTGGCTATATACGGCGACATGATCAGACCTTCGCCCAGGGCTTCCAACAGCACCATGGTTTCCAACGGCCCCATGCCCATGCCGCCGTGTTCCTCTTCAAACGGCACCGCCAGCCAGCCCAGCTCCGCAAGCTGCTGCCAGGTCATTTCATTCAAAGGCATCAGTTTTTTATTCTGCCGATGGGTTTCCACATTACTGTTGTCACGGACAAAACGTTTGGCACTGTCCGCCAACATCTGCTGCTCTTCACTCAATTGAAAATTCATCACGATCTCTCCTTTATTGGCGGACGTTTACAAACCCAGCACAGCTTTGGCGATGATGCCGCGCTGGACTTCGTTGGAGCCGCCGTAAATGGAGCAGGCTCGAGAATTGAGATAATGAGGCATGGCGGTGAGTGCATATTCCGGCCCGATAATCGGCTGCTCGTCACCGGGCACCAGCGCCTGGGGTTGCCAAATCGTCGCCTGCGCCCCCAGAGTTTCAAGGCGCAGCTCCGTGATGGCCTGCAGCAATTCAGTGCCCAGTATCTTGGTCATGGATGACAGTGCACCAGGATCCTTGCCAGCTGACAGCGCCGACTTGATACGCATTTCCGTAAATTCCAGAGCCAGCACATCCGCTTCCAGCTGAGCCAGCTTGTACTGCCACACCGGGTCATCCTGCAACGAACCGAACACTGTCTGTTGTCTGGAGGCCATCATCTTGATCTTCTCCAGCTGCACATGAAGGCTGGGAGCATACTCCTGACCTCCACGCTCGAACGTCAGCAGATATTTAGCGACAGTCCAGCCATCGTTTTCTTCACCGACCCGGTTCTTCTGCGGTACGCGGACATTGTCGAAGAATACCTGGCACTGCTCCGGGACTTCATCCAGCCCCACGATGGGCTCAATGGAAATGCCCGGCAGATCCATATCCAGCAACAGAAACGTGATGCCCTGTTGCGGTTTGCCGTCTTTACGGGTGCGCACCAACGCAAACATCTTGTTGGCATGGTGGGCGTAGGTGGTCCAGATCTTGGTGCCATTGATGATGTAGTCATCACCGTCTTTCTCGGCAAAGGTTTTCAGTGATGCCAGATCGGAACCGGCTCCGGGCTCGGAGTACCCCTGACACCAGAAATGTTCACCACTGAGGATCTTTGGCAGGTATTCCTTCTGCTGCTCTTGAGTGCCGCAGCCAATCAGGCAGGGCCCGCACATGTGCAGGCCCATGGGTACCAGTGGCGGCGTTTCCGCACGCACCAGCTCTTCGGCGAAAATGGCCCGCTGGGTCACACTCCAGCCGGTGCCTCCAAACTCTTTTGGCCAATGCGGTGCCGCCCAGCCCTTGTCGTTCAGGATCGTCTGCCAGGCCATGGCCTCTTTCACCGGTGAAAACACCGATGTCACCATCTTGCCTGCCTCTCGAATTTCATCGGTGAGGTTTTCCTCCAGGAACGTTCTCACCTCATCCCGAAATGATGCTTCCTGTTCCGGCACCTGCAGATCCATGACGCACTCCACTGTTTATAGACTCAATCAGGCCAGTGTACGGGAGGCCATATGAGACACTAATGACGATTCGTGTCACCGGGCTGGCCAAAACCGTCAAAACCCCGGAAATCTGTTTCCAATATGCCCCCAGCCAACCCTCAACATTCTCCCGCCCACCTGGTTTATACTCCCTCCACATTCAATGAACACGATACGGCGCCCATGAGCATCAACTGGTTCCCCGGCCACATGAACAAGGCCATCCGCGAAATCCGCGACATTCTTCCCAAGGTGGACCTGATCATCGAAGTGGTAGACGCCCGCCTGCCCTATAGCAGCGCCAACCCGGTCATCGAGCAATTCCGAGCCGACAAGCCCTGTCTCAAGTTGCTTAGCAAAAGCGATCTGGCCGACCCGGCCGTTACCGAACAATGGCTCGCCCATCTGGAACAGGACCCAAGCGTACGCGCCCTGGCCATCACCACCGAAAAGCCGGAACAAATCCGCAAACTGGTGGATACCGCCCTGAAAATGGCTGGCAAACGCACGGACCGAGCCACCAGCGTCACCGCCCTGATCACCGGGATACCCAACGTGGGCAAATCCACCCTGATCAACAATCTGGCCAGCCGCATCATTGCCAAAGCGGGGAATGAACCGGCAGTGACCCAGCGCCAACAGCGTATCGACCTGCGCAACGGCCTTGTGCTCATCGACACCCCTGGCATCCTCTGGCCCAAAATCGAGAACCCGGACAGCGGCTATCGCCTGGCCCTCTCCGGCGCCATCAAAGCCACCGCCATGCAGGAAGACGACGTGGCCCTGTTCGCCGCCGAATACTTTATGCAGGCCTACCCGGAGTTAATGAAAGAGCGCTTCAAACTGGAGGCTCTCCCGGATGAAGGCGTACCTTTCCTGGAAACCATCGGCAAGCAACGTGGCTGTATCGGCAAAGGCGGCCACGTGGACTTCGACCGCACCGCCGCCCTGCTGATCAACGAATACCGCAGCGCCAAACTGGGCCCCATCACCCTGGAAACCCCGGCCATGGCTGAGCAAGAGCATGTGAAGGTTGCGGAGATTCGGCGCAAGAAAGAAGAAGAAAAAGAGGCAAAGAAGAAGGCACGCAAAGCGGCGTATAAAGCGAAGGGGAAACCCTGATCGGCTGCGTCTCAAGCGGCGCACCGCATACCCCTCTGGAAAAATAATCCGCCCCCAAACGCCAGGCACAAAAAAGCCCGACTGTTTCCAGCCGGGCTTTTTTGTATCTCGATTGGTCGGGACGGGAGGATTCGAACCTCCGACCCCTTGCACCCCATGCAAGTGCGCTACCAGGCTGCGCTACGCCCCGAGATGTGCTTGGCAGACAGAGCAACCAAAGCGGCGAGCATAATAGCGGATTTGATTGGGGGATGGAACCAGTAACGTGTTGGTTGCTCAGGGTTTAAGCGATGGGGGGTTGTCGGGTTTGTCGCTGGCAGGTTAGGCGCCTCGACAGGCCCTCTTACTCGCTGCACTCCCGGGCGTTACCCCACTTCTCTACGTTTCTACAGAAGATGGGGTTTTGTGGAGAGGCAGTTCACCATGCCAAGCATGGTTTCCTACAGTGATAGGGATTATGAGTTGGTCCGGGAGGACATAAAAAAGCCCCGGGAGCAGAGCTACCGGGGCTTTTTTTGCTTGTCGACAAGCAACAAGTCGCTATCTGTCTGGATCAGGAGGCCTTGAGCACGTCGAGAACCTCTTCCATCTCCACGATCATCTGCTTGATGAGCTGATGATACTGGGTGGCCTGCTCCGCGTTGGCACCGCCGGATAGCTGTTGACGGGCACCGCCGATGGTGAAGCCCTGATCGTACAGCAGGCTGCGGATCTGGCGGATCATCAGCACGTCCTGGCGCTGATAGTAACGACGGTTACCACGGCGTTTCACGGGCTTGAGCTGGGGAAATTCCTGTTCCCAATAGCGCAGCACGTGCGGTTTTACGTCACACAGGTCGCTGACTTCACCAATGGTGAAATAGCGTTTTCCTGGAATCGCCGGCAATTCGTCGTTATGACTTGGTTCCAGCATAGGCCTCAACCCGTTGTTTTAATTTTTGTCCTGGACGAAAGGTAACAACCCGACGGGCGGTGATGGGGATTTCCTCACCGGTTTTCGGGTTGCGTCCTGGTCGTTCGCTCTTGTCCCTGAGATCGAAATTGCCGAAGCCGGAGAGCTTCACCGGGATATTGTTTTCCAGTGAATGACGGATCTCTTCAAAGAACATTTCCACCATTTCTTTTGCTTCACGTTTGTTCAGGCCTAACTCTTCGAACAAACGCTCGGCCATATCCGCTTTGGTCAGCGCTCCCATTAATAGCTCCCTACCCTTCCTTAATTCAGTCCCTTAAGGCGGCGTTAAACTGTTGTTTTAACTGGGATACTACGGCATCCACCAGGTCATTCACCTCTTGATCCTTAAGAGTGCGTGAACGGTCCTGGAAGGTCAAGCCCAAAGCAAGGCTTTTACGATTTTCACCAATGCTATCGCCTTGATATATATCGAAAATCTTGACCCCGGTGAGACGGTCGTCACAGGCAGAGCGAACCGCAGCGATCAGATCCCCTGCGGGGACGTTGTCTTCTACCACAAAGGCCAGATCACGGCGCATCCGCGGCTGGTCAGACACGGCCTCAAAGCTGGGCAGACAACCTCGTTGCAACGGCGCCTGCGCCAGTTCGAAAGCATACAATTGACCCGGCAGATCCAGATCAGCGGCCAGGCGCGGGTGAATCCGCCCCAGGAAACCCACCACCTCACCATCACGCTTCAATGCCGCAGTCTGGCCTGGATGCAGCGCCGGGTACTCGGCAGGCTCAAAGCTGAACGCCTGCGCATCGGACAACCCCAGCAACGCTTCCACGTCCCCTTTCAGGTCGAAGAAATCCACCGGGCGCTTGCCTTCCCAGTTCTGCGGTTGGGCACTGCCGTAGAGCAGGCCAGCGATCATCGGCGTCTGCTCCAGGCCGCCTTCCACGTCTGGCGAATCGGTGGGCACAAAACGCAGGCCCGTTTCGAACAAACGCAGGCGGTCAGCCTGCCGGTTCAGGTTGTGGCGCGCAGTGCTGAACAGGCCCGCCAGCAGCGTGGTGCGCATAACGCCCAAATCTGCAGAAATGGGATTGAGCAACGGCAGCGGCTTCACGCGGGGCTCGACTTTCGCCAGCAGACCCGGCTCCACAAAGGTGTAGGTAATCGCTTCCTGGTAGCCGCGATCCATCAAGGTGTCCGCCAGACGACGCACGGCCACGATCCGTTCCGGCACGGTCTCACCGGAAGGCGAACCCGCCGGCACCCGACTAGGCAGCTTTTCGTAGCCATAAATGCGCGCCAACTCTTCGATCAAATCCTGCTCGATGGCCATGTCGAAGCGCCAGCTGGGAGCCAACACGGTCCACCCCAAGCCGTCTTCATTCGAGGAGATATCCATGCCCAGACGGCCGAGAATGTCTTCCACCTGCTGGGCGGGCAAACCCATGCCCAATAAGCCTTCGATCCGCTCAGCGCGCAATGTCAGCTCGGCCTGCTTGGGCAGCTGCGCTTCGTCCACCGCTTCGGTGACAGGGCCAGCCTGGCCACCTGCAATTTGCTGGATCAGGGCAGTAGCGTACTCAATGGCATCGCTCTGCAGTTGCGGATCCACACCGCGCTCGAAGCGGTGGGAGGAGTCGGTATGCAGCCCATAAGAGCGAGCCTTGCCGGCAATCGCCAGGGGGGCGAAGAAGGCACATTCCAGGAAAATATCCTGGGTATCCGTGGTCACGGATGACGGTTTGCCGCCCATTACTCCAGCGAGCGCAAGCGCCGTGTTGTCGTCAGCAATTACCAGGGTATCGTCCCGTAGCGTCAGCTCCTGATCATCCAGGGTGGTAAGCGCCTCATCCGCTTTGGCCTTACGTACGGTGATGCCACCGCTGAGCTTGGCCAGATCGAACGCATGCAGCGGCTGCCCCAGTTCCACCAACACATAGTTGGTTACATCTACGATGGGGTCGATGGTACGCAGGCCCGCACGGCGCAGGCGCTCCACCATCCACAGCGGGGTGGCAGCGTTAACATTCACTCCCTTGATGACCCGGCCCAGGTAGCGGGGGCAGCCGGCGTTATCCGCCAGCGTTACGCTCAATGCATCATCAATGGCCGGCGCCACCTTGCTGATGGCCGCCTCGGTGAGCGGGCTCAGGTTCATGACGCCCACTTCCCGGGCGATACCACGCAGGCTCAGGCAGTCAGCCCGGTTAGGGGTCAGATCCACTTCGATGATGGTGTCGTCGAGGCTCAGGTAGTCGCGGAAATCGGTGCCTACCGGGGCGTCTTCCGGCAGTTCCATGAGGCCATCGATCAGGTCTTCCAGGCCCAGTTCCGACGCGCCGCACAGCATGCCATTGGATTCCTGGCCGCGCAGCTTGGCTTTCTTGATCTTGAAGTCACCGGGCAGCACCGCACCGACCTGGGCGAAGGGCATCTTCAGGCCCACACGCACATTGGCTGCACCACACACCACCTGCACCGTGTCAGCGCCATTGGTCACCTGACAGACGCTGAGTTTGTCGGCATCCGGATGCGGTTCGCAGCTTTCCACCTGCCCGACCACCACGCCGGTAAAATCCGGGGCGGCCGGTTCCACCCCGTCCACTTCCAGGCCGGCCATGGTCAATTGCTGCACCAGGGTGTCGGTATCCACGGCGGGGTTTACCCACTCCCGCAACCAGGCTTCGTTAAAACGCATGTCGTGATTCCTTTAACTTGTTCGCGGGAGACGTTAGCTGAACTGGGACAAAAAGCGGGTGTCGTTTTCAAAAAACAACCGCAAGTCGTTCACGCCATAACGGAGCATGGCGATACGCTCGATCCCCATACCAAAGGCAAAGCCGCTGTACTCTTCCGCATCAACGCCACCCGCTTCCAGTACCTTCGGGTGCACCATGCCGCAGCCCATGATTTCGATCCAGCCGGTGTGCGAGCACACCCGGCAGCCATCGCCACCACAACTCACGCAGCCCACATCCACTTCCGCGCTGGGCTCGGTGAACGGGAAATAGCTGGGCCGAAAACGGACCGGCAAGTCTTCCACTTCAAAGGTAAAGCGCAGGAATTCCGCCACAGTGCCACGCAGATCGGCGAAGGTAATACCCTTGTCCACCAACAGGCCTTCCACCTGATGGAACATGGGAGTGTGGGTCAGATCTGAATCACAGCGATACACCCGGCCCGGCGCAATAATCCGGAACGGCGGCTTGCCCTGCTCCATCACCCGTACCTGTACCGGTGATGTATGGGTGCGCAGCAGGCGCCCATCACCGAAATAGAAGGTATCGTGCATGGCCCGTGCCGGGTGGTGGCCGGGGATATTCAAGGCCTCAAAATTGTGGAAGTCATCTTCCACTTCCGGACCTTCGGAAATATCAAACCCCAGACGCAAAAAGAAATCTTCAATGCGGCGACGCATACGATTTACCGGGTGCAGACCTCCAGGCATTTCACCTCGACCCGGCAAGGTCACGTCCACGGTTTCGCTAGCTAACTGTTCATTCAAGGCAGCTTCTTCCATGGCACTTTTGCGCCCGGCAATAGCGTCCTGAACCTTCTGCTTGCCTTCATTGATGACGGCGCCGGCCTGCGGGCGCTCTTCTGCGCTCAGCTTGCCCAGCCCCTTCATCAAGGCACTGATTTCACCTTTTTTGCCCAGGTACTTCACCCGCACATCGTCCAGCGCCCGAATGTCGCCAGCCTGCTCGACCTCTGCCAAGGCAGCGTCAACCAGGGCATTGAGATTTTCCATTTAGATTCCTCCGCCTCACGCAGCACGCTTCATACAACACTGCAGGCCCTCTCCCCGTGTTGCATGAAGCGTGTCGCTTGTTGCGTCTCTTTTACCAACAAAAACGGGGGAAGAGCGCGAACTCTTCCCCCGTTGAATGCACTACTACGCAGCTGCGTAACAGTCGATCAGGCGGTGAGACTCGCTTTGGCTTTTTCGGCCAAAGCGCTAAAGGTTGCCTGATCACGGACAGCGATGTCCGCCAGTACTTTACGGTCGATATCAATGGACGCTTTCTTCAGCCCATTGATCAGACGGCTGTAAGAGAGGCCGTTCAGACGCGCAGCGGCGTTGATACGCACAATCCACAGACGACGGAACTGACGCTTGCGAACCTTACGGTCGCGGTAGGCGTACTGACCGGCTTTGGTAACGGCCTGTACCGCTACACGGAATACACGGCTGCGGGCACCGTAGTAGCCTTTAGCCTGCTTGAGAATCTTCTTGTGCCGACGACGGGCCTGCACACCACGTTTTACTCGTGCCATTTTTTAGTCTCCAGATCCGTAAAAGTTATGCGTAGGGCATCATGCGTTTAACAAGAGCCACATCATTCTCGTGGACTTCCTGCTTCGGACGCAGTTTACGAATAGTCTTGGAAGACTTTTTGGTCAGAATGTGGTTTTTGAATGCCTGCTTGCGCTTGAAACCGGAGGCGGTTTTCTTGAAACGCTTGGCAGCCCCACGATTTGTCTTGATTTTAGGCATGGTACCTTCTCAAGTTGGTGAATAAATTAAACAGTCGATCAGGACTGTTTCTTCTTTTTGCCCGGGCCGAGCACCATGATCATCTGGCGCCCTTCCATGTTCGGACGTTGCTCAACAGAACCGTACTCTTCCAGGTCCTTCTCGATACGTGCGAGCAGTTCCCGGCCCAGTTCCTGGTGAGCCATCTCCCGACCGCGGAAACGGACGGTGATTTTCGCTTTGTCGCCGGCCTCAAGGAAACGAATGAGGTTACGCAGTTTCACCTCATAGTCACCAATGTCGGTGCCGGGACGGAATTTGATTTCCTTGACCTGAGTCTGGCGCTGTTTCTTACGCCCCTCTTTGGCCTTCTGTTTTGCCTCGAACAGATGCTTGCCGTAATCCATGATTCGGCAAACCGGCGGTTCTGCACCAGGGGAGATCTCCACCAGATCCAGCTGTTTAGAGGTGGCCTTTTCCAAGGCATCCTGCAGGCTGACGATACCGACCTGCTCACCGTCCACATCAATCAACCGAACTTCGGTTGCCTGGATTTGCTGATTTGTATTGGCGCGCTGCTCGCGGCCTTTGCCTCCACGCTTAATGTCGTGAACCTCCAATCTGTGATCGAAAACGAGGCGAGTAGCCTCACCGCCTCAGTAAATAGGCGCGCATTGTATGCCACCACAACGGGCACAACAACCCCGGCCCTTATCTGGCCGGCGTACGCAACTGACTGAAACGGAATGAATTCTGGCCGGTTGAGAGACTCCTCTCACTCTAGGCAACTGCACAAACAGGGCCTGAATGCCGGCAAGGGGGCGTATTTTAAGCAAATCTGGACACTTTTCAAGCAATCACCATCATGCTTTGCAGGAAATCCTCTCTTCCCCCATGTTGTAGAGATTATTAACCCCGACAACAACCCCCGATACCAGTGCCGTAGCCGGCAACAACAGGAGGGACCCCATACCGGTTGAGCTGTCATGGCTGCCAGTTGCGCTGGCCACATTGATCGGCATCAGTGCCATCCTGTTACTCAGGGTTTGGCATGGAGATACATATGAAGAGTCCGTAGTCGGCACAACAACACAGCCAGAGACAACCGCAGCCATCAACGCGATAAGCAATACGATCAATCGCTTTTCCATAAGCAATTTCCTGAATTCAGTCTATTAATACTAGATCAAGCAGGAAGGAAAAACTGCATCCAGCAACAAAAAAGGCGGCCTACGGCCGCCTTTTTCCCCTACTCCCACTCTATTATCAATAAGAATTTTTTATCTTTTATTTTCAATAGCTTATTTTACTGATAATCGGTAATGCCATGAAAAATACCATACTCAGAAATTCCTTGAAAATAATTTCATTTTTTTACTGACAGCCCCTCTCAACAGGGTCAGAACCAGCCAAACCGGGTAAAAAAACCACCAACCCTGTGGAGACGCCCATCCCCGCTACTGTCGGCAAAAAGGTATAACGCTGACGCTAACCATTTTACCGTATCTCCCCCGACCCAACCTAAAGAGTTTTCAGTCCCCCTCGATAAGCCTGCCGAAATGCTCAGGGCAAGTGTCGGGAGTTCATTGCGCACCAATGATACTATCGTGCTCTCGAAAAACAGCGGGAACAGCCTTAAATGCGCGAACAACTGGAACGATATCAAGTCTGGCTTTATCTCCTAGCCATCTTGGCCGGCATGGCCATCGGCTGGATGTCACCAGAGCAGACCCGTCATTGGGAAGCGCTACTTTGGCCCGCACTGGGCGTTCTCCTGTACACCACTTTCACTCAGGTACCACTGATACATCTCAGGTCGGCATTTCATGATCGCCGCTTTCTGGCCGCTTTGCTGACGGGCAATTTTATTCTGATACCAGTGGTCGTTGGTCTTCTATTGTGGTTGTTACCGGATGATCCCGCTATTCGTCTCGGCGTGCTGCTGGTACTGCTGGTACCCTGTACGGACTGGTTTATCAGTTTTACCCATCTCGGTGGCGGGGACGGTGCCCGGGCCATCGCGGCCGCGCCGATCCTGCTGATTGTGCAGCTCATTTTGCTGCCTGTTTACATCTGGCTCTTCATGGGCAATATCGCCATTGAACTGGCGGTTGGCAGCCACTTGCTGCCAGCCTTCTTCGGACTGATTGTCACTCCGCTGATCCTGGCCTGGTTAACCGAACGGCTGACGGAAAAGCACCAGCGAGCGCAAACACTGGTGGACTGGCTTGGGTGGCTGCCCGTGCCATTGCTGGCGCTGGTGGTGTTTCTGATTGCCGGCTCCCAGGTCAGCCTGGTGATCGACAATGGCGCCCTGCTGTGGTCCGCGCTCGTGGTCTTTGTACTTTATCTGGTTGCCGCTGCTGTTATCGGCAAGGGGCTCAGTGAGCTATTCGGGTTCACACCCACTATCGGCCGCACACTCACGTTCAGCTTTGGTACCCGAAACTCCTTCGTTATGCTGCCACTGGCCCTGTCACTGCCGGAGCCCTGGCGTGCCGCTATCGTTGTCATTGTGTTCCAGTCCCTGGTCGAGTTGTTCGGCATGGTGGCGTATCTGCGCTGGCTGCCGCGCCTGATCAGGAATGCCGACTGAGCCGGGAACGCAGCCTTACCCGGCGCAACAGGACAATTGAATCACATCCGTGGTAAAAGTCTGGGCGCAGAGCTTGAGCCCTTCCACCATGGTCAGTAGGGAAACAGCTCTTCAGCCAATTCCTGCACGGTCATATTGGTCCGCATCGCCATGACCACCGGCATGGCGCGAAGATCGAACATAACGTCGCCGCCGGCCATATTGATCCCGGCCCGGCCGCCCCCCGGCGGCGGCCACATAGACGAACTGCGGTTGGTCGGTGCAATCGCCCGCCACTCAGGGCAGCGCACTACTGACTCACGTAACACCATGGGTGGGCCAGTCGTTTCAATGTGGTTGCCTTTCTGCTAGGCTCACGATCAAATTCCGGGACCACTTGCATGATTAAACGCTGTTTCATAGTCGCAATGACGCTGTTGATTGCTTTGCA
>NZ_PBSH01000029.1 GCF_002726155.1 Alcanivorax sp. | reverse complement strand
GTGCCCGGAGGCGGAATCGAACCACCGACACGGGGATTTTCAATCCCCTGCTCTACCGACTGAGCTATCCGGGCAATCAGGGCGCGTATTAAAGCGGCTTGGGCCGGAGGCGTCAAGCCATGGGCGTTTATTTGTTCGCATCGTGAGCAGGTGGCACGTATCCCTCGGCTTTTTCGTAGTTTTCGTTGTTCAGAAAACGATCACGTTGCTCGTCGAGGAAGTGCTTGGCGTCCGGGTCCATCACGTTCAGGTGCTTTTCATTGATCAGCATGGTCTGTTCGTGCAGCCATTCCTGCCAGGCCTTTTTCGAGACTGTCTCGAAGATATCCTGCCCCTTGGGGCCGGGGAACGGGGGGCGGTCGAGGCCGTCCAGTTCAGTCTGGTATTTGCGGCACATTACCGTGCGGCTCATGGCAACTCCGTAGGCGGGTACATGTGAGGTGGACTATAACATGCGTGACTGGCGTGGGGCGTCGAGGCTGGCCAGCAGTTTCTTCACCGGTGCAGCCAGGCCGAGCGTGCCGGGAGACTGCGGATCCACCCAGCGACCGTCACTGTCACGGGTGCCGGCTGGGTCCACGGCCACTTCCAGTGGGACGATGTCCAGATGATAGTGGCTGAAGGTGTGCCGGAACGGGTCCAGTGGCTGGCTATCAGCACGGGCATCGAACGCACGGGCCTGCAGGGCGTCGTTCATCTGTGCCACATCGTCGGTTTGCGGAAAACACCACAGGCCGCCCCAGATGCCTTGCTGGGGGCGTTGCTCCAGCCAGACCCGACCGTTACGGTCGCGCAGGATAAGCATGATGGTGGTGCGTACTGGCAGGGTTTTTTTCGGTTTTTTGCCGGGGTAATCCTGGGGGTTGCCGTTAGCGTGGGCTTCGCACCCGCGGTTTACCGGGCAGTTAGCGCAGTCGGGGTTGCCCCGGCGACACAGGGTGGCGCCCAGGTCCATGATCGCCTGGGTGTAGTCCGCCAGCCGTGCGTCGGGTGTGTAGTGTTCAGACAGCTCCCAGAGCCGGCTTTCCACCGTCTTCTTGCCTGGCCACCCGGGTACCGCGTGGAGCCGGGCCAGCACCCGTTTTACGTTGCCATCCAGAATCGGTGCGCGCACGCCACGACTTTGGGCAAGAATGGCGCCGGCGGTGGAGGGGCCAATGCCGGGTAACGTGGCCACTTCCTCTACGGTGTTCGGGAACTCGCCCTGATAGTTCTCCAGTAGTTGTTGGGCGCATTTATGGAGGTTGCGGGCGCGGGCGTAGTAACCAAGCCCGGTCCACAGGTGCAGCACCTCATCCTGCTCCGCCAGTGCCAGTGTTTTGACATCCGGGAAGCGCGCCATAAACCGCTCGAAGTAGGGAATGACGGTGTTGACCTGGGTCTGCTGCAGCATGATTTCCGATACCCACACCTGATAGGGCGTGCGCGGATGCTGCCAGGGCAGATCCTGGCGGCCATGTTGGTCGTACCAGTCGAGCAGAGCCAGGCTGAAGTCTTGCGGGGTGAGGGATGTACTGGGCATGACGCTCCGGACAAAAAACGGCGGAAATGAGCGTTTGCTCATTTCCGCCTGCGTGTCGCTTGCTGCGTGAAGCGTGCAGCGTCTCTTAATTAAACAGCTTCTTGAGGCCGTCCTGCAGCTGCTTGTTCACTTCTTCCTTGGCCTTTTTCTGGGCGGCATCCTTGAGTACTTCCTCGGTGGTGTCGCCTTCGCCTTCAATGCCGAATTTATCTTTCAGCTTGTCCTTGGTGGCGTTGGCGGCGACCTGTTTGCCGATGTCCTTGAAGCCATCCTTGTCCGGGCCACACCATTTGGCGGGGCTGCCGCCCAGGTTGCCTTCGCAGCGCAGTGGCCAGGTGGTGCCAGTCAGGTATTTGGAGGTGCCCAGCTCCGGCGACTGCATGCCGATTTTCAGGTCGAAGTCCTGGTTGAGGATATTCATCCAGCCATTACCGGTGATTTCCCCTTTTTGCAGTACCGCAGAGAGGCTATCCAGGTAGGCCACGTTCTTGTCCAGCCGAGCCTTGGATTTCAGGTCGAGGATCTTGGTGTCCTCGGACAGGGCGCTGGGCAGTTTGCCGGATTCCTGGCTGGGAATCAGGGCGGTGGCCAGGCCCTGGAACTGGCCGAGCATGTCATTCACGCCGCCAACCAGGGTGCTGTACAGATTCAGGCCGCGCACGGTGGTGTCGGCCAGGGACAGATCGATGGTGCCTTTGGCGGAATTCATCAGCGCTTTTTCGCTGTTGCCGCTGGCGCTGTAGCTGCCGTTCATGTCGAACACCCCTTTGGCCAGATCATCCTCCAGTGCCATTTGTACCAGCGGCTGGATCTGGACGCTGGAGACGGTGTTGCTGGCGGTGATTTTCGGGGTGTTGCCGGAGGCATCCAGTTTGGCTTTGGCACTGAAGCTGCCGCCCAGGGTGCTGCCGCTGGCGCGGGTTAGCTGCAGGACGCCGTTCTTGGCACTGACGGCAAATTTCATGTCGCTGGCAGTAATGCTGTCGTATTTCACGGTGCCAATGGCCAGTTTGCCGTCCACCAACAGTGGGCGCAGGGTGTCCACCGGGATCAGCTCGTCGCTAGACAGGCTGGCGGTGCCACCGGTTTTGCCGCCACCAGCGGCGGCGGTTTCGCTTTCGCCGCTGGTGGGGGGCATGTAGCCGTCCAGGGTGATCTTGTCGAGCACCAGGTCAAAGATGATCTTGCCACTTTCCAGGCTGGCCAGGCCAGCGCTGCCGCTGAGAGTGCTGTCATCCAGAGTCAGGGTCAGCGGGTTGGCCATGACGCTGCCGGGCTCGCCGCCCAGGGTGGCGTCCAGGGCAATCTTGCTCAGCGCCTGGCTGTCGGTGGTTTCGATGGGGGCTTCGCCAATGGCTTCCAGCACCTTGTTGGCATCGAAGGGCGCGGTGGCCAGCTTGCCACTGAGCTGCATATCGCCAGTGAGGGCGGTGATATCCACGTTGCCTTTGGTCTCGGTGCCGGCGGCCTGCAGTAGCAGGTCCTTGATGGAGACAGTGTCCTCGTTCAGATTCACATCCAGATTCTGTTCCAGGTGCACATCCACCGGCATGGTGGTGGCGCCGGCGATATTGGCATCCAGTGTCATCGGGTTGAGGACGAAGTGGTTATTGTCGATATCGGAGGCCAATACGGTGTCCAGATTCATGTCCACGCGCATGTCGCTCTGGTCCTGATAGCGCAAGGACATTTGCAACGGGAAGGGCTCGTCCAGGTTCACGTCCTGGGCGTTGAGATTAAAGTGCTCGACGACGATGTCGGTGCCATCGGCGGTGCTGCGGTAGCGGACCTTGCCGTCGCTGACTACAACTGTGGGAATGGTCAGCGGAATGTCGAGGCTGCTGCTGCCCTCGTCTTCGGCCGCGGGTTCTTCTTCAGCGGCGGTGTCGTCTGCTGGTGTCTGCGGGCCGATCTGCTCCCAGTTGGCGCCGTCCGGACCATCTACCAGGTTCACATCCAGGCCAGCAAGGGTGATGCCGTCCATTTCCACCTGGCCGTACAGCAACGGCAATACGGCAACGCTGACGCTGGCTTCGTCGAGGGCGGCGAACAATTCTTCGTCATCGGCAATGCGCGCTTCGGTGCGTCCCAGGCTCACGCCCAGCGAGGGCCAGAACTGCCAGGCCAAATCGCCCTGAATATCCAGTGTCAGGTTGGCCTGCTCTTGCGCCTGTTTCTCGATTTCCGGCTTGAATTCGTTGGGATCAATCACCTGCGTGATGACAAAAACAGCGATGGCCAATAGCACAATGATGGCAAACAAAGTGATCAGCAAAATTTTTAACAGGCGTCCCATGTAGCACTCCTTGCGCGTTGGTCGTTGGACCGTGATTATAGCAGTGGGGATTCAATGACCATACCGTAGCATTATTCGTGACTATTATTGTGACGTTAGGGGAAGAGCGTTTGCGAAAGTTCCATGTTGTTGTCTTGATGGCGCTGTTGTTGGTGGGCGGTATTGCGCGTGCCGAACCCATTGCGCTGGTTTCGGCGGGGGACAGTGTTCAGTTAGGTGCCCGGGTGGATGTGCTTGAGGACCCGGAAGGGAACTGGACCTTGAGCCAGATTCGCGACCAGTTCGCCAGCCGGTTTCGCAAAAGTGACAGCAATACGCTGAATTTCGGTTTTACCAAAAGCACCATCTGGCTGCGTTTTCAGCTGGATGCCAGTCAGATGGACGGGCGTAGCTGGTTTCTGGTGGAGCGCTATCCGATTCTCGATGAATTGACCCTGTTCGTGCCGCAGCCTGGTGGCGAGTTCCGGGAATATGCGGTGGGGGACACTCGCCCCTTCGACCGCCGGCCCATGGATCACCGCTCTTTTGTGTTCAACCTGGAATCACTGCCTGACGGGGTGAGCGAATACTATATCAAAGTGCGCGGCAAGGGCGCCTTGAACATGATGCCCATGCTCTATAGCGCCAAGGGGCTGGTGGAGTACACGTATCTGGAGCAGTTGCTGCAGGGGCTATTCTACGGCTCGTTGACCATCATGCTGATTTACAACCTGCTGCTGTATCTGTCCCTGCGGGACAACGTGCATCTGCATTTTGTGGTGTTTCTCACCGGGGTGTTGTTTTTCAATATTTGCGTCAGCGGTTTCGGGCTTCAATACCTGTGGCCGGACACGCCCAAGATCAACGAATACTTCTGGCTGACCACCTATACCTGCGGGCTTTCGCTGGCGTTGTATTCACGGCAGTTTTTGCAGCTGGCCCAGCGGTTTCCGCGTTATGACCGATTGCTGAAGCATTACCTGATACTGATCGGGCTGGCGTTCCTGCTGCAATGGGTGATCCCGCCGCCGTATTCCTATCACCTGTCTACCGTGGTGGTGATGATGACCGTGGTGCTGTTTAGCTGGCTGGGCTGGGTGGTGTGGCGCCAGGGCTTCCGGGTGGCGCGGCTGTATGTGCTGGCCTGGTCGGTATTCCTGCTGACCGTGTTCCTGTATGCCATCGGCAATCTGGGCTTGATTCCCTATAGCGTGATTGTTCCTTACCTGCCGCATTTCGGCGCGCTGTGGGTGGTGGTGATGTTGTCGCTGGCACTGGGCGACCGGATCCGGTTTCTGGAAAGTGAGCGCAAACAGTTGTCGGTGGAGGCGCAGCAAAACCTGGAGCGACACCTGGCGGATATCGAACAGATGAACCAGGACAAATCCATGTTCCTGCAGTACATCAGCCATGAGCTGAATACGCCGATCAACTGGATTGGCGCTGCCGATTCACTGGGGCAATCCAGCCAGGGGGCGGGTGAGAAAGAAGTGGATGTGTGGGCCATGGTGCGCAAGGGGCAGCGGCGCCTCACGGGGATTGTCAGCACTTCACTGCGTTATTTTGATCTCTCCGACCGCCACCAGCCGCCGCTGCAGGCCAGCTGTCAGCCCATGTGGATGTTCGACGCTATTTTGCGTGACCAAGCGGCGCGGATAGAGACCTGCGGTGTGGTGGTGCGTAACCGGATTTCACCGAATTTGCAGGTGCGTGCCTGTGAAGGGGAGTTGCGTGAAGTGCTGACCATGGCGCTGGATAATGCGCTGCGCTTCAGTGCCGAAGGCGATAGCGTGGAAGTCAGCAGCACAGTGGATGTGCCGGCGGGCCATGCCGAACTCTGTATTCGTGATCAAGGCAGAGGCGCTACTGCGGATCAGTTGGAGCACATCCTGGAGCCGTTCTTCGTGATGGGATCACGCCACCATGAAGAAGGCTTTGGCCTGTCCCTGGCCATGGCACGGGTGATGATTGAGCAGGTGGGCGGTTCTCTGTGGGCGGAAAGTGCCGGTCCCGGTCGGGGTTTTGCGCTGCATATCCGGCTGCCGCTGGCTCAGTTATAGGCCGCGCTGCTGCTGGCAGTATTCGGGCAGGGTGAGGCTTTCTCCCAGCTGCTGGCCGATCAGACGCAGGAAATCCTTGCCCACGCCGCGCCCCTGAGTGGCGGGGTGTACGACCATCCAGGCCAGCTGCGGCTGGTTTTCTTCTATCAGAGCGATAGCCACGCGCTGACCATTGAAGTGAGCGGCAAACAGGCGTCCATGTCCGTCAGCCACCGCATCCGCCAACTTCTGGCGGTATTGCGGGGCATCACGCAGTACCTTGGCAAAGGCCTGACATTCTTCCTGAGAGAGGGGGTGGGCCTGAACGCTGATCGGCATGGTGAAACTCCGCTGGTTTGGGTGGTCGGTGCTGCTGCAATGGTGTCAACAGGCTCTCAGGCTGCGTATAATAGCCGGTCCAATGCCTGGGAGGTATAGATGAGCAAGCGAAGCGCTACCGTAGAGCGCAACACCCTGGAAACCCAGATTCAAGCCACTATCAACCTGGATGGCACCGGCCAATGCACGCTGGATACCGGGTTGCCGTTCCTTGAGCACATGCTGGATCAGGTGGCACGTCATGGTTTGGTCGATCTGGACATCAAGGCCAAGGGTGACCTGCACATCGATGCCCACCACACGGTGGAAGATATCGGCATCACGCTGGGCCAGGCCTTCGCCAAAGCCATCGGTGACAAGAAAGGGGTGCGCCGTTACGGTCACGCCTATGTGCCTCTTGACGAAGCCCTGTCACGGGTGGTGCTGGACCTGTCTGGCCGTCCGGGCCTGGAAATGTTTGTGGACTTCACCCGGGGCAGCATCGGTGGCTTCGACGTGGACCTGTTCTACGAGTTTTTCCAGGGCTTCGTTAACCACGCCATGATTACCCTGCATATCGATAACCTGCGCGGCAAGAACGCCCACCACCAGGCCGAGACCGTATTCAAGGCCTTTGGCCGCGCGCTCCGTATGGCGGTGGAGCCGGACCCGCGCATGGACGGCATTACCCCGTCCACTAAAGGTACCCTCAGCGAAAGCGAGTAACCGTACAGCACAGGCTCTCGAATATGAGTGAAGTCGTTGCCGTTATTGATTACGGCATGGGTAACCTGCACTCCGCAGGCAAGGCGCTGGAAAAGGTCGCCAATGGCCAGACCATCATTATCACCGGTGACCCGGACCAGGTCCGGGCGGCGGACCGAGTGGTCTTTCCTGGTGTGGGCGCCATTCGTGACTGCATTGCCGTTCTGAAAGACACCGGTCTGGATCAGGCGATCCGGGATGTGGCGAAAGCCGGCAAGCCATTGCTGGGAATCTGCGTCGGCATGCAGGCGATGATGGCCCGCAGTGAAGAAAATAACGGCGTGGACTGCCTGGGTATTTTCGATGGCCAGGTCACGTTTTTCGGTGAGCAGTTCAGCGATACGGGCGCCCGCCTGAAAGTGCCGCACATGGGCTGGAACCAGGTGCAGCAGGGCATGGCGCACCCCATGTGGGCGGGGATCGATAACCATGCCCGCTTTTACTTCGTGCACAGTTACTGTGTCACCGGCCTGCCCGACGAAGCGGTCGCCGGGCGTTGCGACTACGGCCTGAGCTTTGCCGCTGCCGCAGTCCAGGGCAATGTGTTTGCCGTGCAGTTCCACCCGGAAAAAAGTGCTGACGCCGGTCTGACGCTGCTGGAAAACTTTCTGCGTTGGAAACCGTAAGACGCGCACGCACAAACCCACAGGGCTGCGTGCCTTTAATGAATTTAGATAAAGAGATTCTGATGTTACTGATTCCCGCCATCGACCTGAAAGACGGTAAATGTGTACGCCTCAAGCAGGGTCGTATGGAAGACGACACGGTGTTCTCCGACGACCCGGTTGCCGTGGCTAGCCACTGGGTGGAGCGTGGCGCTCGCCGCTTGCATCTGGTGGATCTGAACGGGGCTTTTGCCGGTGAGCCGGTGAACGGTGAAATCGTCAAGGCGATTGCCAAGGCCCACCCGGACCTGCCGATCCAGATTGGCGGCGGCATTCGCAGCCCGGAAATTATCCAGGCCTACCTGGATGCCGGTGTGCAGTGGGTCATCATTGGCACCAAGGCGGTGAATGAGCCGGAATTCGTCAAAGCCATGTGTGAGCAGTTCCCTGGTCACATCATCGTGGGCCTGGACGCCAAAGACGGCAAAGTGGCCACCGATGGCTGGGCGAACGTGACTGATGTGGATGTGATCGAGCTGGCGAAACAGTTCGAGAATGACGGCGTGTCTGCCATCGTCTACACCGATATCAGCCGCGACGGCATGCTGCAGGGCGTGAATGTGGATGCCACCGTGCGGTTGGCCCAGTCCATGTCGATTCCGGTGATTGCCTCTGGCGGCATTACCAACCTGGACGACGTGCGCAACCTGTGTGCGGTGGCTGACCAGGGCATCAATGGTGCCATCACTGGCCGTGCTATCTACGAAAACACCCTGGACTTTGCCGAAGGCCAGGCGTTGTCCGATGAGTTGAGCGGCGTCTGAGCGCCGGGGACGTATTATGGGGTTAGCCAAACGCATTATTCCGTGCCTGGATGTGGACGCCGGCCGCGTGGTCAAAGGCGTGCAGTTCGTGGATATCCGCGATGCCGGTGACCCGGTGGAAATTGCCAAGCGCTATAACGATGCCGGGGCGGATGAAATTACCTTTCTGGACATCACCGCCAGCCATCAGGAGCGCGATACCACGCTGCACACGGTGGAGCAGATCGCCAGCCAGGTGTTTATCCCGTTGACCGTGGGCGGTGGCGTGCGTGCGCTGGAGGATATTCGTAACCTGCTGAACGCCGGTGCGGACAAGGTGGCGATCAACTCGGCGGCGGTGCATAACCCGGAGTTTGTTCGTGAAGCGGCGGAGCGGTTTGGTTCTCAGTGCATTGTTGTCGCCATCGACGCGAAAAAAGTCAGCGCGGAAAGCGATACCAACCGTTGGGAAATCTTCACCCACGGTGGCCGCAAACCCACGGGCCTGGATGCGGTGGAGTGGGCGCGCAAAATGACCGACTACGGTGCCGGTGAAATTCTGCTGACCAGCATGGATCGCGATGGCACCAAGAACGGTTTTGACATCGCGCTGACCCGTGCCATCTCCGATGCGGTGCCGGTGCCGGTGATCGCCTCGGGTGGGGTGGGCAACCTGCAGCATCTGGTGGATGGTGTGCAGCAGGGCGGCGCCGATGCGGTGCTGGCGGCGTCGATTTTCCACTTCGGCGAATATTCGGTGCAAGAGGCCAAGGAATTTATGCAGTCGGCCGGAGTGGAAATGCGCTTGGGCTGATCATCGCCCGGCCTTCTTTCGCTTGGATTAACCTCCTGTCACAACTTTAGCCGCTACGTACTGGCTATAAATGGAACCCTGTTTTACTCTCGATGTTTTGGGGGCGCTGCCCCCGTTGAAAGACCATAAAAAAATCACGGGAGAGTTGTAATGGGTTCAGGTGCGTTGATTGATATCGGGCTGCCGTTATCGTTGTTTCTGATCATGGTGGGGATGGGAATGACCCTGACCCCCAAAGATTTCCGCGAAGTTGTCATTGCCCCGCGTGGCACCTTCTATGGCCTGGTCTGCCAGATACTCCTGCTCCCGCTCATCGCCCTGGGCGTGGCACTGGCGCTGGACCTGTCGCCAGCGCTGGCGGTGGGCCTTATCGTGATTGCCGCCTGCCCGGGCGGTACAACCTCCAATCTGTTTGTCTATCTGGGGCGCGGTGATGTGGCGCTGTCCATTGTGCTCACGGTACTGGCCAGCCTGATTACCATTGTCACGTTGCCTGCCTTTACCGGTTGGGGCCTGGAGCGTTTTCAGGACACCGCCAAAGCGCTGGAACTGCCCGTGATGCGCACCATCATTACCCTGTTCGTGATTATCTTGTTGCCGGTGGCCATCGGCATGGCTATTCGCCACTTTCGTCAAAACTGGGCCGAAAAAGGCGAGAAAGCCGTGGGGCTGCTGGGGCTGGCGGTGATGGTGGCGGTGATTGCGCTGCTGCTGGTGGAGCTGGGTGAAGAGGCTCTGGAGCTGTTCAAGCAGGCTGGGGTGTCCGCCATCATTCTCAATGTGGCAGGGATCATTTTGGGTATGGTGGGGGGCCGGGTGATCGGCTTGAGCCGGGATCAGGCCTTCACCGTGGCCATCGAGCTGGGTATCAAGAACGGTACGCTGGGTTTGATGGTGACCTTGACCCTGCTGCATTCCGAGGCCATGTCTGTGCCGTCGGCTGTCTATGGCGTGCTGATGTTTGCTTTCGGCTTCTTGATGATCGGCTACGCCAGGCTCACGGGTATCGGCAAGAGCCGGGATCAGGACCCGGCGTGAACTTCGCTCCCGGTGGTGGCAGTGGTCACCGCCGGGGTGCTCAATAGCGTGGACACCGGCACCACCTCAATGCCGGCGTCTTGCATCAAGGGCAGTACCTGCTGCAGGTAGTGCACGGTTTCCGGGTAGGGGTGGCCGATGGCAATCGCCTGGCCGCGTTGCCGGGCCAGCCGGATCAGCCGGTTGAACTGCTCATTGATGCTGACCAGATTGCGTTCATTATCCAGAAAGACATCGCGCCCGGCGTGGGATAGCCCTACCTGCCGGGCCACCTGCTGTGCCACAGAATGACTGCTGGTGCGGCTGTCCACAAAGAATAGCTGGTGTGCCTTCAATTCTGTCATCAGCCAGCCCATGGGCTGTGGCTGTTCTGTGAGCGCGCTGCCCATATGGTTGTTCAGGCCGCGAGCCTGGGGAATTTGGCTCAGGGCCTGACGCACCGCGTTCAGTAACTGAGGTTCATCCATGCCGTCCTGCAGGCCGCCCCGGTCAAGTTTCAGATGACTCTGTGCGGCCATGGGCATGTGCACCAGTACTTCCTTGCCGGCCAGGCTGGCCTGCTCCGCGAGCCGGTGGGCATGGGGGGAAAAGGGGATCACCGCGCAGGTGACCGGCGCGGGCAGGTCCACAATGGCCTGGCCGTGTTGCCGGCTGTAGCCCAGGTCATCAATGATGATGGCAATGCGGGGCGTGGCCAGCGCGCTGGCGCTCAACAGCAGCCCCGGTAGCAGCCACCCCAGGGCCAGTAACCGGCCTGTCATCAAGGCTGGTCGGGTTGTGAGGCGTGGGCGGGGCGCTGAGTGAGGACGACACCTTTGAGAATGGAGAGCGCCTGCGCCAGCGGGTAATCGTCTTCGGCCAGGGAGCTGCGTTTCTTCTCTTTCTCGCTGTCGCCGTTTTCATTATCCAGATGGCGAGGCAAGTCTGCTTCGCGCAGGTGCATGTCTTCGCGTACTTCGATCTTGGTGACCACATCCACGGCAATGTCGGGCTCAATGCCCTCTGCCTGAATGGAGCGCCCCTTTGGGGTGTAATAACGGGCGGTGGTGAGTTTCAGGGCGCGGTCCTTGCTCAATGGCAATACCGTTTGTACTGAGCCTTTGCCGAAGGTGCGGTTGCCCACCACGATGGCGCGCTCCTGGTCCTGCAGGGCGCCGGCCACGATTTCCGATGCGGAGGCGCTGCCGCCGTTGACCAGTACCACCAGCGGTTTGCCGTTCAGTGCATCGCCGGCGCTGGCATCAAAGTCGTTTCGGCTTGCCTTGTCGCGGCCCTGGGTGTACACCACGAGGCCGGCATCCAGGAACAGGTCGGTGACTTCCACCGCGCCGTTGAGTACGCCGCCGGGGTTGTTGCGCAGGTCGAGAATCAAACCGTTAAGGGCGGTGTCCTTGTTGAGCTTTTCCAGCGCTTTGCGGGCGTCGTCACCGGTGTTGTTCTGGAACTGGGAAATGCGCAGGTAGCCCAGGCCGGGTTCCAGCATTTTTGATTTCACGCTGTGGGTCTGGATGCGGTCACGTTCGAGGCTGACCTGGCGGGGCTTTTCGTCGCCTTCGCTAAGGACCATCAAATCGATTTTGGTGCCGATTTCCCCGCGCATCAGCTCTACGGCTTCGCCCAGAGTCAGCCCTTTCACGAAGGTGTCGTCGATCTTTAGGATCAGGTCGCCTGCGAGAATGCCGGCGTTGCTGGCCGGGGAGTCATCCACCGGAGTGACTACTTTGACAAAGCCGTCCTCCATGGTGACCTCGATGCCAAGACCGCCGAATTCGCCGGTGGTGGTCACCTGCAGGTCGTCAAACTGGTCCGGGGTCAGGTAGTTGGAGTGCGGGTCCAGATCGTGGAGCATGCCACGGATGGCGGCTTCCAGCAGTTCACGATCATCCACGTCCTCAATGTAGGCTGCGCGAATGCGTTCCATGACCTCGGCAAAGGCGCGCAGCTCGTCCACCGGGACGCCTTGCTGGCGGGCTTGCTCATCAAGGGCAGGGTCCTGGGCGTGAAGTGCGGTGAGCGGGCTAAGGGCAAGCAGGCCCGTGAGCGCGACAGAACGGAGCGTGGGCAGGATGGTTGTTGGCATTCAGGATCCCCGGCGGGCACAGGAAAAAGGTGTGCGCGTGTCAAAGTTCATCATCAATTTTGCGCCAATGGCGGCAGTGTAACACGCTGATTGCACCAGCGTGTGGGGTTCACAGCCTTGCCCCGGTGGCGTATCTCGAAGTAGAGACCGTTGGTCCGGTTGCCGCCGGAATTCCCGGCCAAGGCCAGGCTGTCACCGGCGGATACCCATTCGCCGACCTCGCGCAACAGGCTCTGGTTATAGCCGTAAAGAGTCAGGTAGCCGTTGCCGTGATCAACAATGGTTAGCAAGCCATAGCCGCGTAGCCAGTCAGCGAACACCACGCGGCCGGAATGGATCGCCCGGACCGGGGTACCGGGGGCGGCATTGAAAATAACGCCTTGCCAGCGCAGTGCTCCTTCCCGGCGGCTGTTATAGCCGGTGGAAATGCGCGCCTCCACGGGCCAGGGGAGTTTGCCGGCCAGCTTGCCGAAGGGCTTGCCGCCCAGGTCAGCAGGGATGTCATTAAGGCTGCGTTGCATGTCTTCCAGCAGTTTTTGCAGGCGTTGTTGGTCAGCCTTGAGCTGGTTGAGGTTGCTGCCACGGTCATCCAGTGAGCGGTTCAGTGATGCCAGTGTGGTTTGGCGCTCTTTCTGGGCGCCTTGCAGCTTGTCCGCATGGCGTTGAACGTCGGAACGCTTGTCCAGCAGGACTTGGCGGGCCTTGTCCACGCGCAGGGCGATGGCCTTGAGTTCATCCAGCTCACCATTGACGGCCTTGAGGCGGTCGGCACGGGCGCGCTGATAATATTCCTGGTAACGCAGCAGGCGGGCGATCTGGTCGGGCTGCTCCTGGTTGAGCAGTAATTTGATGCGTTCCTGGCGGCCGGCCTGGTAGCTGGCGCGCACGGTTTTGCCCAGCCAGTCCAGTTGGGTGCGTTTCTCTGCAGCTAGCACTGCCTGCTCTGCTTCCAGGTTTTTGAGGCGTTGTTGGGCGGTGCTGGCCTTTTTTTCCAGGCTCCGTTGTTCCCGGGTCAGCCGGCTGATGCGCAGTTCTGCCTCGCGCAGGCTGGCTTGCACGGAATCGCGTTCGCGCAATTCGCGGTTCTGGACCTCGCTCAATTCGCTGATGCGGGATTTGAGTTTCTCCAGCTGGGCCTTGCTGGGCGCAGTGTCCGCCGCACCGCTAACAGGGAGCAGGGTCGGGAGCAGCAGAAGCAGTAGTAATCGTCGGGTCATGGCGCGGTTTTACCTTAACGGCCCGGGGATGTGTATACTTGGCGCCGATTTTCCTTCGGCTTTCTTTCCCGGGGGGAAGCAGTGGCGCGCACCATCGGCGCCGATTAGAGCCAACGCTAATGATCCGGGGTTTCCATGGGCAATCTGATTGAATTCGCCAGCAACCATTATATTCTGGTGTCCGCCTTTTTCCTGTTGTGGGCACTGTTTTTTGTGCTTGAGTCCCGCCGTGGCGGCCAGTCTCTAACACCGCAGTTGGCCACCAACATGGTGAACCAGAAAGACGCGGTGATCGTGGATCTGCGCGACAGTGATGAGTTCCGCACCGGGCATATTGCCGGTAGCATCAATATTCCCGCCGGGCAGGCGCTTGATCGTATTGCAGAGCTGGAAAAATACAAGGACAAACCCCTCATCCTGACTTGTGATATGGGGGCAAAGGCCTCACATCTGGGGCGGCAGCTGCGCACCAAGGGTTTTTCCGACCTGTATCGCATTCAGGGTGGCCTGAACGCCTGGCGGTCAGCCAGCCTGCCGGTGGTTAAAGAGTAAGCAGGAGGCAGAGATGGCCAAGGTCGAACTGTATACCACTGCCTGGTGCCCGTTTTGCGTGCGTGCCAAGCAGTTGCTGAACAGCAAGAATGTGGTGTTCGAGGATACCGATGTGGATCGCGAGCCCCAGCAGCGTGCAGTCATGATGCAGCGCGGCGGTGCCCGCACGGTGCCGCAGATTTTCATTAATGATCACGCCATCGGTGGCTGTGATGAACTTTTTGCTCTGGAGCGGGCGGGGGAGCTCGATGCTCTGCTCGGAGCAGGCCAGTAACAGGAGAAGAACATGGCTGATGAACAGCAACAGGTTTTCCAACTGCAGCGTATTTACCTGAAAGACACATCCTTCGAGTGCCCGGGTGCGCCGGAAGTGTTCCTGCAGGAATGGAAACCCAAGGTGAACGTGCAGCTGAACAACAGCGCCCGCCGTGTGGGTGAAGGCGATGAGTTCGAAGTGGAAATCACCGTGACGGTGACCGCCAAGGACGAAGCCGAAGAAAAGACGTTCTACCTGGTGGAAGTGAAGCAGGCAGGCATCTTTACCGTGAAAGGCATCGAAGGCGAAGAGCGGGCGCAATTGCTCGGCGCGTATTGCCCGAATCTGCTGTTCCCGTATGTCCGTGAAGTGGTGTCGGACCTGGTGGCCAAGGGGTCATTCCCGCAGATGGTGCTGCAGCCGATCAACTTCGATGCGCTGTATCAGCAGCAGCGTCAGCAGCAACAGGAAAATGCTGCGGCGGCGGGCGAGACCGTTCAGTAAACTGCAATTAATGGTTAATAACGGATAATTAAAAGCTGCGCGTGCAGCGTTTGTTATGCCGGAATGCAAGAGGCCGCGCCCAGAGTATGGGCGCGGCCTCTTGCGTTTCAATACGGACAAAATCTATCCCGTGACGTTATTAATTATTCATTATTAACTATCAGCTGCTCCTTCGTATCCCCGTTGTCGCCATGCTTCATAGAGCGTTACGGCAACGGCATTGCTGAGATTAAGGCTGCGGCTATCCGCCACCATGGGCAGGCGCAATCTCTGTGTTGGCGGCAGACTTTCCAGAATGGGGTCCGGCAGGCCGCGGGTTTCCGGCCCGAATAACAGAACATCTCCGTCCTGAAAACAGGCTTCGCTATGGGGGCGGCTACCCTTGGTGGTCATGGCGAACAGCCGCTGGCCAGCGACACTTTCCTGAAATGCGGCAAAATCCCGATGCACCTGTAATGCGGCGAACTCGCTGTAGTCGAGGCCGGCGCGGCGCAGTTTCTTCTCTTCCAGGGAAAACCCCAATGGTTCAATTAGATGCAACTGGGCGCCGGTGTTGGCGGCCAGGCGGATAATGTTGCCGGTGTTGGGGGGGATTTCCGGCTCGAACAGGGCGATATGCAGCATGTCGGGTTTTGCCTTGGCGGGGTGGGCGTGGTACTGATCGGCACTAGAGTAAGAGCTACGATAAGCGCTACGACAAGAATAACAGGACATGGATGATGATGTGGAAACGCGGGACCTTGGTGTTGTTGTTTTTACTGGCCGGTTGCAATGAGCCTTCGCCGCAGGACAAGCCCGGGCAGCTTCTTTATGTGGCGCCCTATGGCTCGGCATGTATTGGTGTCGGCGTAATGGAGTGTTTACGGGTCAAGCAGGAGGTCGATGCCAATTGGGAGTTATTCTATAACCACGTAGAGGGCTTTACTTACGAAGAGGGGTTTCAGTACACCCTGCGAGTGAAGGTCGAAAACGTGGAATCGCCGCCGGCGGATGGCAGCAGCTTGCGCTATACACTGCTGGAAGTGGTGGAGAAAACCCCGGTGAACCCGTAACGAAAGGAGAGGCCTGGTGAAGTGTGTGTTTCAGGCGCGACACATGATTGAAGCCCATATGCTGGCCAACCTGCTGGACCAGGTGGGTATCATGGCCCAGGTGCATGGCGATATGTTGCAGGGCGGCATGGGTGAGCTGCCGGCGGCGGGTCTGGCGACAGTATGGGTGGCCGCCAACGATGAAACGCGGGCCCGGGAAGTGATTGCTGAGTTCGAGGCCAGTCAGCCGGCGGATCCGGGAGAGGGGGCGTCCACTATCGGTGCGGCACCGCTGGCCGGGCAGGGATTTATGGCGGGTTTGATAGTGGGGTTGGTGATCGGCGCGGCGCTGGTGTTGATGCTCTTGCGTTAAAGGCGCGCTGACGGTGCACTAGACATAAAAAACGCCACGTTTTTAGGCGTGGCGTTTTTTGTGTGCAGCGTGGTTGCGCCTCTTGCTTACCGGCCGGCGCGCTTGCGCTCGGTTTCGGTGAGTAGCTTCTTGCGAATACGCAGGGAGTTGGGGGTCACTTCTACCAGCTCGTCGTCTTCGATGAAGTCCAGCGCCTGTTCCAGGCTGAAACGGATCGGCGGGGTGAGAACGATGTTCTCATCGGTGCCGGAGGCGCGCATGTTGGTCAGCTGCTTGCCCTTGGTGGGGTTGACCACCAGGTCGTTGCCACGGCTGTGGATGCCGATGATCTGGCCTTCGTACACGTCCACGTTCGGGTCGATCAGCATGCGGCCACGTTCTTGCAGGTTGAACAGGGCGAAGCCCAGCACTTTGCCTTTCACCATGGATACCAGCACACCGTTGATGCGTTTGGCCATGTCGCCGGCCTTGTGCTCGCCGTAGTGGCTGAAGGTGCTGTTAAGGATGCCGGTGCCGGAAGTCAGGGTCAGGAACTGGCTACGGAAACCGATCAGGCCTCGACTTGGTACCAGGAATTCCAGGCGAACCCGGCCTTTGCCGTCCGGTTCCATGTTGGTCATCTCGGCCTTGCGCAGCCCCAGGTGCTCCATGATGGCGCCCTGATGCTGTTCTTCCACGTCGGCCACAACCGTTTCGTAGGGTTCCTGTTTCACGCCGTCTTCTTCACGGATGATTACCTGCGGGCGGCCTACGGCCAGCTCGAAGCCTTCGCGACGCATGTTCTCGATCAGTACCGACAGGTGCAGCTCGCCACGGCCGGAGACGCGGAACTGGTCGGCGCTGCCGGTTTCTTCAACGCGCAGGGCCACGTTGTGCTTGAGTTCGGCTTCCAGGCGCTCACGGATCTGGCGGCTGGTAACGAACTTGCCGTCTTGGCCGGCAAAGGGTGAGGTGTTCACGTGGAAGAACATGCTGACGGTGGGTTCGTCCACGCTCAGCGGGGTCAGCGCTTCCACATTCAGCGGATCACACAGGGTGTCGGAAATGTTCAGCGGATCCAGGCCGGTGATGCAGACGATTTCGCCAGCGGACGCAGTGGTGGCATCGACGCGCTCCAGGCCGTGGTAACCCATGATGGTGAGGATCTTGCCGTTACGGACATTGCCGTCGGCGCCGATCACTTTCACCGGGCTGTTGGCCTTGATGTTGCCGCGCTTGACCCGGCCAATACCGACGATACCCAGGTAGCTGTTGTAGTCCAGAGAGGAAATTTGCATCTGGAAGGGGCCGTCGGCGTCTACGTTCGGGTAGTCCACCTTGTCGACGATGGCTTGCAGCAGCGGGGTCATGTCGTCGGCCAGATCATCTGCGTCCAGGCCGGCAATGCCGTTCAGGGCGGAGGCGTAGATCACCGGGAAGTCCAGTTGCTCGTCGGTGGCACCCAGGTTGTCGAACAGGTCGAAGACCTGATCCATCACCCAGTCCGGGCGGGCACCGGGGCGGTCGATCTTGTTGATCACGACGATGGGTCTGAGGCCGGCGGCGAACGCTTTCTGGGTCACGAAGCGGGTTTGCGGCATGGGGCCGTCCACTGCGTCTACCAGCAGCAGCACGGAATCCACCATGGACATAACCCGCTCTACCTCACCGCCGAAGTCGGCGTGGCCAGGGGTGTCCACGATGTTGATGCGATAGTCATTCCACTGGATGGCGGTGTTCTTGGACAGAATGGTAATGCCCCGCTCCTTTTCCAGGTCGTTGGAGTCCATGACCCGTTCGATGTCGCCGGCGCGATCTCCCAGGGTGCCAGACTGTTGCAGCAGCTTGTCCACCAGGGTGGTCTTGCCGTGGTCAACGTGGGCGATGATGGCGATATTGCGCAGACGTTCAATCACTAGTGTTGCTCCAAATATGGTGGGCGAAACCGTGCCAGCGGTTTCGCAGGGGCGCGCATTATAGCAGCGTAGCGTGTGGGTGATAGCCCGCCGGTCAGCCTTTATCGTAAGATTGGCAATTGTGAACAAGTTCAAAATTTCACGGTTGAGCCTGCGAGAGGCTCAATGATCGCCTAGAATGGCGCAACCATTTTCCGGGGGACCGGTCAGAGGCTGGGTCGGAAATCCCGTGATCAGGCTGTAATGCTTTTACAATCAGGTTGTTATAATGCGCACATTCCTTGCTTTGCTGTTGGCGCTGGCGCCCTTGGTGGTGGTGGCTGACGACTCATCCGGCAAGATGATTTATGGCTTGCACGAAAAAGTGCATATCAAGGAGTTGGGCATTACGGTACCTGCCAAGCTGGATACAGGGGCGGATTCTGCCTCCCTGAGCGCTCGTTACATCCGTACTTTTGAGCAGGATGGCGTGGAAATGGTCGAGTTCGACCTGTCCATCGACCGCGATGACCGGGAAGATTGGGGTATTAGCGCGGAACAATGGGATGATGTGGAGCTGCCACTGTCAGGGCATGTGCGCATCAAGCGACGGGCAGAAAGTGTGTCGCCGGGTGAGAGGGACTACAGCCGTCGTCCGGTGGTAACCCTGACGGTTTGCATGGGCAACCGCCAGGAACAGATTGAAGTTAACCTGACAGACCGCAGCGAGTTTCGTTATCCGTTGCTGATGGGCTCCGAAGCGCTGCAAGGCCTGGGCGCATTGGTGGACCCATCGCTATCGATGGCGGTGGGCGAACCCGGTTGTCAGGCCAGTGAAGACAATAGTGAAGACAAGGTTGTCGAGAGCGACGACGAGACAATGGAGGCTGCCGAGGCGCTATAATGGGTTCTGTGAAGTTGCAAGCGCGGCTGCTTGCCGTTTTCCTGCTTTTGTTGGGGGGCGGCAGTATCGCTTACCAGCTGTTGGTACAAAATGTGCCGCTCAGCCAGGACGAGAAGGACCCGGTGTGGGTCGTTGATGCTCAGGTGTCTTTTTCGGCCAAGGCCAACAAGCCCGTCAAAGTGCGCATGTTCGTGCCGCCACTGGGAGTGGGCTATACCACCCTCAATGAAAGTTTTATCTCCAACAATTACGGCGTGAACGTGAATGTGGAGAAAGGCAACCGGCAAGTGACCTGGTCGTCCCGTCGCGCCGAAGGCAACCAGTACCTCTATTACCGCCTCATGCTCACGCCGCGTTATGCGGATGCTCCGGAAAATGACCCCGGCCCCCAATTCCGCCCGGCTCCGACACTGGACGGCCCGGACAAGCTGGCCGCTGACGCTCTGCTGGAGCCGATTCGCCAGCACTCGGCGGATGTGGAAACCTTTATCAGCGAGACCATCAAGCGGGTCAACGAGCTGGAAAACGATAATGTCCAGCTGCTGCTGGGCAGCGATGTGAGCCCGGAGAATCGGGCCAGCGTGATTGATCTGCTGTTGGCGGTGGCGCATATCCCCGCTGAACCGGTACATACATTGCGCCTGGCGGAGAGTCAGGAACAGCAGCCGGAGCTGTGGCTACGCAGCTTTAACGGCAAGAAATGGCTTTATTTCAATCCGCTCAATGGCCAGCAGGGCCTGCCGGAAGACCGTCTGGTCTGGTGGAGTGGTCCCGGGCCGCTGCTGAATATCGAAGGCGGCAAGTCTGCGGACGTGAGTTTCAGCGTGCATGAGAACGAAATGAGCGCGTTGCAGCTGGCCCAGTCCCTGCGTTTGAAAGACGTAAGCAGTTTTATCGATTTCTCCCTTTACGAATTGCCCTTACCTGCCCAGCAGCTGTACCGCATCCTGGTGATGATTCCGGTGGGCGTTATGTTGGTGCTGTTTATCCGTTCGCTGATCGGTATGGAAACCCTGGGGACCTTTACTCCGGTGCTGATCGCCCTGGCATTCCGTGAAACCCAGGTAGTCTGGGGGGTATTGCTGTTTACCTCCATCACCGCCATCGGCTTGTCGGTGCGCTCGTATCTCGAGCATCTAAAATTACAGTTATTACCCCGGCTTTCCGTGGTGCTTACCTTTGTGGTGATTGCCATGGCGTTGATCAGCCTGCTGGGCTACAAGCTGGGCATGGGCTCGGGCTTGTCGGTGGCGTTGTTCCCCATGGTGATTCTGACCATGGTGATCGAGCGGACTTCCATCGTCTGGGAAGAGCGTGGTGGTACCCAGTCGCTGAAGGTGGCACTGGGCACGCTGGTGGCCGCCATCTTCTGTCACCTGTTGATGGTGTGGCAGCCGCTGGTGTATTTCGTGTTCACCTTCCCGGGCGTGTTGCTGTGCCTGGCCGCAATCATGGTGCTGATGGGGCACTACCGGGGCTATCGCCTCACCGAGCTGTTGCGGTTCCGTGCCATGGTGGACGGGGATAAACGCTGATGTTCTGGTCGAAAACCCGCAAGGCCCTGCGCGCCCGTGGCGTTATGGGCATTAATCAGCGCAATGGCGATTACATACTGCGTTATAACAAACGCAGCCTGTACCCGTTGGTGGACGACAAGATTCAGACCAAGCAAATGGCGCTGGATGCGGGAATCCGTGTGCCGCACATGTACGGCACCATCGCCACCGAGCAGGGCATTAGCACCTTGCACCGGGTAGTGGAGCAGCACCGGGATTTCGTGATCAAGCCCGCGCAAGGGGCCGGCGGTGACGGCATCATGGTGATTGCCGATCGCTTCGAGGATTATTTCCGCTCCGCTTCCGGGCGCATCATTACCACCGAAGAACTTGAACATCATATCTCCGGGATCATTTCCGGTATCTATTCCCTCGGCGGCCATCGCGACCAGGCGCTGATCGAATACCGGGTGCGTTCTACTGAGCTGTTCAACCGGATCAGCTTCGAAGGGGTGCCGGATATTCGCATCATCGTGCTCAAGGGGTACCCGGTGGCGGCCATGTTGCGCTTGCCCACCCGGCAATCCCAGGGCAAGGCGAACCTGCACCAGGGCGCCATTGGTGTGGGCCTGGATCTGGCGTCCGGGGTCACGCTGGATGGCACCTGGCACAACCTGAAAATCGAGCGTCACCCGGATACCGCCAACCCGGTGGCCGGGCTGACCGTGCCGGACTGGCAGGAATGCCTGGAGCTGGCGGCCCGTTGCTACGACCTGACTGGCTTGGGCTATCTGGGGGTGGACCTGGTGATGGACCACGAGCATGGGCCGATGATGCTGGAGTTGAATGCCCGTCCGGGTCTGAATATCCAGATCGCCATGGATGATGGCCTGCTGCGCCGTTGCCAGATTATCGAGAAACAGCTTGAGGCCCTGAAAGACGAAACCCGTCCAGTGGCCGAACGGGTGGCCTTCGCCAAACAGCAATTTGCGGTGGCCGGCCCGGTGCCGGCGGAAGAAGAAGAGGGTTGATTTAAGCCCACTTTAAGCTTGTAGAAATAGGCTTTCCTGCCCTGTTTTTATGAGTGGTTGTGATGCGTCAGCAACGTCTTGGCAGGATCTCCCTGCACGGTTACTACGTTTTCCTTTTCCTGTTGTTTGTTCTCCTCAGCGCTTGGATCGGGCGAGACACGCTGGTTGTCTTGCCGTCTCCGGGTGTCCTCTTCATGCTTGTGGCCCTGAGTGGTTACGCCTTTCTCTATGTACTGTTGGTGGCTGCTTCGGGATGGCTGCTGGGGAAAGTGCTGGGCAGTAGTGTGCAGGTGATTTGGGTTGTGTTGGTGGCGACCTTGATGACCATGTTGCTGCTGGTCGATAGCCAGATCTATGCCATGTACGGCTTCCATCTCAATGGTTTTGTCTGGAACCTGATTGTTACGCCGGGGGGGATTGAGTCCATGGGAGGTAGCGCTGGCACCTCCTGGACGGTGGCGGCGATCTGCCTGGCTGTGCTGGCGATGCATGCGATAGTGCTGTTCTTACTGCGCGCCCGTTCGATGCCGCGTCCGGTGATTCTTGTCACGCTGCTAGTGTTATGCATGCTTGGCGAGCGGGCAGCCTATGGCATCAGTCATCTGAGAGGTTATCGGCCGGTGCTGATGGCCGCTCAAAGCATACCCTTTTACCAGCCCACCACGTTTCGCCATGCAGCGGAAAAGTGTGGGGTGACGATGGTGCGCAGCGCCCGGCTGGAAGCGGGAGCCAAAGGCCGCCTGAATTATCCGAAGGCACCGCTGCGTGTGAGTGCTGATGCGGCGCGACCGAACATCCTGTTCCTGGTGGCGGAGTCCTTGCGCTGGGATATGCTGACGCCCGACATCATGCCAAACCTGTGGCGTTTTGCGGGGCAACATGGCACCCGGTTTACCCAGCATTTCAGCGGCGGCAATGGCACCCGAATGGGCCTGTTTAGCCTGTTCTACGGTCTGCCCGGCAACTACTGGTTCAGTGTGCTTGATGAGCGCAAGCCTCCGGTGCTGATGACGCAGTTGCAGCAAGCGGGCTACCACATGGGGCTGTATACCAGTGCCAATTTCAGTTACCCGGAATTCGACAAGACCCTGTTTGTGTCGGTGTCGGGGAAGGATATGGCCAGTGATGATGTGGGGCCGGGCTGGCAGCGCGATCGCCGTAATGTGAAGCGGTTATTGGGTTTTCTTGGCCGGCAAAAGAACGACACACCCTTCATGGGTTTCATGTTCTTTGAATCCCCCCATGCCCGCTATTATTTTCCGGATGAGAGCGTGATCCGTAAGGATTATCTGCCAGAGATGAATTACGCGACCATGGATCTTGAAGCCGATATGCCGGGCATTTTTAACCGCTACATCAACGCTGTCCACCATTTGGATCAGCAGCTGGGGCGAGTGCTCGATTACATGGAAACGAGCGGGAAACTGGACAATACGATCGTGGTTGTTACTGGCGACCATGGGGAAGAGTTTATGGAGAACGGGCGCTGGGGGCATAACTCGGAATTCCATAATGAGCAAATTCATGTGCCATTGGTGCTGGCGTTTCCCGGCGGTGAGCCGAGCGTAGTGACCCGGCCCACCAGCCATCTGGATATGGTGCCTACCTTGTTGTCCATGCTTGGGGTGAACAATCCCGCCAGCGATTACAGTGTGGGGCACTCATTGCTGGCACCCGATGGCGGTCCTTACCGGTTGGTGGCGAGCTGGGATGCACTGGCGTATGTCGGGCCGGACTACAAGGTGGCCATGCCGTTGGGGGCGGGCGGATTGTCGGAAATGCGCATCAGCGATGCACAGGACAAGCCGGTGAGTGAGCCTGATACGGTGCTGGCGCAACGCAGTGATGCGTTGGCTGACGTGCTGCTGGATCTATCGGTTTTCTTCCGTAAGTAGCCGGGCTGCGCGCAGGGGCCTTAGCGGACGCCCAGGCCGTGCTGTTCGCCCTGCCAGAGTAGTGTGATCAATGGATCCTGTGGATCCCCCTGCACACTGTAAAAACGGTACTCCGCTTGCATCGTCCCGCTATCATCCTCCAGATCGATGGTGGCCAGGCCGTGGGTGGCGCGGGTGAAGCGTTGCTGTTCACTGGGAGGCCCCAGGTCGTTGTTGATGCTGGCGGCCCCGGAAATCAGCTGACGGGTGCCCTGGTATTCCCCCTCATCGGACAGCACGTGGTCATGGCCGCCCACCAGCAGGTCCAGGTGGCCGAGCAGCTTTGGCTTGAGTGACAGGTTGATCATCTCGCCGGCATCGCCGTGGGAGCCGGTGCTGAACATGGGGTGGTGGGCAAAACCCAGGCTGAAGCGGCAGCCATGCAGGCGGGCCGTTTCCTTCGCCTGTTCCAGCCAGCTGCCCTGGCGGCGGAAGTAATACCATTTTTCGAACCAGGTGGTTTCCAGGCTGAAGGCGCAGGCGTCCGGCCATTGTTCAAAATAGTAGAAGTGGGGAAAGTGAACTTGTGGGTAGCGCCGCGCCACTTCCAGCCAGGCCTCGCCACTGCCTTTCCAGTCATGGTTGCCCAGCACCAGATAGAAGGGAATGCCCGCGTCCATGGCCGGTTTCATGGGGGTGAGGAAGCGACTTTCCAGCAGGGGATCGTCGGCACTGGTGATGCCGTCCGGATACACAAGATCCCCAAGGTAGCGCACCTGATCACATTCCAGATGCACCAGTGCCTGCCCCACGGCCATGGAGGGGGCATTGCCCCAGCCGCCATCCCCGACAGCACATATCCGTTGCCCGGCCAGGGGCTCCTGATGAACCAGCCAGGGGCCGTGGGGTGTATGCCACCACCAGCCCAGCGCGGCGGCGATCAGGGTAAACAGCGACACCATCAGCAGCCAATGAAGTCTTGAGCGCATAAAGCAAAGCAAGGTCAATCACATGGGGTGCCGAGTGTGGGTGATCGTCATGACGATGGGGTGACAGCCGGTCGGTGTGGCAGCCATCGGGAGGATGCGCCCTCGGCCCGCGATTGCTATACTGCGCCGCCCAATTTTTGAGCTGTCCCCACAGCAACGCAGGTTTTTCGATGACAGAGGCAAGCCAACCAATCAAGCGCCGCGCCATTGCTCTGGTGTCCGGTGGACTGGACTCCATGCTGGCGGTGAAAGTCATGCAGGAGCAGGGCATCGAGGTGGAAGGCGTCAACTTCTACACCGGCTTCTGCGTGGAAGGGCATACCCATGCCATCCGCAAAAAGGACAAGGACAAGGAAAAGCGCAACAACGCCTTGTGGGTCGCTGAGCAGCTGGGTATCAAGATGCACATCATTGATATCTCCGAGGAGTACAAGGATGTGGTGCTTAACCCCAAGCATGGCTACGGTGCCAACCTGAATCCCTGTCTGGACTGCAAGATTTTCATGGTCAACCAGGCCACGCTGATGATTAACAAGGCCCGTGAGCTGGCGGGCGACCGGGGCTTCGATTTTATTGTTACCGGTGAGGTAATTGGTCAGCGGCCGAAGAGCCAGCGCAAGGAAACCATGCCGATCATCAGCCAGGAGTCCGGCGCGGATGATCGTCTGCTGCGTCCCCTGTGTGCCCAGAACCTGCCGCCCACCCTGCCCGAGCGAGAGGGCTGGGTGAATCGCGATGAGCTGCACGACTTTTCCGGGCGCAATCGCAAGCCGCAGATGGCGCTGGCTGCCAAGTTCGGGCTGGATGACTTTGCCCAGCCCGCCGGCGGTTGCTGTTTCCTGACCGATGAATCCTATTCCAACAAGCTGGCAGACCTGTGGAAGGCCCGCAATGAGCGTCGCTACGAGCTGGATGACATCATGCTGCTGAAAGTGGGTCGCCACCTGCGCCCGCAGCCCCATTACAAACTGATCATCAGCCGCGAAGAAGGCGAAAACCGCTTTCTGGAAGGGTATCGTTACCAGTTCACCAGCCTTACTACGGTGAGCTGCCCGGGGCCGTTGGCATTGGTGGATGGTGAGTTCGGCAGCGAGGCGGAGCTGGAGCAGGCTGCTGCCATTGTGGCCCGTTACTCCAAGGGGCGGGTTGAAGAGACGGTGACCCTGGAGGTGCGTAGCCCTGACGGGGTGGCGCGGGAGATTACCGTGGCGCCGGCACAGCCGGATGCGGTACTGGCCAGCTGGAATGTGGGCTGATTCGACGATGACCTCTCCCCTTCACGAACTGGATGTGCGCCGGTTGCTGTGCCCCATGCCGGTGATCAAGACCCAGAACAAGGTAAGAACCCTGGCCACCGGCGACACGCTGAAAGTGGTCTGCACCGACCCCGGCGCGTTGAGCGATATCCCGGCCTGGTGCCGGATTAACGGCCACGAGGTGCTGGAAATGGGTGAGCAGGGCAACGAGGTTTTTGTGGTGCTGCGAGTGGGCGAAGATAATGGTGCACTATTTTAGTGCTTTGCACTTATTGAGTGCACCGTTGCTGTGCACCAAAATGAATCATCTTCCCTGGTTTCTGCGATTTAGGCGGGGAATGCGCTAAAAAAGGGCTGGCACGGTATTTGCCTCCCTATTGGCAAAGCTGGCCCAGTGGCCGAGAATACCGGCTCTTTGTGTTGCGCTTACCCAGAGTGGCACGACGAGTCAGAGACAAACCCGCTGTTCCTTAGGAGGACGCACGATAATGTCTGTTAAGACCCTCAAACTGATCAAAGAAAACGATGTGAAATGGGTGGACCTGCGCTTCACCGATAGCTCTGGCAAGGAGCAGCACGTCACCCTTCCGGTTGGCGAAATCGATGAAGATTTCTTCCAGGACGGCAAAATGTTTGATGGCTCCTCCATCGCTGGTTGGAAGGGCATCAACGAATCCGACATGGTAATGATGCCGGATGACGAGTCCGCCGTAATGGACCCGTTCACCGACGTGGCTACCCTGAACCTGCGCTGCGACATTCTTGAGCCGACCACCATGCAAGGTTACGAGCGTGACCCGCGTTCCGTTGCCCGTCGTGCCGAGGAATACCTGAAGTCGACCGGCATCGCGGATACCGCCCTGTTCGGTCCGGAGCCTGAGTTTTTCGTATTTGATTCCGTGCAGTGGAAATCCGACATGCAGGGTTCCATGTACAACATCCACTCTGAAGAAGCGGCGTGGGTGTCCCACGAAGACTTCGAAGGCGGCAACATCGGTCACCGTCCGGGCGTGAAAGGGGGTTACTTCCCGGTTCCTCCGGTAGACAGCCTGCACGATCTGCGTGGCGCCATGTGTTCTGCCATGGAGTCCATGGGGCTGAAAATCGAAGTGCATCACCACGAAGTGGGCACTGCGGGCCAGTGCGAAATCGGCGTTGGCGCCAACACCCTGACCGCCAAGGCGGACGAAGTACAGATCCTCAAGTACTGCGTACACAACGTGGCACATGCTTACGGTAAAACCGCTACCTTCATGCCCAAGCCGCTGATCGGTGATAACGGCTCCGGTATGCACGTGCACGTATCCCTGGGCAAAGACGGCAAAAACCTGTTTGCCGGTGACGGCTATGCTGGCCTGTCTGACGAAGCGCTGTATTTCATCGGCGGTATCATCAAGCACGCCCGCGCCCTGAACGCATTCACCAATGCTTCCACCAACGCCTACAAGCGTCTGGTGCCCGGTTTTGAAGCGCCGGTAATGCTGGCCTACTCTGCTCGCAACCGTTCTGCGTCCATCCGCATTCCGTTTGTGAACAGCGCCAAGGCCCGTCGTGTGGAAGCGCGCTTCCCTGATCCGTCTGCGAACCCGTACCTGTGCTTCGCTTCCCTGCTGATGGCTGGCCTGGACGGCATCAAGAACAAGATGCACCCTGGCGATGCTATGGACAAGGATCTGTACGATCTGCCGGCTGAAGAAGCCAAAGACATCCCCACCGTGGCTCACACTCTGACCATGGCGCTGGATTGTCTGGAAGAAGACATGGACTTCCTGACCGAAGGTGACGTGTTCACCAAGGATATGCTGGAAGGCTACATCGCACTCAAGCGTGCCGAGGTTGAGCGTTTGAACATGACCCCGCACCCGGTTGAGTTCGATATGTACTACTCCTGCTAATATCCTTCGGGAAACAGCAGAAAAGAGGCCCCCGCTTGTCGGGGGCTTTTTTTTGCTGGAAAAAAGCGTGCTATTTTGTGCGCTTCCCCCTTTTCTGGGCGGCCCAGCCGGGCCAGAATCAAGGGCAGTCATAGGGAGATAACAATGAAAAAGTCGCTGATTGCGGTGGTTGCCTTGGGTCTGGTCTCTGGATTAAGTCTGGCGGCCACGGCGGAAGATGGGGATGGCGCCAACAGGGCGGAGGCCTCCGACGCGCCGGCGTCGAAGATTTACCGGACCACCGATGAAAAGGGCAATGTGGTATTCACCGATCAACCCGGAGAGAGCAGCCGCTCCGAGGAAGTGAAACTGAAAACCACCAATACAGTGCCAATCAAGAAGGTGGAAATGCCGGAGGCGCTGTCGGCGCCAGAGGAAGAGGCGGCGGACCCCTCGGTAGAGGAGTACACATCGCTGACGATTACTTCCCCGGAAAGCGGCTCTACGCTGCGTAACCCGACCGATGCTGTGTATGTGTCCGTGAATTTGCAGCCCGGGCTGCAGCCCGGCGATAGCCTGGTGTTGCTGGATAATGGCGTGGAGCAGCCCGCCCTGCAGCTGGATGCGCCGGAACGCGGAGTGCATAACCTGATCGTGAAAGTGGTGAGCGAGGAGGGCGAAACCCGCATCACCTCCGAGCCGGTGGAGGTGTACATTCACCGCAGCACGGTCAGTGATTTCCGCAATTTCCCCGGTGGCGGGAGTAACGGCGGTGCTGCGCAAGTCGGTGGTGCAGCGGACCGTGGTGGTTCCGCCAATGTGGGAGGCAGTGCTTCAACCGGGGGCGCTGCCAGCGTGGGCGGTGGTGCAGATCGGGGCACCGCAGCCCAGCCGGCAAAACCGAATCGGAGCATCCGCAGTAACTAATAATGCACCCTAATGGTGCATTTTGCCCCTCCTTCCCTTTAAACTCATCAATAGCAGGCTTTGTACGCCTGTGCTGCAGGCCGCTGATACCCGCTTTTTCCGGCTGATCTACAGATGGCCTGATAATTGCTTATGCCCTGTTATGGGCCAATTTCTGATGGGTGACATTACGTTGCACAAACGACTACTGGATCACCTGCGTACCGCAGTGATCATGCTGGACGATGCCTTGTGCGTGCGCTACCTGAACCCGGCGGCAGAAATGTTGCTGGCGACCAGCACCAGCCGTGCCGTCGGTCAGCCTCTGCCCGATTACTTTTTTGATGATGAAGAAGCCCGCCTCGCCATTCAGCAGTGCATTGATGATGAGCACCCCTTCACCCAGCGTGAAGCGCGGCTGTCGGTGGCGCCGGGCCATGAAATCATGGTGGATTATTCGGTCAGCCCGATTAACGAGCCGGGCCAGCCTTTGTGTCTGCTGATGGAAATGCAGTCACTGGATCGTTTGCTGCGGATCAGTCGTGAAGAAGCGCTGATTCATGCGCACCAGGCTACGCGGGCATTGGTGCGGGGTGTGGCCCATGAAATCAAGAATCCGCTGGGTGGCATCCGCGGTGCGGCCCAGTTGCTGGAGCGGGCGCTGCCTGACCCGGAGCTGACCGAGTACACCAAGGTCATTATCGATGAAGCCGACCGGCTGCGGTCGGTGGCGGACCGCATGCTCGGGCCGCGCAAGCCGCCCGAGTTCCGTGCCGTAAATGTGCACGAGTGCCTGGAGCATGTGCGCCAATTGCTGCTGGCGGAATACCCCAAAGGCGTGGCGATCTGGCGCGATTACGACATCAGCTTGCCGGATGTGATCGCCGACCGGGACCAGCTGATTCAGGTATTACTGAACCTTATCCGCAACGCCACCCAGGCGTTGCTGGAATCGAAGACGTCGGCACCGCGCATCACCATGCGTACCCGGGTGTTGCGCCAGTTCACCATTGGCGCCCAGCGACACCGTTTAGTGTTGCGCATGGACATTATCGATAACGGCCCGGGCATTGCCGAGGATGTGCAGGAAACCCTGTTCTATCCCATGGTCAGTGGCCGTGCCAGCGGCACCGGGCTGGGACTTTCCATTGCACAGTCCATCATCAGCCAGCATCAGGGATTGATCGAGTGCGAGAGTCAGCCGGGCGAAACCGTGTTTAGCATCCTGCTGCCCATGGAGCAGCTGGATGAAACAGAGAAACCGACATAGCGTTAATTGCGCTGCTTTGAACAGAGCGACGCCATACAAGCCGGCCGCTGATTGCGGTGGCGATGGAAACAACAGGAGTAGCAGGTCATGAGTGTCAGTATTTGGGTTGTGGATGATGACCGCTCCATTCGCTGGGTGTTGGAAAAGGCGCTGGGCCAGGAAGGCTACGCGGTGACCTGCTTTGAAGATGCGGATGAAGCGCTCAATACCCTGGAACAGGGCGGGCAGGAACCGGAAGTGCTGATCAGCGACGTGCGCATGCCCGGCACGGACGGGTTGCGGATGCTGAAAATTCTACAGCGCAAGAATCCGGATTTGCCGGTGATCATCATGACGGCGCATTCCGATCTGGATTCTGCCGTGGCGTCCTACCAGGGGGGCGCGTTTGAATACCTGCCGAAACCGTTTGATGTGGATGAGGCGGTGGCGCTGGTGCGCCGGGCCATCAAGCATCGGGAAGAGTCCCGTGGCGATTTTCCTGAACCGGTTGAAGAAGCGCCCACCGAAATTATCGGTGAAGCCCCGGCCATGCAGGAAGTGTTTCGTGCCATTGGCCGGTTGAGTCACTCCAATGTGACGGTGTTGATCAATGGTCAGTCCGGTACCGGTAAGGAGCTGGTAGCCCGGGCTTTGCACCGCCATTCCATGCGGCGCGAGAAAAACTTCGTTGCCCTGAACATGGCGGCCATTCCCAAAGACCTGATCGAGTCAGAGCTGTTCGGTCATGAAAAGGGAGCCTTCACCGGCGCCAATAATCAGCGCGTGGGCCGTTTTGAGCAGGCCAATGGCGGCACCCTGTTTCTGGATGAAATCGGCGACATGCCACTGGAAGCCCAGACCCGTTTGTTGCGGGTACTTCAGGAAAGTGAATTCTATCGCGTGGGTGGGACCACGCCGATTCACGTGGACGTGCGCATTATTGCCGCCACCCACCAGGATCTGGAAAAGCTGGTGAAAGAAGGCGATTTTCGCGAGGATTTGTTTCACCGCCTTAACGTTATTCGCATCCATATTCCGCGTATGGCGGAGCGCCGGGAAGATATTCCCCGGCTGGCCAATTACTTTCTGCAGCGTGCCGGCAGCGAGCTGGGGGTGGAGCCGAAAATTCTGCACAAGGACACGGAAAAATATCTGTCGGCGCAAACCTGGCCGGGCAACGTGCGGCAGCTGGAAAATACCTGTCGCTGGTTGACCGTAATGGCATCCGGGCGGGAAGTGCTGGTGGATGATTTGCCCCCGGAGTTGAAAGAAACCGGCGCCGCCAAGGGCACGGATGTGAGCGGCGACTGGCTCAAATCCCTGCGCAACTGGGCCGACCGGGCGCTGGCTCAGGGCGAGCGCAGTATCCTTGAGCAGGCAGTGCCGGGGTTTGAGCGAACCATGATCGAAGTGGCTTTGCAGCACACTGGCGGGCGCAAGCGTGATGCGGCGGCGCTGCTGGGCTGGGGACGCAATACGTTGACCCGCAAGATCAAGGAGCTGGATATGGAAAGCCAGCTTGGGAGTGATGACGACTGATGGAAGTAATTAATAGTTAATAATGAATAACTGCGCGAAAGCGCATTGTGTCGATCTGAAACGCAAGAGGCCGCGCCCAATGCTGGGCGCGGCCTCTTTGCTTTCTGAAAAGACTAACCAGAAACGCGTAGCTATTAATTAATCAGACTCTCAATTTTCCAGTCGCCGTCCTGGATCCAGTGGCTGTCCACCTGGTAGCTGTCGGCATCATCCGGGAGCACATTTTTTCCGCCCCAAGCCAGTGCGGTAAATTGCACCGGGGCTTGCTTTTTTGTCACCGGGTCCAGATCAATCTGGATGCGTGTAAAAGTGAGGTTGCGGTTCGGGTAGCGAAAGAAAATGCCCACCAGGGTGCGGTGAATGTCCTTGCGTTGCAGGGCTCTGCCGCGCCGTTCAATGACCACATTATCGCTTAGCCTATCCATCACTGTGCCGGTGTCGCCGTCTTCGATGGCCGTTTCAATTTCAGCAAGAGCATCCTTGATGGCCTGCTCCGGGGGCGTGTTATCACACGCCACCAGCAGCCCTTGCAGCAAAATCAGCAACAGGTATGCTGAAATTCTTCTTCCTGTCAGAACCTGACTCATGGCCTTATTTCCTTTTCTCGAGCCGTATCGGCAATGCTACCTCCCGGTTGGGCAGGGGCATCAGTTATATGTGGAAGAGAGTGGTAATCCGCAGGGTATTCCCGTGGTGGTGTTGCATGGTGGTCCCGGTGGCGGTTGCTCTCCAGCGCTGCGGCGTTTTTTCGATCCGCAACGGTTTCGGATTATTCTGTTTGATCAGCGCGGAGCTGGTCAAAGCCGGCCGCTGGCGTCTATTGATGATAATACCTTGAGCCATTTGCTGGCAGATCTCGAACAGATTCGACAGGCGTTACAGGTTGAACGCTGGATGGTATTTGGCGGTTCCTGGGGCGCGACACTGGCGCTGGCTTATCTGGCGGCGTGTCCACAGCATATTGTGGGCATGGTGTTGCGTGGCATTTTTCTGTGTCGTCGCCAGGATCGCGATTGGCTTTATACCGAAGCGGGAGCGGCCAGAATGTTCCCGGAGGCCTGGCAAGCCTTGCAACAGCAAGCGCCGCCGGGCAGCGGCAGCTTGCTGGAGCGTTATTATCAGGGGTTGCAAGGCGAGCATGCTCGCCGTTATGCCCGGGCCTGGTGTAATTGGGAAGCCACCCTGGCGCTGATGCCAACCCAGCCACCGGGGCCGGGTAATGATGACGAGTTGTGCATGGCTCGCCAGGAAACCCATTATTTCCTTGCCGATGGCTTTGTGGAGCAGCCGTTGCTTGAGGCTTGCGCCGGCAGTGCCGTGCCGGTGGAAATTGTGCATGGCAGCCGGGATTTTGTCTGCCCGCCGGAGCAGGCGCTGGCGTTGCATCAGGTGCTGCCAAACAGCGTGCTCAATTGGGTCGAGCATGGTGGTCATTCTTCTATGGATCCGGGCGTGGCCCAGGCGCTGGTGGCAAGTGTGAGCCGAATGATGGAACGCATCCTTGGCGCGAAATGAAAACGGTGGATTGTGAATTGAGCTTGGGGAGAATGCGCGGTAGCGTTCATTCCTGTTACGGGAAACTGTTCAAGGAGAAAATAATGAAGAAAGGGTTGTTGGTGATGGTATTCGCGATGGCGATGGTAGCGTGTACCAGTGCGCCCATTATGGATCTGAATGATCGCACTATCCCGCAGACACAAGCAGGGCAAACGTTAAGCCTGCAGCAGGTTCAGGAGGCGATCATGAAAGGCAGCATCCAGAAAGGGTGGGTGCCCAGCGTGGTTAAACCCGGGTTAGTGGAAGCGTCAATTCAGGTGCGTACGCACCAGGCCGTGGTGTCTATTCCTTATACGCAGGCGGATTACGACATCATCTACAAGAGCAGTCAGAATCTGGATGAGAGCGGAGGCAAGATTCATCGCAACTACAACCGTTGGGTCGTTAACCTGTCGGCTTCCATTCAGGAAGAGTTGCTGGATGAAGTTTATTGATCGGTGTTAGTCCGTGCCGGATACCTGTTTGGGTTCTTTCCTTTTTTGGGTATCCGGCATCCGGTGTTCTATTCACTCCAGCGGCGAAAAATCAGTGAAGTATTGATGCCGCCAAAGGCAAAATTGTTGCTCATCACATAGTCGCAATCCAGCGTGCGACCTTCATCGCGGATGTAATCCAGCTCGCCGCACTCCGGGTCCGGTTCTTCCAGGTTGGCGTTGGGGTGGAACCAGCCGCTATTCATCATTTCGATGGCGGTCCAGGCTTCCAGTGCACCGCAGGCCCCCAGGGTATGGCCGGTAAAACTCTTTAATGTGCTGATTGGCATGCGTGGCCCGAACAGGGACGCGGTGGCCTGGCTTTCTGCCACATCGCCGCGGCTGGTGGCGGTGCCGTGGGCGCTGACATAGCCAATCTGGTCCGGATGCAGCTCAGCGCTTTCCAGTGCCAGCACCATGGCCTGTTTCATGGTGGCGTGGTTGGGCTGGGTCACATGGCGACCATCGCTGTTGGTGCCATAGCCGACCAGCTCGGCAAGAATCGGCGCGCCGCGCTGTTCGGCATGCTCCAGTGATTCGAGAATCAGGGTGCAGGCGCCTTCGCCAATCACCAGGCCGTCCCGGTCGCGATCGAAGGGGCGTGGCGAGCGTGATGGGTGGTCGTTGTCCTGGCTGGCAGCAAACAGGGTGTCGAACACCGCCGCCTGGGTGGGGCACAGTTCTTCCGCGCCGCCGGCGACCATCACATCCTGCAGGCCGAAACGTATGGCTTCCCAGGCATAGCCGATGCCCTGGCTGCCGGACGTGCAGGCACTGCTGGTGGTGTGCACCCGGCCTTGCAGGCCAAAGTAGACGCCAATGTTCACTGCCGTGGTGTGAGCCATCATTTTTAGATAAGAGTTGGCATTCAGTCCCTGGGTAGAGCGGTGGATCAACATGCCGCCGAAGTCGGCCACGGCGGCGGTGCTGCCGGCGGAACTGCCGTAGGCCACACCGGTGCGACCGTTTTTCAGGAGCGGATCGCCGAGCAGGCCGGCGCGCTCCAGAGCCTGTTCGCTGACATGGGTGGCCATCTGTGCCACGCGGCCCATGGAGCGGGTTTTCTTGCGATCGAAATGCGCTGGCGGGTGGAACATGGCAGGGGCGCCCAGTTGGGTGCCTAGCCCTTCGTAGTGTACCCAGTCCGGCATTTGTCGAATGCCGGTGCGACCGGCCTTGAGGTTGCCTTGCAGGCTATCCCAGTCGTTTCCAATCGGGGAAATGCCGGCAATACCGGTAACCACCACACGACGCATTCCTGTTCTCCATTCTTTCCTGCTGGGCTGAAGGCGGCCATGTTAACACAGCCGCTGCGGGGGGCTTTTGCGCCTGTCAGCACAGGCCGCCGTTGACGGCAATCACCTGGCGGGTGATGTAGCCGGCGTCTTCGGAAAGCAGGAACGCTACCGTGGCGGCCACTTCTTCCGGGCGGCCCACGCGCCGGGCAGGAATCATTTTCTTGATTTCATCCAGGGGCAGTTCATCGGTCATGTCGGTTTCGATCAGGCCGGGGGCCACACAGTTAACGGTGATATTGCGTTTGCCCAATTCCACAGCCAGTGCCTTGGCCGCGCCGATCAGGCCGGCCTTGGCGGCACTGTAGTTAACCTGGCCACGGTTGCCGATGATGCCCGACACGGACGACAACACCACGATGCGGCCGGGTTTGCGCCGCCGGATCATCGGCATGGTGAGGGGCTGTAAGACGTTGTAGAAGCCGTCCAGATTGGTGTGCACAACACTGTCCCATTCCTCGTCGGTGAGTGCCGGGAAGGCGTTGTCGGCACTGAGCCCGGCGTTGCAGACCACGCCGTAGTAAGCACCATGGGATTCCACGTCATCGAGCAGCGCCTGGCGGGCACCGCTGCGGTCGGCCAGGTCGAAAGCCAGCGTGCGTGCCTCGCCGCCGCGTTGGCGTACTTGTTCTGCCACCTGTTCGGCCAGTTCTGCCTGGTGGCGATAATGCACCACCAGATCGTAGCCCTGTTCGGCCAGGCGCAGGCAGATGGCTTTGCCGATGCCACGGCTGGCGCCGGTAACCAGAACGGTGGGGCGGGGAGGATTAGTCATTGTTGTCTCGCAAAAAAGCATCGCTGTCGGTGGGTTGGTAAAGATTGAGGCGGGCACTGGCCTGAATGCGTTGGGGGTGAGCGTCATCACCGCTCAGGTGGCATTCAAACACGGCCATGCCGCTGTCATCCTGCAGAATTTTTTCCACGGTGATGGTGAGCGTGCTGCCTACGGGAAAACGCGGGCAATTAAACTCGACTCGGCGGCTGCCCAGCAGGAAACCCAGAGGAATGGCTTCCCCCCTGTGGTAAGGCGCCAGCCCGGCAAAGGCCGCCACCGCCTGGGCCATATATTCCATGCTGACCCAGGCGGGGACGGTGTCGCCCTGGTTGTATAAACCGTCGGCGGTGACCTGCGCGGTGGCGGTGAGGGATTCATCATCGGCGGCCACAATGCGGTCCAGCAGTACCAGTGCGCCGCTGTGGGGGAGCAGATCGGCCACTGCGGGGAATTCGCCGGATTGCTGCACAGGGGGACTCATGGGCAGGTCTCCAGGATCAGTGACAGGTTGTTGCCGCCGAACGCAAAGGCGTTGCTCTGGCAGCGCCGTGGCGCGGTAGCTGGTGCCGGTTGGCTGCCGTCCAGCAGGTTAATGGGCGGCAAAGCTGGATCGCGCTGGCCGTCGTAGCAATGGGGCGGCCAGGCAGGCTGGTCGGCAGTGAGTGACAGCCAGCACAGTGCCGCTTCGAGAGCCGCCGCTGCGCCCAGGCAGTGGCCGGTGAGTGCCTTGGTTGCGCTGCAGGGAACCTGCCCGGCAAACAGCTCATGAACGGCTCTGGCTTCCATGATGTCGTTCTGGCTCGTGGCGGTGCCATGCAGATTCAGATAGTCGATGTCGTCCGGGGCAAGGCCAGCATCATGCAGCGCGGCGGCCATGGCGGCGACGGCGCCTCGACCATGTGGGTCGGGGCCGGAAATATGGTGAGCATCGGAGCTGGCGCCCACGCCGCTCAGTCGCACCGGCCCGGGGGTAGCCGACAGCAAGAACAGGGCGGCGCCTTCGCCGATGTTGATGCCGTCGCGATTTGCGCTGAACGGATTGCAAGGTGTCGGACTCACCGCGCCCAGACTGCTGAAGCCCTGCAAGGTTAGTCCGCAGAGGCTGTCGGCGCCGCCGGCGATGACCACATCGCAGACGCCTTTGCGGATCAGGCTGCGGGCGGTGGCCAGTGCACGGCCGCTGGATGAGCAGGCGGTCGACAGGGTCAGTGCCGGGCCAGCAACGCCCAGCAAGCGGGCGAGGAAGTCGGCGCCATTACCCAGTTCCTGCTGCTGATAATGGTAGCTGTCGGGGGCCGCTTGTTGAGTCCGCCAGGCTTTCATGGCCTGCTCGCCGTTGTCGACTCCGGAGGTGCTGGTGCCCAGCACAATGCCGATACGACTGGGGGGGATTGATTGAGTCAGGCCGTTCCATTGAGGGCGAAGTTGATCCAGCGCCGCCATCAGTAGCTGGTTGTTGCGACACGCAAAGCGAGCCAGTGCTGTCGGGATGTCTGGCAGGGTGGCGTGCACCTGTCCTACCGGGCTGGGGTGCTCCGGGTGCCACTGGTCGCTGAGTTGCAGGCCACTACGGTCGCCGGCCAGCAGGCGCTGGCGCACCGTTTCCCGGTCGTTGCCCAGGGCACAAAGAAGGCCAACCTGATTGAGATATACGTCTGTCATGGTGTTGCGTCTGGACTCAAGGGCGTCAGATTCAGTTGGTAGCGATAACGCAGGTTGTTCAGCGCCGAGGGGGCCTGCCAGGGGCTGCCCTGATAGTGCACCTGTGTTACCGGCTGGCCGTTATGGTACAGGGTGCGGGAATTGGCTTCGACGCTCAGTGACCAGGCGGTGGGCAGCGAGGCCTGGATGGCGCTGGCCGGCCAAAAAATCAGCTGAATATCGGCCATCACCTGTTCGGCGGGAAAGGTATCGGGCAGCAGTGCGGAGCGCTCTACTGTCAGGCCCTGCTCGTTCTGGCGCATCTGCACCAGCACCAGCCCGGCTTCATTCAGCGCAACGACCCGGGTTTCCCCGTTGCCGGTTTCCAGCACGCAGCGCAGGCGCAGTTGTTGCCCGTCATGGGTGAGGGTCAGCAGGTGCTCCAGCTGATGCTCATGGTGCAGTGGGGCCGCGAGTGGCGGCGCTGCCGGTGCCAGCAGTTGGCAGCCACCGAGCAGGCTGAACAGGAGCGCTATCAGCAGCGAGGCTGTTAGAGGGAGTCGGCACATATTTCCGCCAGGGCGGTCAGCCGCCGTTGATGGTGTTGTACGTAGGGGTTGTTCTGATCCCAAGCGTAACCAGCCAGAATGGAGCAGATCATTCGCTTGATCTCCTCCGGCGGACTGGGGTGGAACACCACGTTCTGGAAGCGCCCGTCGTACCAGCCGCTCACGTAGCTGCGGAAGGTGTCCACGCCTTGTTGTAGCGGGCGGGCGAACTCCCGCTCCCAGTCGGTGGCTTCGCCACGCAGTTGGCGGTCCAGTACGCCGGCGGCCAGGCTGGCGGAATGCATGGCAATGGTAACGCCGGAGGAAAACACCGGGTCGAGAAACTCCCCCGCATTGCCGAGCAGGGCGTAGCCCTCACCGTGCAGGCTGCGTACTGACGCAGAATAGCCGCCCTGACGCCGGGCTGGCATGCGCAGGGTGGCACGGGATAATAGCGCAGCCAGCCGGGTATCACCGGCCACCGCGGCGTTCAGGCAGTCGCTGTTATCGCTGGGCAGGCCTGCAAAAAAGTCATCCGGGGCGACTACGCCAATTGAGGCTTTGCCATCGGGGAACGGAATCAGCCAGAACCAGACGTCCTGACGTTGCTGGTGCACGGTGATCAGAATCTTGTTGCGATCGAAATGTGGGTCACTGATGTGGTCATCGATATGGCTGAAGACCGCCGTGCGGCGCGGGAAATTACTCGGCTTTTCCAGGTTCAGCAACCGTGGCAATACACGACCGAAACCACTGGCATCGAGAGCAAAGCGTGCTCGCACGGTCTGTTGCTGGCCGTCTTCGTGCTCCAGGGTTGCAGTGATACCGGTGTGGGCGGTTTCGATGGCGGCCAGTGAGCAGCCGAAAGTGATCGGCACGCCTTGTTGTTGTGCCTGATCGGCCAGCAGAGCATCAAAGCGGTCGCGTTCTACCTGGTAGGTGTAGCCCCAGCCGGGAGTGAACTGTTCATCAAAGCGGAACTGGGTGGAACGCTCTTCCCAGGCAAACGCCGCGCCGTCTTTTTTCTGGAAACCGGCGGCTTCCACCGCCGCCAGCATGCCCGCCTGTTCCAGGTATTCCATGCACTGTGGCAGCAGGCTTTCACCGATGGAGAAGCGCGGGAAGTGCTGTTTTTCCACCACTGCCACGCGGTGTCCGGCCCGCTTCAACAGGGTGCTGGCGATGGTGCCGGCGGGGCCGGCGCCGATAACAAGAACATCAGTGTCGGTCATGGGGGCGTCTGTTCTCCGAAGCAGGGGGTAAAGGTGAAGGGGTGACGGCAAACAGAGGTGCCAGCAAGGCCGCGGCCACAATGCCGATAAAGACGCTGAAGCCAAAATCATGCACCACCTGGGTATCGCTCAGCCCCAGCAGGCCGAAACTTAGCGAGGTGGTGGTGGCAGAAAACAGCACGGCCAGGGTGGCAGTGGGGGTATGGCCATCCTGTTGATAGAAAATGGCGTAGTCGATGCCAATACCCAGGATCAGGAACAGGGCGAGCACATGGATCAGGCCGTAGTGGCCGGTGAGCCAGCCCAGGCTGCCCAGCACTACCAGGCTGGCCAGCGCGGGTACCGCCAGCAGCCGCAGGGCAAACACCGGGCCTCGGGCCAGGGTGAGCAGCATGGCGCTGAGGGCGTAGGCAGCAATCAGCAGCAGGTGCAGGTGGTCACGCAGGGTACCCATCAGCGAGCTGATGCTGCTGGCGTCGTCGATCAGGGTGATGCCCTGATCCGGCGCGTTGAAGGTGGCGAGTGGTGTCTCGTGCGGTGAATCCACCTTGCCGCGAACCAGCACCAGGCTGCGACAACCTTGATCGTCGCAGCCGTGCCACAGTTGCGAGAGGGCCGGGTTGTCCAGCCGTTGTAGCCAGTCGGGCAGCGACAGGGGCGTTACCGGCTGGTCGAAATCGGCCTGCACTTTTTGCCGGGCAGCGTCAGTCATGCCCACGGTGTCACTGAAGCGGGTAAAGCGTGGGTGCTGGAAAACACCGTCGGCCAATGCGGTATGGATCGTGTGTTGTTGTTGCGCCGGTACCCAGTAGCGCGACAGGGCATCACTATCGATATGGGCGGCCTGCAGTGCGTCGTGCAGTTGTTGTTCCCGTTGCCACCAGTGCTGGATATCGCGACCGTGCACCACGAAATAGGCACCGGGTGCGTTGTCGGTGATTTTGCCAAGCTGGGTCTGCATGGCCTGCAGGTGTGCCGGGGGCGTCTGGTAATCATGCACATCGTCACTTGCAGACAGCCACAGCATGCCGGACACGATGGCCGCTCCGGCGGCCAGTGCCAGCCAGCGAAAGCGCAGGATCAGGCGCTGCCAGTGGGCCATGATCCGGTGCAGACGCGCCACCCAGGGCGACAGGGTCGCGCCGGTTTGTCGGCTCAATGCCGGAAACAGCAGCATCACGGTGAGCCAGGCCATCACCAGCCCGCTGATGGAGAATACGGCCACTTGCCGCAGTCCGGGGAATTGTGCCCAGGCCATGGCGGAGTAGCCCAGCACGCTGCTGAGCAGGGCCAGTCCCAGCGGTGGCAACAGGCGGTTGCGGACCGTAATGGGGGCGGCGTCCGGCTGCCCGCGTAAATGGCAGAAATAATGAATGCTGTAATCCACCGACACGCCGATCAGGCTGGCGCCGAACACCAGCGCCAGCAGATGCAGTTCGCCGAATAGCCACAGGCTGGCGGCCAGCCCCCAGAGGACGCCGCTGGCGATGCTGATCAGGGCCAGCAGCAAGGGGCGCAAGCTGGCAAACACCAGCACAAACAGCAACACGATGCAGACCAGCGAAAACAGCCCCACGGTGCGAATTTCCCGTTCCGCGCTCACCGCACCTGCGGCGGCATAAAACGGCATGCCAGTGAACAGGGTGTCGGGGAAATCCTGTTGCATCTGCCGGCGGAACGCATCCAGCTGTGTTTGCTGATCGATGGCAAAGCTGTCGTGGCGAGTGCTGGCCAGGCTCATGCCCCAGTAGCGGTCGCCGTGGGAAAGCATGGCGATGCCGTTATGCAGTGCTGTGCTATTGCGCGACAGGGACGCCAGGTAGCGTTCGAAAAGGAATAGTGGATCCGCTTGCCACTGCTGGCTGGAGGCGCCGGAGGGACGATAGAGCCGTGCCAGCGCCTGTTGAATCAGGGCGTCCGGTTGCGAGAGCGCGGCTTGCCGGTCGGTGGGGGTGAGTAGCTGATAGCGGTACGGGGCCAGCGCCCGGTAACGTTGCTGCAGATCCTGCTCGGACAGGGTCGGGCCGATCTCGTCGAACAGGGCGCTGCCGCCAAGGGCCCGGCGCAGTTGTTCGGTGCGGCGGGCGGCGTCGGCGGGGCTGTCGCCGGGGGTCAGCCACAGGGTTGTCGAGGACAAGGTTTGCCGGTAGCGATCGCTGACCTGCCGGGTCGCTGCGGGCACGGTGTCCTGTGGCAACATGGCGAGCAGGTTGCTGTTCAGCCAGTGGGGTGAGCGCAGGCCAGAGGCGGCCAGGGTGATGCCGAGCAGAATCAGCAGGCACCACAGTGCTGCACCCAGCGGGCGGTTCAGGCGAAAACCGGCAAGACGATCAGGGGCGCGCAAGCCTCTGCTCCTCGTCGTCCGTGGGGGTGTCGGTGAGCTGGATATTGCTGAGCGTGGTCACGCTGTAATCGCCATTGGGATAGTTCAAGCGGAACTGTTCCGGGGTGCGGCCGCCAGAAACGGACAGGCCGTGCAGGACTTTCTTGAGAGTGGCGTTACGCGGTTCCAGTGTCAGGGTCCATTGCTCCGGTTGGCCGCTGGCCTCAATCTCAAAGGCGTTGTCCAGGGCGGAAAAATCGCCGGATAGAACCATCATCAGCCGTCGCGAAAAGGCGTCGCCACCGGGTAGGCTGTCTGCCTGGCCGTTGCTGTAGAGGGTGCCGTCGATCAGTTTCAGATCGCTGGTAAAAGGTGCTTTCATTTGCCATTGCAGGCCGTGGCCCTTGATCAATAACAGCGAGCCGGTGGAGACCAGTGGCCGCGACAGCATGGCCAGGTGTTGCTGTTGGCGGAACTCTGCGTTCAAGACCGGTGCCGGGTCCAGTTGCTGCTCAATCTCCGCCAGTGTCAGGGCGTGGGCGAACAACGGCAGCAGGGTCAGCGTCACCATCCATTGCAGAGCGCGCCGCTTCATTCCTGTTCCCCTTCCACACCCAGCCGTTGCAGAAGAACGGGGGGGCTGACGTAGAGCATTTCCTCGTTGGTCATGTCCACGGCCACCTGAATGCTGTGGCCACGGGTAAGACGCTGACCGTTTTCATCGCTGATCAGGTAGCTGATCTTCAGCCGGTTTTCCCACTCGCGCACAGTGGCGGTGACGGTGATGGTCTGGCCAAAACGGGCCGGGCGGGCGTAACGCAGGTGCAGGTCGATGACTGGCCAGGCGTAGCCGGACTCGCGCATTTGCAGGTAGTTGTAGTTGAACTGCTCCAGCAGCGCGCAGCGGGCCACTTCAAAGTACTTCACATAGTGGCCGTGCCAGGCCACTTCCATCATGTCCACATCGTGGAAGGGCACCTCAATCTGGATGCTGTGTTGCAGGCGTTTATTCGCTGGTGTCGGCATACAGGTTCCAGTGTTGTTGGCGGATGCGGCTGAGCAGCTGCCGTAGCTCGGGCTCCAGGGCCCGGTCTTCGTTGACGTGGGCGCTGTCTTCGCGCACCGCCAGCAGGGTGTCGCGCAGGGCCGGTGGCAGGCTGTGAATGTCGCGCCCGTCCTGTGCCAGGCGCAGTTCCACGGCCTGACAGCTGGCCAGCAGCCCGGCGGCGGCCACTTGCTCGCTGAGCTCAAGCACTCGCAGGGCGTCGCGGGCGGCGGTGGTGCCCATGCTGACTTTGTCCTGATTATGGCACTCGGTGGAGCGGGAAAAACTGGTGGCGGGCATGGTCAGTTTCAGTGCTTCTGCGGTCCAGGACGAAGCGCCAATTTGTACCGCCTTGAAGCCGTGGTCCAGGCAGGCGCCGGCGCCGGTGCTACCGGACAGGTTGGCGGGCAGGCCGTGGTTGAATTTCACGTCCACCAGCTGCGCCAGTTGCCGGTCGAGCAGGTCGGCGACGCTGGCGGTAGCGGTTTTCAGGCTGTCCATGGCCTGGCCGATGTGGCCACCGTAGAAGTGCCCGCCGTGCAGCACCCGTTCGTTGTCGCCATCAATAATCGGATTGTCATTGGCGCTGTTCAGTTCCACTTCCACGAAGCTGCGCAGTTGGCTCAGGGTGTCGCTGAGCACGCCCAGCACATGGGGGGCGCAACGCAGGGAGTAGCGATCCTGAAGGCGGGCTTCGTGGCTGGGGGCGTTGCTGGCTTGCAGGTCGTCGCGCAGGCGGCGGGCGGCCAGCTGGGAGCCCGGGTGCGGTTTCACCGAGAACAGCACTTCATCAAAATGGTAGGCGTTGCCCTGAATGGCCAGGCTGGCCAGGGCGGTGATGCGGGTGCCCAGGGAAACCAGATAGTTGGCCCGGTCAAACGCCAGGCAGGCGAGGCCGGTCATCACCGCGGTGCCATTCATCACCGCCAGACCTTCCTTGGGGCGCAGGGTCAGGGGGGAGATATGGCGTTCCGCAAAGACTTCGGATGCCTCGCGAATCTGCTCCCCCTGTCGTAGCTGGCGCTGCCCGGCCAGGGCGGCGGCGACATAGGAAAGCGGTGTCAGGTCGCCGCTGGCGCCCACCGATCCTTCCTGGGGAATCAGGGGCAGCAGGTCTTCGTCGAGCAGCCGGTGCAGTTGCTGCAGCAGCTCATAGCGCACTCCGGAATAACCCCGGCACAGGCTGGTGAGGCGGGCGGCGAGAATGGCGCGGGTGCTTTGTGCATCAAAGTGTGCGCCCAGCCCGCAGCCATGAAAGGTGAATATTTTCTCCGAAAGTTGCCCGGTGAGGGCTTCCGGAATGGCGGTGGTGCAGGAGTCACCGTAGCCAGTGGTGACACCGTAGATGACCCCTTCGCGGGCCAGCAGACGTTCGAGAAACGTCGCGCCGCGCTCAATGCGCTGCTGGAATTCGCCGTTGCCGAGCCGGCTGTTGGCCTGCCGGCGAGAAAGTTGGCAGACCTGTTCCAGGGTCACCGGGGCGCCATCGAAGGTAACGGTTGGGGTGGGCGGTTGAGTCACGGTCAGAGGGTATCCTGATGCCAGAAGTCGTAGAAGTTGAACCATTGCAGTGGATAGCGCAGGCACTGTGCTTCCAGCTGCGCGGCATAATCCTGAATGTAGCCGGCCATGGCTGTGTCGCGGTCACGGCGGGGCAGGATAATGCGGTCGGCCAGGGGCCGGAATTCAATCTGGAAATGGTTTTTTTCGCGGGTGCAGAACAGGGTCAGCACCGGGCACTTGAGCAGGCTGGCGAGAATGAAAGGGCCTTGCGGAAAGGGGGCCGGCTCGCCAAGGAACGGGGCGGGCACAGTGCGTTGGCCGCCACTGAGCGGCACCCGGTCGCCCATGATGACCACCAGTTCGCCGGCATCCACCCGTTGCTGTAACAGGATGGCGGTAGCCGGACTCAGTTCGCTGACCTGAATCAGCGCCAGGTTCACGTTGTCACTGATTTCGCCCAGCAGGCGATTGAATTTTTCCGCATGGCGGGTGTGCACCAGCACATTCAGGCGGATGTCGTCGCGCATTTGCGACATGGCCCGGCACACGTCCATGTTGCCCAGGTGGGCGCCGATCAGTACGCCGCCGCGGCCGGTGTCGAGGATGCGTTCCAGTGGGCTGCGGTCGGGAATGTGGACCTGTTCGAAGGTGATATCGCCGCGCCAGGCAGCAAATTTATCGACCACAGCGGCGCCGAACTGCATAAAGTGGCGCAGGCTGGTGCGGCGGTCGGCGACCACGGTGCTGTTGGGATGTTGCGCGATGCGCTGCAGATAATTGGTGCTGGCGGCGCGGGCCTTGCCATGGCTGAGCCAGTAATAGAGCACCACGGCGTTGACCAGACACAGGCACACGGCGCGGCCCAGCAAGCCGTAGGTGGCCAGGATCAGGCGCATGCCCCAGAACACGCCGCGCTCTTCAAAATGGAACCAGGTCTTGCCGTTACTCATGTCAGCCGCCGCCCCGGAATTCGTCGCCACAGGATCCATGGCAGGCGCACCAGCATGCCGAAAAACAGGCGGGCGTGCATGTTGCTGATCAGCAGGTTGTCTTTCAGCAAGCGGAAGTGGGAGAGCCCGTTTTCCGGATACTGGACGGCCGTGGGCAGGTTGATGATGGGCGTGCCCTGCCAGTGCAGGCGGACCAGGATTTCGCAGTCGAATTCCATGCGTTTGCCCAGGGCCACACGGTCGATGATGGCCAGGGTGGGGACCAGTGGGTAGACCCGGAAACCACACATGGAATCGCGAATATCCAGCGACAGGGTGTTGATCCAGACCCACACGTGGGTCAGGTAGCGGCCATACAGTCGGCCCTTGGGCACGGAGGCATCGTATTGCGGTGTGCCGGTGATCAGCGCATTCGGGTTGGTGCGGGCGGCGTCCAGAAAACGGGGCAGGTCGGCGCTGCGGTGCTGGCCATCGGCATCAATCTGCAGAGCGTGGCTGAAACCGAGCTGGCGGGCCTGGCGCAGGCCGTCCATCACCGCCGCGCCTTTGCCGCCATTTTCCGTGCGCGTGTACAGCGTGATGTGTTCGGGATGGCCGTTGGCCAGCTGTCGCAAGGTGCGGGCCGTATCCGCATCGCTGCCGTCATCCACTAATATTACCGGCAGCCCGAACGGTTGCAGCTGCGCCAGTACACCGGCCAGGGTGGCGCCATGATTGAATACCGGAATCACGATGCAGGCATTCATGACGGGCTGTCCGGGTGGAACACCAGCCGGCCGCTGCTGTGTGGGCGGTCATCGTCCAGGCTGCGAAAAGCAAACAACAGCTTGCCGCTGTCCGGTTTCCATTCCAGCTTCAGTTGCACCGGGTTGCCGGGGGTGATCAGGCTGTTGAACTTGATGACTTCCAGGTGGCTGAGGGTGCCGGGCAGCGAAAAGTGTTGCCGGGCAAAGCCTTCGGCCCAATCGATTTGTACCACGCCGGGGAGCACGCCTTGCTGGGCAAAGTGGCCGCTGAACCAGGGCAGGTCGTGGTCGATGGGCAGGGCCAGGGTAACGGTGTTGTCCGCGAGGTCGGGCTGGGGTTCTGCGGGTAGCGGCTCGGGCAGCAGGGACTGGCTGCTGGTGAACAGAGCCTGCAACTGCGCCAGCGGGCGTTTGCCCTGGGGGGTTTCCGGCAAGCGCGCCACAAAGCGCCACCGGCGGGGCAGGCCCACGGCATCCACGTGCGGTGCCAGGTGCGCGCGCAGCGTTTGACTGAGCGCGCGACGACCCTGTTCGGCCAGGACCTGTCTACCGGTGGCGGTCAACACCACGATGGCGCCCAGTCGCTGGTCGGGCAGCACGATGACATCGGCTTCGGCCACCCACTCGGCGTTGTTCAGGGCGCTGCGCAGGGTGTTGAGCGACAGGCGCTTGCCTTCAATTTTCACGATGCTGTCCTTGCGGGGGCCAAGCCGGAAACGGCCGTTGGACTGCTCTTCTATCTGGTCATCCAGCGGGCAGGGCTGGCCGTCCGGAAGATGGGGGGAGTGCAGGGTGGCGCGCCCGTGTTCTGTCTTTACATGGATGCCGGGCAACGGTGCCCAGCTATCGTCATCCGGTTGCTGGCAGCGCCAGGCGATGCCGCCGGTTTCGCTGGAGCCATAGACTTCAGTCACCGGTTGGCCATGTTGTTGTGCCATCTGCAGGGCGATGTCACGGGGCAGTGGGCCGCCGGAGGAAAAGATCGCCTGCAGCGGTGGAGTTTTTTGCCAGGGCAGATCGTGGCGTAGCCGTTTCAGGTGCGCCGGGCTGGCCACCCAGGCAGTAGGCTGCGACTGGGCCCGGGTGAGCAGGCTGAGAGGGTCCTGCAGCTGTTCGCTGACCAGTGGACGACCGCTGGCCAGGGGCCATAGCAGCCGGAACAACAGGCCATAAATGTGCTGGTGACTGACGGTGCCTGCGAACACAGTGTCGGCGGTGAGCCGGTGGCCGAAGGCCTGTTCCAGGGTGTCCAGCTCATTAAGGAGCTGGCGGTATTGCTTGTGGATCGCCTTGGGTTCGCCGCTGGAGCCAGAGGTGAAAATTACCAGTTCGGCGTCCGGGCTGGCGTTGCCGAGAGTCAACGTGTCGCCATTGGGTAGGGGGGTGGGTGTTTGCCATTCGCCCAGGAAGCCCTGGCAGTGATCGGCCAACGCGGCTTCGGTGGCGGGCAGATTATTGCCGGGCAACCAGGCGCTGCGCCCGGTTTGCCACAGGGCCAGCAGCGCCACCAGCGTTGGGTAGGCGTGACCATGAAAGACCGCCCAGTGGCGCGCCGGGAGTGTGTCCAGCTGGCCACTCAGTGCGGCCACATCCGCGCACAGCTGCTCGCCCCGGATGGGCTGGTTCTGGTGCCAGCCAATCAGATGGTCATCGGCTAATGAGGGGAACAGGTGAGTAAGCATCATCATGGCGCGGGTTGTTTGCGAATACGCAGGCGCAGCAAAAATTCACCGCCGAACAGGGTACCCATCAGTAGGTAGCTGATAAGGCCGTTGTACAGGGTCCAGGTGGCCAGGCTGCTGTACAGGGCGGTATAAGCCGCGATGCTGCCGTTGAGCACAAAAAAGCCACACCACACCTGGGTCACCCGGCGGGTATAGCGTACGCCGCTGGGGGGCAGGTCTGGCTCTTTCAGTCGCGCCAGGCGTTCGATCAATGAGGGCGGAAACAGCAAGGTCCAGCTGAATAGGCCAAGCATGACCAGGTTTACCAGTACCGGGTAGAGACGCAGCGTGGTCAGATCATCGCGCCAGATTGCCACCGCGCTGAAGATCAGCAGCACCAGGCCCACCGGCAGGAAACGGCGTTGCCGATCAGCCAGCAGGCGCAGGCCGATAATGGCGGCCAACGCGGCGGCCATTATCCGTGGCGAAACGTGCTGCAGCCCATAGTAAACCGCCAGCGGGTAGGCCACAGTGAGGGCGATCAGCAGGGTCAGCAAGGTGCCGCGCAGCATTCAGTCTTCCAGCAGTTTCTGTACGGCGATCACCACGTCATCAATGGTGCGCACGCTTTTGAAGTCTTCCGGTTTTACCTTGCGCCCGGTGACTTCCTTGATTTTTACCACCAGGTCGACGGCGTCGATGCTGTCGATATCCAGGTCGTCATAGAGCTTGGCATTCGGCTGGATTTGCTCCGCGTCCAGTTCAAACATGTCGACCAGAATGTCGCGCACCAGCGGAAAAATATCGTCATAGTTCTGCATGGCTATCACCGGTTCTCTTGTACAAAAGCCGCCAGGGCCTTGATGCTGGCAAAGTGCTGACGGGTTTCTTCGTTGTCTGCATCCATTTTTACGTCGTAGGTCTTGGCAATGGCCAGACCCAGCTCCAGCGCGTCGATGGAATCCAGGCCCAGACCGTCGCCAAACAACGGGGCTTCGCTGTCGATATCTGCGGGAGTGATATCCTCAAGATCCAGAGTGCTGATAATCAGCGCCTTGAGTTCGTGTTCCAGGGTGTCGCTCATCGGCGTTGATCTCCTCGTTGAAGTACTGTTCCAGAAAACGGGTCAGGCGGCGCACCGCCAGGGGGGAGGCGCCGTCATCCTTGAAGGGGGCCAGCGCGATATCGTCCTGCACTTGCAGGTCCATGGTGAAACGCCGCGCCGGTATCCGGTACCAGGGTTCGGCCTTGGTCAGGGTGGTCGGGGTGCAGCGAATGGTCACCGGGCTCAGGCGGCAGTTGGCGCGCAGGGCAATATTGGCGGTGCCGCGCTGAAACCGCAGTGGTTCGCCCGGCCGGGTACGGGTGCCTTCCGGGAAGATCACCATGGTGCCGCCGGCGTTGAGCCAGTCCACCGCTTCGTTGATCATGGTTTCCGGGTCTTTGTTGCTGATGAAGCCGGCACCGGTGACCGGCCCCCAGGTAAAGGGGTTATTGAAGAGCTGGTGTTTGACGATGCAGTTGGCGTGGGGGATCCGGCTGATCAGGCAGACCACATCAATCAAGCTGGGGTGATTGGCGATGACCAGTTGCCCGGGTTGGTTCAGCTTGTTTTCACCGCGCAGCTGCAGGCGCATGACTCCCAGGCTTTCCATCAGCCAGATATGCAGCCGAAACGCGGTGTGCACGATGAACTGGCTGCGCTGGGCCCGCTTTTGCTGCGAGCCGGGCAGCAACCGGCTGAGTGTCATCAATACGGCGATCACCAACCCGCCAGCGCCAAAGCCGGCAAAGCTGATGGCGGTACTGACCAGGCGCAGGCTTTTCGGCAGCCCCGGGGTTTCGGTTTGCGAGGTTGAACTCATAGTCTCTCCAGCTGCCAGCCGCTGCGTTGACCGGGCAGGGCAATATGCGTGTCGCTCCGGGCCAGGGCGCGGGCCAGGTGCGGCCCCTGCGCGACTGTGTCGGGGCTGGCTGGCCCGGGACTGAGCCGGAAGCGGGGGCCGTCGCCGCCCAGCAGCAGGGCAATGGCCCAGGTAAAGGGCTCGCTGTCACCGTAGGGCAGATAGTATGCCGGCAGGGGGCCGTCGTAGACCAAAACCAACACGGGTGTGTCGCCGTCCTGCAGGCAGGCCGCTTCCAGCAACGCGGAGCCCAGCCCTTCTTCGCCCAGTGCCACGCTGCTGACCGGTTGCTGGTTGCCCAGGGCAATGCTGAGCTGGCCGCCAATAGCATTATGGACGGACAAGCTGAAGGTGGCCGGAGACAAGGGCTCCCGATCGGCCAGATTTTCCAGCAGGGTCTGGGTACGGGCGATTTCGCCATGCCGGGACGCGAGCACGGTGGGCAAGGTGCTCACGTCATGCTGCTGGGCAATTTCGTTGACCACATGGAAAACGCTGCGGGCAAGGGGAGACAGGCGCCGCCGTTGCAGTGCCGGTAGCCAGCTCACATCTGGCTCTCCCTCCCCTGGGGGCTGGCCCGGCACCCAGCGTGCCCATTGCGGCGGGCTGCTTATCCCTGGCGCCCAGGCGGCCCAGTGGCTCACTGTGATGGTCAGTTCTGGCATGGTTCCCCGACTGCTCGCACCGGGTGTCATGCCGACCCGGCGAAATGAACGACTAAAAGCAGATGTTTATAATGATTTTCGAGTGTCTGCTGTGCCCCGCATTGCCCGTTCCCTGGCGTTTGGAGGCACGTTGCGGCCCCAGCGGCATGGCAAATCGTTGGGGGCGCTTGTCCAAGGGGCGATTATACATACCCTTGTTCCTCTAGGCACACAGCCAGAATCCCGTTCAGTCAGCAGGTGAATATGAAAGTTCTTGTTCAGCGATGTCGTGAGGCCCACGTGGTTGTGGCAGAGGAAACCGTTGGCGCGATTGGCCACGGGATGTTGTTGTTGGTGGGGATCGAGAAGGGTGATGACGATGCGGCCATTATGCGCATGGCTGAACGGGTACTGAGCTATCGCCTGTTCAGCGATGCGGAAGGGAAAATGAATCTGGATATTCGGGATGTACAGGGGGCATTGTTGGTGGTGTCGCAATTTACCCTGGCCGCTGATACCCGCAAGGGCCGGCGGCCCAGTTTTAGCAGTGCAGCGGTACCGGCGGAGGGGCGGCGGCTGTATGAGAAATTTGTCGAGGCGCTGGAAGAAAAGCATCCATCCGTAGCGACGGGGGAGTTCGGCGCGGATATGCAGGTGCATCTGGTGAATGATGGCCCGGTGACTTTTATGCTTTCGGTGTGACGGGCGTGCCGTTTTATCGATTGCAACGGCATACGCCTTGTTTATGATGAAACCAGCCGCAAAGAATGCGGCGGGGACGTAAGCGGTCTCGCAACGCTGATGATTGGCAGTGAAGACCAGCGCGCTCCCCCTAGGATTCTAAATAAAGACTGGGAGATTTCAGGATGAAAAAGACACTTATCGCTGCCGCTCTGCTGGGCGCTTCAACATCGGCCATGGCTGTGGCTCCGGGTGGTCCGGGCTGTGGTTGGGGCAATTTGCTGTTCGAAGGTAAATCCGGCATGCCCATGCATCTGTTGGGTGTCACCTTTAACGGTTCGACCGGTAACGCTACTTTCGGCATAACCACAGGGACTAACGGTTGTGATACCAGCGGCGCCCTGACTTACAGTGGCCAAAGCCTGCTGGGCATGACGGGTGTAATGGAAGAAGTGGCGCAGGACATGGCCACCGGTGATGGCGAAGCCCTGACCGCCCTGTCTGTTTCCATGGGTATTCAGGCTGAAGACCGTGCACGCTTCAATGCGCTGATGCATGAAAACTTCGCGACCATTTTCCCGAACCAGGACGTGACCGCTGCCGACGTAATGGCAAGCATCACTGACGTAATGAAGCAGGATCAGGCGCTGTCCAAGTACCTGGCCTAATTGGCAAAAAGTTCCATCAGGGCCCCGCTTCTGGCGGGGTTTTGTTTTTTTGATCCTCTTTTCTGACACTGTTGTCGGCTTGTTAATCTAGACGGATGAATCCGGATGCGCACTGGTCTTTTCTGTGTGCTGCTGTGCTGGTTTATGCCGGCGTTTGCTGCAACCCCTACCTTGGCCGAACTGGCGGAAACTCCTCGCTGGCAGGCGTTATTGCATATCAACCCCGGTGCGACTCTGCGTGACAAACACCAGAGTTATGTGGATGACGATACGTTTTTTCTCGCCGATTCCGGGAAGACCGACCCGTTAGCCGAGCTTGAGGCCACCGAGAGGGCTCTTCATGCGGCGGGTTCCCTGGCGCGTTGCCGTTTTCCGGCGCGCTATCGTTTTCTGTCTGAGCACCTGGGTTGGCAGGAGGAGGCACCCTTTTCACACTGCGCTGACTACAACGAATGGCGCGGCGCGATTCATGCCAACCGTGCGGTGCTGGTTTTCCCCGCAGCCTATTTGAACAGCCCTTCGTCCATGTTCGGACATACCTTGCTACGCCTGGACCAGGGTGAAGACAGTGCGGTGTGGCTGTCCTGGGCGGTGAATTTTGGTGCGGTTTTCACCGAAACTGACAATTCGTTTTTCTATATGTATCGCGGTTTGGCTGGCGGCTACCCCGGCCGTTTTGCGTTGGTGCCCTATGTGCAGAAGATTCAGGAATATTCGCACATGGAAAACCGGGATATGTGGGAATACACCCTGGATCTTGATCAGACGGAAATCGATTGGCTGATTGATCATCTCTGGGAATTGAAAGACATCAACTTCGATTACTACTTTTTTGATGAAAATTGTTCGTTTCGCCTGCTAGAGCTGGTGGAAGTGGCGCGTCCGGGATCCGAATTGCTCAGCGAGTTGCGGTTTGCCGAAGTGCCGGTGAACACAGTGCGCGCGCTGGATGAACGCGACATTATTAACAGCCGCCATTATCGGCCCTCCAAATCCGTAGAGTTGGATAATCTGCGCAGGCAACTGGATGGTGCGCAGCAAAAACTGGCAAGGGCGCTGGCGGATGACCCTGACCTGGCCGAATCGCCTGCCTTTAGGGCTGAACCGGAAGAAACCCGGGCGATTATGGCGGCGGTGGCTTATCGCTACATCAGGCTGACCCATCGCAAGGAAGAGCGAACCCCGGATGTGGCGAAACGCTCCTTTGCGCTACTGACGTTGATGAACAGCCTGCCCGCCGCACCGGTACCGGAAACCGAGAACCCCGAGCCACCGGAAAAAGGGCACGGCACCCAGATGCTGGGGGTTAGTGGTGGGCAGCGCGAAGGCGAGCAGGATTTTGGCGAGCTGACTTACCGGCTCACCTACCATGATTTGCTCGACAATCAATACGGCTTTCTGCGCGGGGCACAGATCGAAGGGCTGGACCTGACTTTGCGTAGCACCGAGTCCGGGCAGGTCAAGCTGGAAGAGCTGGACGTGGTGAGCATCCGTTCCCTGGCACCGCGAAACCGGTTTATGAAGCCTCTGAGCTGGTACGTGGAAGGTGGCCTGGAGCGTGCCTGGGCGGGTCGCCGCCGGCTGGTGCGTTACATGCAGGGTGGTGCTGGCGGCAGTTGGCTGTGGGGGAACTGGCAGCCGTATCTGTTAACCAGCGTGCGAATGGAGAATAATAGCGAGTTCGGCACCTTCCTGACCCCGGGGGCCGGTCTGGACACGGGCATTTTGTATCACCGTGGCGACTGGCAGTGGCAGTTAGGTAGTGTGGGGCATTATTTCACCAACGATGAATATCGATACACCTCCCAGTTTGCGGTGCAGTGGGCAATGACCCGCCAGCACGGCTTGCGCGCTTCGCTGGAGCGCGAGAACAGACGGGGCGGTTACGATGACGAGTTCAAACTCCAATGGCGATGGTATTACGATTAAGCGCAGCGTTGCTGCTGGGCCTGCTGCTGGCAGGGTGCAGCAAACTGTTTTTCTACCCCATGTCTCCGTGGGTGCAGAACCCGGAAAACCAGGGGTTGCAGTACGAAGATATTGTACTGATACATCCGCGCGGCATGCGTATCCACGGTTGGTGGCTACCGGCGGCCGATGATGCGCCGGCCCGTGGCACGGTCTATTTTCTGCACGGTAACGCCCAGAATATCAGCACCCATCTGGCCAATGTGCAGTGGCTGCCGGCGCGGGGCTATAACGTCTTCCTGCTGGATTACCGGGGCTACGGGCTGTCGGAAGGCAAGCCGCGGCTGCCGGATGTTTTCGATGATGTGCAACTGGGACTGGACTGGCTACGCCATGCCCAGCGCACGGAAGGTGCGCCGTTGGTGGTATTCGGGCAGAGCCTGGGTGCGTCCATGGCCGCCAGCGTGTTGGGCGAAGAGGCCAATGCCGGGGCGGCAGATTGCGTGATTCTGGAGGCGGCGTTTGCCAGCTACAGGGATATCACCAGCGATGTGATGAAGCGTAGCTGGTTGCTGTGGCCACTGCGCTGGATGGTGGTGCCTACCATGCCGGACCGCGCACTGGACCCGGAGGCGCGGGTGGCTGACATTGCGCCGACGCCCTTGCTGGTGATGCACAGTGAAGATGACCCGGTGATTCCCTACGCCCACGGCGAGCGGCTGTATGCCGCGGCGGCGCAACCCAAAACCTTCCAGAAACTGCGTGGCGGACACACGGAAAGTACCCGGGATCCGGCGGTGCAGCAGCGTTTGGTGGATTTCATGCAGGACAATGATTGTGCTGCCAAGGTGACGAAAGCGAAAGAGGTGCCCGAGTCGTCCGGCGAGGGTGAGGAGCCGCCAGCGTTACCTGTGCCAGCGCCCATTTCCACGCCGGACAGTGGCTATCGATTCTAGTGGGCTTTGTAGGTTGAGTTAGCTTTGGATGTAGGATTACGCCTTTAGGCTAATTCGACCTACGGATCTACAAATGTAGCGGCACAGAGAGCCTAAAGGTGTAATCCGACATTGGGCTGACGCCCCCCCCTCCCTGCTCAGGGGACGGCTTCAATCTCCTAGGCGGGCGGATTCTCTGCCTGCTTCTTTACCATCCGGGCTGCGAGCAGGCCCATCTCGAACAGAAACCACATGGGAATCGCCAACAACGTTTGGCTGATGATGTCCGGCGGTGTCAGCAGCATGCCGATCACGAAGCAACCCACCACCACATAGGCGCGGGCCTTGCTGAGTTTTTCCACCGTGGTGGCCCCGGTACTCACCAGCAGCACGATGGCAATGGGCAACTCGAACGCCAGCCCGAAGGCCAGGAACAGCGCCAGTACAAAATCCAGATAACTACTGATGTCCGTGGTCACGGCCACCCCTTCCGGGGCGATGGCGGTGAAGAACTGGAACATCAACGGGAATACCACGAAATAGGCAAAGGCGGCGCCGCCATAGAACAGCAGGACGCTACTGGCCAGCAGCGGTATTGCCAATTTTTTTTCATGCTTGTACAAACCGGGCGCCACAAAAGCCCAGGCTTGGTGGAGAATGAACGGCATGGCGGCGAAGACGCTCAGGTACAGAGTCAGCTTGAACGGCGCCAGAAAGGGCGAGGCCACGCCGGTGGCAATCATGTTGGTGCCGGCAGGCATGGCGTCCATCAGCGGTTTGGCCACCAGGGTGTAGAGCTCGCGGGAAAACGCGAACAGACACAGGAAAACGATAAAAATGACGACCATGGCCTTGAGCAGGCGATTGCGCAGTTCCAGCAGGTGGGCAATCAGCGGCTGGCCGGCGTCGTTGCTGGCATCAGTCATTGCGAGTGGAGTCCTGGGGCTGGTCGTTTGTACGCTGGTCGGCGTTATTCGTGTTCAGGGTGTCGCCAGGGGCCTGTTCGTTGCGCGGTGCCCGTGAGCGGGCGATCTGTTCCGGGCTTAGCAGGCTGTCTTTGGCTTCGCGGATGCTGTCTTCATCCAGCCCCATCTGGCGCATCTGCTTTTCCATGCGCTCCTGCATGTCCTGGGTCACGGCTTCACGTTCCAGCTCGTTCTTCAGGTGGTTGAAGGTAGAGCGGGCACGGCCGATCCAGTGACCGAGGGTGCGGGCGACGGTGGGCAGTCGCTCCGGCCCCAGTACCACCAGGCCGATAATGAAGATCAGGGTGAGTTCGGCAAAGCCGATATCGAACATCGCAACCTCGGTTTAGCAGGATTTGGTCCGGACTGTGTCGCCGAAAAGGCGCCAGGAATCAGGCCTTGTCCTTTTCCTTGTTCTGTTCGGTTTTTTGCTCGGCTTGTTGCTCGTTATCAGGCTGCTCGTCGTCAGCCAGACGTTTCTGCTCCTGCTCGTCTTCGCCCTCTTTCATGGCGCTCTTGAAGCCTTTCACCGCACCGCCCAGATCACCGCCGATGTTGCGCAGTTTCTTGGTGCCGAACAACAGGACCACGATGGCCAGAAGAATCAGTAACTGCCAAATGCTGATGCCGGAAAACATGGCTTTCTCTCCGAAAAAGTAGGGGCCGCGTTAATGTGCGTTAAATGTGCGTCAGTGTTTGCTGCTGCGTGCGGCTTTCTCATCATGGCCGGACAGGCCAAAGCGCCGTTGTAATTCTGCCAGAACCTTGTCCGGGTGTTCGCCCAGTTTGGCTAACATCACCAGGGAGTGGAACCACAAATCGGCGGTTTCGCTGATCAGCGCCTGGTTGTCGCCACTGACTTCGGCATCCCGGGCGGCAAGAATGGTTTCCACCGCTTCTTCTCCGACTTTTTCCAGGATCTTGTTCAGGCCCTTGGCGTAGAGGCTGGCCACATAGGAACTGTCCGGGTCGGCGCCCTTGCGCGATTCCAGTACCTGGTGCAGCTCGCTGAGTATCTCTGACATAGTGTATTCCTTATTGCCCGGGCCCGCAGGGGGCCCAGTTTATCAGGGTGCGCAAAGGCGCCATAGGCACTTTTTTCTTTGCGGCACCGGCTGTCAGCGGCGCCAGCTCCAGCTTCCCAGAAGCACGGCAGCGCCGGCCAGCGCCCAGCTGTAGGGATTGGCCAGCCACAGGGCGGCGCCAGCGCAACCGAGCCCGGCGAGCCCGGCAAACAGCTTGTGGCGGTGGCGCACCAGTTGTTGTTCGAAACGCGCTTCCAGGCGGTCCTGCTGGTAGGGCAGGTCGCGCAGGCTTTCCAGTCCATCGCGCAGCAGGTCGGGCATATCGGGAAGCTGTGCGGTCCATTCGGGCAGGCGATTCTGCAGTTTCTTCAGGGTGGCGCTGGGGCCGTATTCGGCCAGCATCCAGGCTTCCAGCAATGGCCGCCCGGTGTTCCAGATATCCAGCTGCGGGTAAATGCTGCGCCCGAGCCCCTCGATGTGCACCAGGGTTTTCATCAGCAGGATGTACTGCACTGGCATTTCGATATGGTAGGCGCGAACCATATCGAACAGCTTCATTATCAGGGGCGCGAATTCCAGTTGATCCAGCTGGGCGGAGCGGACGGGCTCGATGATATCGATTACTGCCCGTTCAAACCGGGGCCGGTCGATGGGGGCGGTATTCCAGCCAGCGCGGATCACCGCATCGACCAGCGCGCTGTAATCCTCGCGCATCACCGCCAGCACCATGCGCCCAAGCACGTTCAGGTCGTCTTTGGACAGGCGCCCGGCGATGGCGGCGTCTATCGCCATGTACTGGGGCGACTCCGGGTGTTCAGGATTAACGAAGATATTGCCCGGGTGCATGTCCGCGTGGAAGAAGTTGAAGCGGAACACCTGGGCGAAGAAAATCTCCACGCCACGTTCGGCCAGCACTTTCGGATCGATGCCGGCGGCCTTGATGCGCTCGATATCGTTCACCGGAATACCATGGATGCGGTCCATGATGATCACGGTGGGGCTGGAAAGCGCCAGGTGAATGGCCGGGATATGCAGCAGCGGGCTGAACAGAAAATGCCGGCGCATGGTTTCGCTGTTGCGCGCTTCGGCGGCCAGATCCAGCTCGCCGAGGATGATGTCCCGGTAGTCCTGTACCACCCGGGCCGGGCGGAAATAGCGCGCATCGCGCCACAGGCGCTCCAGCCAGCGAGCACCAAAGGCCATGACTTTCAGGTCCCGTTCCACCACCGGGCGAATGGTGGGGCGTAGCACCTTGGCGACCACCTGCTGGCCGTTGTGCAGGGTGCCAGCGTGTACCTGGGCTACCGAGGCGGCGGCCATGGGCTGGGTGTCAAAGTCGCGGAACACCTCGTCAAACGGTTGCGGCAGGCTGGCTTCCACCAGAGCCTTTGCCTGCTCGCCGTCGAACGGCGCGACCTGGTCCTGCAAACGGGCGAGGGCGGCGGTCCACTCGGGCGGCAGCATGTCTTGGCGGGTGGCCAGCAGCTGGCCGAATTTGATGAAGATCGGGCCCAACCGTTCCAGTGCTTTTTGCAGGCGTTCGCCTTCGCTCAGCTCGCCGGTGCCGAGCCAGCTGGCGGGCACCAGATACTGGAGGACAAGGAACAGGCTCTTGGCCGGATGCGCGGGCAGCAGGGATATCAGCCGGTAGCGGCAGATCACATGGACCACCACCAGTATGCGGGTAATCGGTGGCATCAGTGGGGTGCGCTCCCGGAATCCTGTGGCGATGAGGACGAAGAGGGTGATGCGGACGGCGCGCGGGTTTTCAGCCGCTGGATGCGGGCATCCAGGCGGTCCACGTCCATGCGCAGTTCATCCACGTCCTGACCGAATTCGTAAACGTCACGGCGGCTGGGGATCAGCCCGGATTCGTTGCCCACATAATCGCCCAGTTGTTCGGTGAGGCGGGTGGCGGCTTGCTTCGCCCAGCCGAACAGACGGCGGGCATTGTAATCCAGTTGTTGGGCCAGTTCGGAGCCGGTAATGGGCTCCAGGATCGCGCCCCAGTCAATCTGCAGGTCGTTGGCGATCTGTTGTAGCTCTTGCAGAAAATCCCGGTTGCCGGTGATATCCACCGGCCCGCCGATGACGCCGGGCCGGGTCTTCCAGTTCAGTAGCAAGGAGGCCAGGTCCATGGGGCTGCCTTTCACTGCCACGTCCGGGGTGGCGTCGCTGCGGTGGTAGAGCTCCACACCGTCTTCCACGATCAGTCCGTAAATAGCCATGGGGGGCAGTGTGACTTCAATGGCAATCAGGCGCCCGGCGTGGACGGCCAGGCGATCGGCGCTGGCCGGATCGGAACGCAGGGCGGTGTTGATGGCTCGCTCCACGGTGGCCAGGGCGGTGGTGGATAGCAGGCCAGGAGAGCGTGACTGGTCTTTCAGGCTCAAAACTTGAATCCTCTGTGCAGGGCCACGATGCCGCCGATCATGTTGAAATATTCGGTGCGGGCAAAGCCGGCGGTGTCCATCATGCCCTGCAGAGTGTCTTGGTCCGGGTGCATGCGGATGGATTCTGCCAGGTACTGGTAGCTGTCGGCGTCGTTGACGATGAGCTTGCCCAGTTTGGGCCAGACGGCAAAGGAATAGGTGTCGTAGGCCTTGGCAAGATGTTTGTTGGTGGGCGTGGAGAATTCCAGCACCAGCAGGCGTCCGCCGGGTTTCAGCACGCGCAACATGGAGCGTAGCGCGGCGTCCTTATCAGTGATATTTCGCAGCCCAAAGGCAATGGTGATGCAGTGGAAGCTGTTGTCTTCAAACGGCAGGCACTCGCCGTTGACCTGGGTGACCTGGGTGTTGTGGCTGCAGCCGGCATCGAACAGGCGGTCGCGGCCCACGTCCAGCATGGCATCGTTGATATCGGCCAGCACCACCTGGCCGGTTTCGCCGACCAGCCGGGAAAACTTGATCGCCAGGTCGCCGGTGCCGCCAGCCAGATCAAGGACTTTGTGGCCCGGGCGAATGCCGGCCAGCTCAATGGTCATGCGCTTGAGAATGCGATGGCTACCCATGGAGATCAGGTCGTTCATTACGTCGTACTTGCCTGCCACCGAGCGGAACACGCCAGCCACTTTCTGCTGCTTTTCTTGCCACGGCACCTGTTGATAGCCGAAGTGTGTGACCTTGTTGGCGTCTGCCACGTCGTCGCGTGTGTTGTCGTTCATGTCAGTCCTCGAAAGGGGCAGGGTGATGAGCAAATACGCGTTGCATGATGGTCTCTTCGCGCGCGGCCAGCTGTTCCAGCAGCAGGCCCACGCTGGGCACGGGCTTCATCACCCGGAAGCTGCGATCCATGAAATCATACAGGTTCGCAAAGCCCGCCGCATGGGCCGGTTTGCGAACCATTCGGAAGGTGGCGTGGAGCATGCGTGAGCGGATATAGCGATCCAGTCGGTGGCCGAGTTCGGCCACCAGCTGCAGTTGCCGCTGGCGGTCGTCCTGGTGGGCCGGTTGGCGGAAGCCGGCCAGGTAGATCGCTTCATTGATGGGCTGATCGAGCTGATCGGCGAGGATGTCGGTAACCGCTTCGTCCAGTTCCTGGGTAAGGATGGCAGCTTCCAGTGCGGCGGTAGAGGTGGCCATGACCTTGTCGGGTAGCAGTTTCATGGCTTTGGGCAGAGCGCGGCGGATTTCCCGCGCTACCGGCAGCAGCTCGCGGCCACCGTAGACTTCGTCCAACAGGAAGCGGATGCCTTCGGCGGTGACCGGGTCATCGAGAAGGTGGGCATGGGTGTGCCTGAGGCGTTCGCCTTGCCAGTCCTGGAGCCGACGCAGTCGTGCCACAAAGATCGCATCGTCGCCGTGCTGGCGCAGCGCAAAAAAACGTTCGAGATAGTGTTGCAGTTGTTCGCCGGCGGTCATGGTGTTCCCTCCGGCGGGGATAATAGCAAAGAGAGGCGCAGGCAGGCACCACGCATCACGCTGCCACGCAAAAGCGTGGTGCGTACTGCGTGAGGCATGCCCGCGTTTATTTACAAAATATACCGGCTCAGGTCTTCGTCGTCGGCCAGTTCGCCTAGGTAGCGATCCACGGCTTCGGCGTCCAGTACCAGTGGCTTGTCGTGGTACTGGGTGGCCAGGGAGTCGGCGTCGAAGCTGATTTCTTCCAGCAGCTTTTCCAGCACCGTGTGCAGGCGCCGGGCGCCGATGTTTTCAGTGCGTTCGTTGACCTGCCAGGCCACTTCTGCAATGCGGCGGATGCAGTCGTCGGTGATCTCCAGATTCAGGCCTTCGGTTTCCAGCAGCGCTTTGTATTGCTCGGTGAGTGAGCAGTTGGGCTCGGTGAGAATGCGCTGGAAATCGTCCGGGCTCAGCGGGCTCAGCTCCACGCGAATGGGCAGGCGGCCCTGCAGTTCGGGGATCAGGTCGCTGGGGCGAGACAGGTGGAAGGCGCCGGAGGCGATAAACAGAATGTGATCGGTTTTCACCATGCCGTACTTGGTGGAAACGGTGGAGCCTTCAATCAATGGCAGCAGGTCCCGTTGAACCCCTTCACGGGACACATCAGTGCCGCCGCCTTCACCACGCTTGGCCACTTTGTCGATTTCATCGATGAACACGATGCCGTTGTTTTCCACCACGTCGATGGCCTGCACTTTCAGTTCGTCTTCGTTGACGAAGCGGGCGGCTTCTTCGTCACGGATCAACCGATAGGCTTCGCGGACCTTGAGTTTCTGGGTCTTGCGCTGCTGGCTGCCGCCCATTTTGGAGAACATCTGCTGCAGCTGGCTGGTCATTTCTTCCATGCCAGGGGGCGCCATGATATCGACGCCGCCGGGCTGGCTGAGCAGATCGATTTCGATTTCCTTGTCGTCCAGCTCGCCTTCGCGCAGTTTCTTGCGGAAGATCTGGCGGGTGCTGTTGTCAGTGCTGGCGCTGGTGGTATGGCTGCCGTCGTCGCTGCGGGCGGGAGGGAGCAGGGCATCGAGGATGCGCTCTTCTGCGGCATCATCGGCCTGGCTGCCGACGCGGGCAATTTCCTTGTCGCGCAGCAGTTTGATGGCCATTTCCATCAGGTCGCGAATGATGGATTCCACATCGCGGCCCACGTAGCCCACCTCGGTGAATTTGGTGGCTTCCACCTTGATAAAGGGGGCGTCAGCCAGTTTGGCCAGGCGGCGGGCGATTTCGGTTTTGCCCACCCCGGTGGGGCCAATCATCAGGATGTTCTTGGGGGCCACTTCTGCGCGCATTTCGGCGGGCAGCTGCATGCGGCGCCAGCGGGTACGCAGCGCCAGAGCCACGGCTTTCTTGGCCGCGTCCTGACCGACGATGTGGCGATTGAGTTCGGAAACAATGTCTTTGGGTGTCAGGGAAGCCATGATTAACCGTCCAGCTCTTCGAAGGTGTGGTTGTGGTTGGTGTAAATACAGATGTCACCGGCAATGGTGAGCGCCTTGGCGACGATGTCGCGGGCTGGCAGATCGGTATTGTCCAGCAGGGCGGTGGCCGCGGATTGGGCGAAGGGGCCGCCGGAGCCGATAGCAATCAGGCCATCTTTTTCCGGCTCGATCACGTCGCCGTTGCCGGTGATGATCAGTGAGCTTTCCTTGTCGGCTACTGCCAACAGGGCTTCCAGCCGGCGTAGGGCGCGATCGGTGCGCCAGTCCTTGGCCAGCTCCACGGCAGCGCGGACCAAATGGCCCTGATGCTTTTCCAGCTGGGCTTCGAAGCGTTCAAACAGGGTAAAGGCGTCGGCGGTGCCGCCGGCGAAGCCGGCAATCACCTTGCCGTGAAAAAGCCGACGAACCTTGCGGGCGTTGCCCTTCATGACGGTGTTGCCCAGGCTGACCTGGCCATCGCCACCGATAACCACGTTGTTACCTCGGCGGACAGAAACAATGGTAGTGCCGCGATACTGCTCCACGGGAATTCTCCTTTTTACGCGTAGCAAAGGAAGTGTGGGCGCAGGTGGGGGATTTCAAGGAGGAAAAGCAGGATGCCTGATGCCCGACGCCAGACGGGGTTACGTCCGGCATTGGGCGTTATGCATCAGGCGTTTTATTTTTTCATCTTGATCGGCAGGGTCTCGATGCCGTTGCCGGCCAGTTGGTCCTGGGCGCGGTGCATGGCGTTGAGGTTGTTGTAGGGGCCGATCATGACCCGATGCCAGCTGTCGCCGCTGTCCAGGTCGACTGACTGAATGCTCGCCTCGAAGCCTTTCAGGATCAGTTCGGCCCGGCGGCGGTCCGCATCTTCGTTGCGACGGAAGCTGCCAGCCTGCAGCAGGTATTTTTCGTTGTTGCGGGTGCTGCTTTCCGGCTTGCGGGTATTGGCCGGTTTCTCGGTGGTGCTGGGCTTGCTGGTGCGTGTGCCGCTGTCGGTTTCGTTTTGCGGCACGATCACTTCCATCTTGGGGAGTACCGCATAGAAATCGAATTTGGGTGAGTCGTCCCCGGACTCCGGCTTGGGTTCCGGCTTGGGTTCCGGTTTGGGCTCGGGTTTGGATTGCGTGGGTTTGTCGCTGCTGTTGGCCACGGGCGTGCTGCCACCCTGAGCCATTTGGGTTTTACCCAGATGGAATAGAAAGGCCACGAACAGGCCGACCATAAGGCCGGTAAACAGCCAGACCCAGCCGGGCACCTGGCGTTGAGGTTTCTTCTTGCGGGCGGGGCCGCGGCTGGCGCCGCGACGGGTGTTCTTCGCCATTACATGCGCTCCAGTGGGCTCAGGCCCAGCAGTTCCATGCCGTGTTTGAGGGTGCGGGCGGTGAGGGCGGCCAGCTTCAGGCGGCTGTTACGGATGCTTTCGTCTTCACTGCTGAGGATCGGGCAGTGTTCATAGAAGCTGGAAAACAGGCCGGCCACGTCGTACAGGTAGGTGCTGAGCAGGTGCGGCTGCCCCTTGTTGGCTACGTTCTGTAGTACTTCGCCAAATTGTACCAGCCGAGCGGCAAGGGCTTGTTCGGCTTCTTCGTTAAGCAGGAAGTCACCGTTTACGCTGTTCATGTCGCGCTCTGCCTTGCGGAATACGCTGGCCACGCGGGTGTAAGCGTACAGCAGGTAGGGCGCGGTGTTGCCTTCAAAGCTGAGCATTTGTTCGAAGTTGAAGATGTAATCGCTGTTGCGGTTCTTCGACAGGTCGGCGTATTTGGCTGCGCCGATGCCCACCGAGCGGGCGATGGTGCGTAGTTCGGTCTCATCCAGCTGTGGGTTCTTGTCCTGCACCAGTGCAAAGGCCCGCTGTTCAGCTTCGTCCAGTAGATCCACCAGTTTGACGGTGCCGCCGTCGCGGGTCTTGAACGGGCGGCCATCCGGGCCGTTCATGGTGCCAAAGCCCATGTGCGCCAGCTCGGTCTGTTCGGGGACAAAACCGGCCAGCTTTGCCAGGGTGAACATTTGCTGGAAATGCAGCGCCTGACGCTGATCGACAAAATACAGCATGCGGTCAGCTTGCAGGGTGCCGGCGCGGTAGCGCAGGGCGGCCAGGTCGCTGGTGGCGTAGAGATAACCGCCGCCGGCTTTGCGCACAATGACGGGCAGGGGCTCGCCTTCCTTGTTTTTGAAGGCGTCCATGAACACGCACTGGGCGCCCTGGCTTTCGCTGATCAGGCCTTTGCTGTCCAGGTCGGCGACGACCTGGGCCAGGTCATCGTTGTAGGCGCTTTCGCCGCGTACGTCCGATGGGGTCAGGCTGACCCCGAGGCGATCGTAAATGGCCTGACAGTGGCTCAGGGATACCTGGTTGAATTCTGCCCACAGGTTCAGGCAGTAATCGTCGCCGGACTGCAGTTTTACTACCAGGGCGCGGGCGCGGTCGGCGAAGGTATCGGATTCGTCGAAGCGTTGTTTGGCGGCCCGGTAGAAGGTTTCCAGGTTGGCCAGCTCGCGGCTTAACTCGCGCTCGCCTTCCTCAGCTTTCTGTTCTTCCAGATAGGCGAGCAGCATGCCGAACTGGGTCCCCCAGTCGCCCACGTGGTTCTGGCGAATCACGGTGTGGCCGAGAAACTCCAGGGTGCGCACCACGGCGTCGCCGATGATGGTGGAGCGCAGGTGGCCCACGTGCATTTCTTTGGCCAGGTTGGGCGAGGAGTAGTCCACCACCACAGTCTGGGGTTGCTCTGGCCGGTCAATGCCGAGAAAGTCGTCGGCCAGGGCAGATTCCAGCAAGCCAGTGAGCCAGTCGTCCGCCTGGAAGAAATTGATAAAGCCGGGCCCGGCAATGTCCACCTTGGCCACGGCGCTGTCGCTGGGCAGGGCGGCGATCAGCTTTTCCGCCAGATCACGTGGCTTCATGCCGGCGGGCTTGGCCAGCATCAGCGCGATGTTGGTGGCAAAGTCGCCGTGGCTTTTGTCCTTGGTGCGGTCGATTTGCACCGGACGCTTGGCGTCGGCGGGCAGGGTGCCGTCGTCGATCAGGGTGTCCAGGGCGCTTTCAATAAGGGGTATCAGGCGTTCTTTCATGACATTCTTTTGTGGAGGGCTCTGGGCCGGTTGACTGGCCGGCGATTGTACGGGAAAAGGCGAGGATTCGCAGCACGCTTCACGTAACACGCACCTTGCCGGGCTCCGGCGTCCAGCGTTGTCACAGCATGTCGATTGGGTCCACGTCCAGGTGCCAGCGGCACTGGCGGCCTTCGGGGAGTTTGCGGGCCTGTTCCAGTAATTGGTTCAGTGCCTGGTGCAGGGGCGCACGCTGGGCGCATTGCAATAGTAGCTGGGTGCGGAAACGGCCCGCCCGTTTTTCCATGGGGGCGGGAATCGGTCCAAGGATGTGGACATCCGGTGGTACCGCGATGGTGCTTAGCTGTTGCAGGAAGTTCATGGCGGTGCCCATGGCCATGGCTTCGCAACGGAACAGGGCCAGGTGGCCGTGGGGCGGCAGGCCGGCCATTTGCCGTTCTTCCAGCAAAGTGGTGGCCAGTTGCGGGTAGTCACCGCTGGCCGCCAGTTGCAGTAAATGGTGATCGGGGTGGCGGCTTTGCAAAATCACTCGGCCCTGGCCTTCACGGCCGCTACGGCCGGCTACTTGCAATAGCAGTTGGGCGGCTTGTTCCGGGCCACGGAAGTCGGCGCTGAGAAAGCCCGCGTCCATATCCAGAATCACTACCAGTGTCAGTTTGGGAAAGTGGTGGCCCTTGGCCAGCATCTGGGTGCCCACCATGACGGCGGGTTCGCCTTTCTGGATCTGCGCCAGGTGTGCATCGAGGGCGCCTTTGCGGCGGGTGGCATCCCGGTCGATGCGGATTACCGGCACCGGCAGGGATTGCTCCAGCAGCTCGGTGAGTTTTTCGGTGCCGCTGCCGGCTTCCTGGATGGCGCTGGAACCACAGTCCGGGCAGCGGCTGGGAACGCGCTGCTGGTAACCGCAGTGATGGCAGCGCAGGGCGCGGTCGCTACGGTGCCAGGTGAGGAAGCTGTCGCAGCGTTTGCACTCCGCCTGCCAGCCGCAGTCATGGCAGAGAATCATCGGCGCGTAGCCACGCCGGTTGATAAATACCAGCCCCTGATTGCCTGCCTCCACGCATTGCTTCAGCGCTTGCAGCGACAGGGGCAGCAGGGGGTTGCCGGGGGCGGCCAGTCGCGCATCAACGATTTCGATGGGAGGGCGGCTCTGGTCGGTGGCGCGCTGTGACAGCTTGAGCCACTGGAATCGGCCTTCCCGGGCCAGATGCAAGGTTTCCAGTGCCGGCGTGGCACTGCCCAGTATCACCGGGATGTTCAGTTGCTGGGCCCGCCAGGTGGCCAGATCCCGCGCGTGGTAGCGAAAACCGTCTTGTTGCTTGAGGGAGCTGTCGTGGGCTTCATCCACAATGATGAGGGCGGGATTCAGCATGGGGGTAAAGATGGCGGAACGGGTGCCGATGATGATGCGCACCAATCCCTCGCGGGCGGCCAGCCAGTTATCCAGCCGCTCCCGATCGGTGAGCCCGGAATGCAGTGTGACCACGGGGACGGCGAAGCGCTGTTTGAACCGTTGCACCGTTTGCGGGGTGAGCCCGATTTCCGGTACCAGCACCATGACCTGCTTGCCGGCGGCCAGCAGCGGCGCCATGGCTTGCAGGTAGACTTCGGTTTTGCCGCTGCCGGTGATGCCGTCGAGCAGGAAGGGGGTGAAACCATCGGCATCCTGGATAGCCTGAATGGCGGTGCGCTGCTCGGCATTGGCCGCCAGCGGGGCCTGGGCCAGAGTCTCTTTGGCTGCGTCAGGCCGGGTGTCCACCTGGATTTGCTCGGCCCAGCCCTTGTCGCGCAGGCTGGTCAGGGCGGAGGTGCTCACCTCCAGCGCCGCCAACATGGCGCTGCTGAGCCCCTTGGGGTGGTCGCGCAGGGTGTGCAGGGCGTCCCGTTGACGGGGGGCGCGGCTGACCTGGTCGTCGCTGACGTGTTGTCCGCGTTCGGTGATCTGCCAGCGTTTTTCCAGGCTGGCCTGGGCTTCCTGGCCCTGGCGCAGCAGGGTGGGCAGCGCGTAATTGAGCACCTCGCCCAGCGGGTGATGGTAATAGCGGGCCGCTCGCTCGCAGAGCTGGTAGAGCTCGTCGGGCATTACCGGCTCGTTGTCGAGTACCGCCTGCACTGCCTTGAGTTTCGGGTAGTCGCTGGGGGCATGGCCGTGAACGAGGCCAATCAGGGTACGTCGCCCGAAGGGAACTTTGACCCGGCTGCCCCGGGGCGGCACGACGGTGCCGTGCAGTGCATAGTCAAAACACCCGGGCAGGGGCACGGGCAGGGCAATTTGCAGGGTGTTTTTCGGTGACACGGAATTTCCTGGAGCCAGCGGCGGCTTTGCGCTTGCGGAATGGGGACAAGCTGTTATGATTCGCCTTCTTTTTCCCAGGCGCAAGCCGTGTGGTGCCTGTCGTAGAGGCCGGTAGCGACACAAAATGGAGCTTAGCAATGAAAGCAGAGATTCATCCCGATTACCAGACAGCGACCTATTCCTGTAGCTGTGGCAACGTTATCGAGTCCCGTTCCACCAAAGGTGGAGCCATGGATTTGGACGTTTGTTCCGCCTGCCATCCTTTCTATACTGGCAAGCAGAAGCAAGCCGACAGCGGTGGCCAGATCGACAAGTTCAAGCAGCGCTTTGGCATGATGCGCAGCAAGAAGGACTGATACGGCGTCTTCACAGCGCCTATTGTAAAAAGCACCCTGCCGGGTGCTTTTTACGTTAAGTACTTGCGTACACACTGTATATCCCAACTAGGGAAGCGGAGACCAGCATGTCCGAGGATTTAAAAGCGGCGGCCCTGGAATACCACGCCAAACCGCGGCCGGGGAAAATCAGCGTCGAGGTGACCAAGCCAGCGGCGACCAGTCGAGATCTGAGCCTGGCGTATAGCCCGGGTGTGGCAGAACCGGTGCGTGAAATCGCCCGGGAGCCGGAACTGGCCTATCGTTTTACCTCCAAGGGCAATCTGGTAGCGGTCATCAGTGATGGCACCGCGATTCTTGGTCTGGGTAACTTGGGCGCGCTGGCGTCCAAGCCGGTGATGGAAGGCAAGGGGATTCTGTTCAAGCTGTTTGCCGGTATCGATGTGTTTGATATCGAAGTAGATGCGGAAGATTCCCAGGCCTTTATCGATACGGTGATGCGTATCCATCGCACCTTTGGGGGTATCAATCTGGAAGATATCCGCGCGCCGGAATGTTTTGAGATCGAGCGCATTCTTAAAGAGCAGTGTGATGTGCCGGTGTTTCATGATGACCAGCACGGTACCGCCATTGTGGTGTGTGCCGGTCTGATCAACGCGCTGGAAATTCAGAGCAAGCGTATCGAAGACATCAAGGTCGTGTGTGTGGGTGCCGGGGCGGCTGGTGTGGCGTCTGTGCGCCTGCTGATCGAGATGGGCGCGCGCAAGGAAAATATCCTGGTGTTGGATCGCAAGGGTGTGATTCATAGTCGTCGCGATGACCTGAACCAGTACAAGGCTGCGCTGGCTAACGATACTGACAAGCGCACCCTGGATGATGCGGTTGAAGACGCCGATGTGTTCATCGGTGTTTCCGGGCCGGATATGCTGACTCCGGACATGGTCAAGAAAATGGCGCCCAAGCCGATCATTTTCGCACTGGCTAACCCGGACCCGGAGATTCGTCCGGAGGTGGCCAAGGCGGCGCGTTCGGATGCGATTGTGGCGACCGGTCGTTCGGATTTTCCCAATCAGGTGAACAATGTGCTGTGTTTCCCGTACATGTTCCGCGGGGCGCTGGATGTGCGCTCCACGTCCATCACTGAGGAAATGAAGATCGCCGCAGTGCATGCCATCGCCGAGCTGGTGCGCACCGCGCCCCCGCAGGAGGTGCTGGATGCCTACGGTGGTGAGCCCCTGACCTTTGGTGCGGATTACATTATTCCCAAGCCGAACGATCCGCGTTTGCTGGGCAAGGTGTCTGCGGCTGTGGCGCGGGCGGCGGTGGACTGCGGTGTGGCCCGTAAAGGCTACCCGTCACACTACCCGTTGAACTCGCTGGACGAGATCTTCCCGGAGTTGTAGCAACAAACGCGAGCCATAAAAAAACCGCCGAAAGGCGGTTTTTTTATGGCTGCAAGCATCATGCAGCACGCTTCACGCCTTTCCGTGTTGCGTGATGCATGTTGCGTCTCTTTAAAATATTTGCTCCGGTGCGCTGTGTCCGCCCGGCCCTCTCGCCGGTTCCATGTCGGGGACCTGGCTGCGGATAAAGTACTCGCGAATGGAGTCCGGGTTCTCCGGCCGGGCCTGCAGGCCGCTGTCCGGGTCGATACGCACGGTGGCGATGCCGGAGGGTTGTTCCAGCTGGCGGTTGGGAACGCCTTCCAGTGCCGGCCCCATGTAATCCATCCAGATGGGCAGGGCGGCCTTGCCGCCATACTCACCCCAGCCCAGTGAAGCGGGATTGTCGAAGCCGACCCAGACGGTGGCGACCAGGTCCGGCGAGTAGCCGGAGAACCAGGCGTCTACCTGGTCGTTGGTGGTCCCGGTTTTGCCGGCCAGGTCCCGGCGGCCCAGGCGGTTAGCCTGGTGGCCGGTGCCGCGGCGCACCACGTCTTGCAGTATGGAGTTCATCAGCCAGGCAATGCGGGCGTCGATTGCACGCGGGGCCATGACCGGTGGTGGTTGGTGGGGCTGGGTGGTGCGGTCATCGCTGTCGCTATTAGCTGTGTCGACAGTGTCGACTTCGGCCATGTTGTCTTGGGCGTCGTTATCGGTTTGCGGTGGCCGGCAGGGACTTTCGCAGAAAATCACCTCTGGAGCTTTCCAGAGCACGTCCCCGTTATCCTTTTCAATCTGCACGATGCTCCAGGGGGCTACCCGGTAGCCGCCGTTGGCAAAGATGCTGTAGGCCGAGGCGATGTCCATGGGGGTCACGCTGGCGCTACCCAGTGCTAGGGACAGATCGCGCTGGAAGGTGTCTGCCGGCAGGCCGAAGCGTTTCAGGGTGCCCATGGCCTGGCTGATGCCGATCTGACGCAGGATGCGGATGGAGACCAGGTTCAGCGAGCGGTACAGGGCTTCGCGCATGCGGGTGGGGCCATAAAACTTGCCGCTGGCGCCGGTGGGGCGCCAGGCGGTTTCCAGTTTGTCGTCATCAAAGACCACTGGGGCGTCGTTGATGATGGAGGCCGGAGTGAAACCGTTTTCCATGGCGGAGGTGTAGATGAACGGCTTGAACACGGAGCCGGCCTGGCGTTCGCTCTGTACGGCCCGGTTGAAGTTGGAGGTAGAGAAGCTGTAGCCGCCTTGCAGCGCCACAATGGCGCCATTGGACGGGTCCAGTGAAATCAGGGCGGACTGGGCCTTGGGGAGCTGGGCCAGGCGCCAGTGACGCTCGTCGCCACTGCCGGCGGGGCGGACGTAGATGACGTCCCCTTTACTGAGGACATCGCCGGCCCGGGTGGGCTCTTTGCCGACATATTTGTTGTTGAGCTGGGGGCGCGCCCAGCGAATATCATTCCAGGCAAGCGGGCTGCGCTTGCCGTCCCGGAACAGGATTTCCGCATCCTTGTCGCTCACGGCGGTAACGATGGCCGGCTGCAGGGGGCCGATGCGGCGCTGGTCCTTGATGCGTTCTGCCCAGGCGGCGACATCCGGGTCAAGACCGGTGATGGTCTTTTCCAGTTCAGCCTCTTCGGCAACGACGGGCTTGTCGGTGCTGTCTTCCGGGGGCTTTTCGCTGTCCGCGTCGGAGGGTGAGGGCAGGGCCGGGGCGTCGCTGATGTCCAGCTGTGCCAGCGGGCCCCGGTAGCCGTGGCGCTCGTCATAACTGTGCAGGCCGTTGCGCAGGGCGTTGACCGCAGCCTGCTGGCGCTTGCTGTCTACCGTGGTGATGATGCGGATGCCGTCGGTGTAGATGTTGGCGTCCACCAATTCCATGGCCTGCAAGCGGGCCATTTCGCCCAGATAGGCGGCGTCCACTTCCGGTGAGGCGGCATGGAAGCGGGCGCTGACCGGGGCAGCCTGGGCCAGCTCGCGCTGCTCGGCGGTGAGGGCGCCGGTCTCTTCCATGCGATGCAGGATCCAGTTGCGTCGCACCTGGGCGCGCTGGGGGTTGGTGATCGGGTTATAGGCTGAAGGGGCTTTCGGTAGCCCGGCAATCATGGCCCATTGGGGCAGGGTAAGTTCGCCCACAGACTTGCCGTAATACACCTGGGAGGCGGCTTCGGCGCCGTAGGCCCGGTGACCCAGATAGATCTTGTTTAGATAAAGCTCAAGGATTTCTTCCTTGCTGAGGACCCGTTCAATCTGGATGGCGAGCACGATTTCGTTGAATTTGCGCAGAAAGCGCTGTTCCCGGTCCAGAAAGAAGTTGCGGGCCACTTGCATGGTGATGGTGGAGCCCCCGGAGCGAATCTCCCGGTAGCGGGCCAATTCCACAAAGGCACGCAGCAGGCCTTTCAGGTCCACGCCGTTGTGGCGGAAGAAGCGCTCGTCTTCCGCGGCCAGTACCGCCTGGATCAATGGTTGCGGCAGTTCGTCGTAAGTCACTGGCTGGCGGCGTTTTTCCCCGTATTCTGCGATCAGCTTCATATCGCGACTATAGATGCGCAGGGGGATCTGGTATTCCACCTCGCGAATCTGGCTTGCCGGGGGCAGCTGGGGAGCCAGATAGAGGTAGCTGGCGGCGAGGGCTGTCAGGCTGCCACCGGCGCCGGCAATAAGGAGTAACAGCAGGTATCGGATCCAGGAGGGTAAACGCATGTTTTCGGCAACTACTGGCTGGGATCGGTAGAAAGGCCTAGCCGGCCCGTGAAGTGGGTCATTATATGGCGGAATGCTTGTTGTGATCTAATATCTGTTCTGCTATTACTAACTCCTAAAGTGATTCGACATAAAAAACGTGTAAGTGTATCTTTAGCAAGAAAAAACACTTCAATAATAACCAGACGGGACGACGACAGTGCTGCCTTTCCTCAGAAAAAAGGCCCAGACACTACTGGGGATCGACATCAGCTCCACGGCGGTCAAGCTGCTGGAACTGTCCAAATCAGGGGGCCGCTACAAGGTCGAGAGCTATGGGGTTGAGCCCCTGCCGGCCAATGCGGTTGTCGAGAAAAACATCAGCGACGTGGAAGGTGTGGGCGATGCCATTGCCCGCCTGGTCAGCCGTGCGCGCCCCGGGGTGAAAACCGCGGCGGTGGCGGTGTCCGGTTCCGCGGTAATTACCAAGCTTATCGAAATGGATGCGGATCTGGACGAGGATGCATTGGAAATGCAGCTCAAGTCCGAGGCCGATCAGTATATTCCTTACCCTATGGACGAAGTCCGCATGGACTTTCAGGTCGTGGGGCCGGTGGAAAATAACGATGAGCGGGTGGAAGTGCTGGTTGCGGCTTCGCGTACCGAAAACGTGGAGATGCGCACCGATGCACTGGAAATTGGTGGCCTGCAACCGAAAGCCGTGGATGTGGAAGCGTACGCCATGGAGCGGGCTTTCCAGTTGATCCAGGCCGGTTTGCCGAACTCGGATGAGCTGGAAACCGTGGCGGTTTTTGATATCGGCGCCACCATGACCACGCTGAACGTGTTCCATCAGGGGCGCAGTGTCTATACCCGCGAACAGCTCTTCGGCGGCAAGCAGCTTACCGAAGAAATCCAGCGTCGCTACGGTATCTCCATGGAAGAAGCCGGCCTTGCCAAGAAAACCGGCGAGCTGCCAGATGATTACGAAAGCGAAGTGCTTCAGCCTTTCAAGGACGCCATTGTCCAGCAGGTGAACCGCTCCCTGCAGTTTTTCTATGGCTCCACCCAGTTCAATGAAGTGGATTACATCCTGCTGGCAGGGGGCTCTGCCTCGATCGCCGATCTGGGCGATTTGATTCAGGAAAAAGTGGGGGCGGGCTGTTCTGTGGCCAATCCGTTCAGTGACATGGCGCTGGCAAACAAGGTAAGTGCCTCTGCCATTGCCAATGATGCCCCGGCATTGATGATTGCCTGCGGCCTGGCATTGAGGAGCTTTGACCAATGACAACAACAATTAACCTGTTGCCCTGGCGCGAAGAACGCCGCAAACAGCGCCAACAGGAATTCGTCATGATGTTGGTTCTCGCGGCGATTGTGGGGGGGGGCATTTTCTGGATGTGGAAAGGGTATGTGGATCAGCAAATTACTGATCAGCGCGCCCGCAATAGCCATATCCAGACTCGTTCGGCGGAGCTGGATGAAAAAATCAAAGAGATTAAGGACCTGAAATCTCGCCGTGATGAGTTGGTGGCGCGAATGGAGGTTATTCAGAACCTGCAGGGCAACCGGCCGACCATTGTGTATGTGTTTGATGAATTGGTGAAGACGCTGCCAGATGGTGTTTTCTACAACGAAATCAAGCGGGTTGGAGACCTCTATACCATTGATGGCGTGGCCGAAAGTAACAATCGGATTTCCCGTCTGATGCGCAACCTGGGTGACTCATCCTGGTTCCAGAGTGCGAATCTGCAAAATGTGACGGCGCTTGAAGATGGCTCTCAGGCCAACAGCTTCACATTAACCGTCAAGCAGGCCTCTCTGAACAGCAATAAAGAGGGAGAAAAACAATGAAAGCCTCTGAGCTGAAAAATTTGGATCTGGGCGAGTTGATGGATGAACTCAACAGCCTGGATTTTGAGAATGTGGGGGGGTGGCCTACGCCAATAAAGATTGGGGCGGCCATTCTTGTACTGGTTATTGTTGTCGTTCTTGGTTATTTCCTGTCGATCAGTGATGCCAATCAGACGCTTGAGCAGCAAAGAAGAGAAGAAGCGACCTTGCTGCAAGGGTATGAAAAGAAAGCGTTTGAAGCCCACAACCTTGATCAGTTTCGTAAGCAGTTGGCGGAAATGGAGCAGACCTTTGGGGCCCTGCTCAAGCAGCTGCCCAAAGATACCGAGGTGCCCGGCTTGCTTGAGGATATCACCCATACGGGGTTGGGTAGTGGGTTGGAATTTGAAAACATTGAGCTGAGAAATGAAATTGAAAAGGAGTTTTACGCAGAACTCCCAATCAATATTCAGGTGATCGGTGATTACCATGGTTTCGGTTCGTTTGTGTCCGGTGTGGCGTCGCTGCCGCGTATTGTGACGCTGCATGATTTTACTGTGACGCGGCCATCGGATAGTAATAAAGAGTTGGCTGCTCTGGGGCTGCTGAGAATGGACATTACGGCCAAGACCTACCGCTATTCCAGTAAAGATGGCGCTGCGGGCGGCGCGAATTCTTCTGGCAAGAATAAATAAGGGGGCGTGGGATAATGAAAAAATTAGTCTTTCTTTCTGTTGCTTGCGTCGCCTTGTTCGGTCTTGCCGGGTGCGGTTCCAGTGCAAATTTGTCAGAACTGGATGCGCGACTCCAGGAAATCAAGGCAAGGCCTCGGGGGCGGATTGAGCCGCCACCAGAATTCAAGCCTATTGCTTCTTATTCATATGCGGCCCACAAGCTTCGCTCTCCATTCAGTCCGCCGCAAGATCAGGAGCTGCTGGTCGTGCCAGATGGCCGAAAGGTAGAGCCGGATATGGGGCGCCCGAAAGAATACCTGGAGCGATTCTCGCTGGATACGCTGAAAATGGTTGGGACCATTAGTAAGCCTGGCGAGCCGCTCCAGGCGCTTGTTGCTGACCCTTCGGGGGCTGTTACTCGGGTCAAGCCGGGTAGTCATATGGGGAAGAATTTTGGCTTGGTCAAGCAGGTTAACGAAGCCAAGGTAAGTTTGATTGAAATCGTACCGGATGGTCGAGATGGCTGGGTGGAACGCGCCAGTAACGTCTCGATTTCCGAATAATAGTCGCTGGGGACCCAGTTATGAAATGTGCAAAATTGACAATAAAAAAGAGCGCTTCCCGGCGTCTGGCGGGGCTGTTTTCTGTAGGGGTACTGTCGGTTCTCTCTATGGTTGCGGGCGCAGATACGCTGAAGTCGATCGAAGCGAACTCCCTGTCCGGTGATGGCATGGAAGTGCGCTTGAAGTTTGAAGGGGGGGTGCCGGAAGTAAAGGGGTACAGTATTGAGCAGCCTGCCCGAATTGCTCTGGATCTTGTTGGCGCCGATACGGATATCGCAGGCAAGCGGCAAAATCTCGGTTCGGGTAATGCCCGCAGCGTGACTATCGTTGAAGCAAAAGACCGAACACGACTAATTTTTAATCTGGAATCGCTGACCGGGTATTCTACTCGTGCCGAAGGGGATGATCTGGTCGTTCTCCTGGGTAATGATCAGGTGGATAAGCAGAATCAGGCCACCCAAGGTGACGATTACAGTGGCGAAGCGGCTGTAACCGGTGTGGATTTTCGGCGTGGTGATAGCGGCGAAGGTCGTGTGATTATCAAGCTGTCTGAGCCCTCAATTCCGGTCGATGTGAAAGAAGAGGGCGGCAAGATTGTGGCCCGGTTTGTCGGGGCTGGTGTGCCCAATGAGCTGGTGCGGAAACTGGATGTGACCGATTTTGCGACGCCGGTCAAGATGGTGGAGACCCAGTCAGCCGAGGGTAGCACCATGGTGGTTATTGAGCCGACCGGGGTGTGGGAGTATCTGGCATACCAGGCGGATAACGAGTTCAGTATTAATGTTAAGCCGGTGAGCAAGGCGGAAGCGGCACGAAAGAAAAAAGACGCGTTTGAATACACTGGCGAAAAGTTGTCCCTGAATTTCCAGGATATTGAAGTGCGTTCGGTACTTCAGCTGATCGCCGACTTTACCGGCTTGAACTTGGTGGCCTCTGATACGGTTGATGGTCGCATCACTCTGCGTTTGCAGAATGTGCCTTGGGATCAGGCGCTGGAATTGATTCTGAAAACCAAGGGGCTGGATAAGCGTCAGGTGGGTAACGTCTTGCTCGTCGCGCCCGCAGATGAGATTGCGGCCCGTGAGCAGTTGGAGCTGGAAAGCCAGAAGAAAATTGAAGCGTTAGCGCCCTTGCGTACCCAATATATCAATATCAATTATGCCAACGCCTCGGAGCTGAAAGGGTTGATTGCCAACGCTGGGGGTAAAGGTGAGGCGCTGGTTTCCAGTCGTGGTTCTGTTGTTGTCGATCAGCGTACCAATACGCTGATTGTGCAGGATACCCAGGCAAAGCTGGAGGAGATTCGTGAGCTGATTGATCAGCTGGATGTTCCTGTTCAGCAGGTACTTATCGAGGCCCGTGTTGTGGTGGCAACCAATGACGTAACGGATGAATTCGGTGTGCGTTGGGGTGGCTTGGGTTTTGACACCGAGAGCATGCTTCAGGATGGTCGTACCTATGGTGTGTCGGGCCGTTTGCAGTCTCTGCGTAATTTGCACCAGACTAATATTGACGGAACAGCCTTTGCGGCCAGCCCGGCTATTGATCCCGATGATGTGGATTTCGGCCCTGATGATTATTTATTTGAAGATATCGAAAACGATGACGATTTGATTGTCGATCTGGGGGTCGATTCTGCCAATGCATCCCGGTTTGCTGTCGGCTTTACCTCTCTCGCCTCTGGCCTGATCGAGCTTGAGCTTTCCGCTCTGGAAGCGGAAGGTCATGGTGAGTTGGTGGCTACTCCGAAGGTGCTGACTGCAGATCAGCAGCCTGCGGTGATTGCATCCGGTCAGCAGGTGCCTTTTGAGGTAGCCACGTCCTCGGGCGCTACGTCCATCGATTTTGTGGAAGCGGAACTGCGTCTTGAGGTGACCCCGCATATCACGCCAGATGGCAATATCATCATGACGCTGAAAGTGAACAATGATTCCTTCAGTTCAGACGGTTCCGCGGCGATCAATACTAACCGGGTAGAAACCTCCGTGCTGGTCAATGATGGCGAGACGGTGGTGCTTGGTGGTATCTTTCAGCAGGAGAAGATCAATTCCGTGACCAAGACGCCTTTCCTGGGTGACTTGCCGTGGATTGGTAACCTGTTCAGAAAGACCGTGAATCGTGATAACAAGCAGGAACTGCTGATCTTTATTACGCCACGGTTGATGAAGGATGCTTTGGCTAATCGGTGATCAAGACTAATTCTATTGTTCCTTTGATTCTTGTCGGGCCCATGGGTGCAGGTAAAAGCACCTTGGGCCGGCATCTTGCTCAGCTGCTGGATCGCCCGTTTTTCGACTCTGATCGTGTGATTGAGGAGAAGACCGGGGCGGACATTCCCTGGATCTTCGATATGGAAGGTGAGGTGGGGTTCCGGCGGAGAGAGCAGGATGTCATTGACGAATTGACCCGGGAGTCCGGCATCGTGCTGGCGACCGGGGGTGGGGTTGTGGTGACCCCGGAAAATCGCACCTTTCTCCATGAGCGTGGCTGTGTGGTCTATCTGTGGACGCCGGTAGACATTCAGTTGGCGCGCACCCGCAATGACAAAGGCCGCCCGCTGCTGCAAACGGCAGACCCCAGGGCGCGGCTGGAGACCCTGTTCGCTGAGCGTGATCCGCTCTACCGGCAGGTGGCTCACCATGTCGTCTCGACGGCATCCGGTAACCTGAAAAAGGTCGCCGATGACGTGCTCGCTTGTTTGGACTCTCACCCACAAGGATAATGCAGGCAATTGTCGGGCTGTTGTCGGCCTGTTTTGCTGAATTATTTTGTGGGAGCTGTAATGCGCACACTTCAGGTAGCCCTGGCCGAGCGGAGTTACCCTATTCATATCGGGGCCGGCTTGCTGTCGTCTTTTCCTCTGGCCGAGCAGGTGCGCGGTAATCAGGTGATGATTATCACCAATGAAACGATCGCCCCGTTGTATCTGGCGGCGTTGGAAGCGCAATTTTCCGCGATCCAGTGCGATACGTTGATCCTTCCTGACGGTGAGAAATACAAAACCCTGGAAACTCTGGAAACGCTTTTTGATGCCTTGATGGCCAAACGTCATTCGCGCACGACCACGTTGATCGCGCTGGGTGGCGGTGTGGTCGGTGACATGGTGGGTTTTGCGGCGGCCTGTTATCAACGTGGTGTGGATTTTATTCAGGTGCCGACCACGCTGTTAGCGCAGGTGGACTCGTCCGTGGGGGGGAAGACGGCGGTAAATCACCCCCGCGGCAAGAACATGATTGGCGCCTTTCATCAGCCGCGCCTGGTGCTGATTGATACCGATGTGCTGGGCACGCTGCCCGAGCGGGAGCTGGCTGCCGGTTACGCGGAAGTGGTCAAATACGGCCTGATCCGTGATCCGGATTTCTACCAGTGGCTGGAAACCAACAACAGCAAGCTGTTGTCCAGAGAGGAGTCGGTTATCTCCGAGGCCATCTTCCGTAGCTGCGAAAACAAGGCGCAGGTGGTGGCAGACGATGAGACCGAACAAGGTAATCGTGCACTGTTGAATCTGGGGCATACCTTCGGTCACGCGATCGAGACGGCCACCGGTTACAGTCAGTGGCTGCATGGTGAAGCCGTGGCGGTGGGCATGCTTATGGCGATCCGCATGTCGGCCGAGCTGGGTTGGGTGCAGGGCTCGCTGGAGGCGGATGTCGTGGCACTGCTGTCGACCTGGGGCTTGCCGGTGGCGGTTCCTGAAGGCATGACGCCTGAACAATTTGTCGATCTTATGGCCATGGACAAGAAGGTTCATAACGGCCAGTTACGCCTTGTGCTGTTGCGCGCGCTGGGTAAGGCTGTGGTAACAGCCGACTATGATGAAGCGGCATTGCAAAAAACGCTGGAGGCTTTTTGTGGAGCATGATGACGAACGTTTCTATAGCGGGGCCTCGCGAGGGGATTTCCTGGATGCCATGACCGCCCATGCCGGGCTGGGGTCGGTAGTGGCTATAGAGGGCGATACGGGCAGCGGTGTGTCTACTCTGCTCGGGCAGGCAGTGATGGCGCTGCTGGCCGACATGGAAGTGGTTCGCATCGATGGCAGTGCGCCCCATGATGCCAATGTGGTGGTTGATGCGTTGTTGCGTCATTTTGATATCGACCGCGCCGAGCTGCCTCAGGTGCTCCGTGACACCTTGAGTAACGGTCGCCTGGTGGTGGTGGTGGATAACAGTGAAGACGTGCGGGCGGATGCGCTGACCACTATGGCGGCCCTCAAGCAGAAGCTGGGGGTGCGGTTGTGCTACCTGTTCGGTGGGCTGCCGGGCACCGTTGAAGCGCTCAAGTCCGTGGACTTTACCGTGGATGATGTGCTGGATCTGCCGACACTGAATGCCGATGACGTGCAGGACTTTGCCTGGTTTGTTGCCGGTGAGGAGCTGGATGAGGATGAGTCAGAGCGGCTGGCGCACCGTAGTGAGGGGTTGCCGGGTGCTCTGCTGGGGCTGTTGCAGGGTACCCGGGACTCCGCTGCAGCGGTGCCGGTGGGGGCTGCCACGCACAACCCGGATAGCGCCGCTGAAGCGGGCGAGGCCGATGGCGATGACGAAATGAGTGACATGCCGGGTTTTTCCGCGCGTTCCAGTGATGAAGATGACGATGATCATGCTGATGCCGAAGTGCCAGTGCCGCCGGCTGATACGGCGTCAGCGTCCCGTGCCGCCGCGCCCTGGCGTCACGGGGCGGCTGTTGTGGGCTTGTTGTTGGTGGTGATCCTCTTGTGGTCGGTGCTTTCTGGCGGTGATGATGAGGATGCGGCGCAGGCCTCCCGCGAGTTGGCTTTGCCTGTGCCGGAGTCGGTGCCGTCGAAACCGGAAGAGACTAGGCCCCAGGAGCCCGGGGTGACACCGCTGAAGCCGACCATGGAGCCGGTGGCGCGTCTCGAGGATCTAGGGGCGGAGCCGGAAGACGAAGAAAGCAACGTTGAGGTTGCGCCGAGCAGCAATGTGGAGCTGACGCCGGTGACCGATCCGGTGATGCAGTCGTCACCGGCCCAGGCGCAACAGGAGGTTGCGGTAGCGCCGCCCCCCGACAAGCCGGCCGACTCTGCGCCGTCAGAACCAAAGTCCGAGGAGGGCAAGGCTGCTTCGCCATCCGCGCAGGAAAAACCGACGACCGACACCTCCGGGTATAATCAGGCGGCCTGGCTCGCGGCGCTGGATGATAATCGCTGGTTTTTGCAGATTACCGCCACTAGCCAAGAGGCTAATGCCCGTGCGGTGCTGGACCAGCTGGACCGTAAAGGTGCTTATTATCCGGCCAAACGGAATGGAAAAACCGTGTTTCTGGTGCTCGCCGGGGACTATTCCAGTCGCCAGGCAGCGCTTGATGCAAAGTCGACGTTGCCAGCAAAGTTGCGCTCAGCGGGGCCTTTTCCTCGCAAAATGGGCGATGTTCGCGGCGAACTTTGAGCATGAAAAAGCGCCTTGGGTGACTGTTCAATTTGTCGCCCAAGCGCGCAATGTGTAGAATGCATATCCCTTTTTTGCCGTCACCATTTTCTTGACGCCATTTGCCTTCTGTAAGTCTCTGAATTTCAAGAGGAAAGGTTTTCATGCAGCAGAACTCAACGCTGGTGCGGGGGCTCACTGAGCCCGGAGAATTCCGGGACAACTGTGGTTTTGGTCTGATTGCCCATATGGAGGGCCAGGCCAGCCACGAGCTTCTGCAAACTGCTATTGAAGCACTTACGTGCATGACACACCGGGGCGGCATTAATGCCGACGGAAAAACCGGTGATGGCTGCGGTCTGTTGCTTAAGAAACCCGATTCTTTCTTCCGCAAGGTCGCGGAAGAGCAATCCATTACGTTGCCGGATAACTACGGCGTGGGGATGGTATTTACCCACCCGGACGCGGATCAGTCCGAGCAGCAGAAGAGCGCTATCAATGCGGCTCTGGAGGCTCAGGGTGTTGCCGTACTCGGCTGGCGCGAAGTGCCCACCGACCCGTCTTACCTCGGTGATCTGGCGCGGGCCTCCCTGCCGGGCTTCTGGCAGGTGATGGTGGCGGCAGATGGCAACTCCGAGCAGGAGCTGAACCGTCGGCTGTTCTTTGCCCGTCGCCATGCGGAAAAAGCCATCGAAAGCGACGGCTACTTCTATATCTGTTCCCTGTCCGCCTCTGTGATGTCTTACAAAGGCTTGATGATGCCGGTGGATCTGCCGGTGTTCTTCCCGGACCTGGGGGACAGCGCCATGGAAACGGCCATTGTCGTTTTCCACCAGCGCTTTTCTACCAACACGCTGCCCCAGTGGCCGCTGGCTCAGCCGTTCCGTTACCTGGCCCACAACGGTGAAATCAACACCGTGCAGGGTAACCGGAATTGGGCGCTGGCCCGGGAAAACAAGTTCGAGAATGAGCTGTTGCCGGGCCTGGAAGAACTGAGCCCGCTGGTTAACCGTACCGGCTCCGATTCCTCCAGCATGGATAACATGCTGGAAATCCTGCTGGCCGGGGGCATGGATCTGTTCCGCGCCGTGCGCATGATGATTCCGCCTGCCTGGCAGAACGTGGAAACCATGGATGCGGACCTGCGAGCCTTCTACGAATATAACTCCATGCACATGGAGCCGTGGGATGGCCCGGCTGGCCTGGTAATGACGGACGGCCGTTACGCCGTCTGTATGCTGGACCGTAATGGTCTGCGCCCGGCTCGCTGGGTGGTTACCAAAAACGGTTTTATTACCCTGGCCTCGGAAATCGGTGTGTACAGCTACAAGCCGGAAGACGTGGTGGCCAAGGGCCGTGTGGGGCCGGGTCAGATTCTGGCCATTGACACCGAAACCGGTGAAGTCCTGCACACCAAGGATATTGATAACCGCCTGAAAGTCCGTCACCCCTACCGTGACTGGCTGAAGAGCAACGCCCTGCGCATCGAAGCGGATTACGACCACGAAGTGGGCCGTACCGACGAGGTGGATCCACAGGACCTGCTCAGCTACCAGAAGTTTTTCCAGATCAGCTTTGAAGAGCGTGATCAGGTGCTGCGTCCGTTGGCCGAGTCTGGCCAGGAAGCCACCGGTTCCATGGGTGACGATACCCCCATGGCGGTGTTGTCCCGTCGCGAGCGCTCCCTGTTCGATTACTTCCGTCAGCAGTTTGCCCAGGTGACCAATCCGCCCATCGATCCGCTGCGCGAAGCGATCGTGATGAGCCTGGAAACCTGTGTGGGTGCCGAGCGCAATGTGTTCGAAGAGACCGCCGATCACGCCGATCGGGCGATTCTGTCTACCCCGGTGCTGTCGCACTCCAAGTTCACCAACCTGATCAACATCGAGCGTCCGGGTTACCAGACAGCCAAGCTCAGCCTGCACTACAACGCTGAGATCGGCCTCAAGCAGGCGGTACTGGATCTGTGTCAGCAGGCTGAAACAGCGGTACGCGATGGCAATGTCATTCTGGTGCTGACGGACCATGGTATTGCCCAGGACAAGCTCACCATTCACGCCTTGATGGCCACCGGCGCGGTGCATCACTACCTGACCGAAAAAGGTCTGCGCTCCGACGCCAACATCATCGTGGAAACCGCCACGGTGCGTGACTCCCATCACTTCGCTGTGCTGTTTGGTTTCGGTGCCACAGCGGTGTACCCGTACCTGGCTTATGATGTGATCGCTGATATGGTGCGCTCCGGCGAGCTGCTGGGCGATGCGGTGGAGCTGCAAAAGAACTTCCGTAAAGGCATCAACAAGGGCCTGATGAAGATCCTTTCCAAAATGGGGATCTCTACCATTACCTCTTACCGGGGTGCCCAGCTGTTTGAAGCCATTGGTATCAGCAGCGAAGTGGTAGAGCTGTGTTTCCGTGGCGTGCCCAGCCGGATTCAAGGGGCGGGCTTTGAGGATTTCCAGGAAGACCAGCAGAACCTGGCCAAGGATGCCTGGAAGCAGCGCAAGCCCATCGATGCGGGCGGTATCCTCAAGTATATCCACGGCAAGGAATATCACGCCTTCAATCCAGACGTGATCTACGCCTTGCACCGTGCCACCCAGGACAGTGACTACGACGCGTATAAAGAGTACGCCGAGCTGGTCAACAAGCGCCCGGTGGCGACTCTGCGTGACCTGTTTGCTTTGCGCGATGACGTGGACGCCATCGACGTGGATCAGGTGGAGCCGCTGGAAAATATTCTGCTGCGCTTTGATTCCGCAGGCATGTCTTTGGGTGCTTTGAGTCCGGAAGCCCACGAAGCCATTGCTACGGCAATGAACCGTTTGGGTGGTCGTTCCAACTCTGGCGAGGGCGGGGAAGACCCGGCCCGCTTTGGCACCGAGCGTGTGTCCAAGATCAAGCAGATTGCCTCTGGCCGTTTTGGTGTGACCCCGCATTACCTGGTCAACGCCGAAGTGCTGCAGATCAAGGTGGCTCAGGGTGCCAAGCCCGGTGAAGGTGGCCAGCTGCCCGGTGGTAAGGTGAATGCGTTGATCGCGCGCCTGCGTCACTCGGTGCCCGGTGTGACCCTGATTTCGCCGCCGCCGCACCATGACATCTACTCCATTGAGGATTTGTCCCAGCTGATCTTTGACCTCAAGCAGGTCAACCCGGATGCCCAGGTGTCTGTGAAGCTGGTGTCCGAACCCGGTGTCGGTACGGTAGCGTCCGGTGTGGCCAAGGCCTACGCGGATCTGATCACCATCTCCGGTTACGACGGTGGCACTGCAGCCAGCCCGCTGACCTCCATCCGCTACGCCGGTTCCCCTTGGGAGCTGGGCTTGGCGGAAGCGCATCAGGCGCTGCGCGGTAACGATCTGCGCGACAAAATTCGCCTGCAGACAGATGGCGGCCTGAAGACCGGTCTGGACGTGATCAAGGCGGCGATTCTGGGTGCCGAGTCCTTCGGTTTCGGTACCGTGCCGATGATCGTGCTGGGCTGTAAATACCTGCGTATCTGTCACCTGAACAACTGCGCCACCGGCGTGGCTACCCAGCGTGAAGATCTGCGTAAAGAGCATTTCATTGGTGCGCCGGAACTGCTGATCAACTACTTCACCTTTGTGGCGAAGGAAGTGCGTGAGCTGTTGGCGCTGCTCGGCGTGAAGAGCATTCCGGACCTGATCGGCCGCACTGACCTGCTGAAAGTGCTGGAAGGTGAAACAACGCGCCAGGGCAAGCTGGACCTGACCCCGATTCTGCGTAATGACCTGGTGCCGGCAGACAAGCCGACCCATTGTCAGGTGAGCCGTAACGAACCGTTCGACAAGGCGGTGCTGAGCCAGAAGATGGTGGAGGACATGGCGACCGCTATCGAAAGCCAGTCCGGTGGTTCTTTCCATTACGAGATCACCAACTGTGACCGCTCCGTGGGTGCCCGTGTGTCTGGCGAGATTGCCAAGAAACATGGCAACCTGGGCATGGAAACAGCGCCGATCAAGGTTCGCTTTACCGGCACCGCCGGGCAGAGCTTCGGTGTGTTCAATGCCGGTGGTCTGCACATGTACATTGAAGGCGATGCCAACGACTATGTGGGTAAAGGCATGGCTGGCGGCAAGCTGGTGATTCGCCCGCCCAATGGCAGCCCGTTCAAGAGTCAGGAAACGGCCATTATTGGTAATACCTGCCTCTACGGCGCCACCGGCGGCAAGCTCTATGCCGCAGGTACCGCGGGTGAGCGTTTCGGGGTGCGTAACTCCGGGGCCCATGCCATCGTGGAAGGCGCCGGCGATCACTGCTGTGAATACATGACCGGTGGTTCCATCACCGTGCTGGGTCGCACTGGCCACAACTTCGGTGCGGGCATGACCGGCGGTTTCGCCTTCGTCCTGGACGAAGACAATGATTTCTTCGACCGCATCAACCCGGAACTGATCGAATTGCATCGCATCAGTTCCGAAGCCACCGAGTCTCACCGCAGTCACTTGCGCGGCGTAATCGCAGATTACGTGGAAGAGACCGGCAGCGAATGGGGCCAGTACATTCTGGACAACTTTGATGCCATGAGCCGCAAGTTCTGGCTGGTTAAACCCAAGGCTGCAAGCCTGGAAAACCTGCTGCAGAGCACGCGCGCCAATCCGGCATAACGGGGGATACCATGGCTGAACGTTTGAGCAATAATTTCCAGTTTCTTGACGTGCCCCGGCACGATCCGAAGAAAAAGGATATTGAGGACCGCAAACACAAGTACGAAGAAATTTACTACCCGTTTGAAACCCGGGAAGTAGAGCATCAGGCACACCGTTGCCTGCATTGCGGTAACCCGTACTGTGAATGGAAGTGTCCGGTCCATAACTACATCCCCAACTGGTTGAAGCTGATCAGCGAAGGCAACCTGCTGGAAGCGGTGGAGCTGAGTCACCAGACCAACTCCCTGCCGGAAGTCTGTGGTCGTGTGTGCCCGCAGGACCGTCTGTGTGAAGGGGCCTGTACCCTGAATGACGGTTTTGGTGCGGTGACCATTGGTGCCACCGAGAAGTACATTACCGATACGGCGTTGGCCATGGGCTGGCGCCCGGACATGTCCAAGGTGGTGTGGACCGACAAGAAAGTCGCTGTGATTGGTGCTGGCCCTGCCGGTATCGGTTGTGCCGACGTGCTGGTGCGCAGCGGCGTGAAACCGGTGGTGTTCGACCGTTATGAAGAAATCGGCGGCCTGCTCACCTTCGGTATTCCCGAGTTCAAGCTGGAAAAACCGGTCATGGCCAAGCGCCGTGAAGTGTTCGAAGGCATGGGTGTGGAATTCCGTCTGGGCGTAGAAGTCGGCAAAGACATCACCATCGATGAGCTACTTGCCGAATACGATGCGGTCTTCATGGGTATGGGCACTTATACCTATATGAAAGGCGGCTTCCCGGGTGAAGAGCTGGAGGGTGTGTTTGAGGCGCTCCCTTTCCTGATTTCCAACGCTAACCGCAACCTGGGCTTTGAAAAAGACGAAGCCGATTTCATCAACATGCAGGGCAAGCGTGTGGTGGTGCTGGGTGGTGGTGATACCGCCATGGACTGTAACCGCACGTCCATTCGCCAGCAGGCAGAAAGCGTCAGCTGTGCCTACCGTCGCGATGAAGAAAACATGCCTGGTTCACGCAAGGAAGTGACCAACGCCAGAGAAGAAGGCGTGCAGTTCCTGTTCAATCGCCAGCCCATCGAAGTGGTGGGTGAAGACGGCAAGGTTGTTGGCGTCAAGGTAGTGGAAACCAAGCTGGGCGAAGCGGACAACAATGGTCGTCGTCGCCCTGAGCCTATTCCCGGTAGTGAAGAAATTCTCCCGGCGGATGCGGTAATTGTGGCGTTCGGTTTCCGCCCCAGCCCGGCGGACTGGTTTGATGCGAAGAGCATCAATACCGATGATTCCGGCCGTGTTATGGCGATCGAGGAACAAGCTTTCCCGTTCCAGACCAGCAATGAGAAGATCTTTGCCGGCGGTGATATGGTGCGTGGTTCCGACCTGGTGGTGACCGCCATCTGGGAAGGCCGTGAAGCCGCTAAAGGGATTCTTGATTATCTGGATGTTTAAGTGAGACGCTGCAAGCGCCATGCTTGCACGCATCACGCTAAAAGGGCCTGCTTTTGCAGGCCCTTTTTCTATATGATGTTGAAGATTTTGATTTTCGCGCGTTGCGTGCAGCGTGGTGCGTGAAGCGTTTCCAAAGGAACCCACATGACTTTCGCTCCCCTGCAAAACGATCGCTTCCTCCGTGCCTTGAACCGCGAGTCGGTGGACCGCACGCCCATCTGGATGATGCGCCAGGCGGGTCGCTATCTGCCGGAATACCGGGCAGCCCGTGAACATGCGGGTTCATTCATGGATCTGTGCAGGAATGCCGACCTGGCCTGCGAAGTCACGTTGCAGCCGCTGGAGCGTTACCCGCTGGACGCGGCCATTCTGTTCTCCGACATCCTGACCATCCCCGATGCCATGGGCCTGGGGCTGTACTTCGAAACCGGGGAAGGCCCGAAATTCAGGAAAGTGGTGCGCACGGAAGCCGACGTGGCCGCGCTGCCGATTCCTGATGCGGAATCCGATCTTGGGTATGTGATGAAAGCGGTAAGCACCATTCGTGGTGCCCTGAATGGCCGTGTTCCCCTGATCGGCTTTTCCGGCAGTCCCTGGACGTTGGCCACTTATATGGTGGAAGGCGGCTCTAGCAAGGATTTTCGTCATCTCAAGGCCATGGTGTACAGCCAGCCTGAAGTGGCCCATGCCCTGCTCGACAAGTTGGCACAGTCGGTCACCTCCTACCTGAATGCGCAGATTCGCCATGGCGCCCAGGTCGTGCAGATTTTTGATACCTGGGGAGGCGCCCTGTCCGCCGAGGCGTACCAGCAGTTTTCCCTGAAATACATGAAGCAGATTGTTGATGGCCTGATTCGCGATCATGAAGGCCGCAAGGTGCCGGTGATTCTTTTCACCAAGAACGGTGGGTTATGGCTGGAATCCATGGCGGAATCCGGATGCGATGCGCTGGGCCTGGACTGGACCATCAATATTGGTGAGGCGCGCCGTCGTGTGGGTGACAAGGTGGCCTTGCAGGGCAATATGGATCCGGCCGTGCTGTATGCTTCCCCGCAGGCGATCCGTGCGGAAGTGCAGCGTATTCTCAATGATTTTGGTGACCACCCCGGGCATATTTTCAATCTTGGCCATGGCATTACACCACAAGTTGACCCGGAGCACGCCAAGGTCTTCATTGAGTCAGTTGTAGAGTTGAGTCAGAAATAGTAACGCTGGATGCCGGAAGCATGACGCAAGACGCTAAAAACAAAAAATAGCGCGTCGCCATGTTGGTGCTGCTTTGGGGTTGCCGCAGGTCGCGCTGGGCTGGTTTGTAAGGGGAGCAAAGGGGGAAGGGATGCGTATTGTTATTGTGGCTATGTTGCTGGCGCTGGGGGCGCCGGTTATGGCCATGTCTCTGGCACTGGCCAAGGTGGAACGGGCCGGGAAGGGTGAAACCGAGCAGCAGGTCTGCGGTCGTGCCTTGCAGTTGATGACCGAAGAGCTTCACGTCAGCTTACTCAGTGTGATCGCGGCCACCGATGAGTATCGGCAGCGCCAGCAGGCATACAAGAAACAGGACCGGCCGGAATCGTTGCTCCGGGACGCTTACCTCACCCAGCTGCAAACCGAAACACCGTCCCTGCAGGGGCAGCGCTGGACGGGCAGTCGCTGCTCCCTGCGTGCCCGCTATGAAGGGGATATCGATGCTCTTGCCCGGCGTGTTGCCATTCCTGAAACACCGGTATCACCCCGTGAGCCCGAAGATGCGCCGCCGCCGGGGATTGACCCGAAAACCTGGGAATTATTCAGCAGCAGCCGAGACCGTTCCGAGTTGGCCCAGACGTTCAGCACGGTAAATGCTTTGCGCATGCATATGACGGAATACTATCTGTCCGGTGGTACCTGGCCAGACAGCCTGACGGATATGGGGGTGGGCCAGGAGCAGGTGACCGGAAAACGCATAAAGCGGGCGTATTTACTGGATGGTGGGATGTTGAAGTTGGAGCTGGCAGGCCGTCTTGATGGGCATCAACTCACGACATGGCCGGTGGAAGTTGGAATGCAGAGAATTGAGTGGGAATGTTCCACCACGGTCAATCTTGGGCCTCACGGGTTTTGCACTTACGCTGAATGAGCTACGAGCTACGAGCTACGAGCTACGAGCTACGAGCTACGAGCTACGAGCTACGAGCTACGAGCTACGAGCTACGAGCTACGAGCTACGC